>CAIPMW010000044.1 GCA_903866255.1 uncultured Chlorobiaceae bacterium | reverse complement strand
TGCAATCAGACGTTCGACGACCATTGCCAAAACAAGATCACGCTCACGAGTGCGTCGGGCAGCGATCATTTTGTCAAGACCGATATGACGAATCATCTCAAGAATAGCTTCGACGTGGCCATGAGGCAATGAGCGCTCAATGGTGAAGACCTCACTTGGAGAGACCAGCGGCTCATTCTTCAAAACCCGTCATAACGCAGCTACTTTTTCCGGAGGCCAGTCCGAGATGTTAGCCAAGGTGCGTTTCATGACTTTGTTGTTTTCACGCCAAGACTCGCGGAGCAAGATGGCGGGACGAGAGTTTCTGTTTGGAACAGTATCTATGTGCATGGAATTAATGTATTTATTAATTCCATATAAAACAAATACTTTGATGTAATTTACATGGGTATAAAACACGTAAAAAGCCTATAATTCATTAGGAATCAATAGGTTATATGCATTTTGGCCGGGGAACTTCGGTTTAATGGGGAACTGCTTGATTACAAACAAGAACTTGAGTCAGGCAAGCCAGTGAAAGCGCACCAGAAAGCCTATGACAATTTCTTTATCCAGAAGAAAA
This sequence comes from uncultured Chlorobiaceae bacterium, assembly GCA_903866255.1. Lineage (GTDB taxonomy): Bacteria > Bacteroidota > Chlorobiia > Chlorobiales > Chlorobiaceae > Chlorobium. The sequence continues at coordinate 40,660 of CAIPMW010000044.1, read as the reverse complement.
TTCCCAAGCGCGGTATGCAGGTCTCTTATAACACCGAAGCCATAAGCCAATACATTAGCCGGTATGCAGGATTCCAAGGACTTCTTTCCAATGGAATCAAGGATCCAGTAGAGGCAATGAAGGTTTATCGAGACAAGGATGCGGTGGAGATGTGCTTCGACGACCTGAAAAACTCCTTAGACATGAATCGTCTAAGGATGCACCAGTCGGCGACTGTCGACGGAAGACTCTTCATCCAGTTCAGCGCTCTAATCCTGATCAGCGCTCTACGCCAGAAAATGAGAACATCTGTGGGCTTACCGTGTTCCGTGTAATGAATATACGAATGAGTCAGGCTCCATCTTTTCACCGGCGGGGGTTGTTGGGCCGTGTAAACTCGAAACAGATAAGTTTTACCTACCCGCTTACCATTTTGGTTCAAGCGTAACAGTAGCTTGCGCTTGTTTGTAGTCACGATGTTTATTGATGATTCACTTACGTTAGCCATCTCACTCTGCCCCTTGACCCTCTCCGCCTGCTACTGGCAGATTCAGCATTCCCTCACGGGTTCGCCTACAGTTTCCTGCGGGTACGTTTCCCGACAGCTTCACACAGGTTGATTACTCCTCCTGCATGTGTCGGTGGGGCCAACTGACGGCACAGTTGGTTCTGCAAAGAACAATTCACCTACACGACTTCACGTCGCACCTGCATCTTCTAAAGCGCACATAATTCAGGTTAAAGAGTTGTGGGTAAAAAGTTGATGCTGCGTTGTCAGAAAACATGGTTGAAACAGGTTACGATCAGGTAATGACGCACAATATAATATTGCCTTGACTGATTTGATTAGATAAAACGATGCTTTACTTTCTGCACTTGAACACCGGTATTACCATCTTGATGCCAATATACCCGTAAGACATGGCGACTGAGCGCCGAGCACAGCATACTGCTGCATGGGGAGCATCTGCCCGACTTTGCTTGCTTTTCAATCTTCTTGAAAGAGTGCATCTCAGGTTTCTGATAAATTTTTGTAAATCTTTTTTTGCACATTGAACCTATGAAACACTCACACCGCACAAAAGGAAGGTTGGGCAGAAAGGTACTGGCATTTTTCTACAGCTTTTTTCGAAAAAGCAGATATTTCAAAGGCAATTCTCAACAGTTTTTCCGCCTGAGCCTTGATTATCTGCTGGTTCAGCTCAATCTTAATCAGGATATCCCGTTTCTTCTTGTTGCGGTATGCGTTGGGCTTTTGACCGGTTATGTTGCAGTGGTATTTCATGATGCCATTATGATGATCAGTACCATGATTTTTACTGACCTTCGAATATTTGGTAAAAATAGTGTCATCGACACTTACTGGATGGTTATTCTTCCCTTCATCCCCGCGCTTGGTGGTCTGCTGGTTGGTCTTTACAATGCGTTTGTGCTGAAAATGAGGCCTGGACATGGTCTTGCCTCAGTCATCAAAGCGGTTGCGCAGAATGATGGTATTATTGAGCGCAAGCTATGGATTCATAAAAGTATAACATCGGTACTGAGTATTGGTTCAGGTGGTGGTGGTGGACGTGAGGCACCGATTGTCCAGGTCGGTGCAGCTATTGGTTCAACGGTAGCCCAGTTGCTGCGATTTTCGCCAAACAAGACCCGTACACTGCTCGGTTGCGGGGCTGCGGCAGGTCTTGCTGCTGTGTTTAATGCACCTATCGGCGGCGTCATGTTTGCTGTTGAAGTGCTGCTCGGGGACTTCAGCGTTAAAACATTCAGCCCCATAGTCATTGCTGCGGTCATCGGCACAGTACTTTCAAGAAGTTTTCTGGGAAACTCTCCAACATTTCAGGTTCCTGAATACACTCTGGTGTCGAATACAGAGCTGCTCTTTTACTGTCTGCTGGGCATTCTCGCCGGTCTTTCAGCCGTGATGTTCATCAAGGTCTATTACGCCATCGAGGAGTGGTTCCAAAGAGTTGAAAAACGATGGAAAATACCTGTTTGGGCTATGCCTGCTATCGGCGGCTTCATGAGTGGTGTTATCTGTATCTGGCTTCCCGGCCTGTATGGATTTTCCTATGATGCCATCAATCATGCTGTACATGGTAATGAAAGCTGGACAAACATGATTGGCATTTACCTCTTCAAACCGGTCGTAGCAGGTCTCAGTATCGGTTCGGGAGGATCAGGCGGAATGTTTGCGCCTGCCATGAAAATGGGTGCCATGCTTGGGGGGATGTTCGGCAACATTGTCCATGCGGTTTTTCCATCCATAACCGCCAGCTCGGGCGCTTATGCTCTGGTTGGCATGGGTGCATTGACGGCGGGCATCATGAGGGCACCTTTGACCGTTATTCTTATTCTCTTTGAAGTGACCGGTCAATATGAGATTGTACTGCCCATTATGTTTGCTGCTGTTACCTCTTCACTGATTGCACGGCTTGCATATCGCCACAGCATGGAGAGCTATGTGCTTGAAAAAGAGGGGGTAAGGCTGGGATTTGGCATAGCCCTTTCAGTGGCAGAACATATCAATATTTCCGAAGTCATGAAAAAAGACTACGTGAAATTCAGCGTGTCAGAAACTGCCGCAACAATGATTGATGTGTTTTTTAATACCCCGGAGTCAAGTTTTCTGGTTACTGATGATCAAGGCCTTTTTTCTGGCATTATCAGTCTTGATGAGATGAGAATTCTTCTTAAAGAAGATGTTCTTGTTGGATTAATTGCCGAGGACATTGTGAAAAACGATGTCCCCGTACTTTATAGTACCTCAAAACTGGACGAAGCACTTAAACTGTTTGAGATTTCGGATTATGACTTGCTGCCGGTGCTGGATACCGGAAGCGCTACACTGCTTGGCGTGGTCCGTCAGGAGGAGGCTTTTGCCTATTATCGCAAGCAGCTCAATCTGTATGGAACGGATCAGTTGGAAGGCCAGAAATTATGACCATTTTTTTTGAAATGAGTGACATAATTCTAACATGCCCATTGCGTATGAAACTGACAAAACAACCGATATTTCTATCTGCTGTTTTTCTGACTGCTCTCTTTCATAACGCTTTCAGCCAGCCTTTGTGGGCAGCGGAGGCGCCCGAAATTATGGCGAGAGCTGTCGATGCCACACGTATCATCGAAGAAAATCCCCCTCCGCTTTGGCTGGTTACCCCGTTCGTGACACTTCTTGTGATGATAGCTACCGGCCCACTCCTCTTCCATCGCTTCTGGGAGCGTCACTATCCAAAGGTCTCTGTCGGCCTTGGCCTGCTTGTTGCGGGGTACTACGGCTTTCTGATGGAAGATGGGCTTTATATTCTCGAACGTATGCTTGAAGAGTATCTCTCTTTTATCGCATTGATCTCATCCCTGTTTGTGGTATCCGGCGGGATACTTATCAAAATTGATCGAAGAGGGACTCCGTTGGTTAACGCTTTTGTGCTTTTCGTGGGTGCAGCGATTTCAAATCTGGTAGGAACAACCGGCGCCTCAATGCTGCTCATACGTCCCTATATGCGTATCAATGCCGGTCGTCTTAAAGCGTTCCACATTGTTTTTTTTATTTTCATTATCAGTAACATTGGCGGTGCGCTTACTCCTATTGGCGATCCTCCGCTGTTTCTCGGCTTTTTGAAAGGGGTACCTTTTTTCTGGGTGCTTCCAAAATTATTCTTGCCATGGCTCATTACCGTTGCTGGCCTTCTTGTCGTTTTCATAATTCTTGACAAAAGGGCGGGAATAGGTGATACGAAGAGCGCGGACGCAAAAGGAGGAACCAGCATTACAGGAAAAAGAAATTTTTTGTTTCTTGCGGTGATCATTATTGCGGTTTTTCTTGATCCGGGATTAATAAAGGGTTTTCCGAGTCTTCAGGAGCTATTTCATCTGCCGTTCGGTATCCGTGAACTGATTATGTTTATGGTTGCTATTGCTGCCTATAAATTCTCAAATCATGAAGCGTTTAAAGGCAATGAATTCAACTTTGAGCCTATTAAAGAGGTTGCGTTTCTTTTTATAGGCATTTTTGCCACCATGATTCCGGCTCTTGAACTCATCGGAAACTACGCTTCATCATACGCTGCTGAATTTTCTGTATCTCGCTTCTACTGGTTGACCGGGGCTCTTTCGGGAGTACTTGATAACGCTCCAACCTATCTGAATTTTTTTGCGGGGGCTTTAGGGAAGTTTGGGCTGAATATAGCTTCTCCTGAAGATATAAGGCACTTCGCCTCCGGAGTTGCCTCCCCTGTTCAAGTGGATGTATCCTCAGACATTTATCTTATGGCGATCTCGGTCGCGGCAGTCTTTTTTGGGGCGCTAACCTATATCGGTAACGCTCCGAATTTCATGGTAAAAAACATTGCCGCGCAGGCAGACGTTGAGGTTCCGGATTTTCTGGAGTATATCTACAAGTACTCGCTGCCGATATTGCTCCCGTTTTTTATTCTCTTATGGCTTCTGTTTTTTAACTATTGAGAGTACGCCGATAATCAATGAAATTTGAAACAATGAAAAACATTATTACTGCAATCAAGAACGGTGAAAAAGGATTTGTGATCAAAAACTCTGTTTTTCTGCCGTTTCACTGTGAGATTATAACCATCTGGATTGGAAAGGAGATGTCCCTGCTTTCAGCTCCGGATCTCATCACCGATCTTGCTGATACTGAGGTTTTAGGCCTCCGTGAGGGCAAATTTTACACCAATCTGATCTTCAGGAAGTGGGGTGATCTTGCCAAAGAGTTAGGCCATCACAAGGGCCACATTATTCTTCGTGCTGCTGAAAAAGGTGTGGATATTTTTCGGGTTGAAAATCTTCATTACATTCGGATCGGTTTTCACGATCATCAGAAAGAGCTCTCTTTGGAAATAATCGATAACCCCTTTGATCTTTAGTGATTCTGTAGAATGACAACTCCCCGCCGCAAGCAGCGAGGTATCTGGGTTTAGAACAAGTTAACATACGTCAACGCAAGCGATGGGGAATTCAACCCTGAAAGATTAAAAATATTGCCTTCAAAAATTGTTCTCAACCCATCATGGCGTTCTTGAGTACAAGAACACCGCACCACGCCAACGCATTATCCCTTCACCACCATAATATCCCTCCATCGCGTCGTGCAACCATGGCGAAAGCCGCTCTTGATTGGGTTTCCACACCACCGAATTTTTAGTAGCCGACTGATACGAAAAATGGAGTAGTACTAAACATCGGGCGTATACGCTCGTTCGATAAATTCCGTGCGAGTCAAAGATCATGATCGGCATTTTCAATGCCTCAATGGCGTTCCAGGGCCAAGCATGCGGCGAAGGTCGGGCAACGCCTCTTCAGCGGCCTGCACTCCGGCCTCGTAGACGGCCTGAGCCTCTGAGAAGTCCCAGTACGATGCCCGTGCGATATCGGGCGTAATAACGAGGTCGGCCTCCTGTGGGTGACAAGCCGCCGAGTGCACTGCGACGTTCATACTCAGCAGAAGCATGTCAAGCAGATCCTTGGGCTCGGAGGCGCCGTTGGGCAGGGGCATGACATCGACCGCGACGACCAGCGTTGCTCCAAGGTCACGCGCTGCGTCGACAGGGAGATTGTCGGTGAGCGCACCATCGACCAGCAAATGCCCTTGCCACCTGATCGGCTCGAAAAGTCCTGGAATGGCCGACGAAGCGACCAGTGCCTCGCGCAGCGGCCCTTCAGTAAAGACAAATGAGGAGCCATTGAGGAGATCGGTGGCGACGGCCGCGAATGGAAGATCGAGCTCTTTGAAGCTCTGCACGGCGACAATGCGCTCGATGAGCGCACCCAGCGGGTGAGTATCGAACAAGCTCAGTCGGGAGCCCCACGACGGCGTCGCCAGATGCCTCCACCGAGCAGCCTTGAAAAGCTCATACATCTCGGATGAAGGAACCCCTGCAGCCACACCCGCACCGACGAGGGCTCCGACACTCGTGCCAGCGACAACGTTGGGGCGGATTCCCTCTCGTTCGAGGACAGAGATCACACCGATGTGCGCCGCGCCCCGTACGGAGCCGCCTCCAAGCACAAGCCCCAGGCACCATGGCTTTTTCTCAGTCCCGCCCGCCATGGGGGAGGCCTGGCGAGAGGGCCTGTTACGCTTCATACTTGCATTGGTTCTGGATTGCTACCGTCAAAAGGATACCGTCTGGAAAAGAGCTACGTCGCAAGTGCCTTACACTGCGTGAAGAAATCGCGCAGGCGGTGGGTGCCATAAAGCGGGGCGACAAAATCTACCCGGCTGAGCGTGGTAGCAAAGAGCGCAACATCGTGCACATCGCGATTGAAGAGGCCAACTGCCGCAACAAGAGTGTCAGCCGCCCAGAGTGGCAATGAGAAAACAACCGGCTTCGTCTGGGCAAGTTCAATCGCCAGATCAACCATTTCGAGGTAGGTGAAGACCTCAGGGCCACCAACCTCAACCTCTTTTGCCGCTCCATCAACGGCATCAACGCACACCGCCGCAAGATCAGCGCCATGAACGGGATTTGAGCGCTGGTAACCATCCCCAACCATCAGCATAAATCCCTTGCGTGCCCTGGCAACAAACTGCCCGATCTCCGAATAATAGCCTGTCGGACGAATAATGGCCGACTCAATCTTTGCCGCTTTCAGCTCTCTGACAAATTTCTCATGCGCCTGGACATTCGGGATATTCATCATCCGGTGAGCGTCGAAGACCGAGACGTAAACAAATTTCTTGACCTTGGCCTTCAGTGCCACCTCAAGGAGATTCATGTTTGCCTGATAATCCACCTCAAAAATAGTATGGACAAAGTCGGGCTTGATCATACCGAGCGATGAAAAAACAACATCAATGCCATCACAAGCCACAGCTATGGTTTCAGGGATGGTTGCATCACCAACCACAACCTCATCAACCAGGTTTTCAAGAGAAGGTGCAAAGTAGGGGCCGGGTTGCTTGACCTTGTCGGGGTTACGCACCAGGGCGCGGACCCAATAGCCGCGATTTTTGAACTCCTGCACGGCATAGCGACCGAGATAACCGGTTGAACCGGCCACAAGTACTCTCTTCATTGTTTGGCTGATAAGGTTAAAAAATATTTTGAGGCTGCTTCCATAATTTTCAGTGGCCCCCCGTCATGAAATTCATGTTCTTCAATATACAAGAGAGCCAACCCTTTTCTCCAAGGTATTATAAGGGGCTCCGCATAGTTTTTACGCGATAACACTCAGCCGTGTTGTGACTGACGAATAATTCGGGGTAGAGCCATGAGTATCCTGAAAAACATTGTTGCAAGCGGTTCATACCTCAAGCGACTGTTCGTCCCCGTGACTGCACGCATTTTTGGCACAAGAACAGCCGCGACGGTTTCAGGCTTTTCTGCGATAACTGTTAAAAAGCGTCGCGCCCCGGCTGCTGCATCCCGAAGCAGCAGCTCGGTCAGCACAAGGCCCGGGCTCAGCTCATGAACGCCAATGCTCTTTACTCCGGCAGTGTTCAACTCCCGCGAGAGAAAATGGGTCACCTCCGCCACTCCCCTTTTCGATGCCTTGTGCGGCACGGCTGAACGGGAAAAAGATGCTCCAACCATCGAAAAACCCATGTTGAAAATATGGTAGCAGGGGTTCCCTGAGGATGGCTGCCGCACCATCACCTTCACCGCTTCGGCGCATAATGCGACAGAGCCAGCAAGATTTGTGGTGCATGTTTCAATAATATCACCAGCATCAAGCTCCCATAACGGTCGCTTCAACATGCCGGCAGTACCCGCGTTATTAATCCAGCGATCCACTCTTCCCAGCCTGGCCACAGCAAAATCCGCCAGTAATCTTCCGGCAATTGGTTCGCCCACATCGCAGACAATTCCAGAAACCTCCCCTTCCGGCACCGCCCTCCGAAGAGAGAGTAACGCTGCATCCAACCCCTCGGGATTTCTGCCACAGATAACCACACGATCACCTGCAGAAAGAAACTCCAATGCAAGCGCATACCCCAATCCTTTGCTGCCTCCGGTGATAACTACGCCGAGGGAGTGTTCTCCATTCATGTTTTTCACAAGCTTCATTGGGGCCACGAGAGTTCCCTCCTTAATCCACAGAGATATAATCCTTCTCTTTGGTCGCATCCTCAATGACCTGGAGCCCAAAAAACAACTCCGCATTATCGATAGTTTTCGGCCCAACCACTTTATCCTTGAAGCTATCTCTTATTTTTATCATCAACTCAGGATGAACCGTTACGGATACGGGATTTTTGATGGTACGGAATCCATAAAAAATCGCGGCGATAATCTCTTCCCGAAAAAAATCGCTGCCAACCTCATACTGCTTTTCCATTTTTCTCCCTGTTACAGTTTTGGGAATATACCTCATTTACAACCATGCCGGGGCGAAAAAAATTTTCCCTGCACCCGCACCCTGCGCCACCACGGTAGCAAGAACTCCTACGAATTCTATGGCTGGATATATCACCGGAAACACTTACCTTCAACCTGCTGGAGAAAACGTCAACATCCTTGGCATACATGAAATTCACCGTTACCACCAAAGACTCAAGAACGGCTGCGCGATGCGGTGTGCTTCAGACTGACCACGGAACTTTTCCGACACCGATCTTCATGCCGGTGGGCACCCGCGCAAGCGTGAAGTCGGTTGAACCGCATGAGCTGAGGGAGCTGAATGTCCATATTATCCTGGCCAACACCTATCATCTCTACCTGCGGCCGGGCAACGATATTCTGCTGAAGGCCGGGGGCATACACCGCTTCATGAGCTGGAACGGGCCTCTGTTGACTGACAGTGGCGGCTACCAGGTCTACTCGCTCTCCGATCTCCGCAAAATCAGCGAGGAGGGAGTGATGTTCAAGTCGCACCTTGATGGCTCAAAGCAGCATTTTACCCCTGAAAATGTTGTGGATACCGAGCGCATTATCGGCAGCGATATCATGATGCCGCTTGATGAGTGCCCCCCGTCAACTGCTGAAAAGGAGTATGTCCGAATCTCCGGAAAGCTGACCATTCGCTGGGCTGAACGGGCACGCAACCATTTCAGCCAGACCACTCCGCTTTACGGCCATGAGCAGTACCTGTTCGGCATCACGCAGGGTGGAGTTCATGATGACTTGCGGAGCATATCGACCAAAGCACTGGTTGATCTTGATTTTGATGGATACGCCATTGGGGGAATGGCCGTCGGAGAACCTGCCCCCGAGATGTACCGGATTCTTGAACTGTCGCACACCCTCCTGCCCGAAGAGAAGCCGCGCTACCTGATGGGTGTCGGCACACCGGAGAATATTCTGAACGCCATTGAGCGAGGTGTCGATATGTTCGACTGTGTCATCCCGACGCGCGAGGGGCGCAATGGCCGGGTCTATACCCGACATGGAAAGATGAATCTTCGATCGGCCAGGTATTCCACCGATTTCAGCTCCATCGACGAAGGATTCGACAATGAGGTGTGCCGGAACTATTCGCGGGCCTATATTCGCCATCTCCTGAATGTGGAGGAGATTTTGGGGCTCAAGCTCTGCACCTTGCAGAATATCTCATTTTTTATGTGGCTTACGGCGACAGCGCGCAGAGAGATTCAGAACGGCTCTTTTTTGGAGTGGAAAGAGGATTTTCTTGACCAATTCAACAAACAATGACAAGATATCATGTTTTTCTTTTGAGCCTCGGCTGCTCAAAAAATACGGTTGATTCTGAACGGCTGATGGCGCAAGCTGAGGCCTGCGGTATTGTTTTTACGGAAACGGCCGAAGAGGCTGACACGATTCTTATCAACTCGTGCGGTTTTATTCAGGATGCCAAAGAGGAGTCAATTAACGCAACACTTGCCGCAATTGAACAAAAGGATGAAGGAACGATTCAGAAGGTTTTTGTGATGGGATGCCTCAGTGAGCTCTTCCGAAAAGAGATGAAGGAGGAGATACCGGAGGTTGATGGCTTTTTTGGCACCCATGAACTGCCCGAGGTACTTGCTGCCATTGGAGCCTCGTATCGGGAGGAGCTTTACGACCGACGCTCTCTGCTCACTCCCCCTTACTACTCATACCTTAAAATCGCCGAAGGGTGTAATCGCGGCTGCTCCTTCTGCTCCATTCCGAAAATCAGGGGGCGCTACCAGAGCCAGCCAATCGACCAGCTCCTGCGCGAAGCGGCGCTGTTGCAAAAAAATGGCGTTAAAGAGCTGAATGTTATTGCCCAGGATATCAGCATGTACGGCTACGACATCGATGGCAAATCGATGCTCAACGATCTTGTGCTCCGGCTCTCTGATATGGCTTTTGACTGGATACGGCTGCTCTACGCCTACCCGCTCAACTTTCCCCTTGAGGTGGTGGAGACCATGCGGAAACGGGAGAATATCTGTAACTATCTCGACATCCCCTTGCAGCACTGCAATGACCGGATTTTGCAATCCATGAACCGTGGAATCAACAAGCAGGAGACCATACAGCTTCTTGAGACAATCCGCGACAAAAACCCGGACATACACCTGCGCACCACCATGATTGTCGGCTATCCCGGTGAAACCCGCAAAGAGTTTCAGGAGCTTCTTGAGTTTGTGGAGGCAACCCGTTTTGACCGGCTCGGCTGTTTCGACTATTCCCACGATGAACATGCCGCTTCGTTTCTCCTCAAAGATAACGTGAAGCCAAAGGAGAAGCAAAGACGGGTGGCGAAACTGATGGAGCTGCAGGAGAGCGTTGACACCGAAAATAACCGCCATCTTGAGGGCAAAACCCTCAAGGTATTGATTGAGGATATTGAGGAAGAGCTGGCTTTTGGCAGAACCGAATTCGATGCTCCGGAGGTGGATGACGAGTGTATTCTCACGATCGAAAAGGGGGCGGTCACCGAAGGTTCATTCTGCATGGCAACCATCACCGACAGTTCATCGTATCAACTGATCGGACGAGTTGGTCAACTCTGTTAGTTTGCTACCAAAATGAGCATAAAATACCTGAAATATGCTTTACCACTGTGCAAAGGAGACTTATTGAGGACAATATTGAGCCAGATCAGGCAGGAGTTTGGTGCGGAGGTTGAACCCTTTACCCTTCACCAGCCTGTTCCCGAACTACTTGCAGGGGCATGGATGGTTTGCCGGGAGACGCTGCTTGCAGGAAATGGGAGCCGTGAAGCCAAAGAGGTTGTGGCGACTGCCGTTTCTACGATCAACCAATGCCCTTACTGTGTTGATGCCCACAACATGATGTTGCTCGGAGCATCAGACAGTAACTACGAGGCTGCGCTTCTTAATGCACACATCTCACCTTTTGCCGCATGGGCTTCAGCGACACGTACGCCTGATTCCCCCATTTTACTCACTCCACCATTTTCAGCCGAAGAAGCACCTGCATTTATAGGAACAGCACTCTTTTTCCACTATATCAACCGGATGGCCACCATTCTGCTGGGAAAATCTCCCCTCCCCTTCAAGGCGGGAATCCCAAAAATGGTTGCGATGCGCATGGCGGCCTGGTTCTTTGGCAGAGCAATCCATCGACCGAAACAATCAGGCACATCACTCACCCTGCTTCCTGATGCAGCATTGCCTGATGACCTTTCATGGGCAACTCCATCTCTTGAGATTGCTGGTGCTTATGCCCGTTTTGCAAGAGCTGTCGAAACAGCGGGAGCAGCAACTTTGCCCCAGGAGGTTAGAACAATGGTGCAACATCGTGTGGAACAGTGGAATGGCAGCGATACCATGCTTGATTTTTCATGGATCGCGAGAAATGTGGATCACTTGGATGCATCAAAAAAGAGCGCGGGACATCTTGCACTCCTTACAGCTCTTGCCCCTTATCGGGTAAATGAAACCATTATCCATGATTTTTCTTTACACTATCCCGGAAATGGTCAGCTTGTTGCTGCCCTTGCCTGGAGCAGCTTTACCGCTGCAAGAAGGATTGGTTCATGGCTATCAAACGGCCATACCTGATGCAAAAAGGGAACAACGAAATATGCCGCTGTTCCCTTTGGTGTCGGGGTGGCGGGATTCGAACCCACGACCTCTGCGTCCCGAACGCAGCACTCTACCAACTGAGCCACACCCCGATATATCCTCTCTGTGCCCTTGGGCAGACTCGAACTGCCGACCTTTAGTTTCGGAAACTACTACTCTATCCACTGAGCTACAAGGGCATTGGGAGCCTAAAATAATAATTTTCGACTCTTTCCTGAATCATTTTTCTCGTTTCGCTCAATTTTTTCCAGCTTCGACAACAAGAGCATCGACTGCAAGATTTGCGCTCATCACAGCCCCTCCCATGGAGTCGTAATACAACTGCTGTGAAAAGCCGCCGGCAAGAAAGAGGTTGCGAACAGGGGTTTTCTGGGTGGGACGATATTGCTCCATCCCCGGCAGTGGAGCATAGACAGAATGGGGAATTTTCACAAGGGTGGATTTCAGAATCCTTGCCCCTTTTGATGTTTCGGGGTAACAGTTTCTCACACTCATATCAACAAGGCGGATAATCTCCTCTTTTGAAAGAGCCATAAGGTTTTTTGCCGGAGCAACACAAAATTCAAAACGGCTCTTGCCGCTGAAGGGCTCTCCTCTGAGCATCCGGTACTCTGGTGTAGTACGCGCAAGGTTGGCATAGACAGGAATAACACCATCAGGTGAAAAAAGAACATTATCAGCAGCAGTAATCTCCTTGTCGTACCAGAGCTGGACAGAGATAACCGGCACAGCTTCAAGATTGTCAAGTTTTCCAAAAAACTGCTCATGCCGTTTCAGCTTATCGGGCAGCACGTTGTTCAGGTCATGAATAGGCAGGGCGCAGAGGTAGTAGTCTGCCGTCAGAATCTCCCCATTGCGAAGCTGAACCCCTTTAATTTCAGTGCCATCAAAAAGCAGCTCTTCGACAGCAATGTTTGTCTTGAACAGCGCGCCTCTTGATGCTGAATAGTCGATAAGCGGCTGATGGAGATACTCTTGAGGAGCTCCTTTCAGAAAGCCCATACAAGAGGCATCAGGAATACGATAAAACGTTTCGGTGACATCAAGAATAATCTTTGCCGATATCTCTTCGGGCGGAATAAACTTGAGGGCAAGTGCCATGGGGCGGAACATGGTATCCATGAGCCGTTTGCCAAACTTTTTCTCCACAGCCCACTCGGCGAAGGTGAGATGATCCTGCGTCGGCGGATACTTCTCCCTTTTCAGGGCCAGGGGAATCAGAGATTTCGCAAAGGCGGCCATTTCACCAAAGGTAAAGTAGCCGTTTTTAATAATGGCTGGCAACAGGTGAAGTGGACTGGGAAGCTCCCATGTATTAAAGGTAAAGCTCCCCCCACCAGCCAGAGTGTAGGTCAACTGGTGATCCTTCCATAACACAGCATGATCGGTCTTGATCTCCTTCATGAGGTCATAAAGCACACTGTATGCTCCAAAGAAACAGTGGGTACCGGACTCAATCCAGTCTCCCTCTTCATCTTTCCATGAAGAGACCTTCCCGCCAAATATCTCTCTCTTTTCAAGCACTTTGACTTTAAAACCCTTGTCTGTCAACCGTTTGGCGGCAGTTAAACCGGCAAGGCCTCCACCAAAAATTAATACGGTTTTTTTTTCTGATCTCATTATTCGGGATTAAAACGGAATTTGCAATAATCTCTACACAACAGTACGCCCTTCCAGCGCTCGTGACAGGGTGGCCTCATCAATAAACTCAAGCTCTGCCCCAACAGGAATACCCCGGGCTATTTTGGTAACATGAAAACCAAGGGGTTTGATCAGTTTTGTCAGGTAAAGCGCTGTCGTTTCACCTTCGATAGTCGGGTTCAGGGCAAGCACAATCTCTTTAACTTCAGCGGATTCGTGATCTGAAAGTCGGACAAGCAGTTCCCGAACCTTGATATCGTCCGGCCCCACTCCGTCAAGGGGTGAAATGACTCCATGAAGAACATGGTAGAGCCCTTTGTAGTAGCCGGTTTTCTCAAAAGCAAGCATATCAACCGGCGATTCGACCACACAGATAACGGAGCGATCGCGCGATTTGCTTGTACAGACGGTACAGGGGTCGGTACCAATATCGGTGATGTTCTGGCAAATCGAACAGCGAATAACTTTATCTTTTACTTCAAGCAAAGCCGCAGCCAGCTTTTCGGCCTCAACCCTTGGTTCATGCAGGATGTACATGGAGAGGCGCTGGGCAGTTTTTCGCCCGACACCAGGAAGTTTGGAAAATTCGTCAATAAGGGCATCGAGAGCCGCTGAGGTATAACGCATCGACTCTTATTGACCAATATTCAGGTTTTTGAGAATATCCGCCGGATTCATCATCCCACCGGTCACTTTGGATATCTCCTCCTGTGCAAGTCGGGCAGACTCGTCAAGGGCATTATTTGCTGCTGCCAGCACCAGATCCTGCACCATTTCGCGATCGTCCATAATATCAGGATCAATGGCAAGAGTGAGAAGCTTCTGTTTGCCACTGACACTCACCTTGACCATCCCACCGCCAGCTTCGCCGTAAGCCACAATCTTTTCAAGCTGTTTCTGCACATCCTGCATCTTTTCGCCAGCCTGCTGGATCTGTTTCATCATATCACCCAAATTTGGCATTGCCATTGGTTATTTTCTCCCGTACGTTATAAAAATTGCGTTTCGACGTTTCACATGTCACCTCCATCATACCATCCAATACATTTCACAGGGCTTTGCCCTGTGCTGGTGTATATCGCCCCTTCAGGGCTTAGCATTTGCGACGGAGGGCAAGATAAATTTTTTCAAGAATGTCTGCGGTTGTGAGCTTGTATTTTTCAAGAAGATCGTCTGATTTGCCGGACTCTCCGAACTGATCCTCAACACCAACCATCTCAATCGGCACCGGAATATTGAGGGCGCAGACATGAGCTACCGCATCTCCAAGGCCATTATGAAACTGGTGCTCTTCAGCAGTAACAATGGCGCCTGTGTCGTTTGCTGCACAAACGATTGCCAGTGTATCGATCGGCTTGATGGTGTGCATATTGATCACCCTGACACCAACTCCCTCTTTTTCGAGAATGCGGGCCGCTTCAAGCGCTTTCCATACCATGATGCCACAGGCGATAACAGTAACATCCTTGCCAGGATGCAGCTCAATCGACTTGCCAATTTCAAAGCCATCCTCGTCAAGTGAGAAATCGGGCACATTAGGTCTTCCAAAACGGAGATAGACCGGACCGTCATGCTTGATGACCGCTTTTGTAGCCCGAACAGTTTCGCTGTAATCACAGGGCACAACAACAGTCATTCTCGGCAAGCCGCGCATCAGCCCAATATCCTCAAGAATCTGGTGGGTAGCGCCATCTTCACCCAGCGTCAGCCCGGCGTGTGATGCGCAGATCTTGACGTTGAGATTGGAATAGCAGACTGACTGGCGAATCTGGTCATATACCCTGCCGGTAGCAAAAACGGCAAAACTTGCGGCAACCGGGATTTTGCCTGTTGTGGCAAGACCAGCCGCCATTGAAATCATGTTGGCTTCCGCAATTCCTGTCTGAATGAAACGATCGGGAAAAGCATCCCTGAACGGATTCATATTCAGAGAACCTGTCAGGTCGGCACAAAGTGCCACCACCGAACTATTCTCCCTGCCGACGTCAAGCAGAGCATCGCCAAACCCTGTGCGGGTTGCTTTATTTCCTCGCGAAACGTATCGCGCAGCAATATCCCCGATCTTATTTTCTTCCATTACTTCCAGAATAACTTAAATTAAAAAAGTGGTTCTGCCCGGCTGCGCTTTCGATTAAACTCCGGACCCGATGATAAGCATTCAATATAAGCATACTGAAATCGCGGCGAAAAAAAAATTAGGTCAAAACTTTCTGACCGACCGCAATATTACGAGAAAAATAGTGTCGCTTTCGGGTGTAGAACCTGAAGATCATGTTTTAGAGATAGGTCCGGGCTTCGGCGCACTGACCAGAGAGCTTGTAAACTGCTCTCATCACCTTACCGTTGTAGAAAAAGATCCAGGGCTTGCGGCATTCATCCGGGCAGAATACCCGCAGCTCGACCTGATTGAAGGTGATTTTCTTCAGACCGATCTGAAGGCACTGGCAAAAGAAAAACCGCTCAGGGTTCTCGGCAATATCCCCTACTCCATCACCTCTCCCATTCTTTTCAAACTGCTTGAATATCGACACTCTTTCCTCTCAGCAACCCTGATGATGCAGCATGAAGTTGCCATGAGAATTGTGGCAAAACCGTGCACAAAAGAGTACGGAATTCTTGCGGTACAACTCCAGGCATTTTTTGATGTCCATTACCTTTTTAAAGTGGGACGAAAAGTCTTTCGACCACAACCAGGGGTAGACAGTGCTGTGATAAGGATGACACCAAAAATAAATGACCCAATGAAAGATGCCGAAGGATTCCGCTTATTCATCCGTACAGCATTTCATCAGCGCCGAAAAACCCTGCAGAACAATCTTAAAAATATATATAATATTGAGTTGGTAAATAATGAGACACTTAAACTTCGTGCGGAAGCTCTCTCAATAGATCAGTTTTTCCAACTCTTTGCCCAACTGAAACCAGACTCCTGAACAAATCCCCTTTGCTGTAATCTCTATTTTTTGTTAACATAGGCTTTCAAAACATAACGAATACATTTCATGTTCCGCAGGCTCACTCTCACAGGTTCCTCTTGTCTGATTAATCTCTCCTCCCTTATCTTTTATTAACTTTTACTTTTTCTGGGAGTCATTCGTATGTCGCAGTCCTTCAACACCGTTTATCAACACTCAATTCAGAACCCCGAAGCATTCTGGGGGGAAGCTGCCGAAAAACTTCACTGGTACAAGAAATGGAACAAAGTGCTGGACAGCAGCAACCCACCGTTTTACCGATGGTTTGCCGGAGGTATGACCAACACCTGCTATAATGCGCTTGACCGTCATGTCGATGAAGGACGCGGCAACGAGTTGGCTGTAATATTCGACAGCCCGGTGACCGGCACAAAAAAGCGCTACACCTACCGTGAATTCCGGGATATTGTTGCACTCTTTGCTGGTGCGCTTCAGTCGAGAGGGGTGCGCAAGGGCGATCGTGTTATCATTTATATGCCAATGATTCCGGAGGCTGTTGTGGCAATGCTGGCCTGCGCACGAATCGGGGCTATCCACTCTGTGGTATTTGGCGGTTTTGCCTCGCATGAGCTTGCCATACGTATTGATGACTGTAAGCCAAAGGTGATCATCTCTGCATCCTGCGGCATTGAAGTCAACAAAATAATTGATTATAAACGCCTGCTCGATTTTGCCATTGAGCTGGCCCACTTCAAGCCTGAAATCTGTATTATCAAACAGCGTGACCAGTTAAAGGCGGAACTCAACGAAGAGCGCGACCTCACCTGGAACCAGTCTCTTCTCGGAGCCGAACCAGCACAATGTGTCCCTGTCGAATCTTCTGATCCACTCTATATCCTCTATACATCTGGAACCACTGGTCAGCCAAAAGGTATTGTTCGTGATAATGGGGGACACATGGTGGCGCTGCAATGGTCAATGAAAAATGTCTATAACGTTGAACCTGGAGAGGTTTTCTGGGCTGCAAGTGATGTCGGTTGGGTTGTCGGCCACTCTTACATTGTCTACGCCCCTCTGCTCCAGGGTTGCACAACACTGATTTTTGAGGGGAAGCCTGTTGGTACCCCTGATCCTGGTACCTTCTGGAGAATTATCAGTGACTACAACGTCTCGGTACTCTTCACTGCCCCTACCGCATTCAGGGCTATCAAAAAAGAGGATCCGAATGGCAACTACATAAAAAACTATAATCTTACAAATTTCCGTACACTCTTTCTTGCCGGGGAACGCGCTGACCCAGATACCGTCAAATGGGCTGAGAAAATGCTCCAGGTACCTGTCATTGATCATTGGTGGCAAACAGAGACCGGATGGGCCATTGCAGCCAACTGTCAGGGCATTGAACCCGGCCCGATCAAGTATGGTTCCGCATCAAGAGCTGTTCCCGGCTACAATGTACAGGTCATCAATGCTGATATGGAGCAGCTTCCATCTGGACAGATGGGTGATATTGTCATCAAACAACCACTTCCTCCCGGGACCATGCTGACTCTCTGGAAGGCCGACAACCGTTTTGTGGAAACCTACATGAAACAGTTCCCTGGCTACTACCAGACCAGCGATGCCGGATTTATTGACGACGATGGCTACATTAACATTATGTCGCGTACAGATGATGTTATCAACGTAGCTGGCCATCGCCTTTCGACCGGAGCAATTGAGGGGGCACTTTGTGAGCATCCTGACGTTGCCGAAAGCGCAGTAGTCGGCGTTCATGACGATCTGAAAGGGCAGGTTCCACTTGGCTTCCTCGTCCTCAAGAACAATGTCGATACTCATCATAACCTTATCATCAAGCATGTTATTGAGTATGTTCGTGAAAATATCGGGCCAGTAGCATCCTTCAAAAATGCTGTCATTGTCAACCGTTTGCCGAAAACCCGTTCTGGCAAGATTCTGCGTGGAACCATGCGGAAAATTGCAAACAGCGAAGAGTACACCATGCCCGCAACAATTGACGATCCGGTAATTCTCGATGAAATAAGGGAAGCGCTGCAGACAATCGGTTATGCTGCAAAAAGCAAATCCATTACAAAGGACGCATGATCAAGAAAATTGACCACATAGCTATTGCCGTCCACAACCTTGAAAGCGCACTTGAGACGTTTCGTGACGTTCTCGGGTGCGCCCCCGAGGCAATCAGAATCGAAGAGGTTGCATCCGAGAAGGTGCGGGTAGCGTTTATCTCTCTTGGGGAGAGCAAGATTGAGCTGCTTGAGCCTCTGAGCGACGAGAGTCCGATCGCCAAATTTCTGGTAAAAAATGGGGAAGGAATGCACCATATTGCCCTTGCAACCGATAATATTGAAGAGGAGAGCGAGCGACTTGCATCGCTCAATATTACGCCGCTTGGCCCTCCAAAAGAGGGAGCCGGAGGAAAAAAAATCATGTTTTTGCACCCGAAACAGACCAACAGGGTGCTTCTTGAATTTGCTCAAAAAAAGCATTAACCAAACGAGACAAAGCCGCTTGTAACCAGTGAAACATTTTTATCTGCCGTTTGAGAAACAAGAGGGATTCAGTTACTCACATGAGAGTATCGAAAAGCTCAGCGAATATGAAAAGTATCAACTCTCCTTTCACCCCGAACGCCCCAGGCATCTCGATTACCTTACCGTCTTTGAAGAGGCGGAAGAGTGCCTGCAAAACGATCTGCACGGCAGTTGCATCATCCAGACCCATCGCGCTATACTGCGAAATGGTGAAAACGCCTGGTGGCCAGTCATGCTCATTGGCCAGCAATCTTCGCCAACATCAAATTTCGACGAGCTGCTTGAGCTGATGAAGAATCCTGACGAGATTGCAAAATGGAATCAGGGCATGCCGACACCTGCGGCATTTGAAAAGGCGATCAAGGCCATTCAGATTGCCGAACAGGAGAAGAGAATTATCATTACTGTTATCGATACAGCAGGCGCTGACCCTACTGAACAGTCAGAAGGGGGCGGCATCGCATGGAAAATCGGACGCTGTATGCAATCTCTTGCCGAAGCAACGGTTCCAACTCTCTCGGTGATCATCAACCGGGGATGCAGTGGAGGAGCCATTGCGCTTACAGGATGTGATGCGGTTCTGGCCATGGAGTACTCCACATACATGGTCATCTCTCCTGAAGCCTGTTCATCCATTCTTTTCCGAACCAGAGACAAGGCAAGCCTTGCCGCCCAAATTTCCCAGATAACGGCTCAGGAAGGTTTGAAAAATGGCATTATCGACGACATCATCGTTGAGTATGACGGACCTGCACACCGCTATCAGCAATCGGCTCTTCAATCATTCAAAAGTTCGTTGGTAACATGGACCAGGCAACTCAGCGCTATACCGTCAGATGAGATCTTTCTGCGGCGAATGGCACGCTGGGAAAAGATCGGTCAATGGGATACCATCACCGAGGAGAAGCTAAAAACATTCGAAAAGCCTGTCTCCTACTTTATCCCCCAACCAGAAAAAATTCTCTTTGTTGCCCGCCATAAACGCTGCATTGATAATGCAGGAAAAAGGCTGCTGGATCCCGTACTCTATAAAAAATTGCTGGCAGACAATTTTGCGTGTGAAACGTGTGGACACCGCTATGTACGACTTGCTGTGCAGGACTACATCAATTTTATTCTTGATCCAGAGTCATTCCATGAACACCAGGATACCCGTTACATTGTCGATAAGGATATTCTTGACTTTCCCGATTACCGGAAAAAAATCGGTGAGGCGCAACAGAAAACTGGAGCTGCGGCTTCAGTGGTGACCGGTGATGGCACTATCGATGGTGAACCTGTGGTCTTCTGCGGAACCAATTTCAACTTTCTTGGTGGTTCATTCTGTATGACAACCGCTGAAAAAATCTGGCGTGCCAGCAAAATCGCCATTACACGAGGTGTTCCCTTTATTTTTCAGGCTACGGGAGGCGGAGCAAGAATGCATGAGGGGTGTTCGTCGATGGTTGGCCTGCCAAAACTGCATGTCGCCATATCAAGTATTGAAAAAGCGGGACTGCCGGTTATTACCATCATTACGGATCCAACACTTGGCGGTGTCGCCATCGGTATTGGATCGAGAGGCATCAAGCTTTTTGAGCACAATGCGGGCAACATCGGATTTTCGGGAAAACGGGTTATTGAGCAGTACACCGGCAAGCCGACATCCAAAGATTTCCAGACAACCTGGTGGCTGCAACAGAAGGGATTTGTCGAACGAACAGCACATCCAACAAAAATGAAGGAAAAAATTCTGGAGATTATCCAGCAACATCCATCACACAACCAGCAAAAAAGATCGTTATGAATAACTCCCGGCCTGATTCGCTCTTTCATGAGTTCCCGGCGGTCAGCCGGGCGGAGTGGAATAAAAAGGCAATGACCGAACTCAAGGATAAGCCTTACGACACGATTGTCTGGCATACACCCGACGGTTTTGATCTTGAACCCTGGCACTCCAGTGAAGAGGCCGGGCAGCATCTTGACATACCAGTTACAAAGGCAGTCAACTCATGGAAAAATTGCCACCGCATAACGGTTAACAATCCTGAATCTGCGAACAAGGCCGCACTGAAATGCTTTGAGCTTGATGCTGCGGCTCTTGAGTTTGTCATAGCCGATCCTGCACTCTGCTCTGCGGAGAATCTGAATCGGCTTCTGGCAGGGATTAAAACCGCTGCGGTTGCCCTCTACTTTTCGGGCAATCTTCCACCCACTGCCGAACTGCTCGCTACTCTTGCGATGCTCCCCGGATTTACTGAAAACAGGGGTGGAGTACTTGCTGATTCAAAAGATACAGAGCTCTTCGATTCTGACAAGTTGCGTTCCCACTTCGATACTCTGCCTATTTTCCTCCCCCACTTCAGATTTCTGGCCGTCGATACCATCCCGTCCCATAAAAACGGATCCACATCAGCAGAGGAGATTGCCCTGGCACTGGCCGGAGCAAGCGACTACCTGAACCGCTTTATTCAGGCAGGAGTTCCTGCTGAGAGTGTTGTTGCGGCGATGGAGATCATCCTGCCGGTTACCTCAAGCCACTTTACCGAGCTTGCCAAACCACGTGCCCTGCGCTATCTCCTCGCTCATCTGCTGAAGGCTTACGGAGCACCGGGCAACTCCCTGCCCCGCCTTTTTGCCCGAACTTCAGAACGCAACTGTTCAGCGACTGAACCCTACACCAATCTGCTCCGTTTTACCACCGAGGCTGTATCAGCCATTCTTGGCGGTTACGAGACCCTGCAAATCAACGCTTTCGACAGTGGTGATTCGGTGAATCCCGACATTGCGGAGCGTATCTCCGGCAACATTCACCTTGTTCTCAGAGAAGAGGGGTCACTCGACCAGGTTGTTGATCCTGCCCGTGGCTCAAACTACATCGAAACCCTGACCAGAAAACTTGCAGAGTCTGCATGGAGCAGGTTCAAGGAGATTGAAGCGGGAAATCCAAACAGAACAACAGACCGAAGGCCCGACTTTTCAGCCATCGATATTTTTTCTGCAGCGCCTCTCAACACTGCTGAAGCTCAAGAGTCGCAGTGGACAACCGCCGAGGGGATCGACATCAAATCGACTTATTACCACTCTGATGTCGCACCCTTCGACCATCTGAACTTTGCACCAGGTTTCCCCCCTTACATCGGCGGCCCCTACACCATGATGTACACCACCCAGCCGTGGACGATCAGGCAGTACGCCGGCTTCTCTACCGCTGAAGAGTCTAACAACTTTTATCGCAAGAACCTGGCTGCAGGCCAAAAGGGGCTCTCAGTCGCCTTCGACCTTCCAACCCACCGTGGGTACGATTCAGACCACGAACGGGTTATCGGTGATGTCGGCAAGGCCGGAGTGGCTGTCGATTCAGTTGAGGATATGAAGATCCTTTTCGACCAGATCCCTCTGGGCGATATCTCCGTCTCCATGACCATGAATGGGGCCGTGCTGCCCATCATGGCTTTTTACATTGTGGCGGGTGAAGAGCAGGGTGTACCACTGGAAAAGCTGAGCGGCACCATCCAGAACGATATTCTCAAAGAGTTTATGGTTCGCAACACCTACATCTATCCGCCGGAACCCTCCATGAAGATCATCGCCGACATCTTCCGCTACACCAGCGAAAAGATGCCAAAGTTCAACTCCATCAGCATCTCGGGCTACCATATCCAGGAGGCTGGTGCCACCGCCGATCTTGAACTTGCCTTTACCCTTGCGGACGGCCTTGAGTATATCCGCACCGGCCTGAAAGCCGGGCTCGATATTGATGCCTTTGCCCCTCGCCTCTCCTTCTTCTGGGGCATCGGCATGAACTATTTTATGGAGATTGCCAAGTTGCGGGCAGCAAGAATGCTCTGGGCAAAAATTGTGAAGCAGTTCAATCCAAAAAATCCCAAGTCGCTGATGCTCCGCTCCCACTGCCAGACCTCCGGCTGGAGCCTCACCGAGCAGGATCCTTTCAATAATATCACCCGTACCTGCCTTGAGGCATTGGCAGCAACGCTGGGCCACACCCAGTCACTGCATACCAACGCCCTTGACGAAGCAATTGCACTCCCCACCCCCTTTTCCGCCAAAATAGCTCGCGACACCCAGCTCTATTTGCAGAAAGAGAGCGATATCACCAAAAGCATCGACCCCTGGGCGGGCTCATCGTTTGTTGAGTACCTGACGGGAGAGCTTGCCGCAAAAGCATGGAAGATCATCTGCGATATTGAAGAGGCTGGCGGCATGGTGAAAGCAATTGAGAAGGGGCTCCCCAAATTACAGATCGAGGAGGCCGCAACCCGCAAACAGGCGCGTATTGACAGCGGCAAAGAGATTATTGTCGGCGTGAACGGCTACAAAACCAGCAGCAAAACCGATATTGAGCTGCTGGAAGTGGATAATACCAAAGTTCTGGAGCAGCAGCTCCGTCAACTCGAAACAATCAAGGCTGAGCGCGATAACAAAGCGTGTGCTGAGGCGATTCGGGCAATCGAGGAGAGCGCCGCTTCGGGAGAGGGCAATCTGCTGGCGCTGGCCGTCGATGCCGCACGAAAACGGGCGACCCTCGGCGAGATCTCTTCGGCCTGCGAAAAGACATTCGGCCGCTACCGTGCCATCACCAGACTCAACAGCAGTATCTACAGAACACAGATGCAGGATAACAGACTTTTTCAGGAGGCACAGCAGCTCGCCGATACCTTTGCATCCCAGGAAGGACGCCGTCCAAGAATCATGGTCTCCAAAGTGGGGCAGGATGGCCATGACCGAGGGGCCAAAGTTATTGCCGCCGGGTTTGCCGATGTGGGCTTTGATGTCGATATCAGCCCGCTTTTCCAGACTCCTGAAGAGGTTGTACAGCAGGCGCTCGACAACGACGTGCATCTTATTGGCATTTCAAGCCTTGCTGCTGGTCACAAGACCCTGATACCCAGGATTGTTGAAGAGCTGAAAGCGCATGGACGGGAGGATATCCTCGTTATAGCAGGCGGCATTATTCCCGAGCGCGATCACGCTTTTCTCTATGACAAGGGCGTTGCCGGTATTTTCGGGCCAGGCACGGTGATTGCCGAGGCGGCGATCACGATTTTGAAGAAATTGATTGCGCAGGGATAAGTGCCGGTTGGGTTGGTTGTCGAGGCACGGCATGCCGTGCCTCAACGACAACGTTGGAAATTGGACGTAAAACGTTAACATTGTCGTTATGGGAAAAGATCTGCTGGCCTAATACAACTACCAACTCATGTAACTATTCAAGGATATGCAGAAAGCTGTATTAGAAAGCGATACGACCCCATGACCAGACGCTATGAACCTGATGTGGAGAGCATCGTCAGTGGCATCATGCAGGGCAACCGGCAAACGCTGAGCCGTGCAATAACTCTTGTCGAGTCGCAACGACCGGAGCATCAAAAGAGGGCGCATGAGATTCTTGACCGCTGCCTTGCAAAGAAGAGTCATGCTATCCGCATCGGCATTACCGGATCGCCCGGTGCTGGCAAGAGCACCTTTATCGAGGCGCTGGGCGAGGAGATTATCCAGCAAGGGTTGACGCTTGCCGTGCTGGCAATTGACCCCAGCAGCCAGCAATCGCGAGGCAGCATCCTCGGCGACAAGGCTCGCATGGAGAGACTTGCCGGGAGAACGGAGGCATATATTCGCCCGACAGCCTCATCCGGCTACCTCGGCGGCACCTCGCCAAAAACCCATGAAGCCATGGTGTTGTGCGAAGCTGCCGGTTATGATGTTATTCTGGTTGAGACCGTTGGTGTCGGGCAGTCGGAGGTAATGGTTGATACTATGGTTGACTTTATCCTGCTCTTGATGCTCCCCGGATCCGGCGACGAGTTGCAGGGAATCAAACGCGGCATCATGGAGATTGCCGATGCCGTAGCTATCACCAAAACAGATGGGGATCAATCAGGTATTGCCTCCATCTCAAAAGCTGAATTTGAGGCTGCCCTCAGAATGCTGCCTGCAAAACACTCTTTCTGGCAACCTCAGGTTATACTCACCTCAGCCATCTCCTGCATCGGTATTAGCGAAGTATGGCAGAACATCTCTGATTTTTTTGTACTGATGCGTGAGCAAAACCGACTGGAAGAGCGCCGCAGCCAGCAAATCAAACACCTGCTCTTCACCGTGCTTGAGGAGATGCTGAAAAAGGAGTTTTACTCGCACCCGGAGGTCATCCGCACAAAAATAGAGGTGGAACAACAGGTGCTTTCAGGCCATCTGAGCCCCTTCAGCGGCGCAAGCCTCCTGTTGGATGCCTTCTTCACTCGTCACCGATAAAATCCTTTTCCTCCGCCTTCACAATCAGCACCGGACAGTTGGCCTTGCGCACAACCGTCTCGGCAACGCTGCCCATAAGCAGGCGACTCAGCCCTTTCTTACCATGAGAGCCCATGATGAGAAGATTCACATCCAGATCACGTGACTTGTCGAGAATCACATCAGAGGGATTGCCAATCTCGACGCTGCACTCCACATTCAGGCCAGCAAGCAGGAACTCCTTGAGCACAAGTTTTAGATCCTCTTTTGCCGCCAGCTCAAGATCCTCTTCAAGAGGCACATAGTTCATGGTAATATCAACCGCCATTGGACGCGGCTCAACTACATTCAGCAGATGCACGGCAGAACCCATGCTCAATGCAAACTCCCTTGCATACTGGACCGCTTTGCGGGAAGCGTCTGAAAAATCGACGGGACACAGAATGGTATGAATCTTGAACATGATCGGAATAGTTTAGGTTGCCTGTGAAGATGATGACTGCCTGCCTTCAAGAAACGGTTTGAGCAGATCAATCGGTAACGGAAAGATGATCGTGGAGTTGTTCTCGGCCGAAATATCTTTCAGCGTCTGCAAATAGCGAAGCTGCAATGCCGAAGGACTGGCGGCAATAATCCTCGCCGCATCGGCAAGACGTTGCGCAGCCTGATACTCCCCTTCCGCATTAATCACGGTAGATCGGCGCTCACGCTCTGCCTCTGCCTGTTTGGCCATTGCGCGACGCATCTCCTCGGGAAGATCAATCTCCTTCACCTCTACCTTGGCAACCTTGACACCCCAAGGCTCGGTATCCTTGTCGAGAATTGTCTGGATTCGGCCATTGATTTCATCGCGCTCCGAAAGCAGATTGTCGAGTTCTCCTTGACCACACACACTCCGCAGTGTGGTCTGAGCTAACTGCGATGTGGCAAAATGAAAATCGGCCACCTCAACAATCGCCTTGATTGGGTCAAGAACACGGAAATAGACCACTGCACTTACCTTCACCGAAACGTTATCGCGAGTAATAATATCCTGCGGCGGCACATCGAGTGTCACGGTGCGAAGGTCAACCTTGACCATTTTATCGATTCCGGGAATGAGAATAATCAGACCGGGCCCTTTGGCAGCAATAATCCGCCCGAGACGAAAGATAACCCCCCGCTCATACTCCCTTAGAATCTTTACCGCCGACACAAAAAAGGCTGTAATCAGAATAAGAACGGTCATCACGTTAAACGTCATCATAATTTTCGACTCCTGTTATAGCATTATTATCTACTGTGCAAAACTTTCCATATCGCAGACAATATAGCAATACACAAGTGAAACAGGATACTGTTCACCTCAGGATGTCACGCCATATCAGAAAAAGATGAGCATACCTAACAAAGAGAGTCATCACATTCTGATCACCATATTCAACCGCTGGTGTCACGCACATGCGACTTCCTGAAAAGTCATATCATCGTAAGTTCCAAGGCTAATTTCGCATGACGCTTAATATAAAAAGAGGCTACGAAACATTGGTGCTAATAGAGATGCAAACCAATATTTTGAAATCATGATGAAAAATTAACCGCTGGGAAGTTCCATCAAGGCAAGCTGCTTCACCCACTCAATCTGCCGAGGCAAACAGAGGCTTTTGAGATCATAATGGCTTTGTGCACAGGCGCGTGCGTTGGTTCCCAGCCGTGTCCGCTCGTCAGGGTCGTCGAGCAGTTTGCAAACCTCATTGGTAAGGGCTTTTCCATCAAAAAAATTCACCAATCGTCCGGTTTCATCATGCCAAATCGCCTCATGCAACGGGCTGGTGTCACTGGCCACTATGGCACAACCGACGCTCATGGCCTCAAGGAGACTCCATGAAAGAACAAACGGATAGGTTAAATAAACATGAACCGTTGAAAGTTGCAGAAGCTTGATAAACTGTGGATAGGAAATGGTGCCCAAAAAATGGACCCTCGCCCACTCCGCATCGCTGATTTGCGGGTGCACTTCAGCGGCAAAAATCTCTTTCCAGGTCTGGCCATCCGCCGGCCTGGCACCGTAGCTCACCTTGTCGCCACCAACAATAAGCACCCTCGCATGTGGCCTGCGCCTCAGCATCTCAGGCAGCGCACGCATGAAAATATGGTACCCGCGATATGGCTCAAGATTGCGATTCACAAAGGTGATCACCTCATCCTGCTTGGTCAGCGTCACCTTGCCATTGAGGGAAAGGGTGATAGTCGGGTTTGGTGCAACAACTGCTGTGTCAATGCCATCGTGCGCCACCGTAATCTTTGAGCGAAACGGCTCTGGGAAGGTGCTTGCCTGCCACTCTGTGGGCGAAAGTCCTGCATCGGCTATCTGGAAGTGCAACAGGTTATTGAGGTTTTTCAGGCGCAGACGACAGGCATCTCCCCCCTCGTCTACCGGAGGAAACTCCGGATCAAAACCCACATCAGCGCCCTTTGCATGATAGTAAAACTCGCAGTAGATACCCAGTGCTGCCGTTGGCCAAACATCTTTAAGAAAGAGGCTTTCTCCCCAGCCTGGATGGGCAACAATAACATCCGGTGTAAATCCGGCAGCCTTCAACTGTTGTGCCGCCCGAAAACAGGCCTCCCCACGAATGGTCTTGGTCTCAACATCACTCACCCACGGATGCACACCCTTTGTTGTGCCACGGGTGGCCGCATAGGTGAGCAGTGTGACACCCTGCCATTCGTTCGCCTGCACCTGCTTCATGGTCATGGCCACAACCCTGTTGCGGGGGTCGGCAGCCAAGGCCGGAGCAAGAAACTTGAACTGCCCCGGAAAATTCTGATGGACAAAAAGAATATGCACGAATTAAAAAGAGTGAAATTGTACGGTGCGCTTACCGTAACAAAACGGCACATATCTGCACAATCTCCTCCTCCTTGAGGTACGGATGCATGGGAAGCGCAAAAATCCGTCCGCTCAGATCCTCCGACACCGGAAAATCGCCCACCACGTACCCGAGCTTGTTATAGGCCTTCTGGAGATGAAGTGGAATTTTGTAATAGATCATTGAGGGAATGCCCGCCTGCTGCAACGCCTGCATAAGTTGATCGCGCTCTTCGGTTGACGCGGCAAGGACCGAGTATTGCGCCCATGCCGAACGATATCCTTCGGGAATCCTTGGAACCACAAGCCTGCCCTCAAGCCTCGTGCTGTAAGCTTCAGCAATGCGCTGCCGTGTAGCGAGCTCCTCATCAAAAATAGCAAGCTTTTCGATAAGGACTGCGGCCTGAAACGAATCGAGGCGACCATTGATCCCAATACGGTCGTTGCTGTATTTATCCTCACCACTGCCATGCACCCTTATGGAGCGAAGCAGTCCATAGAGCTCATCATCATCGGTAAAGATCGCTCCCCCGTCGCCATAACCACCAAGAGGTTTGGCTGGAAAAAATGAGGTCGCACCAACAAGGCCAAAACCGCCAGCCCTGCGTCCGCCAAAACTGCCTCCAAAACTTTGGGCAGCATCCTCAAGAATCCAGAGCCGGTAATCGCTGGCAACGACATCAAGACGGTCATACTCTGCGGGCAGACCGAACAGGTCAACCGGAATGATAGCCCTGGGCTTCAACCCCTGCTGCACAGCCTGGTCAACAGCCTGGCCAACCAGATCGGGATTGATGTTGAAGGTGTCGGGAGAGACATCCACAAACACCGGAGTTGCGCCAACCAGACTGATCACTTCAGCAGTAGCAACAAAAGTAAAGGGAGTGGTAAAAACCGCATCACCGGGGCCGATACCCTTCGCCATCAATGGCATCAGCAGGGCATCAGTTCCTGAAGAGCAGGAGACACAGTGACGTGTGCCAACCCAGGCAGCCAGGCGCGATTCAAGTTCCATCACCTCCGGCCCCATAATAAACTGTCCACTGTCGAGAATTCTTTCAATGCGCTGAAGCAGCGATGCCCGAATGCGATCTTTCTGGGTAAGCAGGTCAATAAATTGCATGATGAACAGTCATTTTAAATCCATGAAAACTATAGTTGTCAAAATACAGATTGATTTTATTCTTTTACAGCTTCAGACCTGTTCTTTTGAAACTCTTGCCTCTGCTGACCCCTTCGCTTTTTTGCTCTCTCCCTCTTTTTTCTGTACTATGAGCCTCGACATTGCAGACGCAATACTCCTGAAAAAGATAATCACAGCACGATGAGCTCCTTTTACTTTCTTGGTATCGGTGGTACTGCCATGGCCTCGGTTGCCGTAGCGCTTTCATCCGCAGGTCATGCCGTTACCGGCTCAGACAGCCAGCTCTATCCGCCCATGAGCAGCTTCCTTGACCAGCACAACATCCCCTACTGCAACGGATTTTCGGAAAAGAATATCGAGCGCGTGTCGCCCGACACAGCCATTGTTGTCGGCAACGCCATAAGCAGGGGAAATGTTGAACTCGAATATGCCCTTGAACAGCACCTTGAGCTTGTAGCTATGCCCGACCTCGTTCGACACCATCTGATCGGCAAGAACACTTCGATTGTGGTTGCAGGCACGCACGGCAAAACAACCACAACATCGCTGGTTGCATGGCTTCTTGAAGATGGTGGCCTCAAGCCCGGATTTCTGGTTGGCGGCATTCCTGAAAACTTCTCTCTCGGCTGCCGTGCTTCAGGACGAAGCGAAGAGGGATTCTTTGTGACTGAGGGCGATGAGTACGATACCGCCTTTTTCGACAAACGCAGCAAGTTCCTACTCTACCGCCCCGACATCGCCATTATCAACAATATCGAGTTCGACCATGCCGATATTTTCGACTCCCTTGAGGATATCAAGCGCAGTTTCCGTCTCTTTGTCAACCTTGTCCCCCGTAACGGCCTCCTGCTCCTCAACAGTGACGATCCCGTTGCTCTCGACATTGCCACCCGAGCATACTGCAAGGTTGAGCGCTTCGGCCTGAACAGTGCGTGCGAATGGAGCGCCGCCAACATTCGGTCAGACAATGAAGCATCAACCTTTGACCTGCTCCGTCACGGCGCCGTCATCGCCACCCTCCGCATTCCGCTCTTCGGCAACTATAATATTATGAATGCGCTTGCCGCCATTGCCGCAGCAACCCGCAGCGGTCTCTCAATTGAGGCTATAACGCACGCCATGCCGCTCTTCCTGCGCCCCAAACGCCGGATGGAGATTGTTGGCACCTACAATCACAATATCACCCTGATTGAAGATTTTGCCCATCACCCGACCGCCATCCGGGTAACACTTGAGGCGCTTGCTCAGCGTTACGCGGGACGAAGAGTAATCGCCTGCTTTGAGCCTCGCTCAAATACCACCACCCGGAACATCTTTCAGCAGGAGCTGTCGGAATGTTTCGGCCCTGCCTCCATTGTTGTTATGGGCAAGGTGCACCGCCCTGATCGCTACGCCCCCGACAAGTCGCTCAACACCGCACGGCTGAAAGATGAGCTTGAAAAACAGGGCAAAATCCTCTTTCTTGCCGGTCAGGATGGGGCGAACTATCCGGCCGATATTGTGGAATTTCTGCAACCACAACTGCAAGAGGGCGATGTAATTGCACTGCTCAGCAACGGCAGCTTCGGTGGGTTGAAGCAGATGCTGATGGAGCGCCTCGATATGCGCTTTGAGCCGGTCGCTGAGTAGGCCGCAGGCCGTATCGAAGCGCGGATTTGGTGAAATTCTCCCTGCTCTGAAGAATTCAGGTTTCATATTATCTTTTTATGTAGTATTTTCAGAATTGACCCAGGTAGATCGCGAAGGTTTTTCGTGACCTCAACACTAACTCATTTCAACACCGGAACGACATTATGGCAAAAGTGAAAGTCGGCATCAATGGATTTGGCCGCATCGGGCGTCTGGTTTTTCGCCAGGCACTGAACAACCCGAACTACGAAATTGTTGCAATCAACGATTTATGTGACCCAAAAACCCTCGCTCACCTTCTCAAGTACGACTCTACCCACAAGAAATTCAAAGGTGATGTGAGTGTTGATGGCAGCAATCTTGTTGTCAACGGCAAAGTTATCACCATTACAGCGCTTCGTGACCCTGCTGCTCTTCCATGGAAAGAGCTTGGATGTGATCTGGTTGTTGAGTCAACCGGTATCTTCACATCACGTGAAGGCGCATCAAAGCATCTGGCTGCAGGTGCAAAAAAAGTGATCATCTCGGCTCCGGCAAAAGATAAAATTGACGCAACCATCGTTCTTGGCGTCAATGGCGACAGCATCACCGGCAAAGAGGAGATTGTTTCAAACGCAAGCTGCACAACCAACTGCCTTGCCCCGATGATGAAGGTGCTGCAAGATAATTTCGGCATCGAAAAAGGGTTCATGACCACCGTTCATGCCTATACCAACGACCAGAATATCCTCGATCTTCCACACTCCGATCTTCGTCGTGCACGTTCAGCCGCAATGTCAATCATCCCGACCAGCACCGGAGCAGCAAAAGCTATCGGCGAGGTCATTCCTGAACTTGTTGGCAGGCTTGACGGTTTTGCCATGAGAGTTCCTGTGCCAGATGGTTCCGTCACCGATGTTACCGCCATTCTTACCAAAGCAGCAACCAAGGCTGAGATCAATGCAGCAGTCAAAGCGGCCGCAGAAGGCCCGATGAAGGGATTCCTCGAATATTGTGAAGATCCAATTGTTTCACAGGATATCGTTGGTAACCCGCACTCCTGTATCTTCGATTCACTCTTGACCATGAGCTCAGGTAATCTGGTGAAGGTTGTCGGCTGGTACGATAACGAGCTTGGCTACTCAACCCGAGTAACCGATCTTCTTGATATCTACTCGAAGTTTGTGTAAATCGCTCTTTAGAGAGGTTTATCAAAAAAGGCGCTCTCACAGGGCGCCTTTTTTTTATACTTTTTCAATACAGCCAGAAACAGGGGGTGAGCAATTCGACATCTTCGATGTTCCGTCGGACGGTGTTGATGAAACGGATGAAACGGATGAAACGGTTTTTGATCTTTATTCGTTACTTTGTATCAGTGCCAGCCCGATCTTTCAACACAACCATTTATCTCTATGACACACTCTGCCGCCACACCAATGAGAGCAATTATCCTGTTCGACAGCAAAACGTCGGGCGGTTCAACTGACAAACTCATCGATTTGATTGGTCTTAAACTTGCCGAATCGGGAGCTTATGTCGAAAAAGCAAAATGCAAAAGCACAGGAGATTACAGCTTTGTCAAAGATTTTGACGTGGTGATAATGGGTGCCCCGATCTATTATTTAATGGTATCGTCTGAACTTATGGGCGCCCTGTTGCAAAGCAACCTGAAAAGTTGTCTGCAAAACAAAAAAATTGCTCTGTTTCTCTCTTGCGGTAGTCCTGAGCTGATGGCTAACCTGCTCTACCTCCCACAACTGAAACTTAACCTGATCGGCAGTACAATTCTTGTCGAAAAAATCTTTGCGCCAGATCAAGTAAGTGACCACTCCGTCATTGCGCACTATGTCGATGAGCTGATCGGAACCTATAAGAAAGGGCAAGAATAATCCGGCACCATGGGCATTGTGCTGTTCACCGTCCGAACTACCACCAAATCCGGGTGCCGAGTAGCGCAAAGCGCGTATCGAGGCACCACGCTTCGATACGGCCTTCGGCCCACTCAGCGACCGGCGCGAAGCGCGTATTGAGGCACATTGCCATTGAGTCTGATCGAATCGCCGACATATAAATTTTCAGCTCCTGAATTTTTATCGCCAGAAATATTATGCTTTTTCAAGCTTATGGACCGAAAAAGCTTATATTCTGACGTTCTTACATAACCTTGTTCTGTTGTAAACCTTTTGGAATCATGACGATTTCCTCCAGGATTGACCTTCTGACAAGCTAATTTTATACGTTAACGATCAAGAATCATTGACAAAAGCTTCAGTATAAATTATATGGATTATTCAAAGCAATCAATAGAATTACATCACAGAACCCGAGGAAAAATTGAGATCAAATCAAAGGTTGATGTAGCGACAAAACATGACTTGTCACTGGCATATACCCCGGGAGTCGCTGCAGTCTGCCTGGAGATCGGCCTCGACAAGCAGAAATCCTATACGCTGACCAATCGTGCAAATCAGGTTGCTATCGTTTCCGATGGCACTGCCATTCTGGGACTCGGTGACCTTGGGCCTGAAGCCGCAATGCCTGTGATGGAGGGAAAGTCAATAATTTTCAAGGAATTTGCTGATATTGACGCTATCCCGCTCTGCATAAACTCCACCGACGTTGAAGATATTGTGAAATTCTGCAAAATGATCGAACCAAGTTTTGCCGGAATTAACCTTGAAGATATTTCAGCCCCGAGATGTTTTGAAATTTTTGAGCGTCTCGAAAATGAGCTCTCCATTCCTGTCTTTCACGACGATCAGGGCGGCACCGCCATTGTAACCTTAGCCGCTATTATCAACGCCTGCCGCGTTACGAAGCGCGACCTGAAAGAGTTGGTTGTTGTCATTAACGGCGCTGGTGCTGCGGGTATCGCCATTGCACGCCTGCTGATTCATGCAAAGGTCAAGGAGGTCGTTCTGGTAGATACGCAGGGCGCAATCTATGACGGTCGCCCTGGCATGAACACCATGAAACAGAAGATCGCAGAGCTCAGCAACAAAGCGAAGCATAAGGGTGATTTGGAAAGTACGATGGTGGGCGCAGATGTCTTTGTCGGTGTCTCGGTCGGGGATATTGTGACGACAGAGATGATTGAGGTCATGAATCCGTCACCATTTATTTTTGCGATGGCTAATCCAACTCCAGAAATCATGCCGGATCTTGCCTATCAAGCTGGAGCAAGTGTGGTAGGCACAGGTCGATCGGATCTGCCGAACCAGGTGAACAATGCCCTTGTTTTTCCTGGCCTGTTCAGGGGAATCTTGACGAGCGGCATTAAAAAAGTAACTGCAGAGATCAAAATGGCCGTGGCAATCTCGATTGCTTACTCAATTGAACCGACCCGCGACCAGCTTATGCCAACGATGTTCAACAAGGATGTTGTCCGTAACATCGTAACCGTTATTGCACAAACAGTCAAGGGTGAACACTGTATCGGTGATGAGTGTGAACTGGAAGAGATGCTTGCCGGAATGGTTGAGTAACAGATTACCCACAAACAACACAAACAATTCAAAGAGAAGGCTGACAATAAAGCCGCCTTCTCTTTTTTTAACAGTTAACTGAAGATACCACGCGCTTTTTCAAAAAAGCCTTTAGCCTCCTTGTCGTTATGGGCTGTTGGTGAAAGTCCTGGAGATTTTTTGATATCCTTCAGAAGTTCCTTATCGTGGTGTGAAATATCTTTGGGCACATATACATTGACTTTGACGTACTGGTCGCCCTTCCCGGCACCCTTGAGATGGCCTATACCAAGGCCCGGAATCCTGAGCATGGTCTCCGGTTGCGTCGATGGCGGAATCGTGAGTTTGACCGCCCCCTCCAGAGTAGGAACTTCAACTTTCGTCCCAAGCACAAGATCCGCAAAACTGACCGCAAGAGCATAAACCACATCGTTGCCATTTCGGGAAAAGAGTTCATGCGGTATCTCCTCAAGCACAACAATCAGATTTCCTGCAGCTCCTCCTCTTGGACCGGCATTTCCCTGGGAACGAAGGGTTAGATAATTTCCATCCTCAACACCGGAAGGAACGGTTATCTTGACCGTCACCTCACCAAGCTTTATACCCTCGCCATAACAGCTCGTACAACGCTCCTTGATAGTCCTGCCTTCGCCTCCACAGGTCGGGCATGCGGCAATATTGACAAACTGGCCAAACATCGTTTTGGATACCTGCCGCACCTCACCATTTCCATGACAGGTCTGGCAAGTCTCGGTTGCACCTGTTTTTGAACCGGTGCCATTACACACCGTACAGGTCACCTGTTTTTTAATCTTCAGGGTCTTCTCAACACCCTTGGCAATCTCCTCAAGGGTCAATTTGAGACGGATTTTCAGATCGGTTCCAGGAATTCCTACGGGAGTGCGGCCTCTTCTTGCGCCACCACCACCAAAAGCATCTTCAAACCCGAAAGGAGAACCGCCTCCCCTTCGGTTACCAGAGAACATGTCACTGAATGCGCTGAAAATATCGTTGATATCGGCACCACCAGCCTGATGTCCACCACCAGATGCTGCTGACGAACCAACACCTGCATGGCCAAACTGGTCGTAGCGACGTCGCTTGTCGTCATTACTCAACACCTCATAAGCCTCATTCACCTCCTTGAAGTGCTCCTCGGCATCCTTGTTGTCAGGATTTTTATCGGGATGAAACTGCAATGCCAGCTTCCTGTATGCCTTTTTGATGTCGTCCTTGGTTGCCGACCGGCCAACACCAAGAACCTCATAGTACTCTTTCTTCATATTTGGATATCGTTCAATAGTATAAAAAGCTCCCTGCTATCTGGCTACAATCACCTTCGCGTGCCTGATAACTTTCTCCCCCAGCAGATAACCGGTCTGGTACTCTTCGATAATGGTCTCCGGCTCCACTTCAGGGTAATCGACCTGCGAAATAGCCTCATGAAAGTCCACATCAAGCTTTGCGCCAATTGACTCTATGGCACTAACACCCTTTTCGGCAAACCATTTTTCAAGATTTTTCTTCACCAGCTCTACACCCTCTATATAGGGGCGAGCTTCACTTGAGAGTTCCGAATTACCGGGAACATGTTGCAGAAGCCGCTTGATATCATCAATAACCGGAAGCAGCTCCCTGATGATATTTTCCAGAGACCTTGATGAAGCCATCATGGCCTCACGCTCTTTCTGTCGACGAAAATTTTCAAAATCGGCTGCTCTGCGCAGAACCTCATCGCGATACTTGTTGACCTGCTCCTTCTGCTCCTCCAGCTCAGCCTGAAGCTCGGCAATTCGGGCATTAAATGGTTCCGCCGCCCGTGAAGGGTTGCCTTGAGACAACTCCCCTTCCAGTGCTGTCATATCAAGAAGATCACCCATATCAAAAACCTCTTCCTGATGCTCGTCTGCTTTCTTTGTCATAACATCCATCACTTTATTAGTTAACACCCGACAGGGTTGCAGAAAGGCTGTCCGCCATATAGTTGAGAACACGGACTGCATATTCATAATCCATTCTTTTAGGCCCGAGAATTCCCACTTTTCCTACCATATTGCCAACATAATAGGGAGCAGAAACAATGGTTAAATCTTCCGCATGACGACCATTGTTCTCTTTGCCGATACAGATGGTAATATCCATACGCGACGGGCCACTATTTTCAACAAGCTTTGCAACACTGAACTTGTCCTCAATCATGGTAATCAGTTCTCGAACCTTTTCAGGCTGTTTGAACTCAGGCTGATCAACAATATACTCTGTGCCGGAAATATAGAGTCGTTCAAAAAGCGGAGTCTCGTCGAAAAGAGTTCCGGCTGAACCTACAATAAGATTTTTAAGTGCGCTGTCGCAACCACAGTCTGAAAGACGTCGGCCGATCGAACAGCGAATTTCGGCAAGGGTCAACCCCGAAAGCCGCTGGTTCAGCATATCAACAACCTCATCCAGAGTTTGACGGGAGACCTCAATGTCGAGCTCCATAACAATGGTCTTGACAAACAACGACTGGATAGAGAGAATAACCATCATCCGTGTTGAACTCAGCAAGACCAGATCAAGTTTCTCAAAAATAGCATTGGAGAGTGTCGGCGACAACACAACGCTGAGTTGGCGTGAAATGGTTCCCAGAACCTTCACTGCCGAGAGAAGAACATCAGAAGAGGTGCCTTTACGATCAATACTGATCTGACCAACATTCTCCTCAATTTTCTTTTTCTCCCTTTCATCAAGAGACTGAAAGGTCATAATCAGGTCAACATAGTAGCGATAGCCTTTGTCGGTCGGAACTCTGCCTGCGGAGGTATGTGGTTGACTGATATAGCCCTGATTTTCAAGTTCCGCCATGACATTGCGGATCGTGGCATCAGAATAGCCAAGATTATAATTCTGGCCAATTGACTTTGAACCCACCGGAGCGGCGGTCACCAAATACGACTGGATAATAATACCCAGCACCTGGCGCTCTCTTATGTTGAGTTCACGCGACTCCATTAACGTATAATCCTGAACCTGATAACCATCATCAGTGATGAATTTAAAAAAATCAGCCGCTATTACACCTTTTAAACAATACTAACAATAAAGCGTTTTAATACCTATTCTCACAAGAAAAACGGCACGCTCTTCTCAGCTTGCAGCTCCCGATATGATCCGGTCAATCGCCGAATAATCCTTCACAACTTTTATTTCCGTAAAGCCTTGTAAAGCGATAAGTTCCAATACATCGGCAGCACCATCAGCATGCAGTTCAAACATGAGCGCCCCTCCCGAAACAAGAAGTGATGGTGCCAATGATGAAATCATCCGGTAACACTCTCTCCCCGTCGGGGTGGTCAGCGCCACTTCAGGTTCAAACTGTCGCACCTCTCGCTGAAGCCCCTCCCATTCTGCACGTGGAATATAGGGCGGATTGGAGATAATCAGCTCATAAGGCGCTGCTGGCAGTTTGGCTGCAAAAAAGGGTTCAAAAAGATCCGCCTGAATGAACGTCACCTGCGACGAAACTCCGTGCCTTTCGGCATTAATCCGTGCAACAGCGAGTGCATCGGGAGAACAATCAACAGCAACCACCCTGAGCGATGGGCAGAGCTTCGCCATCGTCACGGCAATACAACCACTTCCTGTCCCGATATCAAGCACCGTCGCCGTTACAGTGCCTCCATGAGCTGTCATACCAAGAGATTCAAGGGCATGCTCCACAAGCAGTTCAGTCTCTGGACGGGGAATGAGCACCCGTTCATCAACAAAAAACTGAAATCCATAAAAAAACTGTTCGCCGGTAATGTACTGTACCGGACGCCCCTCCAGCCTTTGGCGGCAAAGGTTCCTGAAACGATCGAGCTCTTCCCCCGAGACCGGGCGATCATGATACAGATAGAGCTGAAGCCTGCTGAGGGAGAGAACATACCCCATAAGCAGCTCCGAACTGATTCGAGGCTCATCAACCTGTTTTGACACAAAATAATCTGTCGTTGTCTTGAGCAGATCAACAACATGCCACTCCTTCAGCTCTCCCATCCCCCTCCGTTATACAAAATATTTATACCACAGGCATACCGCACGAACATCTTGCCCGACAAAATTCGGTAATATACATCCGATAACCCATTTATTAAAAGATCATGGACAAGTAACCCGGCAAATAGTACATTCCCCTGTAGAGGCAAAACTCTGGCGAATGCTCAACAATTTTTGACAACCTGAATATACTACATCCCCAATGAACAAGGCACTACTTACTCTTTTTTTACTGCTCATTGCTTCCATCGGTGGGCACACCGCCTCAGCCGAATCAAAATTTACCGGCACCATGGACATGGCACTTACCATGCCAAACGGCACCGCCACTGTCACCTATTTTTTCGGTGAAAAGACGCAGCGGATGGATATGGTCATGCAGATTGAAAAAATACCCGATCCACTCAAAACAACGGTCATAACAAAAGCTGCACAACCCGATATTGCCTATATCATCAACCATCAAGAGAAAAATTATTCCATCATTAACCTGAGAACTGCTGCCGAAAATGCCCTGCTGCTTGATTTTGACAGTAACTATACCCTTAACCGCGAAGGTCGTCAAACCATCAAAGGGTACACCTGCGAATACATTATTGTGACCAGCAGCACCGAAAAACTCGAACTTTGGGTGACACGCGATCTGGGAGATTTCTCCACCTTCAGAATTCTGCAAACACAGAATCCACGCCTTTCCAACACACAACTTGCCAAGGCCCTCAGCGCTGCCGGGATTGAGGGGTTCCCTGTCAAGCTTGTACAGCATAACAATAATCGTCCCTACGTCATGGAACTCACCCGTATCTCAGAAAAAAAAGTTCCACCATCCTTCTTCACCGTTCCTGCAGGGTACCAGAAAGTAACAAACGATCAGAAAGCACTCGGGAGGCAGCAAAAGGAGCATCTGAAAACCCTGATGGAAAAGATGAAAAAATTTGAGTAGCGAGTGATGATGGAGCTGATGAAGATGCCCTGCTCGCAAGCAATATACCTTGATAACATACCATCACTCGATGTATATTCAAGCAACTGATTAGTCGAGTTCCGGACGGCTTGAACATCGAAAGCTGGGAACAAAGCGTTTAATCAGCACGCAATTTCCAACAATAATGATAACGTGAAATGGGACATATTTTTGCTGAAATTACACTCAGTAACCCTCGCAATCAGTTGTTGACACCCATCGTCACACGAGCATTGGCTGATACCGGGGCCTTGATGCTTTGTATACCTGAACATATTGCCATTCAGCTTGAACTTGAAATGGATTCAAAACGAGAAGTTACGGTTGCAGATGGTCGATCAATGAATGTGCCTTACGCCGGACCCATCAAAGTAGAGTTTCGGGATCGCTTTTGTTATGTTGGTGCATTGGTATTGGGTGACGAAGTGTTGCTGGGCGCAGTACCAATGGAGGATATGGATCTGGTGCTGTCACCAGTCCGGCGCGAAGTCACGGTAGATCCCTCCAGTCCCAACATTCCTCATGCAAGAGTGAAATGAACGAATTCTGATTTTTTACATTTTCCGAACATGCCATGACCTTCCAGACCCTCCTGACCAACTACCGCAAACACTCCTTCTCCGAGCGCAACAAGGGCGACCGGTTTGAGCGACTCATGCAAGCCTACCTCAAAACCGACCCCAAGTACGCCTACCGCTTCAGGCATGTCTGGCTCTGGAATGAATTTTCTGGCCGCAAGGATTTGGGGGGAACCGATACCCGAATAGACCTCGTGGTGCTAACCTGGGAAGGCGACTACTGGGCAATTCAATGCAAATGTTTTGATGCTGCCGCCACCATCGACAAACAGGTGGTTGACTCCTTTCTCTCCACCTCCAGCCGTGAGGGCAAAGGGCTGATTCTTTTTCTCGTCCCCTCGATTGCCCTGCTTGGCCAGACGCTCAGGGAGTGGACGGCTGATGCACGAGAACCGAGCTGTATGGTGAAGAGATCTACCGGATAGGCTTTGGCGAAGCGGTAGAACGGGATCTGCTGGCCGACTACAAAGTGCTCATCCTCACACTGAGCGATGCCGATATTACGCCAGCCGTACAGAACGCGATCTCCAATCAGGAGAATGAAATCAATGCTGATGATGCGTCGAAGCTTATCGGCTGCATCAACGCACTCTCCAAGCAGATTCTCGGTGATGCCGGTGTGCTGAAGAGCAGTGACCCGGAACCGATGCGGAGAGCGGTGGCCTTCTGCCAGACCATCAAGGTTTCCCAAAAAATCACCGGCAACTTCAACTCCACCATGGAGCTCTATCTGAACTCACTCCCCGAAAAGAAGCGGGAGCAGATGGTCTCCCTC
>CAIPMW010000043.1 GCA_903866255.1 uncultured Chlorobiaceae bacterium | reverse complement strand
GACTCCAATTCTCGGATCCGCAAACCTTGCTCTCCCATCATCGCATTCTGTCAAATAACGTGCCATCTTTCAGGCTCTCCCCCGCCTCCTCTTGCCTTTTTCAGACCTCCTCTCAGCAGGGAACACAATGTATCATTCCATTCCCAAAATTCCTAAGCTTTTCTTCTTCCCTTTTTAAATAATCTTCCATTTTCAACCTGATTCAGCTAGTTTAAGGAGCTGAAGGGGGCTGAGGGAAAGATTTGTTTTAAACTGGAATAAATGAGGGCATCTCAACACTCATATCCTTATGATGGGCACCAACTGCATACTCTTTTGCTGCTGCCACAAAACCATGAAACAGCGGATGCACCTTCTGCACTCTTGATTTTAACTCAGGGTGGAACTGCACCGCAACAAACCAGCGATGATCCTTCAACTCAATAATCTCCACAAGCTCCCCGTTCGGAGATGTGCCTGAAAAACTCATCCCACTCTCTTCAAAGGCCTTGCGGTAATCATTATTAAACTCGTATCGGTGACGATGTCGTTCATTAACAAGAAACTTCTCGTAAACAGCATGCACCCTGGAGCCTTCAGTGATAATGCATGGATAACTGCCAAGACGCATCGATCCCCCCTTCTCCTTGACCTTTTTCTGGTGCTCCATAAGATCAATGATTGCAAAGCGAGCCCGTTTGTTAAACTCGGTGGAATTCGCCTCCTGTAAGCCACAGACATTACGAGCAAACTCAATTGAGGCACACTGCATACCAAGACAGATACCAAAAAAAGGAATATTCTGCTCACGGGCATACTGGATATACTTTATTTTTCCCTCAATGCCTCGATCTCCGAAGCCTGGCGCTACAAGGATACCGTTGATCCCTTCCAGCTCCTTGGCAAAATCGAAGGCACTGAGTTCTGCATCCTCGGCTCTGAGCAGCTTGACGTTCACTTTGACGTTGTTACTTGCTCCAGCATGAATAAAGGATTCAATAATGGACTTGTAGGCATCAGGATATTCGGTGTACTTTCCGCAGATACCAATAGTAACTTCACCGTCCTTCGGAAACTTGACCTTGTTACAGAAGTCGCGCCAGTAATCAAGCGATGGCTCCTTAAAGCCCTTGATGCCAAGCTTTTTAAGAACACGAAGATCCAGCTTTTCCTGAAGAAGCATCAGCGGAACCTCGTAAATCGTCTCACAGTCGTTCAATCCAATAACATCAAACTCGTTGAGGTTGCAGAAATGTCCCACTTTGTTTTTAATCTCCGGAGAGAGCTGCTTTTCACTGCGGCAGACCAGAATATCGGGCTGAATCCCGACACCGAGCAACATCTTTACGCTGTGCTGTGTCGGCTTTGTTTTCAGCTCGCTTGCTGCTTTGATATAGGGAACAAAAGTAAGGTGAATATTAACCAGATTCCCGTCACCCATCTCCAGTTTCAGCTCCCTCATGGCTTCAAGAAACGGAAGTGATTCGATATCACCGATAGTGCCGCCTATCTCGGTGATGAGTACGTCAAGGTTGCCGTTTTTTGCCTGCTCGGCCATACGGTCCTTGATTTCATCAATCACATGCGGTACAACCTGCACCGTCGCTCCAAGGTAATCTCCGTTACGCTCCTTGTCTATCACCGATTTATAAACCCGCCCCATGGTAAGATTCGAGGTCTGGGATGTGGATTCGTCAAGAAAACGTTCGTAGTGACCGAGATCAAGATCGGTTTCAGCACCGTCATCAGTGACATAAACTTCACCATGCTGATAGGGAGACATAGTGCCGGGATCAACGTTGATATAGGGATCATATTTCTGTATGGCCACCTTCAAGCCACGCGACTTGAGCAACATACCGAGAGATGCGGACAGGATTCCCTTGCCAAGTGAAGAGATTACCCCTCCTGTTACAAAAATATATTTTACATTTTTCGGTCGAGCCATGAAATCATTCGTCGTTGGTTAATAGGTAAAAGGCGTTGTTTATTGGGGTGTCTTATGAGTTCCATCGCAGAAGGGTAGTTTTGCAGATCTGCCACAACTGCATATCGCCACTGTTTTCTCCTCTTCAATCACCACAGAGCGTGGATATAAATCACTCCCCTTATGCGAACCATCACAGTAAGGCATATTCTTCGACTTGCCGCATCCGCAGTAATACTTTGTGCCTGGCTGCTCTTTTATGATATAAGGTTTTACCTGCTCCATTCTCCACCCCCATAAATTACTGTTCGTTATTCAAAAAGATCAATCTGACCATCTGGCTCCTCAACAGGAAAATCAGCTTCACCATCCTCATCGCTTTTCGGAACCCTGGCAAGGGCAGAAATCACGTCGCCAGCCATCAGCCTCACAAGTCT
Organism: uncultured Chlorobiaceae bacterium; assembly: GCA_903866255.1. Lineage (GTDB taxonomy): Bacteria > Bacteroidota > Chlorobiia > Chlorobiales > Chlorobiaceae > Chlorobium. The sequence goes on along the minus strand of CAIPMW010000043.1, from coordinate 67,902 downwards.
TACCCCAGAGGTATTCCTGCCGGTCAACCGGATATCGGAAACATGCTGACGGTTCACAATCCCGTTGGTTGTAATAATGATCAGATCATCGTCATCGTTGACATCGAGGAGACCGACCAATGCTCCTATCTTTTCATGAGCCTTGAGGGTAATGACCCCGCGGGCACCACGTCGAGTCAAACGATAGTCCTCCACCCTGCTTCGCTTGCCAAAGCCATTGTCGGTAACGGCAAGCAAAGCAGTATCAAAACGCTTGGTGGTAACCATTGAAATACACCTCTCCCCATCATCAAGAGTAATTCCCTTGACACCCATTGCAGTACGACCCATTGAGCGAATCTCCGCTTCAGGGAAACGCACGACAAAACCAGAACTCTTGGCAAGAATGATCTGATGTTCACCATCGGTCAGGCGAGCATCAAGAAGTTCATCATGCTCCTCAATCGTGATGGCGGCAATTCCGTTCTTTCTTGGATGAGAAAAATCTTCAAGCGATGTCTTTTTCACAATGCCGTTCGTTGTTGCCATGACAATGAAACCCGGCTCATCAAAGTTCCTGATATTGATATATGCCCTGATTTTTTCTCCTGGCTGCAACTCCATAATGTTTGCCAATGCCCTGCCCCTCGCTGCTCGCCCTGCTTCAGGAATTTCGTAGACTTTGAGCCAGTGACAGCGGCCCCGACTGGTAAAGAAGAGGATGTGGTTGTGCGTCGAGGCAATAAACATGTGCTCAACAAAATCATCATGCTTTGCCTGGGCGCCAGTCACCCCTTTACCACCTCGTGCCTGGCGGCGATACCCCGAAACCGGGAAGCGCTTGATAAAGCCCTCGTGGGTAATGGTGATCACCACATCTTCCTGGGCAATCATGTCTTCAATGGAAAAATCCCCCTCCTGCGGCACAATCTCGGTGCGCCGGGCGTCACCGTAAACCTCACGGACCTTCAACAGCTCCTCACGGATAATCTGCATCTGCTTCTCAGGACTGCTGAGGATAAATCGCAGCTCTTCAATCAGCGCAAGGACCTCCGTATACTCCAGATCAATCTTTTTACGCTCCATACCGGTCAAACGCTGGAGACGCATCTCAAGAATAGCTTTAGACTGCAATTCCGACAGGCCAAAGCGAACCATGAGCCGCTCCTGTGCAGTGGATGCATCAGGTGATTCCCTGATAGTGGTAATCACTTCGTCAAGATTGTCGAGACAGATCTTCAGCCCTTCAAGAATATGTGCCCGTTTTTCAGCCGTGGCAAGATCAAATTGTGTGCGACGCAGAACAATCTCATTGCGATGCTTGATATAATAATGCATCATCTCCTTGAGATTCAGTATCCTAGGGACACCATCAACCAGCGCCAGCATGATGACTCCGAAGGTATCCTGCATCGGAGTGTGCTTGTAAAGATTATTGAGCACCACCTTTGCCACAGCATCCCGCTTCAGTTCAATCACCAGCCGCATTCCGTCGCGATCCGACTCGTCACGAATATCGGCAATACCTTCAAGCTTTTTATCGTGCACCAATTCAACAATTTTCTCGATCAGACGCACCTTGTTGACTTGGTACGGAAGCTCAGTCACAACAATAGATTCTCGACCGTTTTTCTGGGTAACCTCCACAATGGCTCGTGCACGGATGACCACCTTGCCCCTGCCGGTCAGGTAAGCCGAACGAACACCCTCATACCCATAGATGATACCGGCAGTTGGAAAATCAGGCGCAATAACATATTTCATGAGATCAACCACTTCCAGCTCCGGATTTGCAATCAAGGCTATCATGCCGTCAACAACCTCACGGAGATTCTGTGGTGGAATATTAGTTGCCATACCGACAGCAATGCCAGAAGAGCCGTTCACCAGAAGATTTGGTATCGCAGAAGGAAGAACCGTCGGCTCCTCAAGAGAGTCATCAAAATTAAGAGCGTAATCAACAGTCCCTTTCTCAAGATCCTTGAGCATTTCACCAGCAATGCTCTTCATGCGCACTTCAGTGTATCGCATGGCCGCAGGTGAGTCGCCATCAACGGAGCCAAAGTTTCCCTGCCCGTCAATCAGTGGATAGCGCATGGAAAACTCCTGTACCAAACGTACCAAACTGTCATACACGGCAGTATCACCATGAGGGTGAAACTTGCCAAGCACTTCACCAACCACACGGGCTGACTTTTTATGTGGCTTGCCAGCCTGGAGACCAAGCTCGTGCATACCAAAAAGCACCCTGCGGTGTACCGGCTTCAGACCATCACGAACATCAGGAAGCGCCCGACTGACAATGACCGACATCGAATAATCGAGATAAGAACCCCGCATTTCTTCTTCAATACTGATCGGGACTATCCTTTCGCGCTGCATAGAGAGATCCTGAATGATAATTTATAGAAAAAATCAACGCCGTAATGTATAAAAATCCGGCGTTAATGTGCAGGGAAACATACTCTCCACAGGTGAGAAAAATGCATAACCCGCTTTAAAACATTAGTTACGTGAAAACAACGGGAGCATCAGACCAGAGGGATTCCAAATCATAAAAACGGCGCTCTTCCGGCATAAAGATGTGCACAACAACGTCAAAATAGTCCAGCAGAATCCAGTGCATTGATTCCATACCCTCCACATGTATCGGGCGCTCGCCGTCCGCCTTCAGCTCATCGATAACGTGCTCAGCCACAGCCTTTGCCTTACGCTCCGAATCAGCAGTGATAATCACAAAATAATCGGTAATCGAGGTCAATCCCCTCAAATCAAGAATCTTCACCCCTTCACACTTTTTCTCAAGCGACAGCTCGACAACTCTCCTTGCCAGCAACTCACCGACAGTAACATCCCTTCCCTGACCAACCATCCCGCCATCTCTTGAACTACTCATAAAACCGCGCCCTTCATATATTATACTATATTTAACTGCCAGTTATCGCAACCAGTCAACCAAATGTAAAAAATACAACAATAATGTTCTCCTGTGAACATACGAAAAAGCAGGCTCACTGATGCAAAAAAAGCAGGGACGCAACCCCTGCTTTTTTTGCATGACTGCGCAGAAAAATCATGATGAACCGGCTACTAACACAGGATCTATCCCTTGTCAGCCATTTTTCTGACTCAGAATATACGACTCTCAAAAAAACAAGAGGTTTTTCGGCACAATAACGGATAGAACTAAAACGTTCAAGTTATGGATACCTGGTAGGACTTAATATCCATCTGACCCTTCCCGTCCCAGATTTCAGTGCCAAACTCAACATCGGCCACATAAAGATTTGGGTTGACCAACTGTTTTTTAACAAGAATTTGAATGTACTCGCCCAAATTCACAGGGCCTGACTTCAGTGACTTCTTCAACTGAAAGCTGTAACAGTGCCAACTTCTGTCACCTTCAGGCTGGCCGATATACAGCGAGTACTTGTCATTCTCTTCTTCGAAATCTCCATAAGGCTGAACATCTCCAGAAGATTCAATCCAAACCATAATTTCAACACGAATTGTTGCTTTGCTCGATTGAACCCCCTCAGTGAGCCATAAATCGTATGCAACATTGTATCGTCCGCTGCTACTGACAGCGTAATCGTGTGTCGCATTGAGCTGCTTCACCTGTGACACTTGACGGGGAAGTAAAGGCGTCGATGAACCCTGGGGATCCCAAGGCTTGTTTCCGAAAATAACTGATGGATAAGATATTGGAGTATAGGTTGGGTTGCTGCCCCAACTCCAGTTCCAGGAAAAGCTTTTCCCGTTCGGTACGTTAATACACTGCTGGCCTGTGCCAACCTGAGCATCATTCCAGACGTTATTAACAAGGTAGTAACCTTGTACCTCATAAGATGCATATCTCTCACATTTCATTGTTGCACTCCTGTAATGATTAAAGTGATCCATATCATTCGAAATGATGCAGACAGAATACCCGGCCGCATAGACACATTTTGAATTCACTCAAAATACAACTCCCTTACCGCGTTGCAAAATAAAATCTGACTCCAGGAGTGAATGGCCTCAAAGGATCAATACTTGATAAAATTTAAGATCCATCTGACCCTGGCCATCCCAGATTTCAGTTCCAAACTCAACGTCGGACAAATAGAAATCTGGACTTATCCCCTGTTTATGAATGAGATTCTGAAGAAGTTTACCTAAATCTACAAGGGCTGATCTTCGTGCTCGTTTCATCTTAAAACTGTAACAATCCCAACTCTTCCTGTCTTCAATACGCCGATGCTTGTAGAGCGTATAGCTCTCTGTGTCTTCAACAAGATAACCTGGAAACCCAAATGGCTGAATTTCACCAGCCGATTCAATCCAGACCATAATCTCAACCCGAATAGTTTCCATGCTGGACAAGGGGCCGTCTGTAAGCCATAAATTGTATGCGACGTTGTATTTTCCATCGGCATGAAGAGCGTAATCGTGCGCCACATAGAGCTGTTTCACACTTGACATTGGGCAAGGAAGAAGCGTTGTGGTTGAGTTTAGTCCATCCCAGGGCTTATCACCAAAAATAACTGATGGATAAGATACCGGCGCACCTGTTTTTTTGTCGCGCCAATTCCAGTTCCAGGAAAAGCTTTGCCGAAACGGGAAATTGATACACTGCTCCCCATTGCTGACTTGCGCATCCCAGACATTATTAACAACAAGGTAATTCGGAACCAGGTAAACCGCATCTCTTGCCCATTGTGGCCCCAGAAAAAATAATTTCTCCATGGACTGTGTTGCCCACTGAGATTTATACACTGGCTCTATGGGTTGAGGGCCTTGACATGATTTTAAAAAAGGTTGCACTTTTCGCCCCTTTAGAGACTCAAATACTGCAACTTTATTGAACACACCGTTATTGTATACACCTTCAATATAGCCGACTAAACAACCTTCATGGTCCCAAATTATTCCATCCTTGAACCAGCCAAGATGTTTGCCGTTAATTCCATAAATCGATTGGTCGTCCAGATATGCCACACAGTCACCCTTCGACAGGTATATCTTCATATCATCATCAACGATATACGCAACTGCCTCGCCAGTCTGATTGTACAAAGAAATCTTCTGCGCATGGCTCATCAAGGGAGTCAATAAGAGGAAAACAAGTAACGTGATGCCAGTTTTTTTAATGTTCATGGGTCGTTCCGATAGCAACAAACATGTGTGAGGCTGATCTGCCCGAAACAGAAAAGCAGACATTTAATTTACGGTATAAGAGTTTCCAAAACCGCCGCCAAAAATCATAACGACATATTTGTTTGATATAAGTTATGAGAATCAGTTCAATCCGGAAATGTGATGTCGTTTCTGCCTGTTGGCGATGGGGAACCAAATGCCTGCCGATAATCGGGAGTAACCCCGCTGAGCCCGGCAGCATCCGCTCCAACAAAGAGCTTTTCGGCTCCAGAGAAAAGCGAACGAGCGGAAAAGAAGTCTGCTTCCCTGTACGCCACACTCGAACCGACCAGCAAAGGGATCACCTCAATAAGCCTGCGCCCAACAACAACGGAATCACCTCTCCGGGCAAATACAGCAGCAGCGGCAGCAACAGCAGCAGCAGAGCCTCTCTGTACCTCTTCATGCCAACCGCCTGAAGAGAGATCTTCCGAACAATAGGAGGCATAGTAATACTCACCCTTGCGTGCCGGAATTACCGCCATAACCATACCTCCGACTGCCCGCAATGCTGATGCCATGGCTGGCATGGTTTGCACCGGAATCAGCGGTATACCGAGCCCATAGGCAATCCCTTTGGCAGCCGACATACCGATGCGCAGAGCGGTAAAAGAGCCGGGACCTGAGGAGATAGCAATACACTCCAGCTCCTGCCGTTTGAGACGACTCTCGCTCATCACCTGTTCAACTAGCGGCACAAGCGACTCAGCAGCCTTTTTCCACTCAGGGCACGTTGCTTCGGTAACAACACCGGTGCGCAAAACTGCGGCACTGAGCGCTTCATGGGTACACTCAATCGCCAGAATATTCATCGAACAGAGCTTTGAATAATAATGCGGCGGTTCTCGTCTCCAGCATACTCAAGAGAGACCGTCACCGTGTAAAGAGATGCGTATGCGGGAAATCGGTCACCCCACTCGACAACCGAGAGATAGGCACCGGAGAGATATTCCCCAAACCCGATTGCATCAAGCTCGCGCAGTGACTCAATGCGGTAGAGATCAAAATGGTACAGCGCCACCTCTTCGCCCTCAAGAGAGCCCGAGTAAATATTGAACAGGGAAAAGGTAGGACTGGAGAGCTGCTCATCACAATTGAAAAATTCAGTAATCCCTCGCATAAACAGAGTTTTACCCGCCCCGAGCTGCCCTGAGAGAGAGATAATATCTCCTGAACGCAGACTTGCGGCAAACTGCCGGGCAATCCTGCGCGTCTCATGCTCGGAGTGAGAGAGAAATTCTTCGGTCATAGAGGTTCAGCCAATCGGATTAAAGACAAGGCCTGTCATAATTTTTGGATAAAAGAAGGTTGATTTTTGTGGCATCGCCTCTCCCGTCTCTGAAACCGCCAACACCTGCTCAACCGTTGTCGGCTTGACCACAAATCCCACTTGCACCTTTCCCGATTCCACCGCTTCGAATACCTCATGGTCATCGTGGACATAGAGCAAATTGCTCTGTTTTGCCATTGCTTCCTGAGAAATACCAAGCAGTTGTCCAAGAATGAGATCGTGCAAAAGAACAAGACCAAGATCCCTCAACACTTCTGGTCGCGATGAGTCAACAAGGGTCTCAGGATCGCTCTTCAGGGTTATTCCAACAACGGAACCTGAGGTAACCATCCCGTAGGTATAGTTCGACGGCTCCTGGTCAAGAAAGCGTTTGAGTTCAGCCCTGTCATGGAGGTCGGTCAGGGTAAAATGCTCCTCAAGAGCAATCCTCAACATGGTGATATCAAAACTGGCCAGAGTGTGCACCAGTCGATGTATCGGAAAAATGAGCAAACCTTCGTCGTGAATATTTGCAAGATAGGTCAAAATAAAATTATAGGGCTCCTCACCGGTATGGGAGGGATTTGCCGCTGCCCGCTCGTTGCGATAGTTCACACCAGTATCGTAACGATGATGACCGTCGGCAATATAAACGGTACGCTCCCGCAGCGATTGCTGAAACTGCGCAACCAGCGAAGGTTCGGTAATCCTCCACATCCGATTTCTCACACCCTGAAACTGCGCATCAATAAGTGGTTCATTAGCCTCGGCAAAGCTCTTCATCACGCGATCAGCGCTTTTGCTTTCGTCGCCATAGAGGCCAAAAATACTGCTGATATTGGTTTTGATTTTTCTGAAAAGGTTGAGGCGGTCAGCCTTTGGGCCGGAAAGGGTTTTTTCGTGAGGCAACACCTTTTTTTCTGAAAAATCATACAGACGCATGGCGGCAAAAAAACCGCACCGGGTATACGAAACTCCGTCATTATCTTCAAATGTCTGAAAACAGGGGTAGATCGCCGGGGTTAAATCGTGCTGAAGCTCACCAGACTGAAGCCAATCAGCAAAGCGCAACGCTGCCGCCTGGTAAGGATCTGCCTCCATTGGCAGCTCAAGCCTGATGGCGTTTAATGGTGAGCTGTTGTAGAGCTGCTGCTGAAACGCAGGAGAGATAACATCATAAGGCGGGCAAATAAGCTTATCCGCATTTTTGAGTAGTTCGGGATTATAGTGGATTGCCTTAAAGGGAACAATTTCTGGCATGATAGTATAATCGTTAATATTCTTGATAATCAGCCCAGCTCAACCGACCAGTAGAGCTGGGCTGATATTTATTGTTGTGTCTGCATGGAGGTTTCAATGCAATATTTTTTTATCTCTGGTTTTTGTCCGCTAATATTGTCAATATAGGGAGAGCATGTCTCGTTTTCTGTCGAAATGAACGGATATTATCTTTCCCCTCCCCCCTTCAACGCTATCCAGAAGTCATCATGCCCATCTTTTATCAGAAGTATAATTTTTCTGTTTTTACAAAGCTCCAGCACGGCCAGGAAGGTAACAACCAGAACAAGGCGCTCTGAAACACCTTCGAGCATCGTGTGAAAAGAGAGCCGTACTGCCCCCTGAAGTTTCAGGAGAATCAGTGCCGTCTGCTCTTCAACGGTTACCGGAGCATCCATGGTGTTGCGCATCATGGGACGGGGCTGATTGTCAAGCACCGATTTCCAGGCAAGCATAAGATGGTAGAGTGTCGGACGAAGGAGTGGTTCATCAAAATCATCAATAATCTCAGGCTCAAACGCTTCAACAAGTCCCCGAGCAAAAAGATTTTCGCGCATTTCAGCGAGCTGCGTCAACGCATTTGCTGCCTCCTTGATTCGTTTATATTCAAGCAGACACTGCACCAGTTCAGTCCTCGGATCAAACTCATCGGTGGCATCACTCTCCATAGTTGGACGGGGAAGCAGCATTTTAGCCTTGATGCTCATCAACATGGAAGCCATATAGATAAAGTCAGCGGCAACTTCAAGGTTTAAACTCCGGGCATCACCGATATAGCTGAGAAAATCAGAGGTGATTTTTGAAATTGGAATATTGTAAATATCAAGTTCATCGCGTCTGATAAAAAAAAGCAGCAAATCAAGCGGCCCCTCAAATTCGTCAAGGCTGATTTTGAACATGCACAAAGACGAGAAGATACATGAATACAATATTTGTCAAGGCAAGATAGAAAAAGAGAGGTAAAATACACAACGAAAGGCCAACGAATAACCCTGATGGCACTACACAAAAAAATGACGCTGTCAAATTTCCAAAAACTTGGTTATTTACAAAGCAACACCGTTCACCCGCTTTAGAAAACATTGACATCTGCAGGTATGTACATAAAGAGGTTTTTGTACTTTCTCTCTGCTTCAGCATCGTTTATGCTGTTCACACTCAGCATCGCCATGGCGGATTCGGCCAGCAACTTATTTAATCAGGGATTTGAACAACACAAACGAGGCAATCTGGAAAGTGCTGTACAAAATTATTCCAGCGCCATTGAAGAAAATGCCGCATTCGCCATGGCATACCAGATGCGGGGTATTGCCCAACAACAGCTTAAAAAATATGCTGAAGCAATAAATGACTACTCCATGGTCATCAGTACCGGTGAACCCTCTTTTAAAGTTGTCGGCTTCTATAATCGGGGGATTGTGAAAAACATGACCGGCGACTTTATCGGCGCAATTCCTGATTTTACACAGGCAATTGAGCTCGACAAAAAAATGGGAGCTGCCTTTTTTCACCGTGGTATTGCTAAAAGCAAAACCGGCGATCTGGATGGACGACTTGGGGACTTCAGACAGGCAGCGCTCCTTGGCGAAATCAATGCAGAGCGATGGCTTAACACCTATTATCCAGACTGGAAACAATCAAAGCCAACTCCTCCAGCGTCATTACCACTTCCTCCTGCTCCTGCAACAACAACAGCCAATCCTTCATAAGTAAAAACAGCTTCTGCTTCCACTAATTATCGGCGCTGATTGAAACGGGCAGAGTAATTAACTCCTCCCGTTTCAATGAGATGACAATTCTTTCAGATCGCCTTTCCTCCGCGCTCCCTTGTTCTGATACGAATACACTCTTCAAGCGGCGATATAAAGATCTTTCCGTCACCGATTTCACCAACTCCATGGCTTGCCGCATTAATGATTGTGTCGACAGTGATATCAACAAACTCATTGTTGACAGCAATATCAAGCCTGATTTTTGGAATCAGGTTCGGCGCGATTTTCTGCCCCCTGTAGATATCAATATCCTCCTGCCTGCCATGACCGGTTACCCGACTGACAGTAATCCTCGTTATATCTGCCTGGATCAGAGCCTCACGAACATGATCAAGCCTGTCAGGCTGAATGATTGCTGTTATCAGTTTCATTGGAAAAAATTAGTTAAGGTTGATAAGGCCGTATCCATGCTCACCGTGCATGCTGTGATCCAGACCGGACATTTCATCATTTTCCGAAATCCGCAAACCGATGGTTTTTTCAACCAGAAAAAGCAGAAAAAAAGAGACAACTGCTGCATAACCAATGGTGACACCAACTGCTGTTGCCTGAACACCAAGCTGCTGCCACATTGTCCAGCTTTTGTCGACCGTCTTGGCTGCAGCTTCGGCCATCCATGCCGGACGGATGAAAAACACCAGAGCAAGAGCACCAACAATACCACCGACACCATGAACACCAAATGCGTCAAGACTATCATCATAGCCAAGCTTGCTCTTGATCAGAATCGCGCAATAACAGAAAATTGCAGCAAGAATACCGAGAGCCAGAGCGCCTGAAGGCTGAACAACACCTGCAGCCGGCGTGATGGCAACAAGGCCGGCAAGAATACCGGAAGCCACACCCAGACTGGTTGCTTTGCCATGCTGGAACATCTCAATGATCATCCAGGTAAAGGCGCCCGATGCTGCTGCAACCTGAGTTACGGTCAAAGCCCTTGCTGTTGCAAGATCGCTGGCAATAGCGCTGCCGGCATTAAACCCAAACCACCCTACCCAGAGCAGACCGGCTCCCATAAGAGTCATCACAAGGTTGTTCGGGTGCATGACATTGTTCGGATAAGCACGTCTTTTGCCAAGATAGAGAGCCGCAACAAGCGCGGTAACACCTGAAGAGATATGAACAACAGTGCCGCCCGCAAAGTCAATGGCCCCGGCAGCCCCAAGGTTAAACAGAAAACCGTCGGACGCCCAGACCCAGTGACAGATCGGACTATAGACAAAAATGCTCCACAGGGCTATAAACACTGCATATCCCTTAAAATTAACCCGTTCAGCAAATGCGCCAGCAATCAGCGCGGGAGTAATGATGGCAAATTTCCCCTGGAACATGGCAAACACATACTCGGGAATATGCGTGGGCATGATGGTCTCATCAATACCCTGCAACATGAATAATTTGTCATCCCATCCAACAAAGCCGCCAAGAATACCGGGGCCGAAACTCAGCGAATAGCCGACCATCGGCCAGAGCACACCAATAACAACCATAGCACCAAAGCTGTGCATCATGGTACCCAGCACATTCTTTGTCCGTACAAGGCCTCCATAAAACATGGCAAGGCCTGGAACCATCAGTAATACAAGTGCTGTCGATGTCAACATCCATGACGTTGTTCCCGTATCCGTTACCACTCCTCCTGCTGCATGGGCGGTACCCTGAAACAACGACGCTGCCAGCAGAAACAGCAGAGCCATCAAAATTTTTTTACTCATAATAAATATTTGATGAAATTGAAGAAATCCTTAATAATTAATGCCATCGACAAAAATGTAGTTATTTATTTAACCAATACAAAAGCGTTATCGCTTTTTATTACGAAAAAACAGGAATTGCAATAAAATCTGCGGGGAGGATGGCGCGAAGGGTAGAGGCCGAAAAGCCAGACAGATACTGCTCTGCCTGGCCTTATGCCGACGTAGTTACAGAGTTGATGCCTACGACCTGATGAGAAACACCCCGAGATCTTCAAGAAGTGCCTGGAGATCCTCTTCATGCTCAACCTCGTCCTGGAGAATCTGCACAGCAAGATTGTATGTAACAGGGTCCTTCATGCCGATCTCCTCAATGATGTTATTATAGACGTTGATGGCGCACTGTTCACCAGCAATATTCTGTTCAAGAATCTTTTTCACAAACGGGTTATCGGGGGCTGCATAACCACAGTTCGAGAGGGTGAACCAGTCCAGGGGACTCGCGACCGGTTTGCCGCCAAGCTGAATAATTCTTGTGGTCAGCATGTCAGCATGACGCAGCTCATCAGCCGCATGTTGCAGCAGCTCCGCAATGGCAGCGTCCTTCATTGGCCCCTGAACAACCTTTGCCCCAATCCAGTACTGGTAATAAGCAAGCCATTCATCTGCAAAAGCTTTGCTGAGCAATTCAAGAACACGGGGCAGGTGCTCTCCAACAATTTCTCGTCCTCTTGTGCCCATAGTGTATCTCCTTTTTGATTTATTTGTTATCCCGCTTACTTGTTATGCCGAACAAGATCCGCGAGAGCATCTGACAACTCTGGATACTTGAAGTGAAAACGATGCTCCTCAAGAAAAAAAGGTTTAACATTCTGACCTTTCACGGCATAACCCCCGCCTTCACCCATCAAGAGACGTACAACAAACTCTGGAACCGGCAACAGTGCTGGCCGACCAAGAGCGTCCCCAAGTGTTTTGGCAAACTTCTTCATGGTAACAGAGAAAGGGCTAACCAGATTAATTGCTCCATGCCACACCGGATTATCAATTGCCTCAAGAATAGCTGCAATCTCATCATCAATGTGAATCCACGAAATACACTGTCGGCCTGAACCAACAGGACCGCCCGCAAAAAACTGGAAAGGAGCCATCATCTTCTGCAACATCCCGCCTCGTGTCGACAGCACAATGCCCGTCCTCAAAAGCACAAGACGAGGAACAATTTTTTCGGCCGCCAGCGCCTCTTGTTCCCAGTCAATACATATCCTGGCAAGAAAATCACTCCCTTTTAGTCCTGATTCAACCAATTGGGGCGTATCGTCACAACGATAAAACGACCCATAATAACCAATAGCCGATGACGAGATAAAAACCTGGGGCTTTTCAGATGCGACCGCAATCGCCGATACCAGATGCCGTGTACCGAAAATTCTTGAGTTATAGCACTCTGTCTTGTGCGCATCAGTCCACCGACTCTCAAGTAAAGGCTTTCCGGCAAGATGGATCAGAGCCTTCGCGCCACTGATGAAACCTCGCCAGTCACCTTCCTCCATCGCTGAGTCCCAACGGACATACTCAGCCGCACCCGGAATTTTAGTGACGGCGCCCTCAGGTGAACGAACAAAAAGCACAACCCTTTCACCCCGGACAATCAGCTTGCGGGCAAGCTCAACACCAATAACACCTGTTGCTCCCGTGATAACAATATGGCCGTTCATAATCGGTTTCTATTAAAGTGAAAGAGATTCCGTTCCAGCTTTTTATTCAACGGTCACCGACTTTGCCAGATTTCTTGGGCGATCGACATTACATCCCCGAAGAGTAGCAATATGATAGGCAAGAAGCTGCAAAGGGATCACCGCCAAAAGAGGCGTAATGGGTCCTGATGCATGAGGAATATAGATGACATGCTCTGCCATCCGACAAACCTCCTTGTCACCCTCGTTGGCAATTGCAATAACCCGCCCCTTGCGACTGCGCACCTCTTCAATATTGCTGAGAATTTTGCTGTAGGTGTTGTCACGGGTGGCAATAATAATAACCGGCATATCCTCATCTATCAGAGCAATCGGACCATGTTTCATCTCTGCTGCAGGGTAACCTTCGGCGTGAATATAGGATATCTCCTTGAGTTTCAGCGCACCTTCAAGTGCGACAGGAAAGTTGTAACCCCGTCCGAGGTAAAGAAAGTTTTTTGCATCCTTGAATCGTTCCGCAATGGATTTGATCTGACTGTCAAGTTCAAGAATACGCGCAGCTTTTTCAGGAACAGAGGCAAGCTCCTTGAGATTAAGCGCAATCTCATCATTCGAGAGAGTGCGACCTCTACTGAGAGCAAGTGCAAGCATATAAAGCATGACCACCTGCGCACAAAAAGCTTTGGTCGATGCCACACCAATCTCCGGCCCGGCATGCGTGTACATACCACACAATGTTTCGCGGGCGATGGTCGAACCTACCACATTGCAGATCCCCATAACGAGTGCCCCCTTTTCCTTGGCTGTTCGGAGGGCAGCAAGCGTATCTGCCGTCTCACCCGACTGGGAAATCACAATAACCACATCATCAACACCGACAATCGGGTTACGATACCGGAACTCTGATGCGTAATCCACTTCAACCGAGATACGGGCAAACTCCTCTATGAGATACTCACCGATTAACGCTGCGTGCCAGCTTGTGCCACAGGCACAGATCACAATACGTTTGGCACGTTTCAGACGATCAAGATAGTCGTGGATCCCGCCAAGGTGTACCCGCCCCTCCTCAAGACGCACACGCCCCCGCATGACATCATGCATCACTGCCGGCTGTTCAAAAATCTCCTTGAGCATAAAGTGAAAAAATCCTCCTTTCTCAATCTTTTCCAGGGAAAAATCGAGCTCTGTCACCAACTTTTCCTGCTCAATGTTTTCAATTGACTTGACGGAATAACCATCCCTTTTCACCACAGCAAGCTCTCCATCCGAGAGGTAAACAACCTTTTTGGTATGTTCGACTATTGGTGCCGCATCAGAAGCAATAAAATATTCATCAACACCGATACCTATCACAAGAGGACTGCCCTTCCTGGCGACAACAATCCGGTCAGGCTCGCGCGAAGAGATCACACACAACCCATAAGCTCCCTCTACATGCCAAAGAGCGCTACGCACAACAGCCTCCAGATCAAGCGATGGGTCTCGCTTCCACACCCGGTCAATCAGATGTACCAGAACCTCAGAATCGGTTTCACTTAAAAATATATAGCCCTCGGAGAGAAGTTCCTGTTTGAGAGAGGAATAATTTTCGATAATCCCATTGTGAATAAGCGCAAGATCGCCCGCAGCATTCAGATGAGGATGTGCATTGCAGTCACTTGGCTCTCCATGTGTTGCCCAACGAGTATGGCCAATACCGACCGTAGCTCCCGATATAGCCGCACAGCGCACCTCCGTATCCTTTTCAAGATCACCAACACTACCTTTCTGCTTGATAACCGAAAGAGTACCGTCCAGCAAGGCGATTCCCGCAGAATCGTAGCCCCTGTATTCAAGCCGTTTCAACCCTTTCAAAAGCACAGGAGCGGCCTCCTGCCAACCAATATATCCAACAATTCCACACATAGACCATTAATTAAAAATTCGTTTCAAGCGCATAAAACGTGACCTCCGCCTCCCTGTATGAACAGTTTTTCGCGAAATTCACTCAATAAAGAAATAACATTATAGCACACGCTTCATCTCATCAGAAATCTGTAACGCCTCTCTGGCCACTGCCTGCTCATAATCATCAACAGCGGCAAAACTGCCCGAGGGATAAATGAGAGCACGGCTAACATTGACAAGAGCGCTTTGCCTCTCATCATCAACACCGATATTGACCGCCTCTTCAAGCGAGCCTCCCTGGGCGCCAACACCCGGAATAAGCAGAAAAAGTCCAGGCGCATTCCTTCGAATCTCTCCAAGCTGGTTGCTCTTGGTAGCGCCAACGACCACTCCACCATTGCCATTCCTGCTCCATGAGGCCACCTTGCCGAGGACTGAGCGATAGAGCAGGGTTCCATCAGCCATCGCCTGCTCCTCAAAATCCGCCGACCCCTCGTTTGAGGTCAGACAAAGCACAAAAACCAGTTTATCCTCATAAGCAAAAAAAGGCTCAAGAGAGTCGAACCCCATGTAGGGAGCCACTGTTACAGCGTCAAAAGGCCAGTGTTCAAAAAATGCCCGGGCATACATGCGGCTTGTGTTGCCAATATCCGCACGCTTGGCATCAGCAATGGTGATACACGAATCAGGAATACTCCGTAGAGTTTTTTCCATATCCTGCAACCCGGCAACGCCCCTCGCTTCATAAAAGGCGGTATTGAGCTTGTAAGCTACCGCACAATCCGATGTGGCCCGGATAATGGCACTGTTAAACTCAAGAACCGGGTTCCTGTAAGATGAAAACAACTTAGGAATTTTTTCGGGATCACTGTCAAGCCCGACACACAAGAGTGACCGCAAGACTGATATCCGGTGGTTTGCCTTCTCACGAACTGAACTCATAACGCATATTCTTTCGGGTTATACAACTCCCGGCTGCAAGGAGAAAACATTGGCCACAGGAATCGATGTTCAACGTTTCCGCAATATATAAAATATGTTTTCTTGCGGAATGCTTCATTAAATGGAAGAATCCCGTAAATTGACGACTCACGCATCCGCGAACGGTGAAAAGTCAATCGCATCGCACTATAATAACTATGATTGTTTATTGATGGCAAAGAAAACAGTAAAACCTCAAAATCCCTATAAAAACGAGCCGGAAAACAACTTCCCGCGACCGAAATTCCCGATAATGTATTATGTGGTCGTTATTGTCATTCTCATCGGAGTACAGCTTGCCTTTTTCTGGTCAGGCTCAACACAGGAGATTCCCTACAGCGCCTTCCGCAAACTCATTTCTGAAAACAAGGTTGTCTCGGTGAAAATCTCACCGGAAAGAATCTATGTCAAACTTAAGCCCGGCACGGAGACGGGCGTTGCTGCAAAAGAGTCGCAAAAAGACAATCCGGTTGTCTCACTGCCCCAATCCTCAACAAAACAGGATGAAATTTTTGTCAATCCGGTACGTGACGATTCCCTGATCGAGCTGCTTGAAAGCAAGGGAATCAAGTATCAGGGTATGCCAGGCAGCACATGGATCAGTGAACTGCTGCAGTGGCTGCTCCCCTTTGCCCTGCTGATCGGCATTTACTTCTTTGTCTTCCGTCGCATGGGCGGACCAGGATCCCAGTTCATGAATATCGGCAAGAATAAAGCTGCGCTTTATGAAAATCTGGATGAACACACAAGGATAACCTTCAAGGATGTGGCTGGTCTTGATGAAGCAAAAGCAGAGGTTATGGAGGTGGTTGATTTCCTCAAGGATCCAAAAAAGTATACGACACTGGGAGGCAAACTGCCGAAAGGAGTGCTGCTGGTCGGTCCTCCCGGCACAGGAAAAACCCTGTTGGCGAAAGCGGTTGCCGGAGAAGCTGATGTGCCTTTTTTCAGCATCAGCGGTTCAGACTTTGTAGAGATGTTTGTCGGTGTCGGCGCCGCGAGAGTGCGCGACCTCTTCAAGCAGGCAAAAGAGAAAGCTCCCTGTATCATCTTTATTGATGAGATTGATGCCGTTGGACGAAGCCGGGGAAAAGGGGCGATGATGGGCGCCAATGATGAGCGGGAAAACACCCTCAATCAATTGCTTGTAGAAATGGATGGATTCGCCACGGACAAAGGTGTTATTCTTATTGCAGCGACAAACCGCCCTGATGTACTTGATTCCGCCTTGCTGAGACCAGGTCGTTTTGACCGCCAGATCATGGTTGACAAACCTGACCTCAAAGGACGCATTGATATTTTCAAGGTGCATACCAAGGCTCTTTCACTTTCAAAAGAGGTCAACCTGAAAGCACTTGCCTCACAAACTCCGGGATTTGCCGGCGCTGAAATTGCAAATGCCGCCAATGAAGCTGCCCTGCTTGCCTCTCGCCGTAACAAGCAGAGTATTGAGATGAAAGATTTTGAAGACGCCATTGAACGCTGTGTAGCAGGCCTCGAAAAAAAGAACAAGGTGATCAACCCTCGTGAAAAACAGATTGTGGCCTATCATGAAGCAGGTCACGCCATCGTAAGCTGGATGATGGCAGACAACGACCCTGTGCAGAAAATATCGATTGTTCCAAGAGGCATGAGCGCCCTCGGGTACACTATGAATATTCCGCTGGAAGATCGCTATCTCATGACAAAAAGTGAGTTGCTTGGTCGCATCTGCGGCCTGCTTGGCGGGCGTATTGCTGAACTGATCATCTTCGATGAAATCTCCACCGGAGCGCAAAATGACCTTGAAAAGGTAACCAGCATTGCCTATAACATGGTAACCGTTTACGGGATGAGTGAAAAACTGGGGAACGTCTCATTTTACGAGAGCAATAATCCCTATTACGGCAGCCCTGGAATTGATAAAAAGTATGGTGAAGAGACTGCCCGCCTGATCGACAGAGAGGTTATGAGCTTCATTGAAGAGTCGCGTATGAAGGTGATGAATCTCCTGACAGAGAATCGGGAAAAACTCGAAAAGCTTGCGAGTGAACTGCTGTTGAAGGAGATGCTTCAGTATCCCCAGATTGAGGAAATACTTGGAAAACGTCCGGCGGGGCTTTTTCCTGCTCACATTGAGGAGGAGATTGTCATGGCAGATAACGATCTGATCATTGAAAATCCGGTCGTTCCGAACAACTCGGAACAGCTCACCGACAAAGAGCGAAAAGAGCTTGAAGAGGCTGTCGCAAGACTGAGACTTACCCGGCAAAACGCTGAGAACTGAACAACCGGTATGAAATACGAAACGATAAAAGGCAGGAAACAACTGCCTTTTATCGTTTTCCGGAAAATAATAAATGGATGGTGGGTCCCGAGGGAGTCGAACCCCCGACCTACTGGGTGTAAACCAGTCGCTCTAACCAACTGAGCTAGGAACCCGGGAACAGGGTCAAAATTTAACACAATTAGCCGCAAAAACAAAAAGAAATAATCGCTTGTCAAGAGCAGACATTATGGGGTATTTGTAAGCCTGCACGAAAAAGCATAACTTCAGACCAATAATTCCTGAAACCCGGTAACATTTTTTGTTCATCACTATGCGCTCACTCTCCATCCTCGGCAGTACCGGGTCAATTGGTGTCAGCACCCTTGATGTTGTTCGACAGCATCCCGACAAGTTTCAGGTGACCGGGTTAGCTGCGGGTACCGATATTGCTTTGCTGGCTGAACAGATTAAAGAGTTTCGACCTGTCGCGGTCTCCATCAGAGATGAGGCTTCCGTGCAAAAGCTTCGGAATCTCTGCGGAGAGTACAAACCCGACATTCTGTTCGGAATTGACGGTTCGGCAACCATTGCGGAAATGGATGGCTCAGATATGGTTGTCTCCGCCATAGTAGGCGCGGCGGGCCTTGTCCCGACTGTTCGGGCCATCAAGGCTGGTAAACACATTGCCCTGGCCAACAAGGAGACCCTTGTTGTTGCCGGCCAGCTTGTCTCTGATCTTGTGAAGCAGCACGGAGTGCATCTGCTGCCGGTTGACAGCGAGCATTCGGCGGTTTTCCAGTCGCTTGCGGGTCACCGTTCTGAAGATGTTGAACGGATCATTCTCACGGCATCTGGTGGACCATTCCGCAACACACCTGCTGAAGAGCTGAAACAGGTCACGCTTCAACAGGCGCTGAAGCACCCGCAATGGAGTATGGGAGCTAAAATCACCATTGATTCAGCAACCATGATGAACAAAGGTCTTGAGGTGATTGAAGCACACTGGCTCTTCAATGTGCCTGCTGAAAAAATTGGCGTTGTGGTGCACCCGCAGAGCATCATTCACTCCATGGTCGAGTATATTGACGGTTGTGTCATGGCACAGCTTGGCACCCCTGACATGCGTGCACCCATTGCTTATGCCCTTGCCTGGCCGGAACGGTGCGAAAGCGGTATTCCGAAGCTTGATCTGGCAAAAATCGGAACACTGACCTTTGAAGAACCTGACACGGTGCGCTTTCCAGCACTCCGCCTTGCATATCAAGCTCTGAAAGCTGGACGTACCTGTCCCGCCGTGCTTAACGCGGCGAATGAAATTGCTGTGGAAGCATTCCTCAACAAGAGAATTTGCTTTACTGATATTGCTGCAACAGTAGAAAAAACCCTGCAGGCTCACGAAGCTTTCGCACCGATTGAACTTGATGACTATCTCCTGGCCGACCGATGGGCCCGTGAAACAGCAACAAAATTTATTACCTGACCACACCCATTCCTGAAAGCGGAAAGGTTGAAGCAGCTTAATTCTGATTAGAGAAACAGAGGATTACTATGGATGTTCTGAGTACAATATTTTTCTTCATTGTTGCCATTTTCATACTGGTAACGGCACACGAACTCGGTCACTTTCTGACCGCAAAACTGTTCGGAATGAGAGTTGACAAATTTTATATAGGGTTTGACTTTTTTGATCTCAGGCTTTGGAAAAAGAAAATCGGCGAAACCGAGTATGGACTTGGCCTGTTCCCGCTGGGCGGCTATGTGAAAATCGCCGGGATGGTTGATGAAAGTTTTGATACCAATTTTCAAAGTGACGAGCCGCAAGCATGGGAGTTCAGAGCAAAGCCAGTCTGGCAGCGCCTGATTGTTCTGGCTGGAGGCGTCGGAATGAACATCATACTTGCTATTGTTATTTTTATAGGTATAACCCTGGCTATCGGCGAATCCAGGACAAGTGTCAACAATCCAGCTTTCATTGAAAAAGGATCTGCTTTTGCCACCATGGGAATGCAGACCGGTGACAGGCTTCAACTTGCAAACGGCAAACCCGTTACAAGCTGGGAAGAGGCTCTGGCTCCAGAACTCTTTACCGCCAGATCGCTCAACTACACTCTTCTTCGTGATGGAAAAAGCATCACCATTGAGGCGCCGTCGAACATCATGTCAAGCATCAACGCGCAGAAAAGCCTTGGCATCCGCCCCATCGTTCCACCTGTAATTGATGAAGTCCTCAAAAACATGCCTGCGGGCAATGCTGGAATACTGCCTGGTGGACTTATTACAGCAATTAACGGTAAAGCGGTCTCCGACTGGACAGAAGTGGTCGGCATAATCTCCCTCAATGCCGGCAAGCGCCTCACGCTAACATGGCAACACAGCAAGAATACACAGGGCAAGAAAATAAATGCGGAAACCATTCGTGCTGAAGGCACAACATTCGTCACTACCGTCGTGCCAAATCCGTCGGGAAAAATAGGAATCTCACTTAAACAGACCGTTGAGTCAGAACACAGAAAACTCTCTCTCCCTGAGTCAATAGTGAGCGGCATTAACCAGACCTGGAAAATGAGCGCCATGACAGTCCAGGGATTCGTTAAAATCTTCACCGGTCAGGAGGACTTCCGCAAATCGGTGGGTGGCCCGATCAAAATTGCAAAAATAGCAAGCCAGAGCGCAGAACAAGGCCCTGTAAGCTTTCTCTATTTTCTCTCAATGCTCTCTATCTCTCTGGCAATCATCAACATCCTGCCGGTTCCAGCGCTTGACGGCGGCCAATTTGTGCTCAATGCCATAGAAGGCATCATTCATAGGGAGATTCCCTTTGCAGTTAAAATGCGTATCCAGCAGATCGGCATGATGCTGCTCCTCGCTCTTTTCGCCTACATCCTGTTTAACGATATTTTCAACTCATAAGGCGAAAACAAAAGCAATGCTTGATAAACTGCAATCCATAAAAGAGAAGCACCTTGATCTTGAACAGTTGCTTGCCGACCCGAACGCGGCAACTGATCAGGCTCGCTTCAGAAAACTTAACAAGGAGTACTGCGACCTCAAGGAAATTGTAAAGGCTTACGACCATTACTCCCAGAAAAAAGCGGAGCTGGATGCGTCGCGGCAATTGTTGAAAGAGGAGGTTGAGCAAGAAATGAAGGATCTTGTTCAGGCAGATATCAATGAGCTGCAGCGGCAACTGCCGGAACTCGAACAGCACCTCAAAGTACTGCTGCTGCCAAAAGAGGAGGCCGATTCACGCAACGTCATCATCGAGATTCGGGCTGGCACCGGCGGCGAAGAGGCGGCGCTCTTTACTGCAGACCTGACAAGAATGTACCAGCGATACGCTGAACAGCAGGGGTGGCAATACCACATCCTGCACTTCAATGAGAGTTCTGTGCCAGGCGGCTTCAGGGAGATGACGCTTGAGGTGAGTGGCAATGACGTCTATGGCACCATGAAGTATGAAAGTGGCGTGCACCGGGTGCAGCGTGTGCCCGATACCGAAACACAGGGACGTATCCACACCTCTGCGGTCAGTGTCGCTGTACTTCCTGAGGCCGAAGAGGTAGATGTAGAGATCCGCCGGGAGGATTTGAGATTTGATACCTATCGAAGCGGAGGAAAGGGGGGGCAGAACGTCAACAAGGTGGAAACTGCCGTACGAATCACCCATATTCCAAGCGGAATTGTCTCCGCCTGTCAAGAGCAGCGCTCACAGCTCCAGAACAAGGAGATGGCCATGCAGATGCTCCGCACCAAGCTCTATGACATCCAGCTTGCCGAGCAGCAGCAGCAGAGGGCCGACCTGCGCCGCTCGATGGTCACCACCGGAGACCGGAGCGCCAAAATCCGCACCTATAACTATCCGCAATCACGGGTAACTGACCACCGGATCGGCTTTACAAGCCACGCGCTACCCCAGATACTGCAGGGGGAGATACAGGAGATTATTAATGCGCTCAAAATGCATGACCAGGCAGAACGCCTGCAATCCGAGCTCATGTAAACAAAACAGGGAAACCGCGACAACATGGACAACATGGAAATGGAAGCGACCGGAAGAAGCAGGGGTGACTGGATATTACACGGGGAATTTCACCAGACTGTCGCCTATCTCTCCGACCACAAAAAGATGCTTGGGTTTAACCCCTTCTGCCACAGCGTAGAACTCACTGATACCGAAAACGTCTATAAATGGCTCTTTCGTGTTACCGATCCGCAAAGCAATCCGTTTGATGTAATATTCTACGTCAAACAGATGGAAGAGCCTCTTCTGGAACTACCGGACGATATCGAACGCACTGAAACTTCCCTTCTCTCGGAAGAGATCATCAATCGCTACACTGTAGGAAAAACGATCCGCTGGCAACACCATCCCGTTGCTGGCCAGATTGATGATCCAGCAAAGTATCTCTTTGAAGGCAAAGCCTTTGCCAACATGCACATGCGTCCGGTAGAGTCCACAAAAACCAGAGTTCAGCTTGATTTGAAAGTTGACGTCCGCTTTATCCTCTACCCGGCATTCCGGATTGTGCCAGAGCCGATTCTCCACGCCATGACCAATGCAGCAATATCCATTATCATGCAGGCATCAACAAACTCAATGTTTCACTCCATCTCAAAAGATTTCAAAAACATTACGAACGCATAAGAAGCAGGAGGGCTCTCTCCATGCATAAAAGCCTCCAAATCGGTATGATGCTGGAGGCTTTTATAAGGAAATCATCTCGTCAAACAAAAAGGGCGGGCAGATTCACACCCAGAAAACTTACACTACGATTAAAAGGATCGGATAGGACGTACGCAATCAGCATCCATCTTGTTGTCAAGGTACTGATAGCCATTGGCGAAGAGCTCTACCCAGGCATTGAGCGCACTGTTCTCGGTCGAACTCCAGTAATCATAATCTGCAAAGCCGCCAACCACAGCTTTATTGAGATAGAGCTTGTGCAACTCCTCCTTGCTTGGCAAATACCAGTCTTTAAAACCCCCTCCGTTGTATGCCGATGCCACAGCGGCAGCAATAGTGGGATGTTTAGCCGCAGGATGACGTTCCAATATCTTCTTTGTATTTTCTGCACCCTGGCCAATGAGCGTACTTGTATTAAAAACCTGCTCATAAGCATACTCTTCCTGATGCATTGAATCCCTTTGCCCGGTAGCCCAGAAATACATTCCTGTCACTCCAGTAGACCCTTTAGTTTTAAGATCTGCCGGGGCGGCAATCAACCCGTGCTGTTTAGCCGGATCGTAACCGGGATCTCCTTCCTGCAGGATGTAAAATACAATACCACCGCCGAAATGTTCTCCGACAGAATGCTTTGCAGCATAAGAGACCCTTGAAACTGCAAAAATACTTGCGCTGACAACAAACAAGGCCATACACAGCCGCAAACGAGACATTTTTGAAATAAATTTCATAATGGTTACTGGTTAAGATTATCCAAAAATGAACTACTCTCCCGCATGACACCTCTGCCATGCCACAGTGTATAATTTACATTATTTTTCAATAAACCATTTATCAATATTTTTCATCCGCTGCTATATTACATCAAACAGGTATCCAGATACCGGCAAAATCATGTATTGATGCCAATAACAGCAACTCGTCCAAAAACATGCCATCCTGGCCTCACCTCGAAATGATTTCATTGGCTTCAAAGAGAATAATTTCCCATCTTTGGGGACAACTTTTTCAATGAGCTCACGATGAAACAACTTTTGCTGGGTGCCGAAGCCATTGCGCTTGGAGCCCTCGACGCTGGAATATCCGGTGTCTACGCTTATCCCGGAACGCCTTCAACCGAAATTACCGAATATATCCAGAAAAACAGGGGCGATCGGGAACAACCTGTTCGCTCTGCCTGGTCGGCCAACGAAAAAACAGCTTACGAGGCGGCACTCGGAATGTCGTACGCTGGCAAGCGGAGCCTGGTCTGCATGAAGCATGTGGGGCTGAATGTCGCTGCGGATGCCTTCATCAACTCGGCTATTACCGGGGTCAACGGAGGACTTGTGGTGGCTGTGGCCGACGATCCTTCGATGCACTCATCACAAAACGAGCAGGACAGCCGTGTCTATGGAAAATTTGCCATGGTGCCGGTCATTGAACCAGCCTCACAGCAGGAGCTTTATGATGCCGTCCGATATGCGTTTGACCTCTCTGAATCTGTAAAGCTTCCGGTGCTGCTCCGGCTCACCACAAGGCTTGCGCATTCGCGTGCAGGAGTGGAAGGAGTTTCGACACGTTCGCAAAACCCGCTCAATGCGCCGTATGCTCCAGAACGCTTTGTGCTGATGCCGCATAATGCCCGCCGCCAGTACAACAACCTGCTTGGTATGCAGGGGCAACTTGAAGAGCATTCGGAACAATCATGGCTGAACCGCCTTATCCCCGGGACAGGCTCTACCGGCGTTTTGGCCTTCGGCATTGCCTTCAACTACGTGATGGAGGTACGGCAGGCTTATGGTCTCGACTATCCGGTGCTGAAGATTGGCCACTATCCCCTTCCAAGGAAAAAGATCGAATCGCTTTTCAGCGCTTGCGACACCATTCTTGTTGCCGAGGAGGGTTATCCTGTTTATGAAGAGCTGCTGAGAGGATACTTTGGTCATAACAAAATAAAGGGACGACTCGACGGAACTCTCCCGCGTGCCGGAGAACTCAATGCCGACAGCGTCATTCTTGCTCTCGGTCTTGCAAAACCAGAGGTCATTCCAGTGCCGGCCATTATGGTGAACCGTCCACCGGAACTCTGCAAGGGGTGCGGCCACCGCGACCTTTACGAAGCGCTCAACACGGTGATGAGTGCACACGAGCAACGTCACGTTTTTTCGGACATCGGCTGCTACACCCTTGGAGCGCTCGCGCCATACAACGCCATTCATACCTGCGTCGATATGGGAGCCTCCATCACGATGGCCAAAGGGGCGGCTGATGCTGGCCTGCGGCCTGCAGTCGCCGTCATTGGTGACTCAACCTTTACCCACTCCGGCATGACCGGCCTGCTCGATGCCATCAACGACGGCTCCCCACTCACCGTCATCATTGCCGATAACGACACCACCGCCATGACCGGCGGCCAGGACTCTTCGGCAAACGGCTCGCGGCTGCTGGAGATTTGCCTGGGACTCGGCGTTGAGGAGGCACATCTTAAAACCATCATCCCGCTGAAATCGCACCTTGCAGAAAACATTGCGGTACTCAGGGAGGAGATTGCCTGGGAAGGTGTCTCTGTGGTCATTGCTCAACGTGAATGTATTGAAACTGCTGCACGGAAAAAGAGAAATCCTGCGGCCAAAGCGTAACGATAGTATGCAGATCAACATTATTCTTGCCGGTGTCGGAGGACAGGGAATACTCACCATTGCGGCGGTTATCGACCATGCTGCCCTGCAGAGCGGCCTCACCGTACGCCAGGCAGAAGTTCACGGCATGAGCCAGCGGGGCGGAGCTGTGCAGTCGCACCTCCGGATTTCCGATAAAGAGATATTCTCCGACCTTATTGCCGAAGGAACCGCAAACCTGATTCTTTCG
This sequence comes from uncultured Chlorobiaceae bacterium, assembly GCA_903866255.1. Taxonomy (GTDB): domain Bacteria; phylum Bacteroidota; class Chlorobiia; order Chlorobiales; family Chlorobiaceae; genus Chlorobium. The sequence continues at coordinate 42,381 of CAIPMW010000043.1, read as the reverse complement.
GTTGAACCTCTTGAAGCGTTGCGCTACCTTCCCTTTCTTGCGCCGGACGGGAGAGTAGTCACCGCCAAAGACTCCTTCATCAATATGGTGGGCTACCCTTCGATGGAGCAGATTCTTGACGAACTGCACCGCACGAACCACCCTGTGCTGGTCAACGCGGCTGAACTTGCCCGTGAGGCTGGCAGCATAAGAACATCAAACATGGTGATGCTGGGAGCTGCTGCCCCGTTTATCGGTATAGCTGGCGAAACGCTGGAAGCCTCCATCGAGCGGCTTTTTGAGGCAAAAGGGGCTGATATTATAGCGATGAACATCCGTGCATTCCGAACTGGACAAGCATTCTCTCAACTTCAAGCGACAGCAACATGATCTGGAATAAACAGTACGAGTGTATGGAGCGTGAAGAGCTCCTGAAACTACAGGGGGAACGGGTAGCCGCGATGGTTAAAAGGGTCTATGACTCAGTTCCATTTTATCGCAAAAGGCTCCAGGAGATGGGTATCGAGCCCGGTGACATTACCACCATCGACGATCTGAAAAAGCTCCCCTTTACCACCAAACAGGATCTGCGCGACAACTATCCTTTTGGTCTGTTTACACTCCCTCAAGCTGAGATAGTAAGGCTTCATGCCTCCAGCGGCACAACGGGAAAATCAACGGTTGTCGGCTACACTCGGAACGATATCCTTATGTGGAGCGAAGTGGTGGCCCGTTCGCTCACCATGGCAGGAGTGGGAACATCCGACATCATCCAGGTTGCCTACGGCTACGGACTCTTTACTGGCGGTCTCGGCCTGCACTATGGTGCCGAAAAAGTTGGGGCGACAGTTATTCCCATCTCCGGCGGCAACACAAAAAAACAGCTTCAGCTCATGGAGGACTTTGGCTCCACGGTACTGGCCTGCACACCCTCTTATGCCGCCTATCTCGGTGAAGCGCTGGTTGAAGAGAAGGTCGACCGCCGTCACATCAAGCTCAAGGCAGGCATCTTCGGCGCAGAACCATGGACGGAAGAGATGCGTTCCCAAATTGAGCAGCTCCTCGGCATCAAAGCGTACGACATTTACGGCCTCAGCGAAATCATCGGACCAGGTGTCTCCATGGAGTGCCACTGCCAGAAGGGGATGCACATTTTTGAAGATCACTTTATCCCTGAAATCATCAACCCCGAGAGCGGAGAGGTGCTGCCTTATGGCGAGCTTGGCGAACTGGTCTTTACCCCCGCAACCAAGGAGGCGATGCCCCTCATCCGCTACCGCACCCGCGACCTGACCCGGCTCCACGCCGACAAGTGCGAATGCGGCCGCACGTTGGTGCGCATGGAAAAATGCGTGGGCCGCTCCGACGATATGCTCATCATTCGTGGAGTCAACGTCTTCCCTTCACAGATTGAGTCAGTACTGCTTGAGATGAGTGAAACCAAGCCGCACTACCTGCTGGTGGTTGATCGTGAAAACAACCTCGACACCCTCGAAATCAGGGTGGAGGTTGAGGAGCAGTTCTTCTCCGATGAGATAAAAGAGCTTGAGGGGCTCCGCAAACGCATCAAGGCCAATATCGCCAGCATTCTCGGCATCAGCGCAACCATCCGGCTGGTTGAACCAGGTACCATTGAGCGGAGCATGGGGAAAGCGCAGCGGGTCATTGATAACCGGAAACGATTGTAGGATAACCAAACCGCCTGCAGGGGCATATTGCCTTACGCCCCTGCGAATTCACATCTCTCAACGTATTTTTATGCCGCATCAACAAACTCGGTAACCGTTAGTTCCGCACGAATAAGGCTTCTTAATGTGCCTTTGGCTATTTCGCGATGATCCGGTAACAACTTCACGCCCACTCATTATGGGAAATTGAGGTTGCATTATGCAGCATATGCAGGATATGCACTTTTTCGGAATAGAAGGAAAATTCACAGTTTCAAAAATACTATTCTCTGTCTTTCCCCCTTTATGTTTAAATTCCCGCTCTATTTCCAGAGTATGGCAAGGATTCCAATAACCGGAATATTGAGAAATTTGTAAAGTCCTTGTAAAGTTTTCGCTGGACTTGATGTCACTCAGACCAATTATAATATTTTAAAAAATTCACTTATACAGCATCACCCAAAAAGAATACATGAAATACGATTTTTCGTCAATAGAGTCAAAGTGGCAAGCCCGGTGGCAGACAGACAACACCTTTAAAACCGGAGATGATTCCGCCAAACCAAAATACTATGTGCTTGACATGTTCCCTTACCCCAGCGGTACCGGGCTCCATGTCGGCCATCTCGAAGGATACACCGCTTCCGATATTGTGGCCCGTTACAAACGCAGTTGCGGCTATAATGTGCTCCACCCGATGGGTTGGGATGCCTTTGGACTTCCCGCCGAGCAGTTTGCCATCAAAACAGGCACACACCCGAAAACCACCACAGAAGAGAATATCCGCAGCTTCAAAAGCACGTTGCAGGCAATGGGCTTCTCTTACGACTGGTCACGTGAAATCAACACGACCGACTCTGGATACTTCAGGTGGACTCAGTGGATTTTTCTGAAACTGTACGACAGAGGGCTCGCCTATATGTCGGAGGTGGATGTCAACTGGTGCGAAGAGCTGAAGACGGTACTGGCAAATGAGGAGGTGGAAGAAAAAATCGCTGACGGCTATACCGTTATCCGTCGCCCGCTGCGCCAGTGGGTATTGAAAATCACCGCCTATGCCGACCGCCTGCTTGCAGACCTTGATGAACTGGAGTGGCCGGAAAATGTCAAGCAGATGCAGCGCAACTGGATTGGCCGGTCAGAAGGGGTTGAGATTGATTTTGAGCTGCGATGCCATGACAAAAAGCTGAGAGTCTATACCACAAGGCCGGATACCCTTTTCGGGGCAACTTATCTTGTCATTTCACCGGAACACGCACTGGCAGAAAAGCTTGCCACCGCGCAGCAGTTGGTGGAGGTAAAAAACTATATCCGCCAGGCCAAGCTGAAAACCGAGCTGGAGCGCACCGGCCTTCAGAAAGAAAAAACAGGTGTTTTTACCGGCGCTTATGCTATCAATCCGGCAACAGGCGAACCACTGCCAGTATGGATCTCCGACTTTGTGCTGATCAGCTATGGCACAGGAGCCATCATGTCGGTTCCGGCGCACGACAGTCGCGACTGGGAGTTTGCAAAACAGTACCACCTGCCCATCATTGAGGTGATCAAAAGCTCCCATGATGTTCAGGATGCTGTTTTTGAGGATAAAAACAGTATCTGTGTCAACTCCTCCAACAGCGAAATTTCGCTTGACGGACTTGCCTATGCAGAATCATTTGAGAAAATGGCTTCATGGCTTGAAACAAAGAGCGTCGGCACAAGAAAGGTGAACTACAAACTGCGCGACTGGATTTTCAGCCGCCAGCGTTACTGGGGAGAACCTATTCCCATCAAGCATTATGAAGACGGGACTCTTCGACCAGAAACCAATCTTCCCCTTGTCCTTCCTGAAGTGGAGGCCTATCATCCATCGTCCACCGGTGAATCACCCCTTGCGAACATTCCGCACTGGCTCTACGGAACGGATGAACACGGCGCATTCCGACGAGAGACCAACACCATGCCCCAGTGGGCCGGCAGTTGCTGGTACTATCTCCGCTTTATCGATCCTGAAAACAGCCAGCAACTGGTCGATCCCGGGCAGGAGCGCTACTGGATGAATGTCGATCTCTACATCGGCGGAGCCGAACACGCCGTTCTCCACCTGCTCTATGCCCGTTTCTGGCACAAGGTGCTTTTTGACCTCGGCGTGGTCAGCACAAAAGAGCCATTCAGGAAACTGTTCAACCAGGGGATGATTCTTGGTGAAGACAATGAAAAAATGTCCAAGTCACGCGGCAATGTCATCCCCGCTGACCATGTTCTGACGCGTTATGGCGCTGATGCCGTCAGACTCTACGAAATGTTTCTTGGGCCGCTTGAACAGGTAAAACCATGGAACACCAACGGCATTGAAGGGATCAGCCGTTTTCTTGGAAAAGTATGGCGACTGGTTTATCCCTCCTTCGACGGTGAAATGGCCGCACTCTCCTCTGGCTCAATACCCGACGAGTTGCTGAGGCGTATGCACAAAACCATCAAAAAAGTTGGGGAGGATACGGAAAATCTGAAATTCAACACCGCTATTTCAGAAATGATGGTCTTTGTCAACGACCTGCACAAGAGTGGATGCAATAATCGTGAAGCCGTTGAAACCCTTCTTCTTCTGCTTGCGCCCTACGCACCACACCTCACTGAAGAGTTGTGGGAGGCTATCGGCCACTCCACATCAATCAACCAGAACTCTTTTCCCTCCTATGCGCCTGCGCTTGTCGAGGATGCAGTTCTGACCATAGCCGTACAGATTAACGGAAAGCTGAGAGGCACCTTTTTTGCCCCTGCAAAAAGCACAAAAGAGTTTCTGCTTGCTGAAGCAAAAAAAGTCGAAACAGCTCTCAAATTTCTTGATGGCAAAACAATTCTTCGTGAAATCGTGGTTATTGATAAACTTGTAAACTTTGCAATACAATAACCAATGATGCGAATGTATTGATAGAATCTCTATAAATTGGCATAATCGCTTTGAGGGCAAGACGGCAGAACGCTTCGATCGACTCTTCGGTTAGCAAAGCATTCCCCTAAGTATTTATTATTCTATTCGTTGAGTAGGGCTTATCCCCCTGCTGAAGCGGTCGAAAGCAGAGGAATATTCATGCGTAACATCTTTTTTCAGATGTTATTTGATCAAGTAATCGTAAACTTATTTTACGCTGAAGGCAATAAACTTGCAATCGGGCTTTCAATGTAGGCATCAACTCATTATTTTCCACGTTACCGAATACCTGTGGTGGGGGTAATATCTTTTTTTTCAACGCATAAAACCTGGTATCAATGGCTACAGACGAAACAACATCCAACACTCAGCAAGAGGTATCGATCAGCTCTGTCATGTCTGAAAAGCGGAAATTTCCCCCTCCGGCGGAGTTTTCGAAAAATTCGCATGTCTCTTCAATGGAAGAGTATGAGAAACTTTATGCCGCAGCAGAAGCAGATCCTGAAGCTTATTGGGGTGGAATTGCGGAACAGTTCCACTGGTTCAAAAAATGGGACACGGTACTGGAGTGGAACAGCCCTTATGCGAAATGGTTTAATGGTGGCAAAACCAATATCTGCTACAATGCTCTTGACGTTCATGTAAAAAGTTGGAGAAAGAACAAGGCCGCCATTATCTGGGAAGGAGAAGAGGGAAACCAGCGAGTTTTGACTTATGGAGAGCTGCATCGCCAGGTCTGCAAGTTTGCCAATGTACTGAAAATTGCAGGAATCAAGCCGGGTGACAGGGTAGCTATTTATATGGGTATGGTACCAGAACTGGTTATCTCCGTTCTTGCATGTGCCCGTGTCGGAGCTGTCCATAACGTTATTTTTGCAGGATTCTCAGCTCACGCTATTACGGAGCGTGTCAATGATTCGCGCGCCAAGATGATCATCTGCGCCGACGGTTCACGACGCCGTGGTGGCTCGATCAACCTGAAAAACATTGTTGACGAAGCTATTGTAAACACACCTTCGGTCCGCAACGTTATGGTACTCAAGGCAACTGGCGAAACTGTTCACATGCACGACGGCATGGACCATTGGTGGCATGATCTCATGGGTCTTGCATCCGATGAGTGCGAACCGGTTGAGGTAGATTCTGAACATCCGCTCTTTGTGCTCTACACAAGCGGCTCAACCGGAAAACCAAAAGGTATCCTGCACACGACCGCCGGATATATGGTTCATGCAGCAAGCTCTTTCAAATACGTTTTTGATATCAAGGATGAAGACATCTACTGGTGTACTGCCGATGTAGGATGGATTACCGGACACAGCTATATGGCCTATGGCCCGATGCTCAACGGCGCAACCATGCTCATGTATGAAGGCGCTCCAAACTATCCCCAGTGGGATCGCTTCTGGGATATCATCAACCGCCACAAAGTAACAATTCTCTATACCGCCCCAACCGCTATCCGCGCTTTTATCCGCGCCGGAAACGAGTGGGTCACCAAACACAATCTCAACTCGCTCCGCCTCCTTGGCAGCGTAGGAGAACCAATCAACCCTGATGTCTGGATGTGGTATCACAAGGTTGTCGGACAGGAGAGATGTCCTATTGTTGATACCTGGTGGCAGACAGAAACCGGTGGCATCATGGTCTCTCCACTTCCTGGTGCAACCCCGACCAAACCCGGCACAGCCACACGGCCTCTGCCAGGCATTATGGTTGACGTTGTCCGCAAAGACGGCACACCGTGTGAAGCCAACGAAGGCGGCTATCTTGTCATCAAAAAGCCATGGCCATCGATGCTTCGTACGATTTATGGCGATAACGACCGCTACGAGAAAACCTACTGGTCCGACTTCAAGGACATGTACTTTACCGGTGACGGTGCCCGCAAGGATGAGGATGGTTATGTCTGGATTATGGGACGTGTCGATGATGTAGTCAACGTCTCTGGTCATCGTCTTGGTACCAGCGAGGTTGAAAGTGCCCTGGTATCACATGAGGCAGTTGCTGAAGCCGCCGTTGTCAGCCGTCCGGATGACCTCAAAGGAAATGCTCTCGTGGCCTTTGTTACGCTGAAAGATGAATATGTCGGCGATATGGCACTCCGTGACGCTCTGCGCAATCATGTGGCGAAAGAGATTGGTCCCATTGCAAAACCGGATGAGATCAGATGGGCTGCAAAAGGGCTGCCAAAAACACGCAGTGGAAAAATCATGCGCCGTCTTCTTCGCGAGCTTGCCACAAGCAACGAAATCAAGGGAGATATCACCACGCTCGAAGATTTCGGTGTGCTTGAGAATCTTCGTGATCAGGAGAGTGACTAAGCCCCGGCTTTTCAAACACCATAACCAAACAAAAAGCGCAGTCAATACTGCGCTTTTTGTTTTTGCTCTCTAAACCACCGCCAACCCACTCCACCGGTCACTGAGTAGCGCACAAGGCGTATCGAAGTGACCACCCATAACAAAATATCACCTCACCCAGTTGAGTTGCCAAATCGTAAAATTTAGATATGATGCAAAGCTTACCCACAGGAGATAGGGAACGAGGAGATACGCAGCAAGTGGCGAAACGGCTCTGAACCGCACTATAGTCAACACGATTGCAAGCCAGAGAAAGGCTATGACGACCAAGGCAAGCAGTGGAGCGTGAAGACCAAAAAATGCGGCAGACCAGCCAAGATTCAGCAAGAGCTGAAGGCCAAAAAGTACCAGAGCACCCTGTATCTTTTTTTTCTCACCCCACTGTTCCACGACAAGAGAGAGAGCAATGCCCATAAGCAGAAACAGCAAACTCCAGGCCGGAGGAAACAGCCAGTCGGGTGGATTCCATGACGGTTTTTTAAGGAGCGAATAGTACCACTCTGAACCCGGTACAGGCGTAAAGGTGCTGCCTGCGTAAGCAAAAACAAAACACAAACCGATACAGAGTACAAGATTTGGAAGACGAGGTTTCATAATAATTTTGTTCAAAATGTTAACACCAGTTATTGTATTCGACTAACGAACACCTGCCCTCTTTTGTTAATTCCCATGGAGGCATTCTCATCTTGCTGGAATATAAAAACTATAGCACCGATGTGACCTGTCTCCCCCCTTTTACAAAAAAGAAATGGTATATTGGCCACCTGTTTAATATACAATCATTATCGTTGCATGAAAGAAACAAGCAATGAGCTGCAAACCGCCACCAGAGCAGCCCGGGCGGCCGGAGCTATCACCCTTGAAAAATTTGGAGAACTCTCTCATCCTGAAATACACAGCAAGAGGTTCAAGGATTTTGTAACCGATGTGGACAAAGCGTGTGAGGCTGCAATCAGCTCAATTATCGCTGAAAGTTTTCCTGACGACAGTATGCTCTGCGAAGAGGGTACCGACATGAAGGGCTCTTCAGGACGAACATGGATTGTTGATCCCCTTGACGGCACGCTTAACTTTATTCACTCTTTTCCTGTTTTTTCTATAAGCATAGCACTGCGCGACAGCAATAATGAGCTGCTCACCGGTGTTGTCTTTCAGCCTCTCCTGCAGGAGCTTTTTACTGCTGAACGAGGTCAGGGAGCATTTCTGAACGGTAATAAAATCACCATTTCCAGTCGAACAGACAAAGAGAGCTTTTTGATGGCAACCGGCCTGCCATTCAGTGAATACCACTATCTCGATGCCGCGCTCGAAATGCTGAGAGATGTTATTCACGACTCTGCCGGAATACGCCGCGCTGGCTCGGCAGCTATTGACCTGGCGTACACTGCCTGCGGGCGCTTTGACGGCTTCTGGGAATATAAACTCTCACCTTGGGATTTTGCCGCAGGGGTACTGCTTGTTCGTGAAGCAGGAGGAATTGTTACCGATTTTTCCGGAAACAGTGATATTTTCAGAGGGCAAAGCATTCTCGCTGGCAGCCCGATTACCCACCCTCTGCTGCTTGAAAAAGTATTGAAACATTTTCATACACAAGAGTAAAAACAGGCCCTTGGTTACACCTGATTTGAACAGAAGACTCTTCTTTTGTATCTTGAACACCTGCATTTTTACAGACATTACAATTTGCGTCCATTTCCTGCCCGGCTTAACCGCTCAGGAGCAACGATTATACTATGCTCATTCATCAGCGCTCGATTCAAAATGAGATTTCTCTCTGTGGAACCGGGCTACACACCGGCGAAAAATGTATTATCACCTTCAAACCGGCGCCAGTCAATTATGGATACCGTTTTGTACGCACCGATATTGAAAACAGTCCAGAAATACCGGCGCTGATTGAAAATGTCGTCGATGTTCTTCGGGGGACCACCATTGCCTTGAATGGTATCAAAATTAATACCACCGAGCATGTACTTGCCGCGCTGTACGGCCTGCAAATTGATAATTGTCGTATAGAAATGAGCGGCCCCGAACCTCCTGTTATGGATGGCAGCTCCCATCCTTTTGCCGAAGCGCTGATTGAGGCCGGATTCCTGGAACAGGATGAGCCTAAAAACTACCTGGTTATTGATGAGACCATTGAATACCATGATGCAGACAACAATGTTGATATTGTAGCACTGCCTCTTGACAGCTTCAGGGTTACAGTGATGGTGGATTATAAAAATCCGGCGCTCGGCTCACAGCACTCAGGGCTTTTTAACCTCGACAAGGAATTTGTAACGGAGTTCTCCGCCTCCAGAACATTCTGTTTTCTCAGTGAGGTTGAGGGACTTGCAAACCAGGGAATTATAAAGGGTGGTGATATTGACAATGCAATTGTCATCATCGACAAAGAGATGAAGAAGGAGGAGCTTGACGCTCTCGGGAAAAAAATGGGTAACGAGAGTATTTTCCTTGGTAAAAATGGTATCCTCAACAACCGTGAACTGCGCTTTGCCAACGAACCCGCCCGCCATAAACTCCTCGACCTTCTCGGCGACATGGCTCTTCTGGGTATGCCATTACAGGCCCAGGTACTTGCCGCCCGTCCCGGTCACGCATCTAATGTTGAATTTGTAAGACAACTCAAAAAATATGCCGATCGCAACAAGCTCGCCAGGCAGTATCAACATGATAAAAAAGCTGGCGTTATTTTTGATATCAACGCCATTCAAAAAATACTGCCACACCGCTACCCATTTTTGCTGATCGACAAAATTGTTGAGTTCAAACTTGATGAAAAAATAGTGTCGATCAAAAACGTGACGATGAACGAGCCCTTCTTTCAGGGCCATTTTCCGGGAAACCCCATCATGCCTGGAGTTCTCATCCTTGAGGCCATGGCCCAGACAGGAGGCATCATGATGCTCAATGGCAATAATAATATCCAGGAGAGTGTGGTTTACTTCATGGGGATCGACAAGGCCCGTTTCCGCAAACCGGTGCTTCCCGGCGATACGCTTGTCATTGAGGCTGTTGTTACCAATCGGCGCAGAAATGTCTGCCAGTTTGATGCCAAAGCATACGTCCGGGGCGAGCTTGCATGCGAAGCCTCCCTTATGGCCACTGTTGTACCAAAAAGCAAGTAACACAACCAGTTATGAAGCGCCCGTCCGCAGGGATCAAGGGCGCTTCAAACATATTCCCCACATTCCATCAACAAGTTATCAACATTCTTGATATAGAAAAACCGCGCCCATCGAAAAAATTAACTCTAATTAAAAAAATGAGTTAAGTGGCGGCTTCGACTGATTCGTCCTGTGTAAAATAAAGTTATCAATATCTCTATGAGATATATAGGCTTATAGAAATATTGAGAAAAACAAGTGCTGCGAAAACTTTTTTTTCAATTCATGCTCTGTAATTCATGCCCTTGTGAATCCTGTAGAATCTTACGCAATACTGAAAAAAAGAGTATGAAAGTGTCACTGTGGAGAGGAATAAGAAGATCTCCTTGAGGGGATAAAGCTTCAAAACGGGAAGAGGCCAGGCCATAACAATAAAGAGCATCGACACAAAACCTACGGCCCATTTTCCTGGCCAGAGTGATGTTGTTACCACAGAGTAGTGTAATTTCACATATCCGGCGCCGATAAAAATCAGAATATCCCTCAACACGGCAAAGAGAACAAACCAGAGGGGAAGCTGATTAATCCAGAAAAAATATATGGCCACACTTGCAAGGCAAAGCTTGTCGGCAAGCGGGTCAATGATTTTCCCCATTTCCGAGACCTCATTGGTCCATCGTGCTACCCGACCGTCAAACCAGTCAGAAAGAACGGCCACAATCATAATGGCAATCGCAATGTTGAAATGGCCATTGTGATAATAGTAGAGAAACCAGGGGATCAAAAGTATTCTCAAAAAACTGAGAGAATTCGGCAGATTAAAGATACGACCTTTCACAGTGGTGCGTTTAGTTATTGTATCATATCAGCTCTTCACAAGATAAGAAACTTCTTCATTCACTGCCTGGAAACTACCGGATGACCTTGTCGGGCGACGCGCTCACAAACTGCGACCAGCTTGCTCCCCCCTTCCGTCCCTTTCTCTCAGGCAATGGAGACTGGCGACTCTCACCCCTGAGGAGATCACACAGCGCGATGCCGAGCGCATCGGTAACATCATAAGGCTTGGGGGGCTCTGCAATACCAAGCATTCTGGCCACCATAAACGCAACCTGCTCCTTGCTGGCCGCCCCTCTGCCGGTAATCGCCGACTTCACCTCCCGTGGGGCATACTCGCGCAGAGAGAGATGAGAATTCATCGCCAGCGCAATAACCGCTCCCCGCACTTGACCCAGTTTCAGGGCCGACTGCACATTTCTGCTGAGAAAAGCGGTCTCAAGGGCCACTCGTTCAGGTTTGAAATCAACAATCACCTGTTCGAGTTCACGATATATCTGCCCAATTCGCTCGGGATGACTTTTACTGGAGTGCAGCCGGATAACTCCACACACCAGTACAGAAAAAAACCGAGAGTCATGACGAATAACACCATAACCGGTATTCAGACTTCCGGGATCAATCCCGAGAACAACCATCCTCTACTCGTTTAAACTGTCCATTGCACTCTCGCTGATCTCCATATTGCTGTACACCGACTGCACATCATCATTACTCTCAAGGGCATCGATCAGCTTGATCACTTTCCGGGCATCCTCGGCTTCGAGTTCAATATAATTTTCAGGCACCAGATCTATCCTGGCATTCTCATAAGCAATTTTGGCCGTGTCAAGCGCCTGTTTTGCTGTTTGAAGCTCCTTGATATCGGTGGTAACGGTAAAATAGTCGTCACTATCCCCGCTGAGATCTTCAAGACCAGCATCCAGAAGCGTCTCCATGAGGAGATCCTCACTCGCCAGCGATTTCAGCACATCCAGAGTCCCCTTGCGCTGGAACATCCACGCAACGCTGCCGCCTTCACCAAGAGAACCATTATTGCGGCTCATAATATGACGGAGATCAGCAACCGTCCGGTTACGATTATCCGTTGCTGTTTCAATAATCAGGGCAATACCTGCCGGGCCATAGCCTTCATAGGTAATTTCATCCCATATAACACCTTCAAGCTCTCCCGTCCCTTTCTTGATGGCACGCTGGATATTATCCATCGGCATGGAGTTGTCTCTTGCGGTATCAATGGCAAGCCTGAGACGTGGATTGCCTGCGGGATCACCTCCTCCCATCTTGGCTGCAATGGTAATCTCTTTGACCAGTTTGGTAAACAAGCTGCCCCGCTTCTGGTCAGTTACAGCCTTTTTCCTTTTAATTGTTGCCCACTTGCTATGTCCTGACATGATAAAAAACTGCTGATTTGTTAATCCTCCGATAACCACGCCTATGATAATAGATTTATTTTCTTTAAATAAAATCAAAACGCTGGCCATTCGCACAAGTTAACAACAAGCAAAAACAATGACAAACTTGATGATCGCCTATCAGGGAGAACCTGGAGCATATAGTGAAATCGCTGCGCTCCGGATTGGAGAGCCCAAACCTTGCGAATCATTCGAAGAGGTCTTTGCTGCTGTTGAACAGAGGCAGGTCGATTATGCGGTCATCCCCATCGAAAATTCACTTGGTGGCAGTATTCATCAGAACTATGACCTTCTGCTCCAGCATCCTGTCACCATTGCAGCCGAAACCTTTGTCAAGGTTGAGCACTGTCTGCTTGGGATCAAAGAGGCTTCAGTAGAGCATGCGCTCAAGGTACTCTCTCACCCACAGGCGCTTGCCCAATGTCGAAATTTTTTTGCCACACACAAGCATCTCAAGGCAAAGGCTGCTTATGATACTGCCGGGAGCGCAAAAATGATTGCCGCTGAAAAAGATCCCGCCAAGCTTGCCATTGCATCAAAAAGAGCAGGGGAGCTCTACGGACTCGAAATCCTGAAGGAGAACCTTGCCGACGAAGAGTGGAACATCACCCGTTTTTTCTGTATTACTCATACCGAAAACCCCGACCCGCTGCGACTTGCTCAAATTTCATCAACACTTGATACATCGCAACACAAAACATCCATTGCCTTTGCTCTTCCCAACGAGCAGGGCTCGCTCTTCAAGGCGCTGGCCACCTTTGCCATGCGCACTATTGACCTGACCAAAATTGAGTCGAGGCCGTTCAGAAAAAAGGCCTTCGACTACCTCTTTTATGTCGATTTTATCGGCCATCAGGAGGATCCCAATATTCACAATGCCCTCAACCATCTCCGGGAATTCGCCACCATGGTGAATGTTCTTGGAAGTTACGGGGTCATACCAGCATGAACAACCGACAACTTGATTTTTTCCTTTCCGACGAACCGGTGAAGAGTCATGTGCCAGCCGTTATCCACGAAAAGCCCGCACTCTTTCTGATTGATGGAATGGCAATGCTCTACCGCGCTTTTTTTGCCCTGCAACGAGCCGGTATGACAAGCGCTGAGGGAATGCCAACCGGCGCAATCTATGGTTTTGTGACAGCCTTGCTTAAAATTATTGAAACCTATAAACCACACTATCTCGCTGCAGTGTTTGACAGCAAGGAAAAGACCTTTCGGCACGATCTGTTTCCTGCCTACAAAGCCAATCGGGCAGCGCCGCCGGAAGAGCTGATCATGCAGCTTGATGTGGTTTTTGAACTGCTGGATGCCTTCAACATTCCACTCATCAAAACTCCCGGCTACGAAGCCGACGATCTTATCGGCACCGCTGCAAAAAAGTTTGAAGATGCATGCCGTGTCTACATTGTTACCCCCGACAAGGATCTTGCCCAGCTTGTTCATGACGGAGTAAAAATGCTCAAACCGGGTAAAAACCAGAATGAGCTGGAGCTGCTGGGAAAAACCGAGATTGCCGAACACTTTGGCGTTGTGCCTGAGCTTTTCACCCAGTTTCTGGCGCTGACCGGCGACACATCGGACAATATTCCCGGAGCCAAAGGTATCGGGCCAAAAACGGCCTCAACCCTGCTCAATAAGTACCATTCGCTGCAAAATATCTACAGCAATCTCGACCGCATTGCCCCAAAAACCCGGCAAAGCCTTGAAGATTTTCTGCCACGTCTGGAGCTTATCACACAACTGGTCACCATACGCACCGATCTGCACATTGACTCTACCCTGAACGATCTCGCCTGTGGATTACCGGATCGCACCAAACTTGTACGGCTGCTGCAAAAGCTTGGATTCAAATCCATTGCCTTGAGAATACCAGCCATTTTCGAGGCGCTGCTACAAAACCCTGGCGGAGAAGAGCCAATCCAGGAATACCCGATCGATCCGCCCGCAGAGGTCAAACCCGCACTACGCTCACCGCAACTGGAAGGTGACTATACGCGCGTTGATACAAGAGAAAAACTGAACAAGCTGATAGCATCACTGCACGGCGCTTCACGCATCGCTGTTGACACCGAAACAACCAGTCTTGATACCTTTGAAGCTGAACTGGCAGGTGTCTCAATCTCCATCGAAGCGAGGAGAGCGCACTTTATCTCTTTTTCGCAGAGTTCCCTTGACCGGAAAGAGACGCTGGAACTTCTCAGGCCTCTGCTTGAAAATCCATCACTTCCGAAAAGTGGTCAAAACCTCAAATACGACATCCTCGTTCTGAAAAAATACGGGATTGATCTTTCGCCGGTTGGATTTGACACCATGCTTGCCAGCTATGTGCTCAACCCTGAAGAGAAACACAATCTTGATGATCTGGCGGCACAGTATCTCGGTTATCAGACAACGACCTTTGATGAACTGGTCGGCACAGGAAAAGCGAAACTGCATATTTTTGACGTGGATCCGCAAAAGCTGTCGGACTATGCCTGTCAGGATGCCGATCTTGCCCTTCAGCTCGAAAACGTGTTCCGCAAAAAGCTTGAAGGAGAAAAAGAGCTGCTCTGGATCTGCGAAAAAATAGAGTTCCCTCTCGTCTCCGTATTGGCTGCCATGGAATATGCGGGTGTCACTATCGACTCGGCACATCTTGCACAAGCCTCCGTTACCGCTCAAAAAGAGCTTGAGCTGCTGACCGAAAAGATTTTTGGGGCAGCGGGCTCCACGTTCAACATTGATTCTCCGAAACAGCTTTCGCATATCCTCTTTAACGTCCTTCGACTCCCGACAAGAAAAACCACCAAAACAGGCTTTTCAACCAACGTGGAGGTGCTTGAGGAGCTTGCTGGCCAGCATCCGATAGCCAGCGATCTCCTCGAATACCGGAGTCTCCAGAAACTCAAGGGCACCTATATCGATGCCTTGCCCAGGATGGTCAACCCGGTAACCGGCAGGGTACATACATCGTTCAACCAGTTTATTACCGCAACGGGCCGGCTCTCATCCTCCAATCCGAACCTGCAGAACATCCCTGTTCGCACGCCGCTCGGTAAGGAGATCCGCCGCGCCTTTATCCCCTCAACCCCTGAAAAGTGGCTGCTGTCGGCTGATTACTCACAGATTGAGCTTCGGATAGCTGCGGAAATATCGGGTGACCCTCAGCTTATTGAAGCATTCCGCAACCATGAAGATATTCACACCGCCACAGCGAGAGTGATTTTTGGGCTTGATGAGATTACCGGCGATATGCGACGCAAGGCAAAGGAGGTAAATTTCGGGGTACTCTATGGCATCATGCCATTCGGGCTCGCCAAACGGCTCAATATTCCACAGAAAGAGGCAAAAATCATCATCGACACCTATAAAGCCAAATATCCCGGCCTCTTCAATGCACTGCTCAGCATTATTGAAGCGGGAAAACAGAGCGGCTACGTCTCAACGCTTCTCGGACGGCGCCGGTATATCGCCGACCTCAACAGCCGCAATACTAACGTGCAGAAAGCGGCCGAACGGGCCGCCATGAATACCCCGATTCAGGGAACAGCGGCAGACATCATCAAATGCGCCATGAACCTCTGCAGTATGCGGATGCGTGAGAAGCAGATGCACTCGGTCATGCTGCTGCAAGTGCATGATGAGCTGCTCTTTGAGACAACCGATGCGGAAAAAGAGCCGCTTTCACGTCTGGTGGAACAAGCAATGATTAATGCTGCGGTAACTTGTGGACTTAAAACTGTTCCTGTTGAGGTCGATATCGGCATTGGAAAAAACTGGCTGGAGGCTCATTAAGCATCATTTCGTCGTTCAGAGGCACAGGCCGGATACTCCATGGCCTACTCTTCGGCAAACGACTATTGATATCGTTTGCTGAGACCAAGCTTCTCCAAACGAGAATAGAGGGTTTTTGGATGCATGGCGAGCTGCTCGGCGGCTCCGCCAACGCCACTCACCCTCCCTTTTGAACGACTGAGAACATCAAGAATCAACTCTCGCTCCATCACGGCTACATCGTTTTCAAAATCGCTCATTGTTCTGGTACGACCGGCTGCCTGAAGCGCTGATGCGGGTGCAGAGGAAGAGAGTATTGTTGAGAAATCAAGCGTAGAACCATCGGAAAGGATAACGGCCTGCTCGATCAGGTGGCCAAGTTCGCGGACATTGCCTTTCCACTCTCGTCCAACCAGACGATTCATGTCGCTCTCCCGGAAAGAACGAAGAGGTTTGCCGAACTCCCTTGAACATTTTGCTGCAAAATGGGTGGCGAGCATGGGGATATCCTCCCGACGTTCGCTGAGTGGCGGAATAGTCAAAGGAAAAACGTTGAGTCGGAAAAAAAGATCTTCGCGAAAGCGCCCTTCAGCAACCTCGCGGGCCAGATCACGATTGGTCGCCGCAATAACCCGAACATCAACCTTAATCACCTGCCGTCCACCCAATCGTTCCAGTTCACGCTCCTGAAGCACACGCAGCAGCTTTGCTTGAAGCTCAAGGGGAAGCTCACCAATTTCATCCAGAAAAATAGTTCCCCCCTCAGCCAGTTCAAACTTGCCGATCCGCCGCTCTGTGGCACCCGTAAAACTCCCTTTTTCGTGGCCGAAAAGCTCGGATTCAATGAGCGGTGCTGGCAGGGTGGCGCAGTTGATCTTGATCAGCGCACGCTTTTTCCTGGTTGAAAGATTGTGAAGGGCACGGGCAAACAGCTCCTTGCCGGTCCCGGTCTCACCCTGAATCAGCACGGTGGCATCAGTCGGGGCCACTTGACTGACCCGACGCAATACTGCTGCCAGGGGGGCGCTGTTGCCGATAATCTCCTCAAAATTATGAGCTGCCTTGATCTCTTCAATCAGGCAGGTACGTTCACGTTCGAGCTTTCGACGAAGTTCATCAATCTCCTCAAAAGCAAGGTAGTTCTGCAGAGCGAGGGAGAGCTGGGGAACAATCAGACTTACCGTCATCTGGTCATGCTCTTCAAATGAACGGGATGCATCGGAGATGATGAGCCCGGCCCGGCTACCCGGCGTATCCCAGAGCGGAACGGTGAGCAGGGAGCAGATGCCGAACCGTTCTTTGACCAGCGCCAGAATCCTGAACTCTCCACAAAGCCTGAGAAACGATTCACCACAAAAGCAGCCCGGATTGAAAATCAGGGAAAAACTCTCCCTCGAAATCTCCTCAATATCATCAACAGCAAGCATATCAACCGGAGAGACTGGCACGAAGCCGCCGCCACCGTTACGCATAAAACTATCAAAAATGCGGTAGCTCCCATCTTCGCCCATGACACGAATGCCCAGAAAAGTACAGGGCACCAGCTTGTCAATCTGCTCGCAGACCGCCAAAAGCATCCTGCCACGATCCTTGATGGTGAGCAGTGCATTGTTGACCGCAAGCTGCATGGCAGTCTGCGCTTCACGCTGCCGAAGAGCCTCGTAGGCCAGGGCATTACTTACTCCAACGGCAACCGGTGATGAAAGCGTTGCAAGAAGCTCTTTTTCACTCTCTGACCAGCTCTTTTTATCCTTTGAAACAAAACAGAGAAAACCAATCACCTTGCCTCCCGTGCGCAACGGCGAAAGCACCACCTGCCGCATGCCGAGCTCACGGAGCATCTGCAAGAGCGGAACATCCGCAGTGTAACGCTCAAGCGCCTCATCAATCGTGATAACCGTAACCGACAGATCTCCAAGATGGGGCTCAATCCACGAACCAGCAATCAGCCTCTTTTGGCGATCAAACGTTTCGGGAAGCTGAAATCGCAGCATTTCAAAAAAAACATCACTGTACCGACTCTCCTTGTCGAAAGTAATGATGACGGCGGAATCAAACTCAAAGACAAGATGAAGCTTGTCGATAACTGTACGAAAGAGCTCCTGGGGATCACGGATTGAGCCGATCGCATCGCTGATATATTGCATCAGCTTATGGGCCTCGTGAACGGAAGGGCTGTTCATAACACCACACCTGAAAACAAATATTCCTGAAATTTAAGAACACAGTATACAGAAAATTCTTATTTTTTCGGAATTACCAAAAAGAGCTGTTGATTGATGCAGCAACCCGGCGCAACGATGTTGCTGATTATCACCGGATTTCGGGATTTTGGCATACAATTTGCCTAATATGTTGCATACAGCAAGAGCAACGGACAGGATAGAACAGAACAAAGCTCCATGAAAACAACAAAAAGAATAACCAAAACCGCCAGTATCGCCGCAACAGCACTGATGCTTGCGTGGCCATGGACTGTCGCCACTGCCGATGAACCAGCAAATGCTCCTCTCACCCTTGATCGAGCTATTCAACTTGTCGGTGAAAACAATCCGGCACTCCATGCAGCAACTGAAGATGTCTCTGCGGCTGACGCAAGAGTCACCCAGAGCAGAAGCGCCTGTTATCCACAGATTTCTGCAAGTGCAGGATACACCGCGATCACTCCTGTCTCGGAGATGAGTTTTGGAGGAGGCGCTCCACTGAAATTTATGCCGAATGACAACTATGATGCCAAGGTCACCGCAAAGATGGAGCTGCTCGATTTCGGCAGAAGAGGTGGAAATATTGACCTGGCTCTCAGCGGTAAAAAAATGGCAGAACAGACGCTGGAACTCTCACGAAGAGAGCTATCGTGGCAAACTGTGCAGCTCTTTTATGGCATCCTCTTTCTCAGGGAAAGTATAAAGGTGGAGGAGACGGAGATTGCTGCCCTCAACAAGGCGCTTGATTACACCAAAAAGCGCTACCAGGCAGGAACAGCAACCCCGTTTGATATTTTTTCAACAGAGGTACGTATTGCCGCAGCCCGGAACAGAACTCTGGATATGGAGCACGAACTTCGACGAAATGAGCTGACCCTGCGCCGTATAACTGGCTTGGCTGAAAGTAACCCGCTCTTGCTCCATGGGTCGTTTGCTGTTACAGCAACCATTGATCATAGCAACTCTGAACTCGTTGCCCAGGCTCTGGCACAACGTCTTGAACTCAAACTGTCACGAGAGGGTGAAACAGTCGCAAAACAACGTCAGTCTCTTGCCATGAAAGAGAGTCTACCGGTCGTTACAGGCGCGCTCTCTTACGGTTTTATCAATGGGTATCAGCCCGATATATATCACATTCGTAACAACGTTGCTGGCAACCTGCATCTTGAGGTACCGCTCTTTACCGGCTATCGAACCAGTGCCAAACAACAGGAGAGCGCGGCCATGCTCCGAGCTGCCACCCAGCGCAGGGTTGATACCCAGCAGCAGATCAAAAACGATGTCGATGAGACAATCCATGCGCTTGACACCTCTTCTGAAAAGATGGTAACAACCGAAGTCCAGGTAAAACAGGCTGAACTGGCTGCACAACATGCAAGAAGCCGCTACGAAAACGGGATGGCCACAACGCTCGATCTGCTCGATACCGAAGCCTCTCTTGCCCAGGCCGGACTGGCAAGACTGCAGGCAGCTTATGCCTGTATACTGAACACCTATAAACTCAAACGTGCAACCGGAGTGATATTCTGGTAACAGGAATATCCTGCAAACAACAACAACCATGGAACAACCTGAATCAACAACAATGGCTGACAACAATCCCTCCGAAAAAGCCCCTGTAAAGGCGGCAAATCCGCTGCGCGTCATCATTATCGGCCTTCTCCTTGCTGCCGCCCTGCTCTGGGGAGGAAGCAAAGTGTACCATTCGTTTCTTTTTATCGAGACTGACAACGCTCAAATTGAGGGAGATATCTACCCGGTTATTTCACGTGTTCCCGGCACCATAGCTGATGTGCTTGTAAAAACCAATCAAACGGTCAAGCAGGGCGAAACACTTCTCCGGCTTGATGCAACCGACTACGAAGTGCGTCGCGATATTGCTGCCGCTGAATTACTGAGCGCTCAGGCCGCCGTGGAGAGTGCACATAACCAGGCAAATGCCGCTAAAGATGGTGCACGTGCAGCAGAGACAAACAGTAGAAAATTACTGTCTGATCTGCGCCGAAACGAAAATCTGCGAAAGCTCGATGTGATTTCACAGGCAGAGTTTGATGGAGTAAAGGCCGGGGCACAGGCCTCCTCTGCGCAGTATGCAGCCGCCAATAATCAGTATCAGGCTGCACTTGCGCAAGTGCCACTGAAAAAGGCAGATGTAAAAAAGCACGAAGCTGAACTGCGAGAGGCTGAACTGCGCCTCTCCTATACCACCATTACTGCCCCGGCTTCCGGTCAGGTTTCAAAAAAAAATGTACAGCCCGGTCAATACGTGGCTCCTGGCCAGCAACTGATTGCACTTGTTGGAAGCCAGGAACTCTGGGTCGTGGCAAATTTCAAGGAGACACAGCTTGATAACATATCTCCCGGATTGCCAGTAACAATCAAGGTAGATGCTTACCCGGGCAAAGAGTTTAAAGGAAAGGTTGAGTCTCTCTCCTCTGGCACTGGAGCAAAATTTGCCCTGCTCCCGCCCGACAACGCCAGCGGCAACTTTGTGAAGGTGACACAGCGTGTTCCGGTAAAAATCATCTTTACCGACAAGCAGGACAATCGATACCCCCTTGCTGCGGGCATGAATGTGGTGGTCGAGGTGAAGATCAAGTGAACTATTGAACAGGAAAACATAGAAAACATGGTACAGCCTCAACAACGGGGTGGAGCAGCGGTAGCGGCAATGCTGCCGAATCCTGCTCATCAATACGAAACCGGGGTACGAAAACTCATCATCACCCTGACAGTCATCGTCTCGGCCATGCTTGAGCTGATCGACACCACTATTGTGAACGTTGCCATTACACAAATAAGCGGAAACCTTGGTGCCAGCATTGATGATGTTGCATGGGTTGTCACCAGCTATGCCATCGCGAATGTCATTGTGATTCCTCTCTCCGGCTTTCTCGGCAACCTGCTTGGACGCAGAAACTACTACATCGGTTCAATTTTGCTTTTTACCCTGGCATCGCTGTTTTGCGGAATGGCTACCGATATCTGGGCTCTGGTCTTTTTCCGCTTTCTGCAGGGTATCGGCGGGGGAGCACTGTTGCCAACATCCCAGGCCATCCTCTATGAAACCTACCGGCCCGAAGAGCGCGGCAAGGCAACCGGCATTTTTTCGATGGGACTGGTACTTGGACCTACCATAGGTCCCCTGCTTGGCGGATACCTTGTGGACTACTTCTCCTGGGAGTGGTGCTTTTTTGTGAATATACCGATTGGCATACTGGCAGCATGGTCATCCTTCACCTTTCTCAGTGAACCAAAAGTTCAGCACTCGGTCTCGAAAATTGACTGGGCAGGTATTGGGCTACTGGCTGTGGGCATCGGCTCTCTGCAATTCATTCTTGAACGAGGGGAGTCAAAAGACTGGTTTGAAACACCCTATATCACCATGTTTACCATTATAGCCATTCTCTCCCTCATCGCTTTTGTCTGGCGGGAGCTCCATACTGAAGAGCCTGTCGTTGACCTTCGGGTACTGGCCAGAAGTCATAACCTCCCCATTGCAGCAATACTCACTTTTGTGGTTGGTTTCGGCCTTTATGGTTCGCTTTTTGTCTTTCCGGTCTTTGTACAGCGTCTTCTGGGATTCACTGCGGTGCTTACGGGACTGGTACTTTTTCCAAGTGCCATGGTAACCGGCATGATCTCCATGCCGCTCGGCATGGCCATGCAGCGAGGCATCTCTCCAAAAAAGCTGATGACCTTCGGGATGCTCGCCTTCATCATCTTCTGCTGGTCACTGGGACAGCAAACCATGCAATCAGGTGCCTCAAACTTTTTCTGGGTACTGCTCCTGCGAGGCGTTGCGCTTGGATTTATCTTTATTCCGGTCACCATGCTCGCGGTATCGGGACTGCATGGCAAAGATATCGGGCAGGCAACAGGGCTCAACAACATGGTGCGTCAGCTTGGAGGCTCATTTGGCATTGCGCTTACCAACACCTATATCGTCAAACGGGTTGCGGAGCACAGAACCGAACTTCTCAGCCATCTCTCTCCTTATGACCCGGCAGCAATTGCACGACTTGATCTCATAAAACAGGCGGCCGTCATGAGAACAGGCCTCTCCCCGTCAGAAGCAGAGGTGGCCGCCTTGAACGCACTCGAAGGCACCGTGACCATTCAAAGCCACCATCTTGCCTACATGGATGCCTTCATGTTAATCGCCCTGCTGTTTGCAATCGCTTTGCCACTGCTTTTCTTTATCAAGATTAAAAAAGAGGAGAAGGCTGATTTGTCGGGGGCGCATTAATATTACAGGTATAAGTTGCCAAAAGCGCCCCTGAAACAGAAGTTTTGGCGTAATAAATAAAAAATAGGGGGAGCTGTTATTCAGAACAGTGCATCCAGGGTAAGGACGTTCGATACCAGCTCCTTTTGACAGGCGTTATCGGTTACACCATACGTGGTCATCATGGAGAGAAAGATGTTTTTCCGTGTACCGGTTATTTGGAGGAAAACATTCATTTTTTAACGCAGTTCATTGGTATAGGGCAGCATCCCGGTGTGTTCATATTCACCATGCAGCAGAACCGCAGACAACAAGAACAAGATTTTTTTGCGTGATTCATAACTGCAAGGAACCAGTCAGGTTGTAAGCTTCAATTCTATTAGTGCAATCTCGGCAGACTTGACAAGAACGGAGCCCGTTATCCGCTCTACGGGTTCAGCAAGGGTTTTGATGGAAACCGTGTGAAGACCCGGCACCACTCCAATTTTCGACCACGATTTTCCAACAAATGTTTCCTGGGCGACACCATCCAGCGATAGCTCTACTTTTTTTGGTTCACTCTTGAATGTCAGACACACGTCAATTGCTCCAGGCTCTTTTGCTTTCAATGCTGCGGCTTCTGCATCAGCTTTCACTTTTTCATCTGCTTTGGCAGCCGCCACGGCATTTGCGACAGTAGAATTCAACGAATCAAGCTGTTTCTGAGTATCCTCTCGTTGAGATTTAATGGCAGCATCCAGCAGTGAGAGCCCTGTATTAAATTCCGTAATCCAGCCTTTGGTCTCCTCTGCCTGAAGTTTATCTAATTCACGCTCAAATGTCTCCGCAATCGTGAAGAGCGCCTGAACATCAGCGTTGTCTGGCGGTGATGTTCTTAAAAGTAAACGCTTGGCCCACTCGATATCGAATGAGGTTGTTGCCGACTCCATTGCCGTGACCGTTGTTACATACCGCATCCATCCTGATGACCAGCCGAAAATCTTGTCAGCCAGTTGAAAGAGACCCGCTGCAGCAAGCAAGGTAATGGCAATTTGTGTGCAAAGTAACCTGGTTCCTTCGTTGTTTGATAAACCTGCCAAAAGAGGGAGAGCAGTGCCGAAGAGAAGGAGCCCAAATGTAGTACCACGGCTCGTCAGTGATATCCATCTTTTGTCCTTGATGCTCGACCAGTACCAATTTCGCTTTTGACTGGAAAGCGCATGTGCATCCTTGTAGATTTGTGCGAGTGCAAGATCCGGATCCTTCCCGTAGTATCGATTCCAGACCAGTGAAGATTCTTGTTTGAGATCACGTTTAGAAGCCATGGTATTTCGCAGCGCGTCCGTTTAATCTTTATGCGACCTGTTTGTTTCCCGCAACTCACCCTTCAATAATGCATTGCTTAACATAGCGAAATAAAGTAAAAATTCAACGATGAAGTACTTTGTTCCCGACAACGGGGAGAGTTCGCCAGATTCCGGAGAGCTTTAAACCGGAGGTAGCGAGCCACATCGCTCCGAATGCCGCACTCTGCTTTGCCCCTTTCCCGAAAGAATGCACTATATTGTCAAAACGTCATTTTCGTAGCGCCTCATCCATTCAATTCAATCCCACCTCATGGCTGTTACTTGGTTGCATGTTTCGGACTTTCACCTGAGCGATGGTGCTCCTTATGATCAGGTGGTTATACTTCGTGCTCTTGTTGAATCGGTCAAGCAATTCAGGGAAGAGGGTCATATTCCTGACCTGATTTTTGCCACTGGCGATATTGCGCAGAACGGAAAGGCCAAAGAGTATGCCTCAGCGACGAAATTTTTCGATGATCTGCTTGAAGCTGCGGGGCTCAACCGTGATCGCTTATTCATCATTCCTGGGAACCATGATGTTGACCGTAGTGAAGGGGAGTTTCTTGCACGAAGCATCAGCTCTGAAGCGAGTGCTGACAGATTCTTTAGCCCCGACAAATCCTTTCCCCATTTGACACTCAAGTTTCAGGCATTCTCAGAGTGGTACAATGACTATTTCAAAACCATCCGGTCGTTTCCCACCAATACAACATGTAGTCCGGTAGAAATTCTCACGATCAACAAGAGTCGAATTGCAATACTGCCTCTGAACAGCGCACTCTTCTGTATCGACGATCATGATCATCAGAAACTCTTTATCGGTCGTCGCTGCCTTGATGAAGCAAAGAAGCAGCTTGCAGCAGCCGATCTCACCATTTCCCTGATTCATCACCCACTTGATTGGTTAAGCCCTTTTGAGCAAGCAAACATTGAGACCACTCTTGATGCGTCGGTTGATTTGCTGCTTCAAGGCCATTTTCACCAGATAGCGGCAAAAGGTATTGTTTCTGCCAATGGCGGGTATCTCAAGCTGGCCGCTGGAGCAGCTTATCAGGCACGGGAGTGGCCAAACAGTGCCATGTATGTTACATTCGATTGCAATCAGGTGACCATCTTTCCGATTCACTATGTGGACAAACCAAAGGAACAGTGGACACTTGATACCAGTATATTTTCGTCACCATCGTATACCAAAAGTTTTCTAATTCCGGGACGTGCTGATGGTGGCTCGCCATCCACGGGTGATGATGGTAACGGCGCTCTTGCCAATGTATTCCAACCATTCACTAATAAAAAAAATGCAGAAAATGCAACACGCTATCAGGAGCGTCTGAAAGAGGAACTTGTCAAAAATTCGATTTTCGGGATGCCGGGCATTGATGGCGACAAGGAGGCCGTCAATTTGCCTGATACCTTTGTCCCGCTTGATATTTCTGTTAACAAAGAAGATAACCGACAAGGGTCGGAGAATTCAGAACCCAAAACATCTGGGGTCACTCCTGAAGATGCGTTGGTCTATGCCGTGGAAAGATCGCAAATGTTGCTGATTATTGGAGAACCAGGTTCAGGAAAAACAACCATTATCAAGCATTTTGCTCTGAGCAGCACTATCAGGTTGAAAGGGTTTGATTTTCCGGTGCCAATACTCTACATGCCGTTGAGCAAAATGTCAAACCCTGGCGAAGAGCTGCAATCCCTTCACGCAAAATTATCGCAATGCTTCGAGCCTCATCTGGAGATTGAAAAAAGCTTTTTTGAGGATCGCCTGAAAAACCATCGTACGCTGGTGTTGCTTGATGGACTCGATGAAATTAGCGACGAGAAACAACGGGTAAAAATATGCTCGTGGGTTTCTAAAGCTGCAAAAACATGGAGCAAGGCTTTTTTTGTGATGACCACTCGCGATAAGGGTTATGGGGAGAAAGAGCAGAGGTCGCTGAAAATCGATAAAGAGATTGCTTATGTCAAACGTTTCAGCGAAGATCAACAGCGACTGTTTTTGCAGAAATGGTTTCGTGCCGCTTTTTTGCGTGACCTGCGTCGTGATCAAAAAGGGGACGGCAAGAGCAGAATAACTGAAAAAGAAAAGGAAGCCGCTGTCAGTGCTGCTGCGTTGGACACCTATCTTTCCCTGGCAGAAAACAGTGGGTTACGGAAAGACCTTGCCGGTATACCGCTTCTTTTGCAGCTTATGGCAATTCTTTGGAAGCAAAGCAAAACTATTCCTGAAAATCGGGAAGAGATTTATCGTGTTGCACTCGATTATCTTCTCTTTTATAGGGAAGACGAAAAAGAACTCTCCACTCCCCCCTTTCTTCCGGCAACTGAGTCGAAAAAGTTGCTGGAACCGCTCTCTCTCTGGATGCAGGACAGAAATGAGGATGCGGCAGATACAGAGCTATTTCATGACCGAATGCAGCAGGAAGTTGATATTCTAGCCTGGAAATATCGGAGCAAATTTAGCGCAAAACAGATTTGCGACAACCTTGTTGAGCGAGCTGGTGTCCTTGGCACATCAGGATCGACCTACGTTTTTTGTCATAAAACCTTCCGGGAATATCTGGCGGGTCTTCGACTTGTTAAATCTGTCACCTCTGAGCCTGACCGTATCGGCAAGCTTGTTGAACAAGTTGGGGTTGATTGGTGGGATGAACCACTGCTCTTTTTTGTGACACAAGTTGATGCGTTCTGGTTCAACAAATTCATAAACGCATTTTTTGATGCACCTCGGAGCGCCTCCCTTGATCAGCGAACCCTCAACTTTCTTCAGAAGTTGATTCGCAAGGCTCCTCAAACCATTACGGCATTTTGTGAAAAGCTCAGTGATCCAGAAACCACACGGGATCGCCAGTATTATATTCTCGAATGCCTGAAAACCGTCGGTAGTCGGCAGGCCGTTGAAGCCGCACAAGAGTTCAAACGGCAGCATCCAGACTCAGATCAGAAGTTGCTCAGAAAAGCAGATGAGGTAGCGCTGACCGATGAACATATCCCCTTTCTGCCAATACAGGAATTACCTAAACTGGAAGGCATGCCTCTAGGATGGAATCACGATGTCCATTTCAGTGCCGTTGAACAAAACGCCCAATACATCCTTATCAAAAACGGACGCTATTCCGACGATGGTACAGAACAAGTTGGAGACCTCTACGTTGCAAAATATCCGCTGACCAATAAACTCTATCGTAAATTTGTCACTTGGCTGCAATCAGTTGAAAAGAGTGAAGCTAAGGATATGCTGAGTATCAGGCTTGATGAACTTGCAGACACTATTTCGGGTTTCAAGAACTATCTCGCCGCAGAAACAATATGGTCGCAACGATTCCGCTCAACATTGGATGATGACCGTCGCTTCAAAGAGGACGATCAGCCGGTCGTCGGTGTGAGCTGGTACGCTGCCCGCACCTATTGCCTATGGCTCTCCCTTATGGCGAGCAATGGTGAGGATGCCAAAAGGTATCGTTTACCTTCAGAATTGGAATGGGAATATGCCGCAGCAGGAAAGGAAAAACGTAAATATCCCTGGCCGGAAGAGAAGGGTAAAGCGAATCCAAAACTGCTTAATTTTTCCGAGAGTAATATAGGAGCGACAACACCCGTCGGCAGCTATCCTGAAGGCGCCACACCGGAAGGATTGTATGACATGGCCGGAAACGTCTGGGAATGGACGAATAGTTGGTATGATAAACCCGGTTCGTCCCGCGTTATTCGTGGCGGGAGCTGGTACAACTCTGCCGAGTTCTGTCGGTCGGCGTCTCGCCCTTGGTTCACCCCCGACTACCGGTTCAACAATGTTGGCTTCCGCCTGGTGTTCGTCCCGTAGTCAGTTGGCTGCTCATTCCGGCTTTGCTTTTGAGCGAGAGTGACGTTACAAAATTGTGGTGAGCGGCTGAGAGGGACGAACAGCCGCACGCCATAATTTTGCGTAACGGAACGACAACAGAAATGACCACCGCAGGTGGTCCGACGTTTTTTTTTTTTTGCAAAGCGACAATCTGACAAACATTTCCCACCATGCAGATAAAACTCTTTACCATACCCATCAGCGACGGTGGCGCGGGCCAGCAGGAGATAAACACCTTTCTGAAGGGGCATAAAGTTCAGGAGATCGAACAAAAACTGATCAGCAACAACAACGGAGCCTGCTGGTGTTTTTGTGTGCGATACCTTGAAACCACCTTCAGCGCAGCGCCAGAGAGCAAGGCCAAGGTTGATTACCGCCAGGTGCTCGATGAGCCAACCTTTCAGAAGTTCTCGAACCTGCGTGCCATTCGCAAACAGGCGGCGTCAGCCGAAGGGCTGTCGGCGTTTATCGTGTTTACCGACGAAGAGCTTGCCGAGCTTGCAAAACTTGAGGAGATCACCGTCAAGAGCATGTTGGGGATCAAGGGCATTGGCGAAAAGAAGGTCGAGCGTTACGCTCACTATTTTATGGAAAAACCAGAAACCAATGAAGCGTCGGGGCCACCTGCTTGAGCGTCTTGCGGATCTGCATAACCTCTACGAAGCGTTTTACAAGGCGCAGAAAGGGAAGCCATCCAAGCCTTATGTCTCTGTCTACAGAGAGCAGTTGCAGCAAAATTTGCAGAGGTTGCAGCGTCAAATTATTTCAGGCGAGGTGGAGACGGGCAACTATCACACCTTCACCATTTACGATCCCAAAAAACGCCTGATTTGTGCCACCCCGTTTTCGCAGCGGGTGTTGCACCACGCCATCATGAATATCTGTCACGCCTCCTTTGAAAACCATCAGGTCGCTGGCAGCTTTGCCAGTCGCACCGGAAAAGGCACCTACGCGGCACTCGACAAGGCAAGGCAGTATAACCGCCGCTACCGGTGGTTTTTAAAACTTGATGTCCGCAAATATTTTGAGAGCATTGACCACGCCATCCTGAAACGGCAGCTTCACCGTCTGTTCAAAGAGCCGCCACTGTTGCGGCTGTTCGGGCAGATTATTGACAGCTACTCCACCGCCACGCAAAAAAGTGTTCCGATTGGTAACCTGACCAGCCAGTATTTTGCGAACCACTATCTCTCCGTGGCTGACCATCACGTCATAAGGGTATTAAAAGCTCCTGCCTACGTTCGCTATATGGACGACATGGTGTTGTGGCATCACGATAAAGAGGCGTTGCTGGCAATTGGCTACAGCTTTCAGGAGTTTATCGCCAGAGAGTTGCTGCTTGAGCTGAAGCCCTTTTGCCTCAACGAAACCAGAAAAGGGTTGCCGTTTTTGGGCTATCTGCTCTACAACGATCAAGTGCGGCTTGCCCCGCGAAGCAAAAAACGCTTTGTTGCCACATCACTGCTGTATGACGCAAAACTGCAAACGGGGCTATGGTCACAAAAGGAGTTCGCCAACCACGCCATGCCGTTGGTTGCCTTCACTGAATACGCCAATGCAAGAGAATTCAGAAAAAATGTGTACCGTACACTTGTGGCCAGTGAGGAATAAGGGCATCAGTCGTGGGTTCGAACCGCGTAATTCGTGGCGGGAGCTGGAACAACTCTGCCGAGAACTGTCGGTCGGCGAATCGCAATTGGAACACCCCCGACAACCGGAACAACAATGTTGGCTTCCGCCTGGTGTTCGTCCCGTAGCTCAAAAGCAAAGTCGGATGACTGCCTCTGAACAGATTGATGACCCCGCCCCTGTATTGTTTCAGGGCAAAGAGCGCCACACACAATGCCCGGCATTGGTAGGACGAGCCGGATAGCCGTTTCGAAGATGACGGGCATTTTTTTAGAAAAAAACCACTGTTCTTCATAACTTGCAAAAGAGCAGTTTGGCCGATTTGTATCACACTGTTAACTTTTGACTCGAAAAAGTGCCGTATAATCGCAAAGATAATTTTAAGGAAAAAATATGACAGCAGTTGCAGAACGCGTTTTCAAAGACGCTCTTGAGTTACTTCCTGTAGAGAGAGCGGAGCTTATCGAAAAACTTTTTCAGAGTTTTGATGATGCCGCAAGTAATAAGGTTGATGCTGCATGGGCAGAAGAGGTTGAATCACGATTAGAAGCTTATGACCGTGGTAAAATCAAGGCATCATCAGCAGCAGATGTTTTTGCAAGGATCAATCAGAGATGAATATTCTCGTTCTCTCCTTTGCGGAAGAAGAATTTGCTCAGGCCGTGGATTATTACAATGAACAATGCCCTGGACTCGGCTATGAATTTGCCGCTGAAGTCCGATGTGCTTTCGATCGGATTAAGGTTTTCCCTGCTGCGTGGCCATTATTTTCAAAAAGTACTCGTCGTTGTTTGCTCAATCGATTTCCTTATGGCGTGCTTTACAGAGTAGACAGGAATGCTATTCGTGTCGGTGCCATCATGCATCTCGATCGCGATCCAAAGAATTGGTATATGAGAAGCGGTAAGCTTTGAAAAAAGAGACGTTAACTTTTGTTATAGACCACTCACCATAAGTTCTACCCCCCTATACGCCTCCACCACCACCACCTTCCGCCCCAACTCCCGATCAATCTTCTCAATCATCGCATCATCCACCAAACTCACCCGCGCAATCAGCTTGTTCAGCTCACGCAACAGCGTCACAGAATTCATCCTCTCCGCCACACCCTTCGCCGCCGTCAAAAACTCCAGATCAGCCTTCCGGTCACGCAGCTCAAAGCGCAACGGATACGTCACCTCATACCCCGACGCTTCAGCATCAACCCCCTCCCACAAACAAAACATCCTGAAAAGCTGATACTCACAAAGCTGCAACTGCGCCGACTTCCCTGCCAGCAACGTATTCAAAATCTGAAACTCCGTCTCCATAGCCACCGCCGAAGTCACCTGCTTCCGATAGGTCCGCACCGGCATCAAATGCGCCATCCGGTTGATCGCCTCCGTCTTCTTCTCAATGGCCGACAGCAGCCCCGCCAGCGCCTCAGCATCCGCCTGCAAGAGATACGGCAACTTGCCTGAAAGAGCATCCGGGTCCATAAGAATCACTCCAGCCCCCCTCCCTTGCCCATTTCCCAAAAAATACACTATATTGCAAGCACTTCATCGTCATTCCGGCTAACCCATTCATCTCCTCCATGAGGCGGTTACATAGCCGCCAAAACATCAACAGACAAGCGCTATGGCTGATAACGGATTAACAAAACTGAAAATACTTGTCGCCTCCCCCGGTGATGTCGACAAGGAGCGGCAGATTGCCGAGGAGGTTATTGCCGATTGGAACAGCCGCAATGGTGATGAGCGCAAAATGGTGCTCGAAGCTGTGCTGTGGGAAAAACATGCAGCTCCAGAAAATTGGGGAGAGGGCGAGGGGCCGCAGGAGCCCATTACCCGCCAGCTTGTTGATGATTGCGACTGTGCCATCGGGATTTTCTGGAATCGCATAGGGACACCGACGAAACTGGCTGAAGGTGGAGCAGTTGAAGAGGTGCAGAGAATGCTGACCGTGCTGAAGCGTCCGGTGATGCTCTATTTTTCAGATATGCCAATTGCTCCGAGCAAGATTGACGATCAGCAAAAAGTAAAGCTTAAAGAGTTTAAGGCAGCAATGATGGCTGACGGATTGGTCTGGGGATACGATAGCCTGGAGGAATTTCGTATTCTTCTTTCCCGTCACCTTGACTTGCAGATTCGCAAGTGGTTTTGCACTTCTGGAGCTATTGAGATCAAGCAACCCATCCCAGAGGATGAGGAGTTGCGCCGCTATCAGGCAATTCTGAAAAAGGAGCTGGGCTACATCCGTATGCTTGGAATGCCGGGTGTAGAAAGCATCAAGGTGAACCTGAACAACGACACCTTTGTGCCACTGCGCCTCTCCGACCAGCAGGTGAGAGGCAGCAAATCACAGCCACAGGACTCTTTTCAGGATCATGAAGGGGATACCCACATCTTCTACCCTGATGAGGTGATGAAACGGGCATTCAAAAAGCGCCGGATGCTTCTCGTTATTGGCGATCCTGGCGCAGGCAAAACCACCCTGCTCAAATATTATGCCTTGTGCGCCTTTGAAGAGAGCAACAGGCTCGGATTTGCAGCTCCACCGAACCTCTTCTATCTGCCACTCCGCGACCTTGTCCGTGATAAAACCACCAACCACTACGACACTCTTCCGGCAAACCTTTCCAGTTGGGCCGCAAAGCACCATCAAACCATTGCCCCCCGATTGTTTGAGACCTGCCTTCAGAGTGGCACCTCTCTGATTTTGCTCGATGGTCTTGATGAAATCAGTAATACCGAAGAGAGAAAAGAGGTCTGCCAGTGGATAGATGGCGCATGGAGCGGGTTTGGCCAGGCCTTTTTTGTGGTGACATCAAGGGCGACCGGATACCTCAAGGAGGAGGGTATAGAGCTTGAAGTTGATCACGAACGGGCTGATGTACAGGACTTCACTCTGGAGCAGCAGGAACGTTTTTTAAGGAACTGGTTCACAGCAGCATTCTTGAAAGATCCTTGTGAAAAGGGAGCCGATGAAGCTAAGTGGGAACGTCAGCAGAGAGCAGAAGCCGAGGTGCGAACGACAACCATGGTTGCCCATCTCAATGGAGAAAAGAACAAGGGGTTACGCCAACTGGCCGCCATACCCATGATTCTGCAGATCATGGCAATTCTGTGGAAAGAGAGAGATTTTATGCCTGAAAACCGTGTCAAGCTCTATGAGGCATCACTCGATTACCTCCTTGAATTCCGTGACAAACGGCGTGGCATCAAGCCGTTGCTTTCTGCGGCGCATTCCCGGCAGGTGCTGGCACCGGTCTCACTCTTGATGCAGGAGAAGTTCAAAAAAGATGACGCCTCCAAGGCTGAGATGCACACTGCCATGCAGGAGTGGCTCGACACGCTCAATACTTCCGAGACTCCTCCAACTGCGGCACTATTTTGCGACTATCTGGTCAAACGTGCCGGTCTGCTGGTAGAGACTGGCGGCAAAGAGTACCTTTTTCGGCACAAATCATTCAGGGAATATCTGGCGGGAGTTCAGCTCAAGGAAGATCGTCCTTATGAGCACCTCACCATGCTTGTGAGCAATTTTGGAGAGGATTGGTGGACAGAACCGCTGCGCTTTTTTATTGCTTCTGTGGATGCCCAGGTCTTCGACAAGTTTATGGAAAAGCTCTTCAATTCCCCGGTCAGCGAAGCGATGACGACCAAGCAGCAGTTACTGCTTCAAACCATTATTGAAGAGGCGAAAGGTCAAAAGGTCAATGCACTGTGTCGAAAGCTGCTTGAGCCTGATACCACAGTCAGCAGGCAGCGGGTGATTCTCGACTGCCTGAAAACCATAGCAAAACCTTTGGCCCTCCCGGCACTTGAGCAGTTCCGGGCACAAGAACTCGATAAAAAGAGTATAGAGAACAAGAATGTTCTTGGTCGTGCTGAAGAGGTAATTCTTGCCCTTGGAGGCAAGCCCCTTGCCCAAAAGCCTGAAAAGAGTCTCAGCGGCAAACCCTTGTCGATTCGTAACCCGCTTGAACAGAATGCCGAGTACATCCTGATCCCTGGAGGCAACTACTGGTATTCGGCGATGAAGAAAGCAGTGGATGTTGCTGATTGTTACCTTGCCAAGTATCCTGTTACCAACAAGCTTTATCGTTCATTTATCGGATGGTTGGAGGGAAAAGATAGAGGGAAGAACCATGCTTCAGTATTCCGGGCAGAACTGGAGAGGATTGCGGAGAGCAAGGAATGGGGGCCAGAGTTTGGTGACTATCTCAGGGGAGGAAACGACAACCTTGCCGCATTGTTTCGTTCAACGAATGATGAAGATCGTAAATTCGATGGAGAGAATCAGCCGGTTGTTGGTGTCACTTGGTATGCCGCCAAAGCCTATGGTCTCTGGCTTTCACAGCTTGAGGGTAAACCAGACTCTTACCGCTTGCCGAACGAGATCGAGTGGGAGTGGGCGGCAGGCGGGAGGCAGGGCACAACCGGGCAGAAAGTGCGTGAATATCCTTGGCCGGAAGAGAAGGGTAGGGCAACTCCAAAATTACTTAACTTTCGAGAGAGTAATATAGGAGCCACAACACCAGTCGGCAGCTATCCCGAAGGAGCCACACCAGAAGGACTTTACGATATGGCGGGCAATGTCGATGAGTGGTGCTGTGATTGGTATGGAGTTGATGGTACGTTTACCAAACCACTCGGACCTGAAACTGGTTCGTACCGCGTTATTCGTGGCGGGAGCTGGGACGACTCTGCCGAGTACTGTCGGTCGGCGTATCGCTATTGGTACACCCCCGGCTACCGGATCAACTATGTTGGCTTCCGCCTGGTGTTCGTCCCGTAGTCAGTTGGCTGCTCATTCCGGCTTTGCTTTTTGAGCGAGAGTGCAGTTACAACATTATGGTGAGCGGCTGAGAGGGACGAACAGCCGCACGCCATAATGTTGCGTAACGGAGCGACAACAGAAAGGCCGCCGTGTGGCGGCCGAATTTTTTTTTGAAAACGTGACGATTTTGTTCAAGGTTACACAACAGCGTATTCTTTACCCTGCTGCTTCTGCTGCCGCCCTTTTGCCAGTTCGCCAACCACGCCATGCCGTTGGTCGCCTTTACTGAATACGCCAATGCAAGAGAATTCAGAAAAAATGTGTACCGTACACTTGTGGCCAGTGAGGGATAAGGGCATCAGTCGTGGGTTCGAACCGCGTGTGATCGTGGCGGGAGCAGGAACAACACTGCCGAGAACTGTCGGTCGGCGAATCGCAACAACGACACCCCCGACAACCGGAACAACAACGTTGGCTTCCGCCTGGTGTTCGTCCCGTAGCTCAAAAGCAAAGTCGGATGAGTGCCTCTGAACAGATTGATGACCCCGCCCCTGCCTTGTTGCAGGGGAAAGAGTGCCACACACAATGCCCGGCATTGGCAGGACGAGCCGGATAGCCGTTTCGAAGATGACGGGCATTTATTTAGAAAAATGGAGACGAAGAGTAATCCTCTCTTTTTGCGGCCAATTTTGAAGAGAGGTGCAAGGTCATGCGCTTTTGAAACGAAGGGAGTGGCACTCTGTTTTTCGGATTGATCAATAATTCTGCTACATTTTACACTGCATCTCCAAAGACATAAAGCGGGCTAACCAAGTCGTCTTCACGGGTGGTTTCAGCGTTTATTTTGAAACACTTCTATCAAGGAAAAAGGTCATGCTGACATTCAACATAAACTATGATGTTTTGCCAGACAGGCTTGTCACGATTCAGTTGCCTCAGGAAGTCTCACCTGGGCGGCATGAGCTGGTGATTGTTCTGGAAGAGCAGCACTCCCGGACAGTTTCCATCACAGACGATTCTATGGAAAAATTGAATGCCTTTATCAAAGCACGATACGAATTATCGTTAAACGAGCCATTACTTGATGGTGAGAAAATTTTCACCACGCTGGCTGCACGACATGCTGAATAATCCCTTCAGAATACAACTCTCTTCAGGCGCTGAGAAAGATCTCAAGAGAATTGAGGAATACGCCGTTTTGTTAGAGACCAGGAGCCGAAGAATTCTTGCGTTGAGCAATGCAGTATTATCCCTGAAAGAGAGCTGGCCGTTATTTCCCTGCTTTGATCGTGACAGAGGTGTTCGGGTTTGTTATGTCGAAAGATGGTATAGCGTATTTTATACGGTGGATGAAAAGGTAAGACAAATTGTTGTGATCGCCATTCTTGGACAGGCTGAAGATCTCAATAAAGTGCCTGTGTGAAATATTCGCCCCACAACACCAGCTTTCCCATTGAGGGCAGAATACGCTATATTATTATCTTTGTTGCTATCTCTTTCTGCGCCGATTATTTGCCGACAACTTTTTCAGATCCTCACCCATGGGGTGGAGGGGTTTTCTGTTTTGTAAGATATGCGTATCATCTCACAATAATTTTTCTCGATTTTTAGAACAAAACCAGTTATGAAGTGTAAACAATGTAATGGGAGCCTTGCTGACGATGCAAAGTTTTGCAGTCATTGTGGAGCAGTGGTAGAGCAAAGGTGCCCCAACAAGGTGTGTGGTAAAAGTGGATTACCAGCCGATGCGCTCTTTTGCCCTGATTGCGGCACAAGGTTAGTTGTTGAACAAGAGAATACTGCATGGCGTTCGCCCGATGTTGCTGCTGTCCCGAGTGTACGTCAAGAGCAGTACGGTCAGTCGAGAAGGGCAGAAGGTAAACCATCGCTTAAACAATCAGTGTATTTGCGTTACGTAGCGGCAGTAGTTGCGCTTGTAGTTGTTGGTGTAGCGGGATGGCTGCTTTTTCCGCATGCACAAAAAGCACTCATGCCACTGCTCAAGCCAGCGCCACAAAACTTTGTTTTGATTCGCGGAGGCGAATTTACCATGGGCAGTCCCAGCTATGAGGGTGAGAGGGAGAAAGATGAAATACAACATCAGGTAAAGCTGAGTGATTTTTACATAGGCAAATATGAGGTAACGGTTGGGGAGTTTAAGCAATTTATAGATGCTGCTAACTACCCAACTGATGCAGAAAAAGGAACGGGTGATTGGTCAGGCAGTTGGGTGTATGATGGTAAGGAATGGAATCAGCAAAAAGGAATCAACTGGCGGCACGATACCGCAGGTAAAGAGCGCCCGGTATCGCAGTATAACCATCCGGTAGTGCACGTGAGCTGGAATGATGCGGTAGCCTATTGCGAATGGCTTTCAGCAAAGGAGGGTAAAACGTACCGCTTGCCAACGGAGGCAGAGTGGGAGTATGCATGCAGAGCAGGGGATAAAACGCCAACACCGTTCAATACCGGCGGGAACCTCACCACAGCGCAAGCGAACTATAATGGTTATCCGTATGGCAAGAATAGCAAAGGGCAGTTTAGAGGCACAACGGTAGCGGTTAACCACTTTGCGCCGAATGCGTGGGGTTTGTACAATATGCACGGTAATGTGTGGGAGTGGTGTAGCGACTGGTATGGTGAAAAGTACTACGAAGAGTGTAAAGCGCAAGGGGTGGTAGAAAATCCGCAAGGCGCGTCGGGTGGTTCGTACCGCGTTATTCGTGGCGGGAGCTGGTACTCCTCTGCCGGGTACTGTCGGTCGGCGGATCGCGCTTGGTACACCCCCGTCTACCGGTACTACTTTGTTGGCTTCCGCCTGGTGTTCGTCCCGTAGTCAGTTGGCTGCTCATTCCGGCTTTGCTTTTTGAGCGAGAGTGCAGTTACAACATTATGGTGAGCGGCTGAGAGGGACGAACAGCCGCACGCCATAATGTTTCGTAACAGAACGACAACAGAAATGACCAACGCAGGTGGTCCGACGTTTTTTTTTGAAAAGCAACAATCTTATTCGGGATTACACAACATTTCCCACCATGCAGATAAAACTCTTTACCATACCTATCAGCGACGGTGGCGCAGCCCAGCAGGAGATGAATACCTTTCTGAAGGGGCATAAAATTCAGGAGGTCGAACAAAAGCTCATCAGCAACAACAACGGAGCCTGCTGGTGTTTTTGTGTGCGATACCTTGAGACCACCTTCAGCGCAGCGTCAGAGAGCAAGGCCAAGGTTGATTACCGCCAGGTGCTGGATGAGCCAACCTTTCAGAAGTTCTCCAACCTGCGTGCCATACGCAAACAGGTGGCTGCAGCCGAAGGGTTATCGGCATTTATTGTGTTCACTGACGAAGAGCTTGCCGAACTTGCAAAACTTGAGGAGATCACCATCAAGAGCATGCTTGGGATAAAAGGAATTGGCGAGAAGAAAGTCGAGCGTTTTGCTCACTATTTTATGACAAAGCCGGAAGTCGATGAAGCGCCAGGGGCAGTTACTTGAGCAGATTACAGATCTGAATAACCTCTACGAAGCGTTTTACAAGGCACAAAAAGGGAAGCCTTCCAAACCGTATGTCTCTGCCTACAGAGAGCAGTTGCAGCAAAATTTGCAGAGGTTGCAGCGTCAAATTATTTCAGGCGCGGTGGAGACGGGCAACTACCACACCTTCACCATTTACGATCCCAAAAAACGGCTGATTTGTGCCACCCCTTTTTCGCAGCGGGTGTTGCACCATGCCATCATGAACATCTGTCACGCCTCCTTTGAAAAGCATCAGATCGCCGGCAGCTTTGCCAGTCGCACCGGAAAGGGCACCTACGCGGCGCTCGACAAGGCAAGGCAGTATAACCGCCGCTTCCGGTGGTTTTTAAAACTTGATGTCCGCAAATATTTTGAGAGCATTGACCATGCAATCCTGAAACAGCAGCTTCACCGTCTTTTCAAAGATCCGTCGCTGCTGCTGTTGTTCGAGCAGATTATTGACAGCTACTCCACTGACGGGCAGAAAAGTGTTCCGATTGGCAACCTGACCAGCCAGTATTTTGCCAACCACTATCTCTCTGTTGCTGACCATTACGTCATAAGGGTATTACAAGCTCCTGCCTACGTTCGTTATATGGACGACATGGTGTTGTGGCATCACGACAAAGCGGCGTTGCTGGCGATTGGCTACAGGTTTCAGGAGTTTATCGCCAGAGAGCAGCTGCTTCTGCTGAAGCCCTTTTGCCTGAACGAAACCAGAAAAGGATTACCATTTCTGGGCTATCTGCTCTATAACGACCAGGTGCGGCTTGCCCCGCGAAGCAAACAACGCTTTATTGCTACATCGGTGCTGTATGACGCAAAACTGCAAACGGGGCTATGGTCACAAAAGGAGTTCGCCAACCACGCCATGCCGTTGGTTGCCTTTACTGAATACGCCAATGCAAAAGAATTCCGAAAAAATGTGTACCGTACACTTGTGGCCAGTGAAGAATAAGGGCATCAGTCGTGGGTTCGAACCGTGTGCTTCGTGGCGGGAGCTGGAACAACAACGCCGAGAACTGTCGGTCGGCGAATCGCAACGGCAACCCTCCCGACAACCGGAACAACAATGTTGGCTTCCGCCTGGTGTTCGTCCCGTAGCTCAAAAGCAAAGTCGGATGACTGCCTCTGAACAGATTGATGACCCCGCCCCTGTTTTGTTTCAGGGCAAAGAGCGCCACACACAATGCCCGGCATTGGTAGGACGAGCCGGATAGCCGTTTCGAAGGTGACGGGCATTTTTTTTGCAGGTAGAATGACTGCAATAATTTTTTATAGCACATTAAAATAACGAATAGCTATTGCGGATAATTTTTTTATGAAATTATGGAAAAAGTATTTGAAGAATTATTAAAATTGATACAAATAAATAAGCTATTTGTGTGGCTCGGTTTTAGTGAAGAAATAAGCCTTGCAATATCTTCATTTGTATCTGCTATTATTGTTGCATTGTTGATATATTTATTTCATAAGCTTTATAAAAGGTTTCAGGTATCAAAAACAGCAAAAGACCTTGCCCCATATTTTAATGATGAAAACGACATTAATAACAAGTTGTCATTATTTATTGAAACATGGGGGCAAGAGAAACTGCCATCGCGAGAAGATGAACCAATAGAGACTCACCAGACTGTACTTAATACATCTAAATTGATTCCTCATTTTATTGAAAAGGTATTCAATGGCAATACAGGTGGGAAAAAATTTTTTATTGTTCTTGGTGATTCAGGAATGGGGAAAACAACCTTTCTGATTAATCTTTATGTTCGTTATCAATCATTTTTTACTAGAGGCAGAAAATATAAGATTAAAATCTTTCCTTTTGGGTATCGAGGTGAGATTCTTGACAAAATTAAGGAGCTTCCTGATACAGAAAAAAAAGAAACCATTGTTTTGCTTGATGCGTTTGATGAATATAAAAAGTTATTGCCACCTGATATTCCGGACGGATTAAGTGATGATGAGCGTTTTCGTAAAGTTCTTGATGAGGTAATTGAGGCTGTTCAAGATTTTCGGAAGGTGGTTTTTACCAGTCGAACACAATACTTTCCCGGTGAGGATACTAACGATTATCAATTAACGATTCCAACGTTTGATAATAGTGGATTTCATATACTTGATAAGTTTTATATCTCGCCGTTCAAAGAAAAAGATATTCGTCGTTATCTTAATAAGAAATATGGGTATATAAGGTTTTGGAATTATGAAAAGAAAGCAAAAGCTTTAAAAATAGTAATTACAGATACAAAGCTATTGCTGGTTCGTCCGATGTTATTGAGCTATATTGATTTATTGGTAAATCGTGATAAAGTTTATACTAATACATGGGATGTTTATGAAACACTTATTAATGAGTGGATTACGAGGGAGTGCAATAAACGGGAACATTCTCATATTAATCGCCAAAAGTTAAAAGATTTGTTGCACGAGTATTCACAAAAAATAGCGGTTAAGATTTATGAACATCGAAAAGAAAAGCAAATAGTAAGTTTAACAAAAGAAGAAGCTACTAATAATATTAATGTTGCATTAGAAGATTATCGAATTACGGGGCAATCGTTGCTTACACGTGATGCTGAAAATAATTGGAAGTTTTCGCATCGTTCTATTCTCGAGTTTTTTATAGCAAAAGAGGCAATAGAAAATCAAGAGTTTGCGAGTAAGCTTGATGTTACGAATCTTGATATGCTTAAAAAGTTTTGTAGAGAAAAAGGGTTGGGTTATTTGTTTGATTATGTTCTCATTAAAGGTGGTGAGTTTACGATGGGTAGTCCTGATGATGAAGTTAGTCGTCGTAGTGATGAAACGCAGCATCGAGTTCGTGTCAGTGATTTTTACATGGCGAAGTTTGCGGTAACGGTTGCTGATTTTGGGTTATTCATAGCGGAGAGTGGACATAAAACGGATGCAGAAAATGGTGACGGTAGTTATGTATGGAATGGGAAGAAGTGGAAGAACAAAGCTGGTATCAACTGGCGTCATGGAGTAGATGGTCAACTTCGTCCAGAGAAGGAGATGAATCATCCAGTATTGCATGTCAGTTGGAACGATACAGATGCTTACAGCAAATGGCTTACAGCAAAAACAGGGAAAACGTTCAGATTGCCAACAGAAGCAGAATGGGAATATGCCTGCCGTGCAGGAACAACAACGCCGTACAATACAGGAGCAAGCATTACAACCGCCAAAGCGAATTATGAAGGAAAAGGGACTGTTGCTGTTGACAGTTTTGTGCCGAATGCCTGGGGTTTGTACAATATGCACGGCAATGTCTGGGAGTGGTGTAGCGATTGCTATAGTGAGAAATATTATGAAGAGTGCGAGGCGAAGGGAGTTGTCGAGAATCCTGAATGTAAGGAATTGGGTTCGTGCCGTGTGCTTCGTGGCGGGTGCTGGCGCAGCGGCGCCGGGTACTGTCGGTCGGCGAATCGCTACGGCTACCCTCCCGGCTACCGGTACAACTTTGTTGGCTTCCGCCTGGTGTTCGTCCCGTAGTCAGTTGGCTGCTCATTCCGGCTTTGCTTTTTGAGCGAGAGTGATGTTACAACATTGTGGTGAACGGCAGTGAGGGACGAACGGACGTGCGCCATAATGTTGCGTAACAGAGCGACAACAGAAAGGCCGCCTGTTGGCGGCAGAATTTTTGAAAAACGTTGGTGACGGCATAGTGGCGTATTATCAGCTTTTCATCGATCTCCCTTAGTCTGAAATGATTTGCTGAAAATCAATGTAATATTGTATTTTTATGGTAATTGTTTGGGGTCTATGTTGAGATTAATGTGGTGAGGTTGAAATGAAGCCCGAAGAAATTCTGGGCAATATTCGCCAGAAATATTCTGATGCAGTATTGCTGAAACAGCATGGAAGGTATGCCAACCCAATATACTTGAGTGGATATTGTGTAGAACTATCGCTCAAATAGGCGATTACAAATCACATGAATTGGAGCAGGTATAAAACTGAAGGTAAATTGAAGTTTTTGAAGGTTCATGATTTAGAGTTGCTTGTATCCTTGACTGGTCGCGAAGTTCATATAAAAAAAATGTCGGCATGGCAAGAGGTCAATAAATGGAGTGAATTAAAGCGATATGATGACCCCGACGGCTCAATGCTCAGTGATGCTGAATCAATGCTTTTGGCTGTCAATAAATTGGTGGAGGAACTATGCGAGATCTCGTTGTAAAGATAAAAAAGGCACTTCAGTCAATTGAAGAGGAAAAAGGAGAGTTTAGGATCAAGTGTCTTGTTGCAAAAGATCCCTCGAATATGCTCTGGGATTTAATTTTGTCAGCAGAGTGGTTTGAGGATGACCTCATGAAGCGGTTAGACTACTTGTCGGAAAGAATTTTAGGGGATTTTGATATTGATTGCATGCTTCACTTTTCAGGGATCATCACCTATACGGTCAAATCGTCACATCCTCTTCTTGAGATGTTGCGGATGGTTCAGGAA
The DNA here is from genome assembly GCA_903866255.1 of uncultured Chlorobiaceae bacterium. Lineage (GTDB taxonomy): Bacteria > Bacteroidota > Chlorobiia > Chlorobiales > Chlorobiaceae > Chlorobium. The sequence continues at coordinate 376 of CAIPMW010000043.1, read as the reverse complement.
AATAATCGCATCGGAAAATACAGTGATTTAGGACAGGGATATGTTATTGTCGACTCTCATAGTGAATTAGCTCAATTGATTATTCCATTGAACAATTCGGAAATCCTGGCACCTGCATGATGTGATGCTTCGAGAGCATTGATCACGCAATCCTGAAACAGCAGCTTCACTGCCTCTCCAAAGACATAAAGCGGGGTAACAAGGTCATTTTCTTTTTCCCTGCGCATCGGTTATGTTGTATCCTGATTTCCCGGGAGAAATATAACGATGAAAGAAATATATTTATAAAATAAAATACGTTACCATATATTTATCCCTGATTTCCAAGAGAATGCAAGTTGTAATTATAACTATTTTTCCGAGCACAAGCTTTCTG
>CAIPMW010000042.1 GCA_903866255.1 uncultured Chlorobiaceae bacterium | reverse complement strand
CGAAGAAAACTACGAGCGGGAAAAACTCGAGGATATGGAACGTTGGGAACATTATCAATTAACCGGCGTGGCTATCCCACATGAAAAAGCTGCTGCATGGCTTGAAAATCTTGGTGAGGGGAAGGTGATGCCATGCCCCAAGTAAAATGGCGTCCAGAGGCATTAGCCGATGTCGAGCGGCTTCATGCGTTCTTGCTCGAAAAAAGCCCCGATGCGGCAGCACGAGCAGCAAAGGCTATCCTGGACGGAGCGGGTTTTCTAACATCAATACCAGACATTGGACGTCCCATGGAGGATGGCACTGGCAGACATGAATGGGCCGTATCTTTTGGGGCTGGGGCATTTGTTCTCCGCTATATGCGGGACAAAAACGATACGGTTGTTATTATTCGTGTCTGGCACAGCAAAGAAAATAGAACGTAATCGGTTTTTCCAGTAGGCAACAATGATGTCAAATTTCTGAATTTGCCCTGTGGGCGCATCCCTCCATGTGATCAACCCCATGTGTTCTTTTCCGGCATCAGCCGAAAGCCGGTAAAGACCTCGGGAAAGTTGCTCAAGCTCACCGCTATCTCGCAGTTGGTAGAGTGTTCGAGGATGAATTCCCTGCTTGATCCTTTATCGCCGTACCAGCATCGCCAGCAAGCCTTTTCTTCTCTTAGGTCAAGCAGATTCGCGGCGATAAGGAGCGAGGGCTGCCGTATGGCGCAGGTTTGACGAAGTACTGTTTTTTGAGCCGCCCAATTTGGAACAGTTGCGTCGCCTTCTCGCCTGCAAACTGAGGGGAGTACGTCGGGATTTTGAGGTCGATAACAACGAAGTGGCTAACCTGATCAAAGACCAGGAATTGTTTGACAAGGCTTCACTATATCCGATAGTACTCTTGACCGCCTAAAAGTAATGATATTGCTTTTTCTGCGGTCATTTATAACTGTTATGACAAATATTTAAGCGTTTTTGATTATAAGTTTCATTTTTTAACTTACCTGCAACAAGTGTAACCCTTTTTGCCGTAACAGACAGAATTCCCTTGTTTTTTTGGAGCATCATGGCACAATCAAAAAGTGCAGGGTACCGGTTCCTGACCGACAAATACAAGATGAGGCACATACCTCACTGGCGATCCTCTTTTGTTTCCGATGCAAAGAGGGGGCGCTACTCTGTCACAGAAGATAATGTTCGTGAAGAGTTCTATCCTGCAAGAAACTGGCCGGGAGAGGGAGCGTGCGACCATCTTGAATTTGCCATCAAATACGACGGGATCAATCTTGCTCTTCTGTGCACTCTCTTTCGCCTCATTGAGCCTCAGGAACTGGGCGACTTTATTCTGGAACACCCCGTCAGCATTCATCGTCGCAAACTTTGGTTTCTGTATGAATTCCTTACAGGCACCACACTCCCTCTGGAGGATGCCGCCAAAGGGAACTACACCCTGCTGCTTGACCCGGAAGAATATTATACGCTAAAGAATGGCATCCGCAGCCCAAGGCAACGGATAATCAACAACCTTACAGGATCAGCGACCTTCTGCCCTCTCGTTCGCCGAACAGATCGGCTGAAAGAGGTCGAGCATAAAAACTTGACTGAACAGTGCGCCCATATTCTGGATGCCTATCCTCCTGAGCTTCTGCATAGAGCGCTCGGATATCTCTATACCAAAGAGACCAAGTCCTCCTTTGAGATTGAGCATATCAAACCCTCGCCTTCGAGAACAGAGAAATTCATAGCACTGCTCACGCTTGCTGAAACAGAGGATTTCTGCGAAAGATCCCGACTTCTTGGGCTGCAAAACATGATTGTCGATTCGCGATTTGCCGATAGTGACTTTCGTACCATTCAGAATTATGTTGGCCAGACAATTACCTTTCAAAAGGAGATTGTTCATTACGTAAGCCCAAAACCCGAGGATGTTGCATCATTGATGGAAGGACTGGTTGAAGCACACAAAACAATGGCCAACAACGATATTCCTGCCATTGTTCATGCCGCAGCCATTGCGTACGGCTTTGTCTTTATCCACCCTTTCACGGATGGAAACGGTCGTATTCATCGTTTTCTGATTCACAACATTCTGGCCCGGCGTGGGTTCACTCCCAAAGGGCTGATAATTCCTGTCTCGGCAGCGATGCTGAAAAATCCGCTTGCTTATGACGCATCACTGGAAACATTTTCAAGGCCTCTGTTGCTGCAAATTGACTACACACTCGATCCTCTGGGAGAGATGCAAGTTCAGAATGAAACCGCCCATTGGTATCGCTACATTGACATGACGGCACAAGCGGAGGCTTTGCTTGGCTTTATTTCTGAAACAATCTCAAGAGAACTGGTCGAGGAGCTTGACTTTCTTGTCATGTACGATAAAGCCAAAGGTGCCATTCAGGAGATAGTCGACCTGCCAGACCGCCATATTGACCTCTTCATCAACCTTTGCCTCCAGAGTAACGGGAAATTGTCGGCGCGGAAAAGGGAAAGCCATTTTGAAAAGCTGACCGGGCAGGAAATCATCGGAATGGAAGAGGCGGTAAGAGATTCGTTTTCATCAAAAGCACCATCGTGAAACAGTAACCCTTCCCGCATCGAGTGGAATAACGGCAAAGTCGATCCGTCAAAATATCTCCTGAATGAAACGGGCCGGATGGCTCTCGGGAAAAGCCGGGCCAGCGAATGAGCGGGCAAGTTTTGCGGATGGTATTGAAGAACCGCAGCAGATCATTGAAATGCTTGTTGGAATAGAGTGGCGAAAACAGCTCCAGAAAAAGCCGAATATTCGATATCTCAAAAATGCTTGTTTTCTTTAATCAAGGGGCTGATTACTGTAAATAGTGGTTGAACGAAAAGTCGTTATGATATTATAAAATAATAGCTTATATTGCTTTATAAAGATCGAAAGATTTGGCGTACCCCTGAACAAAAGCGTAATAACACCCCATTTAAAGTCATTTTTGACTGAGAAAAGGTGTCGTAGGGTGCCCTCAAAGAGAAACAGACTCCAAACTTCGTTTTCCGAAATCCACTATGCGTAGCGTCATCAACCACCAAATGATGTTTGGTCGTACCGATATTTCTGCCATTGTTTTTGATCCAAAATCCCGTGATGATGTACCAAAAATTCTGAGAGGACTTCAAGGCATTTACATCAACGAGGAGTTACGTAAACGTATTTTTGCCATTCTCGAAGAGGTACGTCCTGAACGGAAAAAAGGAGACGGCAAAGCTGATTCGAGCACAGGGCGTCCCGGTATGGAACAATGGGCAATTCTGGTACTTGGTGTCGTTCGACTTGGACTCAATATTGATTACGATCGTCTTCATGAATTGGTCAATCAACACACTACACTTCGCCAGATGCTTGGCCATAACGACTGGACCGACAAAACCACTTACGAACTCCAGACCATCAAAGATAATGTCCGGCTGTTTACCCCCGAATTGCTTGATCGCATCAACCATGAAGTTGTGCTTGCCGGTCAGGCTCTGGTAAAAAAAAAAGACCAGGAAAATTTCTTGCCTCTAATGGCCAGAGGTGATTCGTTTGTGGTTGAAACCAATGTCCACTTTCCTGCCGATATCAGCCAGTTATACGATGCCATGCGCAAAGTTCTTGAGGTATGTGCAACATTGTCCGCACTGCAAGGTTCAACCCGGTGGCGTCAGTTTTCTCACAACCTCAGAGGTATAAAAAGATTGCTTCGTGTTGTACATAAGCTCAAGAAATCGACATCCAAAAACCCGGAAAAGAAAGCGCACAAAGAGCAGAAAATAAAGCAAGCGCACCGTGAATATCTTGCCGCAGCAAACCATCAGTTGCAACGGGCAATGAGTACCGGCGCAGAATTTGGTGGTGTCAATCCGTTGCTGCTCAGCAAGCTGAACCACTATGTTGCTCATGCTGAAGTGCAAATGGATCAGATTCGTCGTCGGGTGCTCAACGAAGAGATTATTCCCCATTCCGAGAAAGTATTTTCCATTTTCCAGCCACACACCGAGTGGATCAGTAAAGGCAAGGCTGGTGTGCCGGTTGAGTTGGGATTAAAAGTCTGCATTATCGAAGATCAGTACCGTTTCATCCTGCATCATCAGGTGATGGAACAAGTCACCGATAGCGACATTGCTGTCTCCATTGTTGAAGAGACCAAGATGCGTTTTCCAAACTTGCAGGCTATCAGTTACGACAAAGGCTTTCATAGCCCACAGAACCAGATTGAACTGAAAACGCTTGTCGAAAAAGTGGTTCTGCCAAAAAAAGGCAAACTCTCGAAACTCGACAAAGCTCATGAATCCGAGCCGGAATTCAGGAAATTGAGACGACAGCATTCGGCAGTCGAATCGGCAATCAACGCACTTGAGGTTCATGGACTGGATATATGCCTCGACCATGGCATCAAAGGATTCAGGCGCTACGTCGCCCTTGCGGTGCTGGCTCGCAACATTCACCGTTTCGGAGTGCTCTTGTCACAAAAGGATGGAAAACGACATCGAGGGGCGTACAAAAAAGCCGCCTGATCTGGCGCTGAAAAAAGCTTTTTTTACCAATTCGCAGGGAAGAGTACGTTCGTGATGAAGCTTTTGAAAGCAAAATTCCGTAGTTTGATTTTGGAAAATCTCGGTAAGCTCAAAAACACCTCCGCAGGGTCAAAAATAGACAGTTTTTGATCGTGGTGGTATTCTCAGATTTTCAAAAAACAGGGGTTTTCTGTCAGGCACTATTTAACCGAAAAAATCAAGGGAAAGCGTATCTTCCTGAAGTATGACAAGCTGAAACATGACGAAGAAAACGTGCGGCTCTGCTACCTCTATCTGGAGAACAAGACCTTTGTCAATGCGCATCTGATCAAAAGCGGGCTGGTTGGGATTGATGGGAGCTATGAGTACGAGCAGAAGGTGAAGTTTCTGGATATGGGTGAGGTTGTTCAGGATTGAATGGCGGTACTGGTTCAGATCTTAGGTTTGGTTGTAGAAAAGCGTTGTCATCAATTAACAATGAACAGTTAGTAATCGCAGCGATTAATTTTGTTATATAACTGGTTATATAAAATGCTTAAGCGTATATCGTTGATCGATAGTGAAATTTTATTTATTGCGATTTCATTGTTTTCTATTCCATTAATGGTTATAGCTAGTGATCCTGTATCGAGAAGTCTTGTACTACCGAAAAAAAATATCACAGAGGTACTTGATAGCCTTATTGAAGAACCATACCGCCAACAGGAACAACTAAAGATAGAGGCTCAATCGCATAAAAACGCTTCCCTTGCTAAAGGAAAATTAATGTATTTTGGCAAAAAAATAAGTCCAACTACATTCGAAATGGTGCAAAGGCAAATTAGTCGATTACCTAATATAAAAGGAGAGTTTGAATCTACATTATCATTTAATAAGCGGTTATCTGATATGTTGTCTACTTTGCCTGAAAAATATTTTATATATATACCATTTGACTCGAAATATGCAGAATATGATGCGGATGAACAAAAATTTAAGATAAAATATTTCGCTATTGATAATTGTAGTATTAGTTACTATGATGTCTTTGGAGAGTATACTCAGTTTTATCAAAAAATCAAATATGGTGACAAAAATATTGATATAGTATTCCCCTCAAAAGAGTCTATTATTGGCACGTATAAAGCATATACTAAATCTGGAAAAGCTGTTAGGGTAACCCGTATTAATAAAAATACAAATGTGTTATTTGAAGGCCCGCAAACAAATATAAATTATCAAGATTCTTCAAAATATGATATTCTCAAAGAACATATAATTGCTGAAATATCAGCAAATCCTGATGAAGCTCGATTGCTCAAGCCATTATTAAAAGCAGTGGCAGTAATTATTTCTAAGTGGCCATTTTATGTTACGGAAATGGCTCCATACTATAATCCATCAATTCAAAATCCAATTTCAATAAATGAGGAAATAGGTGTTATAATTGCACAAATTCAATATGTTCTCATAATAGATGCTGCAAATAATGTCTTAGCTGTTTCTATAGTAGAATAATTGTTCGTGATAATAGCAAGATAAAACATAACAATTGACCCACAATGGGCAGAGCAAAAGAATGGATGATGGAACAGGATGCACGTGAATACGACAAAATTGATGGCTATATTTGCGCCGGTTGCTTGACTGATCAGTTTCTTAAGCAATACATTAAAAATCATGCAGTTCAATCAACTTGTGACTATTGTGGAAAAAAATCTAAAAAAACTATTGCGGCGGAGTTTGATGGGGTTATGCGTCTTATAATGGATGGGATTAATTTTTCTTGGCATGACCCGGTTAATGAAATAGCTTATGACTCAGGAGAAGGCGGTTATCAGGCTGATACCAAAGACACAGGTGATATTCTCTCTGTGCTTGGTATTACTGAAAATGATAAAGTATTCAAAGTTATAGAAGAGAGTATACGGAATACTCAGTGGATTGATCGTGATTATTACTGTGGAACTGATCATAAAATATGGAGTTATGGATGGACGGAATTTTGCGAAGCTGTAAAATATAGGTCGCGATATATATTTTTAGCATCTATGAAAGATAAGTATGTCTCGACGGACATTTCTCCCGCCGATTTTCTTGATAGACTTGCATATATTCTAAACAATAAGCTTGAAGAATGTCTTGTTCAGACAATAACGAAAAACAAAGAAATCTACCGAGTTAGAAAAGATAAAGAGCGTTATGCAACAGCGAAAAGTCTTGGCTCGCCACCTAGTCAAGATGCAATATTTTCTAATCGAATGAGTCCTGCTGGTATTTCTATGTTTTACGGTTCATTTGATAAAGAGACAGCTATTATAGAATCAGGTACTTCTAATAACGATGATAATATTGTTTCGATTGGTACGTTTTTGCCTTTACGACCACTTAGACTGTTGGACTTGTATAAGCTTCCTGACATTCCCAGCGTTTTCGATTCTGAGAGACAACAATTGATCTACCCGTTGCGTTTTTTAAAGGCATTTTCAGATGATATTGCAAAGCCTATTGAACGGGATGGTCGAGAGCATATTGATTATGTTCCAAGTCAAATTATTACTGAGTACTTCAGGCATATATATAGGACTAACAGTGATGAGGAATTAGATGGCATTCTATATAAAAGTGCGAAAAAAGAGTCACAACCATCTTGTGTTATCTTTTCAGAGAACCATCAAGCATGTGACCAAAAAGAAAAATCAAAACCAGAGCACATTTTACGTTTAGTAAAAGTCGAACATAATTAATACGAATAAATATCTATTGATGCTTTATTCAATTGAAATTAATCCAACAGCAATAAAAGATTTGAAATCTTTGGATCGAAAAGAGGCATTACGGATAACTGAAAAAATAAAAACACTTGAAAACAATCTTTCCGGTAATGTTAAAAAGCTGACAAACTTTATTCCTGAATACCGTTTAAGAGTAGGAGACTATAGAGTTTTGTTTGGAATTGAAGGTCAAAATGTGATTGTTTATCGAATAAAACATGGAAAAGAGGCATGCCGATGATTACCACTAGAAAAGCCATGCGTCTTAACCCTCAAGTCATAGAAAAAGGGGGAAAAAAAGAGTTTGTTGTTTTGCCTTATGAAGAATATCAGGCAATAGAAGAGCTGATGGAAGATTATATGGATCTGATTGATCTACGTGAAGCTAAAGTGGAAGGGCAAGGTCAACTATCTGTTCCTATTGATGATGTGATCAAGGAACTAAAGAAAGGCTGATATGGTTGTCTGTGGAGAGTGGAAGACTATTTCGCACTTACGTTTATTATCCTGAAGGAGAACAAACATCATGGCAAAAATTGAATTACCCTTGTCACAGTTTACTTATGCTGAAAAACTGGATTTGCTGGAGACAATCTGGGATGATCTTTCAAGGTATGAGACGGCATTTGAATCTCCGGCATGGCATGAGAACATTTTAAACGAACGGAGAGAAGCCTTTTCTGCCGGAAAGGTGCAACACTCCGACTGGGCAGAAGCCAAAGAGCGCATAAAAAGGAATCTGTCGTGCAGTTGAGGATTTTTGATTCTGCCGAGAGAGATCTTGAAGATGGCTACCATTTCTATGAAAGACAATCTCAGGGTTTGGGAATCTACTTTCTTGATTCTCTCTATTCGGATATTGATTCGCTTTTATTTTTTGCAGGTATACATCGTAAAGTCTTTTGCCGTTTATTACGAAATCGCCGAAAACGAGATTTTAGTGATTGCTGTACTCGATTGCCGAAGAAATCCTGACTGGATCAGGGCAAGATTGCGCGGCTGACTACAGTGAAGTTAGTTACTTCCACTACGCCCCAAACTGCCTCAACATCCGCAAATCATTCTCAAACAGCAGCCTGCATCAATCTTGTACCTCAGCAACACCGTGCGATCAACACCCACGCCGAAGGCTAGCCTGACCACTCTTCAGGGTCTATGCCGCTGTTGCGCATGACGTTGGGGTGTGCCATGTCGTTTTCTCTTTTGGATGGGTTTACAGGAGGCGGCAAAAAGAAATTATCCGGTTTGATTGATATCGCAGTCATGCAATTCCTTTCACGGTACTCTGATCTCAATGATGAGGCTGGGTTACTTTGATGCGCAGCGAATTTTTGATATGTTTCGTGTGTTGTTACAACAATGCTTGCATGTACCAGGCAAGCATTGAATCGAATTGAAGAAAAGAAAAAGGGGAACCCTATGGCTGCTCAACACATTACGCTTGATATCCCCGAAAAGATACTGCTTGCAGAAAAGACTGATGCACTTGCTTTCGGGAGGAAACTGAGGGTTCTTGCGGCAGTTAAGCTGTTTGAGATGGGGCGGTTGTCGTCTGGTCGTGCTTCAGAGCTTGCCGGGATGGGCCGCGTTGAATTTTTACTCAGTCTCAGTCGCTATAATGTTTTTCCCCTGGCATCCGAATTAGATGATTTAGAGCGCAACAATGCTTCAAGCCATTAGTAATACATCTCCCTTACTCTATCTTTATCGTATCGTATCGTATCGTATCGTATCGGATTGATTGATCGACTTCCTGAAATTTTCGGAGAAATATGGACTCCTGAAGCGGTGAAGGTTGAATTAATGGTTGGCGACAAGAGTGGATATGATCGTTCCAAACCTGTCAGATTTTTCATGGATCAGGATCATAAACCCAAAAGCACAGCCCTCTGAATGGCTCTCATTAGACCTTGGTCCGGGAGAATTGGCGGCTATGTCGCTTGCTTTAGAAAATTCGCATTGTATTGTTTTGCTTGATGATATGCTTGCTCGTCGAACAGCTCATGCTGCCGGTTTACAGGTTTGGGGTACCCTTAAAGTTTTACTGGAAATGAAAGCGCAAGGACTTGTCAATAGGGTTGAGCCGTATGTCAATCGTTTGACTGATGTGGGAATGTGGG
>CAIPMW010000041.1 GCA_903866255.1 uncultured Chlorobiaceae bacterium | reverse complement strand
CGACATGCAGCAGGGCTGACAAGTTGTCTTTGTATTTCAGGGCAAGTTTTATGGCAGCAACTTCTGTTGCTGAACATTTGGAGATTTTGCCAAGGGTGCGATTCTTGACCTTGCCATCTTCACGATACGATTCACGAAACAAGTATCGATAATAGGTCTTGCCGTTGATGGTGGTCTTGCTGGTGTCGATATACATTGTGACTATATCAAGGTTTTCTTAATTATTCCATAATAATAAAAAAACTTTTGATATACAAATATTTTAGTGACTACATTTTTCACACACTTTCGCCTTAAAAGCACTGCTTATAAGGAGTTAACGAAAAATTCGGCTGGAACTTCCGATTTAAGGAATTGAGGAAGCATAATAAAATTATAGACTGCGTAATTCCGCCTGAAGAGAGACCGTTTATGTCAGTAAAGTACAGTTGTTTTGACGGTAGGATATAAAAACAAAGGCCCGACATAATCGAGCCTTTGAGTACTGTCGGCTTGCTGCTTAGCGCAAACCCCGGGGCAAAGCCCATATGAAACACCATAAAACGGAAGTTCCAGAGCAAAAAAACGATAAAGCTATGTAAAGAAATTTGTTACGAGAAAATTGGCCTAAAAACGTAGTCACTAAAAATTTTGGGCATAATAAATTAATTGCCTATAATTGATTCTGGATTTGATCTAAATCTTGGTCCGCGTCACAAACCCTGCTCTTATTTCGTCAAAAATATCCAAAAGTAGTCACAAAAATTAAGTTCACGCTAATCCTATAACTAATTTTTCAATAATCGGTTACGGATATTTCTGGCTTAATTTTTTCTGGAACCTCCGATAAAATGTACAAATAGTTTTGATTTAAATTAATTTTTTTTCTTGCGGGAAAATCTTCAGCTAATCGAAACTGTGCAGCGGCAACAATATCTGGTTTAAATTGAGATTCGAAGCGTACGACCAAAGCCTCAAAAGTGTTGTCAAGTTGGTGATTATCCAAAAGAACTTTAAACCCTTTGTGATGCTTGCTGCTTGTGACAAGCTCCGACAAGGTCGTGATCTCCCCTTTTGATCTAATCATATCATGAGTATATGTTGCTGGATGACCGTTCAACTCTTCGTAACGCCTGATTATGCGCTCAACTTCTTTTTTGAAAAGCATAAAGTCCCTTTCTGTATCGATGGAATGTCGCGAAGAAAAAAACGGCGCTTTTTAGGAGCAGATATTTGATTTTATAGAACTTGATGCTGTGCCGCAATATCTGTTCATGATTTTCCGTCCGTACAGGGCATGAGGTTTCTTGAAGGAAGGTTGTGGGGTGAACACACAAAGAACTTTTTTTTTATGTATTTTGATGTAGTACCATGCCGCCAAGCGAACAGTTCTAAACCTTAACCTGATGAATCCAGATCCAAAACGTATTATTGATGAGGTAATGCAACTGCAGCCCTCAATTCGAGCATTTATCGCCGAAGTATTACTCGATACTCTTGATTTTGAAGACAACTTTCTTGTTTCATCAGCTTGGCAGGTAGAGATACAGAGGCGTTGTGCGGCTATTGATACAGGAACAGCAAGATTAGTTGATAACGAGTCTGCATTCAGGAGCTTAAGAGACAGTTTGGTCTGATGTTAGTCTTTTGGGTTGAGGAGGCTTTGACCGAAGCGGATGCTGCGGCCAAATTTTATCAACAGCGGCAGGTTGGATTGGGGAAGCGTTTTCTTGATAACCTGGCGAAGGCAGTATCAGGGATTGCACGTCATCCCTGCCTCTACAGACAAAGAGAGTGTAACATCCGAAAATGTAAGTTGCCACATTTTCCTTATGGTGTTTTTTACAGAATAGAGGCGGATACGATTCAAATCATTGCAGTCATGCATTTACGGCAAGAGCCTGGTTATTGGAAGCATCGGATTTGACCTCTGAAAGCATGGACTCTGATTTTGTTTGCCGTATTGGTTGTTCAGTCAATCAGGTACCCCTGACGGCATTTTCAGTTTTTTTAGCTTGCCGGAAGGCAGGGAGGGAAAAAAACATTATCGTGGAAGAATCAAAAAATCAGCAGGAGTAAGAATAGAAATTCCTCTCCATGATACCAGTTCAAGCAGGTGCTTGTCACCTGAGACTACCACCTGAGCCTCAGCAGCATGAGCTGCTTCAAGAATCCGATTATCATCACGGTCAGCGGTTATGTCATCAACGGCAATGGTTGGAGTAACCATTGCAAATGTCTCCATGAAAATCCCCGTAATCCGGTAAACCTGTTCCGGAAGCAGTCCAAATTTTGGATGTCGCAGAACATCTTCCACCTCTTGCATAATGTCTGGAGAAATAAAATTAACCACCCTCAGCGTCGAACACTGACGCAACACCTCGCGTGGATTCCCACCGAAAAGTATGCCGGAAACAAGAACATTGGTGTCGCATACAATGTTCATGACAATGTTAACTTTGACTCACGAACAGCTTCAATCTCTGCGGCTACATCATGCTCATTCAGATGCTGTTTCTGCACTGCCATATCGCCAAGCTGAAAAAGATCATTCCACTGACTCTGGCGCTGAATATAAAGCCTCGCAGCTTCCCTTATCAACTCTGAACGGCTTCGATACTCATTTCTGGCTGTTTTGTCAATTTCGTTCAGCAATGAATCCTGAAAAGAGACATTCACGGTGACAGTTCTCATAACAATTATTTTTCGTTAGCATGAGGTATAATGTACAAAGTTTGTATGTCCACAGAAAGCCTGTTTTCTTGAAAAAGTTTCAACATAGTTGCCACTCGTTGTTCTTAGAATCTGAAAGTACTGCGTTCGAAGGCAAACGTCATGATTGATACAATCGAAGAGACTGCGAAAGAACAGGTTTAGCAATCAATCAGACAATTTCAGCATCGAAGCCAACTGTTTCCGAGGTAGTAAACGTCTGCGATATGATTGAAATTAAGGCAGAAAAGGCACTCAAGCCTATAGGCTCACATGGAGGCGGGAACCATTTCATTGAAGCTTGTTTCGATCAACATCACAACCTGGCAATCACGATTCATTCAGGCAGCCGGAACTTCGGAAAGTGTGTTGCCACCTTCTATCAACAAAAGGCAAAGGAAGGGTGCGCCGTATACACTATAAAAACATAATGGTTACGCGCTTACTTTCAGCATTGGCTGCACATGGTGCTTTGGTTTGTGCAGAGACAAGTCGTAAGTTGCTTGCAGGTTAAGCCAGAACTCCGGTGATGTGTTGAACGCCCCGGCAAGCAGCCAGGCTGTATTTGTTGACACCCCTCTCTTACCAAGGACAATCTCATTGATTCGTTGCACCGGGATGCTGATATGCGCCGAAAGTGCTTTCTGGGACAGACCCAGAGGCTCGATAAACTCCTTCAGTAATATAATTCAGGGATGTGTTGCCACTCTGTTTGATGGTATCATGTTATTTTTTGCTGAAATTGGTTAGTGGTAATCAATAATCTGAACGTCGTATGCTCCGAAATCCTGCCATCTGAAGACAATTCGCCACTGATCATTGATTCGAATGCTGTGGAAACCTGCAAAATCACCTTTCAATGCTTCCAGCCGATTGCCTGGTGGAGATTTCAAATCTTCCAGAGACGGGACGGCATTGAGAACATCCAGTTTGCAGAGGGCCACATCTTTTATCTGAACAGGTATTTTTCTTGAGCTACTACTTGAAATACCGTGATAAAAATCTGATGTGGCCCGATTTCCAAAAGTGAAGTGGTTTTTTTACCTTTGAGGTAAGTTTCATAATGGATATTAGTTCAAAATTCAGTAGTATTGCTGATCAGTTGTTACAAAAGAAAATACCGTTGTTGTTTGTATCATGAAAGAAAAAGCGATGCCAGTCTGGGCAAAGAAGGTTGTGAACATATTTTCTATTTTTCAGATCCCTCGTGTTCCAGAGTACGGAGAATTCCAAAAAGCTGGATCCCGTAAAGAGGTGGTAAGGCAGACATCGAATGGCAATGTGCTTTTGCAGCTTGGACATTACCTTACTGAAGAGGAGATTGACCGGATGAAAAAGGATCTTGCCATATAGAGGAGTGTTGAAGCAACCCGCTTATTCGCCGATAATCTTGATGAGCACCCGTTTTTTTCTCTTGCCGTCAAACTCACCGTAAAAAATCTGCTCCCAGGTACCAAAATGGAGCCGCCCTTTTGTGACGGCAACAACTCTTTTGAAGGTGATACTTGTGCTTGATCCTTTCTGTGGTTCAGGCACATCCATGATTGCAGCGCTGAAAACTGGCCGCAACAGCATTGGTGTGGAAACTGATCCTGATTATTGCCGCATGGCGGCACGATATCTGAAAGCTGAAGCAAGTGATTTTTT
>CAIPMW010000040.1 GCA_903866255.1 uncultured Chlorobiaceae bacterium | reverse complement strand
TTTGTTGCTCACAGCCCTCTTTGGACAGAGTTGTTAAGCGGCAACAAACATTTTGGAGCACGAAATAACGAAAACGGAGAGATGTGACATGATAGACAAGAGCGGAGCGGAGTTCAGCCTGTCGAAAGAAATGGGAACCACAATAATGTTTCCCAGGCATACGCTTGGCGAATGGAAAAACTATAATGCGTTTGCGGCGTTGCGCGCTGATGGTTCTGTGGTGACGTGGGGGGATAGCGGTTTTGGCGGAAATAGCAGTGGTGTTTCCAGTTTACTGAACGGTGATGTTGATGTCACCCAGATCTTCTCGGCATGGGGAGCGTTTGCGGCGTTGCGTGCTGACGGTTCGGTGGTGACTTGGGGGGATAGTGGTGCAGGCGGAGATAGTAGTAGTGTAGCCAGTTTACTGAACGGTGATGTTGATGTCATCCAGATATATTCTAACGAGGAATCGTTTGCGGCGTTGCATGCTGACGGTTTGGTGGTGACGTGGGGGAATGTCTTGTATGGCGGAAATAGCAGTAGTGTAGCCAGTTCACTGAATGGTGATGTTGATGTCATCCAGATATTCTCGACAGCGAATGCGTTTGCGGCGTTGCGTGCTGATGGTTCGGTGGTGACTTGGGGGGATAGCCTGAGTGGCGGAGATAGCAGTGCGGTGGGGAGCAAGCTTGTAGGAGTAATCGATATTTCAAACATCTACACGGACATTGATCATTTTATTGCGACTTATGGTAACAGCGGCAATGATAGCCTTACCGGTACAGCAGGTAATGACCTGTTATATGGCTATGCTGGTAACGACAGCTTGACTGGCCTCGTGGGTAATGATACCCTTGACGGCGGAACGGGCAGTGATACGGCAGTGTATCGTGGCCATAGTTCAGACTACAGTATCAGCTATAACAACACAACGCTTCTCTTTACGGTTCAAGACAATGTTGCTGGCCGGGATGGTAGTGATTCAGTCTCTTCAGTTGAGTTTTTTCAGTTTGCTGATGTTACAAAAACTGCTGTGAGTGTTATTCCCCTTGTACCAATGCTCCGAAACGGTATCAGTGTGATGCCGGAGCGCTATTCCGGGCCAGCAACAGCCGCCGGGGGAGCAGCCATCCATTTTCAGTTCATCAGTGACAGCACTGGCGAAGTAGTGACCGGTACAGACAATAACGACTTTATCAATGTGGCAGGTGGAGTTGACGCGGTCAATGCCGGAGTTGGCAACGATGTGATCGACGGCGGAACAGGCTCAAACTTCCTGACCGGAGGAGCCGGAACCGACATCTTCTTCTCCGATGGAAGAGGCGGCGTTACCACCTGGTCAACCATCACTGACTGGCAGGCAGGAGAGCAGTTGTCGGTCTGGGGCTGGCACCCCGGAACAAGCAGGATTGTGGCGTGGGTTCAGGCAGGCGCGGCAGGGTACGAAGGGCTCACCATGCACGCCGACCTGAACGGTGACGGCACCGTCGATACCTCTGTAACCTTTACCGGTATTACACTGCAATCGCAGTTGCCCACACCGTTCGAATTTGACGGGGTGTTGTGGTTTACCTGATTTTCGCATGAACGCCAATAAACAATGCAGAGTGAGAAGCGACCACCGTGTCCGTTCTCTCCTGTAGCATTCTGTATAAAACGTCTTTTTATCGCTATTTCTTGCTCCTGACTTCATACATGAAGTGAGCCTGTGAGCTTGGAAAGCCAATAAAATCAAGGGGTCTTTTCGTTTTTGTCTTTGTAGTGCCTAACGATCGATTTGTATTGTTTTTTATTGTTTTGTTTTGTATTTTTCAGTCAAAGTCTTTTTCACATTCTCTATGCTTGTCCATGTTTGTTCGAGTCAAATCTACACCGAATTCACCAAGGCAAACCGTACAGATTGTTGCCAGTGAACGCATTGGAGACAAAGTCAAACAGCGCATTATCCGCTATGTCGGTGTTGCCATGAATGATGAAGAACTGGTGAAAATGAAAGAGCTGGCCGAGTTTATCAAAGCAAATCTTGAGGAAGAGTCAGCTCCGGCACTCTTCCGTCCTGATGAATTGGCTCAAATGGCTATTGACGGACGAAAAAAAGCTGATTTGTCGCCAGTTCAGCCGTTGACGATAGATCTGAAGCTCCTTCGGGAAGAAGATCGTGTGGTGGTCGGCATTCATGAGATTTATGGCAAGTTGTTTAATGAACTTGGTTTTGACCGGGTGATTGGTGACCCTGCACGACGAGTACAGGCAACCAAGACGATCGTACATCTGGTGATGGCCAGAATTGCCAATCCGTCAAGCAAACGCAAGAGTGTCCTCGATCTTGAACGGGACTTCGGGGTGAAACTTGATTTGAATGCGGTGTACCGAACGCTGGATTATATCGATGACCAAAGTATAGAACTGATCCAGAAAAAGGCATGGGATGCTGCGATGGGATTGTTCGCCCAGAAAATTGATGTGATTTTTTATGACTGCACGACCCTCTATTTTGAATCTTTTACTGAGGATGAGCTGCGGGAAAAGGGATTGAGCAAGGAACATAAATTCAGTGAAAGCCAGGTGTTACTGGCCATGATGGTGACAAGGGAAGGTCTTCCTCTTGGATACCGTCTCTACAACGGAGCCACGTGGGAAGGCCACACACTCAAGGATGCCATAGCTCATATAAAAAGTATGGCTGAGGTTGATCGTGTGGTGTTTGTTGCCGATAGCGGATTACTCTCAAAGGA
>CAIPMW010000039.1 GCA_903866255.1 uncultured Chlorobiaceae bacterium | reverse complement strand
GGCATAGAGCGAAACATCGGGTCGAACCGCCATTCCCGAAATCCATGGCCGAAGCCGATTTCTGACTCCGCCCAGGTTAATACCCTCCCTGAACTGCAGAAAATCAATAATGCTGCCATGGTCCAGACTCTCGCGGACACTGAAATATGTCCAGTGTCCACCTTCTTTTCTGGTGATGATCACCTTGTCACCCTCCGCGTTCCGCATGACAATACTGCTTCTGCTGCTCTTCCGCCGGTCGAGCTGGTAGCCCAGACTCGCCGCAAACTCGGTCAGGTTGATTTCGGTTTTGAACCGTTCAAGTTCATCCATGGCCGCTCTCATCCTGTGGTGATCCGGGCCGCACCTTCTTCGTCGCCACCGTTCCGGAATGCTTCTTCAGCTCACGCTGAAAAAACTGGTCACGCTTCATATGGGTCGTGAACATAGCTGCCGCAATTTCCGCCTCACTGACACTTGGATACTCCTTTTGGGCCAGTGCGACGTATTGGTCAAAGAGATCTGCCATCTCTTTCGGCAACACAAAGATTTTTTTGACCGGCTCCTGATAGACCTTGATCTGGATGTTCAGACTGTTGTTGTTCATAATCAACCTTTACTGTTATAAGGTGAAATAATCATGTCCTTGTTGACGAGGATGTTGACCGCCTTCCCCGCCTGGATAATCAGTGTCGGCTGAATATCCAGGTTTTTTCGGGTGATCTGGCTGCCGGTAGTGGCGATGTTCTGACCGACCGATGCCGCCATACGCTGCTGCATACTCATGCTTGCCTCATCCGTATATGACCCCTGTGACACCGTTGCTCCAACCGACAGGAGGGAGGATAGCACTGCTCCGCCAACCAGCCGGTCAACATGGTTATCCACTTTGCCTTTATACCCCGCAGAACCGGCCAGGTCAACCCCCGGCATGTTTTCAATGATAAGAGAGCTCCCGTCTGGCCGAATCATCCGGCTCCAGCTCACCTGCACTCTCTTCTGGCCGTAGGATATCATGCTGTCATACTTGCCAAGCACGCGGGTTCCCTGCGGAATAAGCAGGTAATCACCGCTTCGGGTATCATAAACATTCTCTTTGACCATCCCGATGACATTCCCCGGCAGATCAGAATTGATGCCGGTTACGAGCAGAACCGAAATGATCGAACCGGCCTTCACTTCATACTGGCTCCTCGACTGGTGCATGCCCTTTGAGAGATACTCCTTCTCATCGCCGCCGCCACGGGCGAAGAAATCATTTTTTCGATCCTGCATGTTCTGCCCGCCTCCATAACCAGAGCCATCTCTTCCGCTGCTGCTGGCCGGTAAAGCCAGCGAAGGCGGGGTCACACTGCCAGAAAAGCTGCCGCCACCACCAAAAAAGGGACTTGCTTTCAGGGCGGCATCACGCTCTGCCTCTTCCGGGGTTTGCGCTTTGGCCTGGACGTTTCCCTGATTTCTATTGACCATGGCATGGCCAAGATCACCGGGGAGCGGTCGGCCTAATCGGGGGATGCTGTCCGCTGGCGGCAGCATGACCGGAGCGTCATTGCCGGGAGCCCGTTTGATCGATTCAGGAAGAGCAAAGGGCTGGTTCACGGCCACATCCTCTTTTTGGGCACGCGTCGTCTTCTCTTTTGGCCAGATGGCAAGCGCCAGCGCCACAAGGAGGATGGTCAAAAGAACAGAGCCGATAGCAATGACCGGCCCTTTTTTCAGGCTCCGGCTCTGCTGTGAGGGCAGTTTCAGTCGGGGATCATCCGGGGAAATCTTCGATGCATGGGGATCATCAATGATTTCATCACTCGGTGGCGGAATCTTTATATCGTTATCCATGTGACCCTTATTGTTTAGTGATGCGGATAATGTTCTTGCCTTTCTCCCCTGCCCTCAACTCCGCACGCTCAAAAATCCGGTCAACGATGTAGTAATCGTTTTTCTGGCGGAAATTGACCAGTTGGATATCGCCGCCCTGGCCAAGCACAAAGAGAACCGGCGACTCTCGAACCAGCATCTCCTGGGGGAACTGGATAAAGGTTTTTCGCCCGTCATCGAACACCTTCAGTGGTAACCAAGCGGGCCGTCGCCCTTTTTTCACATCAATATTATACCGGAAGTTCAACGACGAGATGTTCACTTTCGGCTCTATCGAAGCCGCACTCTCCAGTCGGAGCTGCTTCATGTTGTACTGTTCATAGTTCCAGCTCACGGCTGGCATATAGGTTTTTTCGTAACTGGTCAGCTCAATGTGATAGGTTCGCACATTCGTGTTGATGCTGAGCGTTGTTTTCAGGCCCGGTCTGGTTGGCTTGACATAAATATGTTCCTGGTCGAGCCCGTCAAGCTTGCTTTTTGTGCGTGCAAGAATCCAGCGTACCACGTCACCGCCGACCGGCTCCGATGTCAAAGCCTCCCCCGGCTCAAGCTGGATGTCGGTGATGCGCAAAGGGGCGCAATAGACCTGATAGAGTTGACCCGCTTCATAATCATATTTCATGATGGCGTTCATGTATCCGAACGCATCAGGATTTCTCTGCGAACTGCGGTTAGCCCGCTCGATAACATTCCAGGGTTTCGCTGCTGCTGGCTGTAAAACTGGCACGGAGGTTATGACAAGTGCCGCCCCGAGCGTAAGAAAACCCTTTTTCCAGGTAGTGTTGTGGTGCATCATGCTGCTCTTGATTAAAGTGGCAAGGGTAATTAGCGAACGATCTGCGCTACGTTAAACTCATCAATGAAAAGGCCTATAGGATTCGAGGCCAACTGTTTCTCGGTCGCCGGCTGCTGGAGAACGACCTTATAAATCCCCCGCCAGTAACTCTCCCCTGTCGGTTCTCCCATGACTCCCCATTGCGACTCTTTCCAGTCAACCTGCCAGCTCTCTTCAGAGACCCGTACCATGGAAAGAATGTCAACACTGACCCGCTCTTTCGATGCCCGGATAAACGGATCGTTTTTCTGGACGAATGCCGAGAGCGTGTTCGCCCCTTTGGGAGAAACCAGTTTAAACGCATCCAGCCAGTTCTGCTTGATAACACCGGCATCCGAGCTGATCAGCCGGGTGTCCTGGATAAAGCGCTGCAAATGGTACTTGATCGAAGGGTCAGAGGGCTTGAACTTCTCCCATGACTTGCCGATCTCTCCCCGGTAGGTGGCTCCCCCATCGCCCCCGATTTCAACAATGTGCGGCACCATTTTTGGCTGTGCACCCAGATAAATCATCCCTCCAACAGAGGGCAGGGCAACAAAAAGAAGCGTTGCAAAGGTGGCGAGCCGCCAGTTTTTTGCCTGGACAACAGCGCTCCCGATCCTGTCGTCCCACTCCTTCGATGCCCGTTTGTACGGGGTGTCAAGCTCCCCGTTCGGGATCCATTTTTTTCCGGTTTTCATGATCGAACCTCTTGATTAAGGGATTAAATGAGACGCTTTACAGCCTTGGAGTGACACTCCCGCCAGAGGGTCTGGCCTCTTCCGGTGTATGGAGAGCATGCAATGCCTGTTTAGCCCAATTTGGCGCACGGCTTTTTCCTGTTTTATCCCCGCCCTGTTTATCGCCACTCTCCGGGCTTCCCTTTTCGCCTGAAGCGGGTGCATGATCATTCTTCATTTCTGGATTACCTCCTGTCGGGCGGCCAGGAACGTTTCCCGCTCCACCATTGCCAGAGCCTCCTGGCGTTTTGCCGCCACCTGACGACATCCCGCTCCCCGACCCACTGGATCCTCGACCTTTCCCCATAAGCGCAGCAGCCCCTCCACCGATGCTTTTCACTGCTGAACGTGTAGCCGCAACCATGCCACCAGCCATCAGCGCCGCACCCGTAGCACCGACCACTGCATTTTGCACCGCAGTTCCTGCCGTCAAACTGGGGCTACCGGCCATCAGGCCAGCCGCAACACCTGGCGCATTCCAGGTCAGAAACGCAATCGCTCCGACAGTCAGTAATGCGCTCCATATTTCAGTCCAACTCATATTACCCGTAAAAGTTAGCGTACTCAGCACCGGCTCAATTACGGCCATGATAAAGGCCAGCACCATGAGCTTTATTCCGGAAGCAATGACTGCCCCTATGGCTTTTTCAGCCAGAAACTTTGTCTGTTCGAGGAACCCGAACGGAAGAAAAATCCCGACCAGTGCGGTGATGAGATAAAATTCAAGAACGGCATAGAAGATCTGCCATGCGATCAGGATATAGGAGAGCATGATCATCACATAACTAATGGACAGTACGATGCCGTTAACAATTTCAGTGATCCCCATAGACATGATCTCTTTTATCATTGGGTCGGTCGTGTTTAATCCATATCTGAGAATATTCGATGGATCAAAAACACTCCCGCCACCACCACCGCCAGCTATCTGACCAGCTTTGATCAGAGACTGAACAAAAGCTTCAGCCAGCGTTGGAAACTCCCGGACAATCCACAGCCAGAAACCGAGGTAGAGAAGCTTTTTCATGACCGAGACAAGCTGATCCCCTCCGCCAAGTGCCATCCAGAGCCCGATCATGACGATCTCAATAACAAGAAATATGCCGATGAGATAGTTTATGGCTGGTTGCAGGTTGCTCCAACCGGAGCTAAAGGCTGTCTGAAAATTGGTTAGAGTCTGTGTCAGTATTCCTGGCTCCATGCGATCTCCTTACTCTTTAATTGGCGCAAGCTTTATCGGCTTTGGCTTGGTGTCTTGTCCACCATATCCATTCAACATTCTTTCGTTACGTTCTTTACGCGTTGTTTCCTCTTTGCTTTCTGGACTGCACCCGAAAGAAGCAATGAGCACAATGACACCAAATCCAAGCATGACGTATTGCCGTATCCTTTTCCTGTTCATTGGATCTCCTTTATTTTTTGATTGGAGAGAGTGTTATTGGCTGCGGCGTAGTATTCTGGCCTCCATACCCCGTCATCAGCTTGTTCCTGTAAGCCTGTTCGGCTTCTCTCCGCTGCGCTGCTTCTGCTGCCGCCGTTGCTGTAATCCTTGAACTCACCGCAAGGTTTTCGGTTAATCCGTTCAACTGAGCAGAGACAATTCCCAGCATCTGGTTGTTTGCCTGTAACTGTCGAACCTCTCCATCAGCACCATTACTGCTTGCGAGAATGCTTGCCGCCTGATCATTGTAGTTCTTGGAACGCTCGATAACACTCTGGGCTTTCATGGCCGTTTTGGCCGCTTCGGTCAACTCCTTGTTCCAGTTCTGGAAATACTGCTCATACTGGCTTCTGTTGATGTTGTCCCAGGTGCCGGTCGGATAGAGCTGGTTGAACTGGCCATCAATCTGGTTGAGATCAAAACTGATCCCCTGGACATCGGCAATCAGGCCGTTCAGCTCTCTGGTATTGCTGTCATAGATGCCTTTGATAGGCCCGAACGTACTGCTGGGCAGCCTTGTCAGGGTTTTTACCTGATTGCGGATCTGCTCAAGCTGGTTCTGAATCTGCGAAGCTGTTCTGACAGCCGTAAGCGTGTTCTGCTGCAGGTTGGAAAGATCAGTGACCAGAAGTGCCGCATCAGCCTGGTTACTGCTGAGGGGCAAGGCAGGAGAACCAGCCAGCAACATCGCCCCGATGAGTACTCTTTGAACTCGTTTTTTCATTCGTTTCCTGGTCTTGAGGTTTATTATGACGATAAGGGAACTGCCGTAACACCCTTCAGGATATCCGCCGCCCAGTGTACGCCCCGGTACTGAAGCATCCGTTCCGGCCACTCTTCCGCCCGTACCGTTTTGAACAGCTCATCCATAAACTTCTGATCCTCCGGACTGGACATGCCGGCATAAGTCAGTGCTACCGGCCCCATGTTGAGGCTGAACACCCTGTGCCCATTGACAGAGCGGTAGTAATAATCCCGTTTCGCCTGCAAAGTTGCGAGAAGCTGGATCTCGGCATCCGACAAACCGAACCGCTGATAGGCCTCCGCCATGGCCGGTGTCAGGGCTTCTTCATCCGGCAGATAGATTTTCGTGTGGCAGGCCGACAGGATCGTGGCCATAATCGGAGATCCTGCCGCATCGGCCACTTCCTGTGTTGCGAAGACGACATAGACGTTCTTTTTACGAAGGCTTTTCAGCCAGTTCTGCAACTGGTTCATAAACACCGAGTGTTTGAGAAACAGCCACGCTTCATCAAGAACGAGCATGGTCGGTCTGCCATCAAACCGCTTCTCTACCGTATGAAAAAGATAGAAGAGCGCCGGGATGACCGCTTCCTGGTTCATGCCCATCAGCGCATTCATCTCAAGCGTTATCCACGCTCCCCCCACCATCATCTCCTCAGCCGCATCAAAAATAGCACCGTAGTTGCCCCGCATGGTGTAGGGGCGCATCGCCTCTCTCACCTCTTTGGACTGCACCAGCTCCGTAAACACCGTCAGGGTTCTCGACGTTTTTTCATAGGTTGCAAGGTTTTGCAGGGCTGAATCAATCTCTTTTTTCATGCCGGGATTTTCTGCAACCCCCTGCTCTTTCAGTAGCAACACCACAAACTCTGCCGCCCAGATACGCTCCTGTTGCTCCTCAATGGAGGCAAGCGGCTGGAATGCCAAAGCCGCCTCGTCACCACCCGGTTCGTAGAACGCCCCCTGAACGGCCAAAGTGGCCGCACGGGCAGAACGGTCTTTGTCAAAAATCACCACCTGCGCTTTCGGGTACCGCAGCCACTGCAGGGCCATCATGGAAAGCAGGGTTGATTTTCCTGCTCCGGTCGGCCCGATAATAAGGGTATGTCCGACATCACCGACGTTCAGGTTGAAACGGAAGGGCGTACTGCCGGTAGTCGAACACATCATATGGTACTGGCCACTGCCCGTGACTGATTTCAGGTGCCTGTTTTCGGTCTCTCCTGCCCAGATAGCCGAAAGTGGCATGATGTGGGCGAGGTTGACCGTGCTGATCATCGGCCTGCGGACATTGGCATAGACATGGCCCGGAAGACTGCCAAGCCAAGCCTCCTTGCTGTTCAGGGTCTCCTCTTTGACCACAAACCCCTTGCTCTGGATCACCTGCTTCACCCGGCGAATTCTCCGCATGGCCTCCTGCACATCGGCATGGGAAACCGTGACGGTGCAGGTCATCAAGCCGAACGACACCAGATCCTCACCAAGCTCCTGCAACGCCGCATCGGCATCGGCGGCCTTGTTGGAGGCATCACTGTCAAGCAGTGCCGAAGCCTCCTTGGTCGCCTCCTCTTTCAGCATGGTGAGCAGGTTCTTTCGCTTTGACCACCACTGCCGTCTGAACCGCTCAATCTCTTTGCGGGCATCTTCCTTGTCCAGGCAGATAAAGCGGGTCACCCACCGGTACTCGATCTCCAGGTGGTTCAGTTCGTCAAGAATGCCCGGCAGAGAGCTCGAAGGAAACCCGGTAAAGGTGACGGTCGGAATAAAGTTTCCGCCGAGCATGGGAATATCGGCCACGGTCAACGCCTGATCGGGCAGCAGAGCATCGAGATACATCGGGATGCCGGGAGCCAGAACCGGGTGACGGTTTGATGAAATCGTACTGTGCAGGTAGGTGAGCGTCTCATCGTCATTCAGCTCCTCGATTTCAACAAAGACGCCACGCATAAGGTCAGCGATTTCATGACACGCTTTGGTGAAGTACTCCATATCCCGCTCGTTGTCAACACTTGCGTCAGCGGTGACTTCAGGGTCATCATAAAAGAGGCTGGAGAGCTTTTTGCCTTTTGCTGTCGGCATGGCCCAGACAAACGTGATGAAATAGGCGCTCTCAAAATGAACCCCTCGCTCTTCAAACTGCCCCCGCCTTTCCCGGTCAAGAAGCCATGCTGCTGGCTGGTTCCATAATGCCCCCTGATACTCCGACAGATGAAACCGCTGTGCCTCGATAAAGAGGCTCCATCCCGAACCGAGCCTTTTAAGGGAGTTGTTCAGCCGGGCAACAGAGGAAACAAGCTCGGAGGAGGAAGAACTCGCAAGGTCAGGCCCCCGAAACCGGAAACTCTTTTGCAAAACAGCATCCTTTTGCAGAACGACACCTGGCGCAACAAGTGCCGCCCAGGGGAGATAATCAGGCAATCGGTGCGTCGACTGCCGGTATTGTTTGAGGTTCATCATAACGACTCAAGGGTCTAAACGTTTCGGAGATTTCAGCGCCCGGATAAACACCTCAAAAAAGAAAGGGTCACGCCGTGTCAGGGCGACAAGCACAACATGCATGAGGATGGCAAACGGCAGCACCCATATCTGCTGCAGCCCGAACCCAATCGCCGCCGATGTCGTCCAGAGCAGAATAGCCGGGGTACGAGGCACCCCGCCGAGGAGAATAACCTCCGTCAGGGAGCGGTGCAGCGGGATTTCATAGCCCTCCATCATACCGCAAGCCCTCCGCCAAATCCCATGAAAGTGAGCCCCCAGGAAACCGCATTGAAGGCTATGGCAAGACCCATCACCACCCATAACGCCTTTCGCATCATCCCGCCGCCTTCACTGAAAGCGACCCCGAGTCCGAGCCCGATAATGGCAACAGCTCCAAGAACACGGGATACCGGACCAGTCAGTGAGTCCAGAAGCGAATTGAGCGGAGTTTCCCACGGCATTCCGGACGAGGATGCAAACGCAGGAACTGCGGAACAAACAACAACCACTGCGGCAACCATCACGGCATTTCTTAAGACATCTTTATTCATGACTCATTTTTGTTTGAAGTTGAAGAGGGTCTTGCTTGCCGACAAAAGCAGTTTGTTAACTACTTTGTTTGTTTTTTATTAACACCTTTTGACAAAAAAAAGGAGTGTACCCCGGAAAGGCGGAACGATTCTACGCGAAGACTGTACACCCGTTCGACTTTTCAACTGGCCTCGTTCTTGTCTTCCACTGTCCGCCCTCTTCTCCGATAACCTCAACGATGCCGCTGATGGAGCGTCCGGCAGAATGAAGAGGGTCTCGCTGGATATGCACACAAAGATCAATGGCTTCAGCGATAAGATATCGGGGAGCATGCGCCATGACCTCTTCACAGAGCTGGCAAAGGCGGTCAAGCATGGAGCTCGTACTGTTGGCATGGATGGTGGCAATGCCGCCGGGATGGCCAGTGTTCCAGGCTTTCAGCATATCAAGTGCCGCCCCGTCCCTCACCTCCCCGACAATGATCCGGTCTGGCCGGAAGCGCAGGGCATCCATGATGGCCCTCTGGTGGGTGTAGAGCGGCGGCTGGACAAGGATCTCGATTTTGTTCGGAGCATCACACTGCAGCTCGGCATTGTCCTCGACGATATAGACCCGGTCGTCGCTCTCGGCGACCACCTTGAGCAGCGCATTAACCAGAGTGGTTTTGCCGCTGCCCGTTCCACCTCCGACGAGAATGTTTTTCCTCTGCATGACACCACGTTGCAGGTACCGGGCATCACTCTCGCTCAAAATCCCTTTCAGGACATAGTCCTCAAGCGAAAAGATCACCTTGGCCGGTTTGCGGAACGAAAAAACCGGAGCGGAGACAATCGGAGGAACGGAGGCCTGAACACGTGCTCCCCATCCCGGAAGCTTTACCGAAAGTGAGGGCGATTGATCGTTGACCTCAGCGTTGATTGATGCAGCAAGGAGCCGGATGATGCGCTCTACCTCTTCCGGCTGCATGATCGTCATGGTGCAGGACATGCCCCGGGAGATCTCATCGACCCATACCCGGCCATCGGCATTGACCATAATTTCAATAATGGCTGGATCATCCAGATAGACAAGAATGGGAGAGAGGGCAACACGCAAAGCATCAAGCTTTCGGTTCCTGGTAATGTCTTCTATGGGAGCCATAACGGTTTTTTTATTGGACGATTGAACCAACAACAAAAAACAGGTAACACACAGAAACAAACATGCCGGATAGGCGGAAAAACCTCGACGAAAAATCGGGAATTCTTTTTGCACCAGCGCAACTCAGGCGAGAGGAATAGAAAATGTTAATACTTTAATTACAATAATCACAATTTTAGTTATCACTTTACTACCATTTAATAATTAAAGTGATTTTATGGCGATCCACCTGGGCATACCTCCCTCCTGTCAGCATGATGCCATAACGGCTTATGGCAACAAGGCAAATCGAGCCGGATGACCCCGCTTCGCCCTGCTCTTTGGGAGCGTCAGCATGGATGCACCCTATACTTTCCGGTTTGAGTTTGAAGAACGAAATGAGTGAGTTTGGGCACCAGAGCTCTTGGTAAACGCTCTTTTACCAAGGGAGAACAACTACAAAAAGACGACGGCGGAGATGGATGATTTTTTTCTGAGTAATCGACGAGAAGCATTAAGCCGGAAAAAAGCTTGGCTTTCGATCCGCAATGATGACGAACAGGCCGGACTTTCCCTGCCAGCCCACCCGTACGCTCAGTCAGGCTTGCGATTTCGCTTTGACAGATCAAGGGGCTGAGGCACAGGGCCTGTTCATGACTATTCTGGACACCGGGGGAAGCACCGGAACATTCGGCATGCCCTGATTTACGCGGCAGCTAAGCCGGCAAGGCTCGATAAGCTATGGCGGTCAAGAAAATTCCGTTAGCGATCAACCAGATGAATCAAACGCTCACAGGCATCAATCGCTGTTTCGTATGGAATAATTTCATCATCACGCGCAAAAGACATATCCTGCACGAACGCTTGATACGCTTCTTTCCATCCGGCGGTTTGCAAATTTGTTATAACGCCACGAAGCCTTTGTTCTTGGGGGATGTCGCTGCGGTTGTGATCGCCAGCAATTGATTGGCGAACAAGGTTTGGAAATTCCGCGGTCGGCGTAATCAAAGTTTCAAGTGCAGCCAGATCGTGCACGTGCCGTATCAGGGTTTTATCTTGGCGTTCCTCTTCGTCGAGCAATCGCCACGATAGCGCACTTACTTTATCCGCCGCGATTTCGACCGGATCGATATAGGGCATAGAGGCAATTTCGGCGGGTTGCCCTTCCGTAAATCTTAACAACGACTGTACTGGCTTGAAAACGACAGGCATTTGTGGCGGAATAAAACGCACCTCGACACGGATATGCGTCCTCAGTCGTCGGTTCCGCGTAAATATTGCCCCGTAATCCAGTTCAAGCGAAAAGAATCTGCTTCCATCGCGTACCATCGGTTCTGCGACCAGACGAAATTCTTCAGCTTCAAGAGCTGCAATTATTTTTTTGCGAATTTCACGATAATGCTTGTGCCCGGCTGGGTGTATGGTAGCTTTAAAATCAACATCTTCAGAAAACCGTTTGATAAGTCCCGCTTTGGCTAACGATGTTCCACCGCCAAAAGCCAATTGTAACCCTTCGATTTGAAGGTCGTTAAGCAACGTAAGGGCTCGAACCACATGCCAATCCTTCTCAATAAAAGCTTCGTCAGTTGTGACGAGTATTCCAGCGGCACGTTCAATGGCCGATTTTGTGGGCTGGGATTGATTAAGCGGCATGTTCAAACCTCATGCTATACCCGTCGAATCCAATACGGCGACGAACACGTTTGCGAACACCGATAACACGGCCAGTTGGAACTTGAGTCGTTTTGCCTTCATTGTACTTGATTTCCATTTCTGTCAGGCCAGTAGGAACGCCCAGCTTTTTCATCGCCTCCAATACCAGACTGTTAAGGCTTCTGGGAAGTGACGGACGGGCATCAAGAGGCGATACCGTCGCCCGCACATAAATGCCTTGGCCTATTTTGACAAGCATCCCTTCTTTTACTAACCGAAGCAAACAACGCCCAACTTGGTCATAGCCTCCAAGATCAAGAAAATCTTGTCGTAGAATAACGTCATTGCGCTTGCGCACGATGCGCTTGCTCATTTTGGAGAGCAGTGTGTCTTGTAACTTTTTCATATTGTCAATTTACGACACATAGAAAAAATAAGCAACTGATTTATATGGTGCTTATAGATATTTTAATCCAAGATCCCTTTTTAGATAATTCCCAAATTCGTGCAGCCTCCCTTCCACTCTTGAGAGCATGCAAAACCGGGGGGAGGCACTCTAACCCGAAGGTCGTTATTAAAGATTTCCGGTGTCCCGTACTTCCGTAACGCTTCTTGCAGGCAGTCAACGCAAAAGGTGCTTTCCATCGAGTTAGATAATCGCCAGGAGAGTACTTTCCGAGAATACCAGTCAATGACTGCAACGAGATACATAAAGCCTTTTGGAAGCCGTATATAGGTTATATCAGTCGACCAGACCTGATTGGGCCTAATGACATTAACTCCCCGCAAAAAATAGGGATAGATCTTGTGCTCCGGATGCGGCTTGCTGGTGTTGGGGCCCGGCGCCATACCGGCCAGCCCCAACATTCTCATAAGCCGCTGAACCCTTTTCCAGTTGATCTTGTAACCCTCTTTACGCAGATAGTGCATGATT
>CAIPMW010000038.1 GCA_903866255.1 uncultured Chlorobiaceae bacterium | reverse complement strand
TTCGCCAAACAGATGTTCGGCACCGACGTCAAACTCCGGTTCCGCCCAAGCTTTTTCCCCTTCACTGAACCATCAGCCGAAGTGGACGTCACCTGCTACCTCTGCGGCGGCAAGGGATGCAAGGTCTGCAAAAAATCAGGCTGGCTCGAAATCATGGGCTGCGGTATGGTTCACCCCAACGTCATGCGCAACTGCGGCATAGACCCCGAAGAGTGGTCAGGCTACGCCTTCGGTATGGGCGTTGACCGCACGGTGCTGCTCAGGTACAAGATTGACGATATCAGGCTGCTGTTTGAGAATGATTTGAGGATGTTGAAGCAGTTTGGGGCGTAACTGCGGCCCACTCTCAACAGACAAGCATATCAGCCTTTCTTTGAGCGAAGGGATAATTGTTTTCCTGTTTTGTTGTGCTGAAATATTGAGTAAAGAATGACGTAATGAGTATCTTATTGCTTCATAAAGAGAAACGTCGTTTTTTGGTGTGGAGTTCCAATGTTTTGATGAGATTTGATCACATCTCTGATGGATGTTGCATCAGTAAAATATTTTTTTGACGCATGTCATTTACCTGGTTACATATTTCCGATTTTCATATTCGAGGGGGAGACTCTTACGACAGAGATGTTGTTCTCAAAGCACTGGTGCGCTCAGTCAAGCAATTCCATGAAACAAAGGGCCATAAGCCTGACCTGATTTTTGCAACCGGCGATATCGCGCATGGCGGGAAGGTTGCCGAATATATTCCTGCTACAGAGTTCTTTGATGCCCTGCTTGAGGCGGCGGCGCTTGAACGCCGTCACCTTTTTGTTGTGCCCGGTAACCATGATGTTGATCGTGATGAATCTGATGGTCTTGCTTCAACACTGGAAACCGAGGAAAAATCCACAGCCTATTTTAAATCTGGCAAGCCTTTAAAGCATATCATTTATAAGCTTGGGGCGTTTCGTGACTGGTATAACGGTTACTTTGATGGCATCCGGAAGCTGCCTGATGACACAACCTGCGATCTTGTTGACGTTGTTGATATCAGAGGGCAGCGCGTTGCTGTTTTACAACTGAATACAGCACTTTTCAGTATGGGAGGTGATGAGGACTATCACAAGCTTGTCCTCGGTCGTCGATCTCTTCAGCCAGCTCTCGAAGAGATACAGAAGCTCAATGTGGATTTGAAAATCGGCCTGCTGCATCATCCTCTCGATTGGCTTGGTGATTTTGAGCGAAGCAATATCAAAAGCGCTTTGCAGGGCGCCCTTGACCTGCTGCTCCGGGGCCATTTGCATGATACCGAAGTGGAAAATGTTGTTTCTGTTTCGGGCGCACTCCTGCACATCGGAGCCGGAGCAGCCTATCAGACACGGAAATGGCACAATCGTTCTCTCTACTGCACCTTTCATGATGGCTCTGTTACGGTTTTTCCGATACGCTACGAAGATCATCCACATGAGATATGGACTGTTGATCCAAGTGTTTTCCCGAATGAGATTAATTTTGAGAGTTCCTTCGTGATCTCTCGATTTACTCCTTCGGCAACACGCACTTTTCCTCTTTTCCCGCTTGGACCTCATTCTTCACCTGTTTTTCGTACTTTTCGCAGCAACATACCGCCAAAAGGAGATCTTCCCATTGTTGGCCGTAATCAGTTGCTTGGAGAGATTGAAACAACTCTGGGCGATCCCTCAATGGAATGTGTACTGGTGCTGCATGGAGCACCGGGAACCGGAAAGAGCGAACTTGCACGTGAGTATGCTCGACGAAATAGAAACCGGTATCCAGGAGGAACTTTTTTCATTCATACCGGGTCAGGTGCTGAGCTTGTCGATCTTGCCCGGATTGCCACCAATGTGCTCGGCTTGGAGTTTCCTGAAGGGCTCTCCCTTAAGGGTCAGTGCGAACGAACCCTTCTCTATTTTGGCTCAGAGCCGATTCTGCTGGTCTATGACAATGTTTGGAATCAGGAGGCATTGATGCAGTGGCTTCCCCCTTCCGGGATGCCCTGCCATGTGCTGGTGACAACGGTCAACGAGAACTGGGCAGCACCATGGAAAATGCTTCCTGTGCCACCACTCAAACATGACGACGCCTTTGAACTGATCGAGCGGTTAGGAGGAACCGATATTGCAAGACTTCACGGCAAAGAGCTTGTTCGAATGGCTCAGGGGTTGCCGATCCAGATTGTTCCAGCATCAAGGACACTGGCTTATGAGTCACGCCGGGGGCGCCTGGAGTCGGCTCGTATAAACATTACCTCAGAAGCACAAAATAGTTTTCGTTACGTTTACGAAGTGCTTGAAAATCCGGTTCGTCTACTGCTGCATGCCGCTGCATTTCTCAACGGAGAGCGGATTGTGCGTACCGAACTGTTTGTTCATCTTGAAACAGCATATAACAATAATGCAAGGGAATTTGAACGGCGTCTTGATGTATGCCTTGACCTTCATCTCCTTGAAAACGCAGGTGACCTACGCATGCACCAGTTGTTTGCAATCTACCTGAAAGGAGTTGAGCTTTCACTTGACATAAGAAAACTGTTGGTTAAGATTCGACTTCGCCAGAAAGAGCGGTTTATTGAGCTGGGGAAGAGCGTAAGTGAACATCCTGCAGATCGGGAGCAGGTAGCAGCTTTCTTAAGCTATAATCTGAGACTGGAATCATGGGATAACGGGGAACTCATTTCAACTGAAGAAGGAGAGGCTGTTGGGCGAGCTCTCTGTGAAATAGGGCGTTTCAATGAGGCCCGTCCGTGGTTTGAGCGTGCGGTTGCGGCAAAAGGGCAGGGCGATCTGCATGGTCGTATCGATCACGCAAGCCTCGGTACGAGCTTGCACAATGTTGGATACTGTTTTTCGAGTGTAGGTAAGTATGATGATGCCCGTTCGTGGTTAGAACGTGCGGTTGCGGCAAAAGAGCTGGGTGATCTGCATGGTCGCATCGATCATGAAAGCCTCGGCTCAAGCCTGCACCGTGTCGGCCATTCTCTCTCAAGTGCAGGCAAGTTCGATGAGGCCCGTCCATGGTATGAACGTGCGGTAGCAGCAGCCGAGCAGGGAGATGTATATGGTCATATCAATCACGAAAGCCTCGGCAGGAGTCTGCACCAGGTCGGGTACTCTCTGTTCAGAGAAGGCAAGTTTGATGAAGCCCGTCTATGGTTTGAACGTGCGGTGGCGGCAGCCGAGCAGGGGGATGTGTATGGTCGTATTGACCACGAAAGCCTCGGCAGGAGTCTGCATCAGGTCGCCCACTCTCTCTCAAGTTTAGGCAAGTTCGATGAGGCCCGTTCGTGGTTTGAACGTGCGGTCGTGGCTAAAGAGCAGGGCGATCTGCATGGTCGCATCAGTCACGAAAGCCTCGGCAGGAGTCTGAGCTTTGTCGGGAACTCTCTGTTCAGTCTAGGCAAGTTTGACGAGGCCCGTCCCTGGTTTGAACGTGCGGTCGTGGCTAAAGAGCAGGGAGATGTACATGGGCGAATCAGCCACGAAAGCATTGGTACAAGCCTGCACTATATCGGAAATTCTCTATTCAATGTAGGCAAGTTCGATGAAGCCCGTCCCTGGTTTGAACGTGCGGTCGTGGCTAAAGAGCAGGGCAATGTACATGGGCGCATCAGTCACGAAAACCTCGGTACGAGCCTGCACATGGTTGGGGACTCCCTCTCAAGGGTTGGCAGATATGATGAGGCCCGTCTGTGGTATGAACGTGCTGTGGCGACTAAAGAGCACGGCGATGAGCATGGTCGCTTCATTCCCGAAAGCTTGGGCATGAGTCGCAGAGCTGTTGCTCTTTGTTTGAGAGCAATCGGCAAGTTTGATGAAGCTCAAAACTGGGAAGATACTGCAATTCCTGTTCAGAACGAGCAGAGTTGCTGACCGTTTTTTTCCAGTTAAATGTGTTCGATAACTTTCCTGCAAGTCATCATTTACAATTCCAGGGTTACCTGCGCCTTGACAATCTTTTCTCCATTATGACGGCACATAAACTCAATGGAGTTATTGAAACGCGATATGTCGTTAGCTTTCCCAAATTGCAGTTTACCACAATTTTTTTAACTGCCCTCTCTCGCCCAAAAGTAAAGCAAAAGTGAAGTACCAACTGACTACGGGACAAACACCAAGCGGAAGCCAGCATTGCCTATCCGGCCCCCAGGGGGGTTGCGGTTGCGATTCGCCGACTGGCAGCGCCCGGCAGGGCTGCACCAGCTCCCGCCACGAAGCACACGGCTCGAACCAGTTTCAGGACCAGCAGGGTTTTCAATAACTCCATTTTCCTTGCATCTTTCATAATAGTTCTCAACGTACCAATCACGGCACCACTCCCACACATTGCCGTGCATATTATACAAACCCCAAGCGTTAGGCTCAAAACTGTTAACAGGTACCGTGTTTTTTCTGAAAATCCCTTTTTCATTATTGTTATATGGTAAGTCCCCGCAATAGTTACCTTGTTCAGTTGTCAAATTATCGCCGGTAGAGAACGGTTTCATCTCCCCTGCACGGCAAGCATACTCCCACTCAGCTTCAGTCGGCAACCGGAAACTCTTGCCCGACTTCTGTGACAACCAGCTGCAATATGCTTCCGCATCATTCCAACTAACATACAATACCGGATGATTGTACTCTCCAGTGTCCCGTTCATTAGCTGACACACCATGGCGCCAGTTTACTCCCGTTTTCTTTTCCCATTTCCACCCTTTTTTCCCATCCAAAACATTGCTGCCATCACCTTTTTCTGCATCGGTCTGATATCCTGATTCATCTATGAATGTTTTAAAATCAGCAACATTTACCGCATATTTACAAAGATAAAAGGTACTCACTTTCACCTGATGTTGTGTTTCATTTCCCTTCCTGTCAACTTCATCATCTGGACTACCCATCAAAAAAACGCCACCATCTACCCGGACAAAATTCCTGATTATAGCAAGAAACAGTGGATCGATTATCTCTAAACAAAAATGTTTAGCCATATCCATACCTGCAAATTCAAATGATATAGCAAAATCACAGTTCTTCGAATCAAGAGTATCTGCAATTTCCTTAGCAAGAAAAAATTCAAGAATAGATTTATGGGCAAATTTCAAGTTATTGTCACCTAAATTGAGCGATGAGGGCTCATCCTGCCGGTTCAGTCGGTAAAAAGCGCCCTCGGCTTCTGCGTTTTGATATTTGTCTCCTCTTGATCATACACTAATCACCAACAGGTCAAAGCTGGTACCTTGGTCATAATAATATTACAATAGCAATACATCAGCACCTTTCAGCAAGACGTACCTATCCCGTTGTTTTTTGGTGTTTTTTTTGAACAATACCGTTGTTTAACAGAGGAGTGGCGAACTGTTCTGGCATCTCACGAAGAGCTCGTCGAGTTGCAGCCGCTCAAAAGCTGCTCTGGGGACTTTCATCGTCAGTTTTCCCGCATGTCTAACCATCTTTCCTGCCGTTTTGATGAACTGACGACGGAACGTATCGGCATAAACCGACACAGGGATGACCGCCTCCGTGACATCTTCTTTGAAAGACTCAAAGAGGTTATTTCCCAGCAGCATCATGTAATACCATGCTGCGTTCGCCGTAAAACGTTTGAAGGGCAACTGCTCATGACCAAAGGTTTTCAGTGCTCGATTCGTGAGTTCATCAGTACCCCGATCGTGATATTGAGCCAGAAGCGTTTCTGTTTCCAACCATTGTTCTTCACCGATTGCTCTGAGTTGGGCATCGATTGGCTCTCCCTTGCCAAGGTTGGTAATGATGACCATATCTCGGCATAACCCTTCGAGGATGTACTGCCCATCGTCTTCCGAGAGGGTGCTGAAGATCGTCCGCCGTTCTTTTTTCCAGGTACGCTGCTTGCACAAGAAATCCGTATACATCCAGTTTTTCCGATCATCAGTATTTTTCTTGAAGGCCTTCCAATCGGTGGCATCCGTTGCCAAGTCAAGCACATTGGCGTATTGCTTGCCGCCGCACAAGTACCCGATCTGTAGCCACTCACAGGTCGCGAACAGATCATCGTCGTAAAATCCGGCATCCATGCGCACAATGATCGGGACATCTTTTTGATACTTCTTCCTGATTTTCTCGACGACACGCCATATCATCGTATCAACGGTATCTCCATGATTTGAGTGCTTTTTTCCTCCACGGAACACAGCATCAACCACATAACGACCCCAGTTCATCTGCAAGGGTTGGAAGCCCTTGACTTTCTTGTATGTCGGTTGCACTCCATGACGTTTGGGTGCATCATCGTTGTCAAAGACTGTTGTATCGATACCCAAGATAATAACCCGTGGTTTGGTCAGCTTCAACCGCCAGATAAACAAGTCCTGTAACAACCTCCGGAACAGGTAAACCCGACAAAATGAAAAAGCACCAAAGAAACGCTTTATCGCATGAGACGAAGCCAGTCGCTCGCTGCCGACGACATCAAGGTAACTTTCTTCCTTCTGGAGCTGATCAAACCCTGTCAGATGACGACTCGTTCCATCCATGAAAAAGCTCAGTATCTGCACAAACAGCTCTGAAATCGGCAGTCCCTTGTTGCTTTTGCGCAGTTTGCCGAACAGGCGTTCTATGATTGGAAAAAGTTGAATGCTTCGCAGATAGATGGCAAAAAGGCTTAAGCACGATCTGGTCGTTAACTGATCATCTGTTGCTTCGATTGCCTGAATTTGTTCTTTCTTTTTCGCCGAAATGCTGGTATCTTTTGCCATAAAGCTCTCCACCTGATGGGTTGTGTGATATTGAAATGGTAATTGCAACTTTACTCATTGTAATATAACACTTTATCTTCTCAGATGAGAGCTTTTTTTATTGCAAATCGCTCAATTTAGGTGTCAATGTCTCGAGTAAGCAGTGACTGTCCTGTCATCTCATAATGTTCAAGTTTAACTTCAATAGTCACTGCGTCCGCTACTGTTAGCTGATAATTTTGTATTTCTTTTCGTTTCTCATAAATTTTCAAGGCAACCTGTCGCGAATAGCAATAAAGATTATTTTTGAATCTATCTCGATCATCTTTATCAGGCTTGCGTTTATCTGCTTCACGCTCTATCCACTTATAGACAAGTGCCTCATAAATCTGATATGCATTTGAATATTTTTGATTATCCTCAACCAGCAAATCAATATAATTAAGCAACATGGGGCGAACCATAAGATTTGGAGAATTATTCACTATTTCAAGGGCTTTCTGCTTTTTCTCCCTGTTCCAAAACTTTAATACTCCATATTTTTTATTCAGATAAGAGCGGATTTCGCTGTCATCAAAAGGTGATAGGTATAATTTTGCAAGTTTATGAAAACCTTTTTCATCAAATCGAGGAATTTTTAATTCATAATCTCTGTCTTCCTGGCCAGGAAAATATTGCGTACGGCTCGTAATCACCACCTCACGAAAATCTTGCACAGTGTCAATTACTTCGTCTAGCACTTTTCGAAATCGCTCATCATCGTTAAGAGCATCATGTTTAGCGGGCGGAAGTATTTTAACATACTCATCAAAAGCATCAAGCAACAATATCGTGTTTTTTATCTCCTCTTTTTTAATCTCTTTGATTTTCTCAATAACGTCCCCTTTATAACCAAAAGGGATAAGCTTTATATTATACTTTCGGTTAAGGTTGAAGAACGAGTTATAGCGAACAAATAAATTTATCAGAAATGTAGTTTTCCCCATTCCTGAATCAGCAAGAACAAGATAAAATTTATCACTAACCTTTTTTTCATTAAACGCCGTTTTTATAAAGAACGGAATCAACTTTTCCTTAACAACATATTTATGGGTAAAGCCTGGCTCATCTTCCCTTGTTGGTGAATTATTCTGCAATTTACTTTCAATAAATAAATCGCGCTTTACTTTTACATCCTGATAATTAAAAAATGGCGATAAATCGCTCGCGGCTTTCAAGTTTTGATGACGCCGGTATAAAAATCCAATAGCATTTAGTAGAGCTTCAATAATTTTTTCCATATTTCAATTCACTGCCGTCCGGTTATAAGTAAAATATATTCAACTGGGTATTCTCCAATTTTACTCCAAAAGAATCTTTATAGTACAGTTCTCGTGCATGATAAATCAAAATATGTGCAAAATCCTGATATATTCGCCAGTCTCAATTCATTAGCATCAACTGATGTACTGCGAGCAATCTTTCCCCATATGCACATGTGATAGATTTAATTTTGCATACCAAACAAACATGTTGTAATATCCCGAAGATTTTCCCCATAGATCAATTGAGCAAAGAACAAACATAGATATTGATCAAGACAAGTAAACGATTGTACTTTATAGTTGCCATCATAACGTTTCACACTGAAAAGAAATTGATGAAGCGAAAAATGTTCCTGAAGCTGAGCGAAAACGGTTTTTCCTGTGTTCAGCAATCATCCCCTTTTTGAAAAGTTATGAAATAATGAAAGATAACAGGCTTTTTCGACAACCGGACACCAGTGGGGTTCGATAACTTTCCTGCAAGTCATCAATTACAATTCCAAGTTCCGCTGCGCCTTGACAATCTGTTCTCCATTATGACGGTACATAAACTCAATTGAGTTATTGAAACGCGATTCGATGCACTGAGAACACTCGACTTTATTACTCCTATTTAGAAAAGCGATATGTCGTTTGCTTCCCCAAATCATGGAAAATGGCCTATCGTGGATATTGCCAAGCACAAAATCCTTGTGCGAAAGGCAGGTAATTACGTCGCCGTTTGGCTGAATTACAGCCTTCGTAAACAACGACCAGCAGTGCTTGTCGTCGGCGCGGTAATGCAACGTGCAGACCTTTCTGTAAATTGAAAACTGCAATGCAAACACGAAAAAACCGTTGTCGTTCAATGACTCGGCACGGCGAATATCTTCGTTGATGAAATCTATCTCAGCTTTGGAAAACTCATCGGGATCGTTCAGCGAACGTATCCATACGAGCTTTACACCGATGCGTTTTACCAGTGCACAAAACTCAGCGATTTGTGTAAAATTCTGACGGCAAACAAGAAACGTTACACCAATTATCGTTACGTTTCTGCAGCTAATATCCTCAATAGACCTAATGACCGCATTGAATACATCACTGCTACAGCGTCTTATGTTTGCATAGGTTTTGGCATCTGCTGCATCGATCGAGAAACGGACAAAGGTCGAGTATTTGCCGAGTTCTGTAGCTGATTTATTGGTTAGTGCGCTACCATTCGTGATGAGTGCCGTTGGAATACCTGCCTGCTCGAACGCGATGATGGATGGCAGAGTTCGATTGTGATTTAGCGGTTCACCGGACCCGGTGAACCGAATCATAAACGAGCTGCCTTGGCTAGTGAATAAATCAAGCAGATCATCTTCTAACTCGCAATGCAACGCATCGGGAATGCTCGTGCGCATGTACGAAAGATCCATGGATTTGCGGTTGAAGCAATAATAGCAGTCCTCGCTGCAAAAATCCGTATTGCGAATCTCAATCGATGAGAGACTTCTAAATAGTTTTTTACGCGTGAGTTCGCCTGAGTTTTTCAAAATATCGATTTTGCTGTCAAGGAAGAATTCTGGTGATACTGGCAAAAACAGTGAGCTGTGAGAATATATCGCGTCACCGTTTGCAGGCACGTATAGCGCGTTCCAACGCCCAATGACATCTTGACGTTCGGTAATAATTCCCTTATCAAATGGTATGGTATCCGGCAATACGGGACTGAATCCCCCCTCAATGCCGTCAGCGGTGATTTTAATCTTGGATAGATTTTTTAGCAGCGATAGTGTAACATGGTCAAGGTTTTCTGGGGTACTACGGAGAGATATGAATATCATGCGCCCTTTTTTACCATATATGCGCTCAAACGCGACTGGTGTACCGTTAGCTGCATTTTTAATAAATACATTATCTTTTGTAGTCAGGCGCGTTTGCATCTTATAGCTTAATATGCCGGAGTATACGGTTTCGTACTCGTCAAGGCCATGAGCAAGATAGTGCGGGAAAATTCTTAGTTCTATGCTTGAGGATGGCTCCGTGCCATTGCCTGAAACGCCTACGAAGCGGAAGAAATCCTCATTCAAGCCGAAATCCGGAACATTTCCACAGAGCATCAGCACTGCATTGTTGTTCATGACTTCATGCTGCAACGAAATAAGCGTATCTGGTGTAAATATGACCATGTCTCCATGGATAACATAGAACTTAGTATCCTTGGTCACATTTTTAGTAGAAAAATCGGCCTGACAGAATCGGGTAACAGCAAATTCCTTTGACAGAACAGCCTCAGCAATATTACCTACTGCGTGTTCGGCAATTAGCGAAAGACGATGTTTTGTGATTTCATTTGTCATAGGCATACCTCCATACATAATGAAGTAACTCAGTTAATTCTTCGTTTTTTTCCTCAAGCAGGCTCGAGTTAAGCGGGTATTCATTTCGGTGATCATCGAAAACTCGGTGACAGGCACGCAGTGTCCAACCCTCGCCATACGGTATCATATAAGCAGAATAGATACCTTGGCAGAACGCATCACAGTTCTGCGATTTGCAATTCTCTGTTACAAGATGTATTGATTCTCGGGGGACAAGAACTTTGATTCTGCCATTTGTATAGAATGGCCGCCCGCTACAATCAAACTTCCATTTGGGGCTTTCGGAAAAGCCAACCGTTACTGTATTTGGATCGATGTGCAGTTTACCGTATTCGAGTGCGATTTTATTGCTATTGTGTAGCCGAAAAAATGATACCGTCGTAACATTCGTTTCAGTAAGTCGTTCGATCAATTTAATGAGCTGTTTATAGCTTGCAATACCAACCGGGTTCAGTGGGACATGTACGCGTATGCGTAAGCCGCAGTTTTCAGCGATTTGAATACCTTTTATGATATCACTCAGCGTCGTGTGAGTGCGTGTGTAGCGCATGTAGTTTTGATCGGTTTCGGCGGCAATGGAAACTGCGAGATCGGTCAATCCTGCAGAATATAGATTTTCGCAAAGTGTACGGTCAGTCAGAGCAAGCCCGTTGGACGTGATCCAAAGTTGCCGGACACCATCAACTGATTGGATTTCACGAATCACGGCGCACAAGTATTCGCGTGGCAGCAGGAGCGGTTCGCCGCCTGTGATGTTAACGTTGAAACAGCCTGTTTGCACAAGCGCTTCAGCAATAATGCGCGCACCACCCTCCGGTAGCTGTAAAAATGATGAGTTAACATTGCGGTTCTCCCAACAGCAGAAATGGCAGCGAAAACTGCAAAACGAGCACACCTCCAACCGAAAAAGTTTATCGGGTTTGATGAACGATGCGTTTTCATCCATTTGTCTTTCAATGACCATTAACAGTTATCTGACGATGCTTTCGAAATGGATAAACGCGTACGCTTGCTCTTTGAGTTTTTTAAGGTCGAATACCAGAAGATACTCGCAGCCTTCTCGGTATTGCTTCGCTATAGTGAGCATCTTGTCAAAGTGCCGCACCTGCCTTTCGAGGCGGCAATCGCTACAGCCACGCACGGCATTCATGACTGATATAATCGATATGTTGTCAATCCTATACCCGTTCTTGAAACGATACGAAAACTCCGGCTTGTCGAAGAGGTCGCTATTGCGACATGCAAGCATTTTGGCTTTGCCATTACTGTCTGCCATTACGAGCGGGTTGAATAGGGCAGATCCGCAAATTTCCTTATTTTCACGCAGCTTGGACGCATCAAAATATACAGTATTGCTATCTAACTTACGAAATGGGTCGGAAGATACTCGCACTGTCAAGTTTTTATGAGGTGCTGTTGCATATTCCTGCAATTGGCACAAGGTTTCTGCTTTCTCAGTGTCGGTGAAAACAATACCATATTTTTCACATGACGGTTCTACCTGATTGAAGTACAGATAGTCGATGCCTATCGATGCTGCACGATTGATAAAGCTACGATAAACGGAACTGTTTTCCGGCAAAATCAACGATGTGATACCGATCAAACATTTGTTTGTCCGTCCTGATTTTTCCCGTAATTCTAGCAGTTTTTCAAGATTGGTGATAACATGATCGAATATACGCTTGTTATGCAGTCCCTGATATTTTGAGTAGGCTTCAGCGGTCAGACCC
This sequence comes from uncultured Chlorobiaceae bacterium, assembly GCA_903866255.1. Lineage (GTDB taxonomy): Bacteria > Bacteroidota > Chlorobiia > Chlorobiales > Chlorobiaceae > Chlorobium. Next base: position 2,518 of record CAIPMW010000038.1, on the reverse strand, counting down.
TTGATCGAAATTGTAATCATGCTACACTGAGCGAGCTTTTCATACAAGCCGTCATGATCGGGTATTGTGAGGTTTGTTGTGAGAAAAATGCGCATTTGGTAGTTAAACGCAGAGCACAATAGGTCGTAAAGTGCTGGGTAGAGCAATGGCTCACCATCTCCCGAAACTATGAGCGTCTGCTCCTGGATATTACCGCAATAGGCGTGGAAGGTGTTGAGAGCAAGATGCATTTCCACAGAATCAAGTTGAGCCCCATGTTTGTGACGATCTTGAAATTGACAAATCGTGCAGTTGCAATTACAGCGGGCTGTCGGGTACAAGTACATTCGCGGTAATACCAGCATTCCTTCTAAATATTGCTGTACTGCGTAAAACGTATCAAATGGCGAGCCGGGGCTAAAGTCGCCAGGTGTGAGGTTGAACAAATCAACAATGTGGTTGTCTTTCACACCAGCCACCTTGTGATAGGGTGTTTTGTAAAAGTGAGCGTTTGGTTCTGCAGAAAGCTGATTCACAATCTCTCTGTCTATGTCCGATAATGGGTTGGATCCGTTAACAGGTATAAGGATTCCGTTGCGCTCGGTGAAAACATCACCTTGACTATTCAAAAGAATGTCCATACTTCAGGCTTCTTTACTTAGAAAAATGCTAAATCCGGCAAATCCAGACTTGAAATATCTTTGCTGGAATATTCTTCCACTAATTGCGAAACCCAGCATTGTCGGCAGTGTGCTGTGTCGCAAAACTCTGACATGCGAAAGTAATAGAATAGCGTGTTAAGCGAAATCCTGATGCGCTCGTCGTCAGGATTATTGGCAGTTAACACATTACCGAGAGACATTTTGGGCTGATTACAAATCAGAAAATCAGGATATTCTGTGCCGTCTGAACGGAGAATACGGTGAAGTAGTGCGTTTTGGCAGTGACTGAATTCTTGCTGATCATGCAGAAAGTACGAACCGTTTTTGGCGTTGCTGATTGCGTAAAAATTCGTTTGCATACGTAAAAAATTATCGAAGGCTACGTTGACGTGCGCACGCGCAGTCGTTTCCTGCACCGATTTGTACATGCGAACTTCCATGTCGTTATGCAAATCATAGTCAGCGATAGACTCAATTGAGGGTGAAATTGGTCGAAATTGAATGTTGAATTTCGCCTGCGCATATACTGTCATATGCTGATATCTTTCAAACCATTGTTCCAAAAATAATGGAATCTGTTCAATATTTTCATTACGATATAAGAATCCAACGCCGACAAATTGGATGTTTGAAGCCAGCAAGCAATAGATGTTTTCTATGGTCAAATCGTATTTGTCGACACCCTTGATGTATCGATAAGTTTCACGATTTGCCGCGTCAAGCGAGCTGCGTTGCCACTGGATGCAATCAATCCAGTCACCCTTGGGGATGTGAGTGTTATTGTTGATCAATCCAATTTTTTTATTTGGGAAAGTTTCGACAATAAGCCGAATCACGTCATTCATAGTCTTATGCGTGTTATTGTAGAGGCTTGGCTCTCCACCGCCGGTAATTGTGATTGCCTTTGGATTTAACGCAGTGATAAACGTGCTGATGCTATCGAATGGGAACGTAGAGAGCGACTTTGCGCGGTAATGGCACTCTATACAGCTCAGATCGCAAACGTCAGTAATATGAAATTCGAGAAGACCCGTGGTGTATAGACCAGTCAGAAGCTCCCGAACCTTTGTACTATCAAGCCTATTGCGTGCGGATATTTCGCAAACAGCTTGTCCTACGCTTGATGAACCATCCATTACTGCCGTGAGCAGTTGCCGATTTTCCGGCCATTGCGCATAACACTCATCGAAGCCAAGCATACGTACCGCTGCGACCTTGCGTTTTTGAAGGTTGATGTGGTTCAATACCCGGTATTTATTCCGGAGTACGGTGTTGACTGCAGAAATGTTTTTAGTCAAATTTGTCATGAAATACTCTTTTTGCTAAGACGTTTAACCGCAGGCATTACCGGCAATAGTTTGATTATTAAGAGAAAAAAAGTGCGATAAAACATTTAGCACTGACTCACTGTAGATGGACGAATCCCCGCTTTTGTACGGTCTAAATAATCTTGCCCACTCTAATTCAAAGCATGGGGAGAATTATGGTTGTGCTGACCTTTGTTCCTCAATAGAGTTATATGATTGGAAATTTAACCTAATTATTCATCAATCAACAATATTTGGGGGGAGAAAAACGGCTTCAATTCGACATATCGATATCAGATAAATCATTTTAATAGTATGCGATAAACGAAATTTAATCAACAAAGAGGGTAGACAAAATCATTATTCTCATACGATTTTGCTCCATCTATTGCCCTGATCAAGAGTAAAAGAGTTGCTCTTAATTTTCAAGGCAGGCTGCTCTACAAGATGGACAAGAGGGACAAGGATCTGAAGAAAAAGCAGAAGACCACCACCCTCAAGGAGCTGCGGTTTCATCCGAACACCGACAAGCACGACTTTGACTTCAAGACCGCACATCTTGAAGAGTTT
>CAIPMW010000037.1 GCA_903866255.1 uncultured Chlorobiaceae bacterium | reverse complement strand
CCAGAAAGCTTGTGCTCGGAAAAATAGTTATAATTACAACTTGCATTCTCTTGGAAATCAGGGATAAATATATGGTAACGTATTTTATTTTATAAATATATTTCTTTCATCGTTATATTTCTCCCGGGAAATCAGGATACATACCATCATCATTCCCGGTATTCGCTCCGGGGTGGAATTGGCACCGATCATTGTGCAATGATGGTTGCCAAGGCTTCTCTGGGCCAGTCCCTCCGCCTTTCTGGATGATAGCTTGAAATCTCAAAAAGAACATTTAGTTTGGCCAATCTACAACAGGGAATAGTATTTTACAAACAACCTGAGTATCACAATGCACTTAACCTGATTTTTTAACGCACCCCCATGATCACAGCACGAGAACTTGCCCTGAATGTCATGCAGTCACTTGAAACCGCTACCGAGCACTTCGACAAGCTTCTGCACAGAGCATTTCAGCACACAGCACTGAACCGCGTTGACCGGGCTCTCTCGACGGCACTGGTCAATGCGGTCCTCCGCTACCGACTTCAGCTCGATTTTATTATTGCCCATTTCTATCATCACAATCTTGATAAAGCAGCCCCTGTCCTCAAAAACATTCTTCGAATCGGAGTCTATCAGATTCTTTTTCTCAGCAAAGTCCCCGACTGGGCCGCCGTCAACGAATGCGTGAAACTTGCCCGAAAATACAAGGGGGAACGCATGTCGAAATTGGTGAACGGAGTCCTGCGGAAAATCACTCCCGAAAGCGTCACCCTTGAAGAGTGGCTGAAGGAGAAAAAACCGGAAGAGCAGCTTGCTCTTCGCTACTCTCATCCGCTGTGGCTGATTGAGCGCTGGATAAACATATTCGGAAAAGAAAAAACAGAGTCTATCCTGCAATACAACAATCAGTTCCCACTTTTTGGATTCAGGATTAACCGCTTGAAAACATCGGCAAGGACGTTCTTTGCCAACACCGATGCTGCTCCTGAATACGAAGAGTGTGCCCTTGAAAACTTCTTCCTTTCAAAAGATTTCAACAGCTTTGAGCCTGCGGTGACTGAGGGACTCCTCACCGTCCAAAATCCAACACAGGGGCTCGCCTGCCTGCTGCTCAATCCTGTTCCCGGAAGTGTCGTGCTTGACCTCTGCTCGGCACCCGGAGGCAAAGCCACCTTTATGGCTGAGCTTATGGAGAACAACGGGCACATTATCGCCATTGACCGCTACGACACAAAACTTCATAAAATAGAGGCTCATGCCAATGCTCTCGGCATTACCATAATCACCACAGTAGCCGCTGATGCCAGGCACTATCAGCCAGAAGTACATCCAGACGCTATTCTGCTTGACGCACCCTGTTCAGGCACCGGAGTCCTTGGACGACGTGCGGAGCTGCGCTGGAAGCTGAGCCCCGAAATGCTGCACGAGCTCCGGATACTGCAGGCAGAGCTTCTGGATCACGCCGCAGAGCTGCTTCATGAGGGTGGTGTGCTGCTCTATGCCACCTGCTCAATTGAACCGGAAGAGAACACACTGCAAATTGAGGCGTTTCTGCAGAGGCATCCAGATTTTATTGCTGATACTGAAGAGCAGCGCCTCACCCTGCCAGGCGAGTATCCCGGTTTTGACGGCGGGTTCTGTCAGCGACTGCATAAAAGAGCAGAGTAGAACGATGCAGAGTCTGAACGATCAATACCGGAGAATGCTGGAGAGTTTCCTGAACTACATCCTTGTCGAACGCAATTTTTCGACCCACACAAGGAAGTCGTACAGCAATGACCTCAGGCGTTACCTGCTCTTTATGCAACAACAATCAAGGACAATTGAGGCTATAACACCTGAACATATTGATGAGTTTATCTCGGAGCTGTACAGCCTTGGTCTGGAAGCAAGTTCAATGGCCAGAAACATCTCGGCCATCCGCTCACTACACAAATTCCTGCTCATCGAACGCATGCTCACTGTAAACCCGACAGAGAAGCTCCACCAGCCAAAACTGGGACAATACCTGCCAGACGTTCTCACCATTGATGAAACCCTGCGAATTCTGGATGCGCCACTCACCCACCAGCCCCCCGGCAAATTCCTTCTGAGAGACAAGGCAATGCTGGAACTTCTCTATGCAACAGGGGTCAGGGTGAGTGAGCTGATCACTATCCAACAGCAAAATCTCTACCTCGACGAAGGTTTTATCAGGATTTTTGGCAAGGGATCAAAAGAGAGGCTGGTACCCGTTGGCAGATCGGCAATTACATGGGTAACCCGCTACCGGACAGAGCTGCGAATCGCACTGGTGCAGAAAAACTCTGATGACTACCTTTTTCTCAATGCGCGAGGAATAAAACTGTCGCGGATGGCCCTCTTTGACATTGTACGAAAATATGCCGTTACGGCGGGCATCGAAAAAAAGGTCAGCCCGCACACCTTCCGTCACAGTTTCGCCACCCACCTTCTCGAAGGAGGGGCCGATCTGCGCTGCGTCCAGGAGATGCTTGGCCACAGCTCAATCGCCACAACCCAGATCTACACCCACATTGATCGCTCCTTTATCAAAGAGGTGCACAAAACTTTCCACCCTCGCGGCTAGGGAGGGGTTACTTATAGCCCATGGTCTCGATAATAAGACGCTTTTTGTCGTGGCTCTCCATCTCGATTTTGAGAGCTGAGAGGGTCATATTAACCTCAATAAAGAAAAAGAGCAATGAACAGCTCAGACTGAGCATACTGACAATAAATATTCCCGATAACAGAAGCGGCAGATCCAGATTGACGAGCGCACTGAGAAAGAGAAGAAGAATAAGCCAACTCGCACCAAAACAGGTGACGCAGGCCAGAAGGATAGCAATCCTTATGTAACGCGCCCGTTTCCATAAAATGGCCACCTCTTTGTTTATTCTGATGACATAGGATTCAGGATAGGACTCCAGATCGTCGAGAAGTGAGCGTGAACGGTCAATAATCCGGCCAAGCCTGTTGGTCATGGTGAGGAGAAGAAGACCGAGGCCCGATATAAGAATCATCGGGCCAATTGCGGTTTGCAGAATAGGGACAAGCTCCCTGAATGATGTAACTGACATAATAGACGGGCGACTACCTCAACCCTTTCTTTTCTTTTTGTTGCCAGTAAAGAATGATGTCTCTTTACCTGCTGGTTTATAAGGCTTCTTAAAACTTTTTTTCGCTTCATAAGGTAACTCACGCTCCTGATCTTCCATTTTGGAGAGGCGCAACTGACGGCCACAGACCCTCACCTTCCGTAACTCATGAAAGACATTATCCGGCAGCCCCTGGGGGAGTTCAACCGTGCTGTACGCCTCATTGATTGAGATATGTCCAACTGACTCGGGATCAAGACCAACTTCATTCAGGATTGCACCAAGAATATTGCCAGCCTTGACACCGTGCTCGCTGCCAACCTCAAGACGATATCTCTCCTTTCCTTCGTCGCCATAAGCTTCGCTCTTCCCTCTCCTTTTGACCGGCCCGCGATCCCGATCTGAACCGCGATCTCTGTCGAAACCACGATCCCGGCTGCCAGAACCCTCTCTCTCCTCGTGAAATCGTGATTTTTCTGGCTTGTTCGACAAGAGGAGCGGTGTTTCTCCCTGCACAATGGAGGCAAGAGCTGCTGCAGCGTCGAGCACAGGAACATCGTGCTCCTGGCAATACTGCTCAATAAGATTGGTGAAAAAACCCAGCTCTTCTGCCGCAATCCTGTCGGTGATGCGCTGGTTGAACTTGGCAATCCTCTTGTTGTTGATCAGCTCTGTCGTCGGAAGCACCATCAGCTCAATGCGGCTGTGCGTTGCCCGCTCAATGGAATACAGCATGTTTTTTTCTCTTGGAGAGACAAACAGAATGGCATCTCCGGCACGACCGGCACGACCGGTGCGACCAATACGGTGAACATAAGATTCCGTGTCGGATGGAATATCGTAATTGATCACATGGCTGATGCGCTCCACGTCGAGGCCGCGAGCTGCAACATCGGTTGCAATAACAATATGCAAGATTCCGCTCTTGAGTTGCTCAACGGTACGTTCACGCTGGCTCTGCGGCATATCGCCATTCAGCGCTGCGGCACCGTATCCCCTTGCCTGAAGCTTTTCGGCAAGCTCAATCGTCATGGTTTTGGTTCGCACAAAAATAAGCATCCCGTCAAATGGCTCAACTTCAAGAATTCGTGTCAGAATATCAATCTTGTGGCTGCCACCAACAATCCAGTAGCGCTGACGAATGGTGTCAACCGTTGTGGTTTTGGTCTGTATGGTCACCTCTGCGGGGTTGTTCAGGTACTTCTGTGCAATACGACGAATCGGAGATGGCATGGTGGCCGAGAAGAGGGCAACCTGGCGCCCTTTGGGGGTCTGCTCAAGAATCCACTCAACATCGTCAATAAATCCCATACGAAGCATCTCATCAGCCTCGTCAAGCACCAGGCATTTGAGGGTGTTGAGATTAAGTGTGCCTCGCCGTATATGATCCATGACACGACCGGGTGTTCCAACAATAACATGCACTCCCCGTCTCAGCATGCGAAGCTGAATGCCATAATCCTGCCCGCCATAAATCGGGACAACGTGAAAACCTTTGAGATATTCAGCATAACGCTGAAACGCCTCGGCAACCTGTATGGCAAGCTCCCGTGTAGGGGCAAGTACCAGCGCCTGGGGTTCGGCCTGTTCAAGGTTGATATTGGAGAGAATCGGCAGAGCAAAAGCTGCGGTTTTTCCCGTGCCGGTCTGAGCCTGACCAAGGACGTCGCGTCCTTCGAGGATAAGGGGAATTGTCTGAGCCTGAATAGGTGTCGGATTTTCGTACCCAACCTCCTGAAGCGCTCTCATTAACGGTTCTGCGAGCTGAAGGGCGCTAAAATCCTGCGGCAAAAGTTGCTGTTCTTTCATAGTGTATGTTTCCTTTCCAGATCATTGATAAAAAGCCTCGCGTGAGGCGCGAGTGGCAGCAATGCAGGAAAGAAAAACATGAAGAAGAGTTCTCATCAACCGAAAACATCGGGGCAACTTCCGGCAAAGCCAGGGGCCATCGTATCCGTCACAAACGCCTGAAACCTGAAAAGGGTGTACCTGTAAATTTCCCTGCGTCCTTTCTTAGCATAGTATACCACGCATTAAAACGTCAGCATAGTACCATTTTTCTTTCTAAAAGAAGAATTTATTATTTACACACCCCTCTTTGACCTTCATAACTTGACCTCACAGCTCATACTTCAAGCTTTTTTCTTAACTTTCAGCGCTCATCAAACCGTTGTGACAAACGAAAAAGGCTTTTATGAACAGATTTCCGTTTTTTTTCTATAACATCCTTTTCCCTATTGTTCTTGGAATTGCTCAACTGCTCAGCACTCTGTATCCCAAACTCCGCACCTTCTTCACCGTACGGAAAGGAGTGTTTGAAGAGCTGGAACAAAAAATCAGCAACACTCCCCTTGTACCATTCAGATTATGGGTTCATGCCGCCTCAGTCGGCGAATTTGAACAGGCACGCCCGATCATTGCCGCACTGAAAGCGAGCCACCCGGAGATCACCCTTTTTATCTCATTCCTCTCCGATTCCGGATACAACGCCCAAAAAAACTTTCCTGATGCTGCAGCAGTCTTCTATCTGCCTGCAGACACTCGCGCCAATGCCCGAAAGCTGGTGTCGCTGCTCAAGCCTGACGCCCTGCTGCTTATGCGTTATGATTTCTGGGCAAATCATCTCATCGAAGCCAAAAAACAGGGGACAAAACTGATTCTTGCCGCAGCGGTACTGCAGAACAATGCTCCCTACTTTAACCCGATCCTGAAAAGCTTTTATCGGAGCATCTTTCACCTTTTTGACAACATCTATACGGTCTCATCAAAGGATACTGTTGCATTCCGGCAAATATTCAAGTGCGAGCAGGCAAAAACTGCCGGTGATCCACGGTTTGACCAGGTCTGTCTAAGGAGCAGAAACACCTCGAAGGTTGATCACCTCAAGCGGTTCTATACAAACCGTACCGTACTTGTTGCAGGAAGCGTCTGGGAGCGTGATGAAATGCTGCTGCTACCCGCATGGCAAGAGCCTGGAGAGCGGCCATCCCTTGTTCTTGTGCCACATCAGGTAAACTCCGAAAACATGACTCGCCTCTACCAGGAGCTGCACAGCCGCTCCCTCGCTTATGTACCGGTATCATCCCTGAATGATAATTTCAACCCTGAAAAAGAGATATTGGTCATCGACCAGGCCGGGTATCTTGTGGAACTTTACTCCTTCGCATCGTTTGCATACATCGGAGGGGGCTTCGGTGTTAATGTGCACAACACGCTCGAACCGGCTGTCTACAACATTCCGGTACTCTTCGGTCCCCGCTACCACAACTCTCCTGAAGCCGAAGGACTTGTTGCTGCTGGTGGGGCAAAAGTAATTCATGATGAGGGAGAACTTGCCAGAGCGGTGAACACCCTGACGTGCAATGCCACGCAAAGAGCCGAAAGAGGAATGGCTGCGGGTCTATTCGTCCAGGAACGAACAGGAGCTACAGCAATAATTGCAGAGAGCATCGAACGATACTCCCTAAAAAACAACCCAGGCAAGCACACCCAGTGTACCTAATCCCAATATCGCCGTTCCAACTCCACTACCTCCCTGGTTAGCCCCGATGTACGGATCGGCACCAGTGGTAAAATCGAAGGTGGTTGTTCCGGCAAAGCTGTTCTCTGCAAGATCATGGATTGAGCCATCAGCCAGGGTGACATAGTAGTGCGTACTGTACGCCAGATCATGAGTCGGGTTAATCGTCAACGTATTGCCAGCGGTGGCTATGGTTGCACTTGTGGCATCATCCGAGCTGGCCACAACCGCCCCACTGGCTGAACAGATGGCAATCGTGCCGGTGCCACGATGAATCGCCTCACTGAAGGTCAGCACAACATCATTCCCCACTCCTGCTCCCGTCGTTCCACTACCCGGGCTTGAAGTTTCCAGCGTTGGCCTTATAATATCCTGACGAGTCACATCAGCAAACTGGAAATTTTCGACATAGCTAATAACATCCGTGCCATCACGCCCTCCCATCTTATCCACAATCGTGTAGAGATGTGTGGCCTCATCATAACTGATCGTGTAGTCGGCATAATTGCCACTGAACACTACCGTATCCACGCCTGCGCCACCATCAATCGTGTCATTACCCTTCCCACCAGCAAGCTTGTTGTTGGCACTGCTGCCGGTAAGGCTATCAGCAAAATCACCACCAATAACATTCTCGATACTGATCAGTGTATCAGTTCCGATTCCCGCATCTCCGCCTGGTGTCGAGCTTGCTGTGCGATTACGCAAATCAACCGTAATGGCTGCATGCGCTGTGATATAGGTGACGGTATCAGTACCAGCGCCACCAGTCAGTGTGGCATCTCCATCAGCCCCCTGAAACTGGTAACTATCGTCAAACTGGAATATCTCGACATTGGTAACCGTATCTGTACCATCGCGACCAGCTATCGTATCTACAAGAGTCCAGGAGTGTGTCGCCGCATCGTAGCTTATGGTATAATCAGCAACCTTGCCGCTGAACACCGCCCTATCCGAGTCTACAGTACCACCCAGCTTGCCGGTACCGCCATTCAGCGTATCATTACCCTTTCCACCAGTGAGTGTATCATTACCTTTTCCCCCCTCAAGCTTGTTGGCGAAGTCGTTTCCAATGATGGTGTCATCAAAATCACCAGCAACAATATTCTCAATATCGTACAGCGTATCGTGGCCAGCTCTTGTGACACTCTGTTTAGTCGTGTAAGGTATACCATCATCCGCTGTTCCGGTGAGAAGACTAACCGTAACCCCCGCGAGAGCATCAGTATACAACGCTGTATCCACACCATCGCCACCAGTTGTGGACTCATCACCATACAGCAGATCGTCTCCACTGCCACCGCACAGCGTATCATTTTCAATCCCTCCGCTCAGCGTATCATCTCCTGCATCACCGTAGAGCAAATCATTGCCACCATGTGAGCCAATAACATCATCGCCTCCTCCTCCATACAGGGTATCATCCTCGGCGCCAAGCACAATCCACTGGGCAAAATCGTCACCTATAACATAGTTTTTTCCTTCACCACCCATCAGCCGCACCGCGCCGATAACAATGGCAAACTCAACATTGTTAAAGTTAATAACAGATCCTGACGGCAAGTTGGTCGCATCAACAACCAGCGCCTCCTGATGGTTTGGATTTGCTGTACTGCCCTCGCCTTTGCCTGATGCACCGGTGATGATAATGGGATCGGATGAGGCTGTAGTACCGGCAGAATCGTTGCTGAAGGTAATGTTACGCACCGTCACCTGCTGCTGATCCTGAAGCGTCAACATGTAAGCATCAATGCCATCATTCAGCATCTCAGCACTAATCTTCGACTCTGAGGCTCCTGTAACAAGCTGATCGCGCAGGGTTGCAAGAGTGCTTTCAGGAGAGTGCGCCTCTGAAAAAGTGATGCCAACAGGAACGGTGAGATCAACAAGAGAGACTCCTGCACTGTCACTACCCAATGAAATTGGGCCACTGGTTTTATAAACACTGACGGTCGTTGCTGTTCCATCAGCACTGAAAACATTGAAGACATCACTATAGCTTGCGCCAGCAGTGAACACAATCTCAGGATCAAACGTATAGCTCCAGACTCCGTCAGCGCCCAGCACAAAGGTGCCGTTGGTTCCATGGGTACCCTCCTGTGCTGTAAAAGTGGGCAAAGGGGTGTCAATGTCACGAATAGCCAACTTTCCACCCGTTGAGCGAAGCGTGCTTGTTTCAGGAAGTGTAGAGATAACGGACGAAAGAACTGCTGGATCATCGATACCTGTTATGGTGACGGAAACAAGCTGCTGTGTACCATCGGCTGTTGAGACGGTAAAACTGTCACTATAATCTACACCGCCCGAAAGCTCGCAATGGGCACTGTCAGCAGTATAACTCCACACACCATCAACGCCAACGCTGAAGTGACCATAGCCATTTGAACCGACAACACTTGTCCGGGCTACAAAGGTTATTGCACTGTCCACGTCAGTTGCGGAGAGTTGCCCTGTAGCAGTCAGTGGCACACTGGTTTGTGTGAGGCTCGCCGTGCGTGTACCGCTGATAACTGCAACATCGTTTGTACCCGCAATCGTAACAGTCACAACCTGCTCTGTCCCGTCTGCTGTTGAGACCATGAAACTGTCGGTATAATCGGTGCCACCGGCAAACTCGTTGTGTGCATTGTCAGCGGTGTAGCTCCACACACCATAGGCACCAATGCTGAACTTGCCATAGGCGTGATTGCCCGCAACATTTGTTCGGGCAACAAAGGTCATCGGGCTGTCAAGGTCGGTAGCGACAAGCACGCCAGTGGCAGTCAAAACAGCATCAGTCTCAATAAGGCTGGCAGTGCTTGTCCCGGTAATGACCGCGCCACTGTTGCTGCCTGCAATGGTTACACTGACAAGCTGTGGTGTTCCGTCAGCAGTGGTTACGATGAAGCTGTCAGTATAGTTGGTACCAGTGACAAATTCGCCATTCGCACTGTCGGTGGTGTAGTTCCACACCCCGTTCGTGCCGACGCTGAAGTGGCCGTAGCCATTCGAACCAGCCACGTTTGTCTGCGCAACAAAGGTCGCCGCACTGTCAATGTCAGTGGCCGAGAGCGTGCCAGTAGCGGCAAGAGCTGTTTTGGCTTCAGTCAAGCTGGCTGTACTGGTACCGGTAATGAGAGCCGCATCATTGATACCGGTAATAGTCACCGCAATAACCTGCCGAGTTCCATCTGCTGCGGCAACAGTAATGCTGTCGGTGTAATTGGCACCACCGGTAAATTCTTTGTGAGCGGTGTCAGCCGTGTAGCTCCACACTCCGTCTGTGCCAATGCTGAATTTGCCGTAACCATGATTGCCAGCGACATTCGCCTGAGCAACAAAGAGCGCCGGACCATCAACATCAGTCACTGAAAGTGCACCTGATGCAGTGAGGACGCTGTTTGTTTCAATCAGGCTCACCATGCTTGTGCCGGTTATAACTGCAGCATCATTCGTTCCCTCTATTGATACTACAACATCTTGATATGCCGAACTGCCGTGGCCGTCAGCAACGGTTACAGTATAAGTGGCTGTCAGCGTGTCATCCTTGGCCAGGAAGTCAAATGTCGCATCTGCGGCGCTGAAAGACCAGGCCTGTGTTCCATTTCCCGTGCCAGTGCTGTCGACCATTGTGCCCGGATGGAACGCTGCAGCAAGCGCCTCTTTCTGTGGCTGCGTCAAGTTGCCGTTTGACCACACAAAACGGGTACCTGTCACTGTAACCACATGCGTGTCTCTCACATCAGCGTCAGCAAAAGCTATCGAACTACTCACGATGTCAAGCTCTGCAGAGCCAGTACTCCCCGGAGCTTCAAAGAATGTGCTACTGGCTGTCGACGAACCTGATACAATGGCAAGAGCATCATTTGTTCCTGTCAGTGTTACCGTCACCGCACGTTCTGTTGTGCTACCCTGATCATCACTCAGGGTGAAGGTAAAGCGTTCATCCTTCGTCTCACCTGCCGCCAGATATTCAACGGCGCCAGCATCAACGCTGTAGTTCCAGGTCAGTTTACCACCGGTACCGACTCCTGCTGTATCCGCAGTTTTCGTTATGGTCAGTGTACCCAACACGCCGGTTGAGGCAGTCACGGCACCCAGCGTATGAGTATCGGCAACATCTGCATCACTGAACTCCATCGTCCCGGTACTCGTCAGCATGGACTGTGCTGCCGGTGTGCCGGTGATTTCAGTGACACCCCCGGAAAATGTACCACTGATCACCGGGGCATCACCATTTATACCGACTATCGTCACCGTCACAACCTGCCCGGTGCCATCGGCTGTCGCTACAGTAACACTGTCGGTGTAGTTGGTTCCCCCGACAAACTCATTGTGCGCACTGTAGGCAGTGTAGTTCCATACTCCGTTGCTGCCAATACTGAACTTGCCATACCCATTCGTACCAGCAAGATCCGTCTGCGACACAAAACTGGAGTCGCTGTCAACGTCATTTGCAGAGAGCGTCCCCGTTGCTGTCAGTACCGCATTTGTCTCCGTCAGATTCACTGTACTGGTACCAGTAATAATGGCCGCATCATTTGTACCGGTAATGGTGATAACCACATCTTTTGTGACCGTTCCTCCGGTGTGGATATCATCAACAGTAACCGTATAAGCTGCGACAAGCGTTTCATTATTCGCCAGGTAGTCAAAGATCGAGTCTGCGGCACTGAAATGCCATGCCTGTGTTCCAACTCCCCTGCTCGTACTCTCTTCCTTGATATCAAGATGGAAGGCTGCCAACAGTGCATCCCGCTGGCTCTGTGTCAGAGTTCCGCTTGACCGCACAAAATCAGCACCTGTTACGGTGATAACGTGCGTATCGGTCAAATCGGCATCGGAAAAGGCTATCGAACCACTCACCGTGTGCACTGTCGCAGAGCCGGTCGTCAAGGCGGCTTCGGTGAATGCTCCGCTGGCCGTTGTTGATGCGCTTACAATCGACGGAAGATCGTTAGTACCCGTCAGAGTTACCGTCACCGTGCGTTCTATGGTACCACCGTGACCATCTCCAACAGTAAAGGTAAATGTTTCATCCCTGGTCTGACCTGCTGCAAGGTATTCAACAACACTGGCCCCAACACTGTAGTTCCAGGTTATCATACCATCCGTTCCTGTACCTGTGGTATCTTTGCTCTTCGTAACTGTCAATAACCCCAACACTCCCGTTGATGCCGTCACTGCGCTCAAGGAGTGAATGTCGGTCAAATCGACATCGCTGAACGCTATGGTTCCGGTGTCCATCAGAGTGGCAAGAGCTGCTGGCGTACCAATGGTTTCAATAACAGCACCAGACAAATCGCTGGATGCCACTATCGGATCATCATTGGTGCCAGTGAGCGTCACCGTCACGGTACTGCTGTTCGCGGCACCCTTGTCATCGATAACCGTGTAGTTCACTCTGGTGGCCGTTGTTTCGCCGGCAGCAAGATAGTCGAAGGTAGTACTGCCGGGATTGAAGCTGTATGAACCATCAACGGCCACAGTAAAGAGACCTCCATTCGTTCCGGCTGCAGCGGCCCCCACATTTCCTGGTAATCCGTCAACAGCGTTGACCCTATGCGTGGAGCCGGTATCAGGATCGGTGTCGTTGGCAAGAAGTCCATTGGCTGCATTGACCGTCAGCATCACATTTTCGGAAGTGGTATTGGTATCGGCTACCGCTACAGGGGAATCGTTGGTGCCATTGATGGAAATCGTGATGGTCTGGTCTACCCAGGCTCCCTTGTCGTCCGTTACACGGGCAATATAGGTCTGGGTAGCAACATCACCCTCTCTTAACGACTGAGTAGCAGCCAGGGTATTATCGATCGTATACCTCCACTTTCCTGTTGATGAATCAATATTCATCACTCCATAAGTGGTGGCCGTTTTTCCAGCCAGGCTCCATAACCGGGTTGCGTCCCTATCCACATCACTCGCACTCAAAGGGGCACTTGCCGTGGAAATACCAGAAACTATCGTACCATTGTCGAAATTACCAGCTTCAGTCACGACACCTTCCCGTGCCGAGGCATCGTTGTCAACCACAGGCACATCATTGGTTCCAGTAATCGTGATTGAAACTGTCTGGTCGACAAAAGCTCCAAAATCGTCCGTCACACGAGCGATAAAGGTTTCGGTGACAACCTCACCTTCCTGCAACGACTGGGTTGCGGGAAGGTAGTTGTTTAGTGCATAGTCCCATAATCCGGTAGCAGGGTTGATTGTCATCGTCCCATAAGTGACACTCGGTGTGCCCTGAATACTCCAGGTTCGGGTGGCATTATGATCGACATCGCTGGCAGTTAACATGCCTGTAACATGTGTCAGGCCATTGATACCCATGCCACTGAGTACCGTCTGGCCGTCGTCGAGATGACCCGCTTCAGTGGCAGAGCCTGCGAGTTGCCCCGATTCGTTGGTTACTACTGGCGTGTCGTTGACACCCGTCAGCGTTACCGTCACATCCTGAGTCCGGCTCGCATTGGCAGCTCCGGAATCATCCGTCAGCGTTATGCGGTACGTCGCCGTTACGCTCTCATCTTTTGCCAGGTACTGCGACAGCGTGTTATCGAGAGCGAAGCTCCAGACAATGGCGCCGTCGTTGGTGCCTGTCTGGCTGAGCTTCAGCGTACCGGCATCGGCCAGCGCTGTGGCCAACGCACCTGATACCGTCGCGCCCGTGCTCGCGACCGGCGTGCCATAGAGCGCGACCACTGAACTCAGAATATCCGTGTCATCCACTTCGGCAAACGTCACGCTGCCGCTGTCGACAAGCCAGGCTCCCGTT
>CAIPMW010000036.1 GCA_903866255.1 uncultured Chlorobiaceae bacterium | reverse complement strand
TCCCAGAAAGCTTGTGCTCGGAAAAATAGTTATAATTACAACTTGCATTCTCTTGAAAATCAGGGATAAATATATGGTAACGTATTTTATTTTATAAATATATTTCTTTCATCGTTATATTTCTCCCGGGAAATCAGGTTGAACGGCAGGTAGCGGATGAAGATATCGCAACGCTTCAGGAGTTAAGACGACGATGAAGGTGGACAGTACTATCTTTCTGTCACTCAAGCGGTCAACACCTCATTCAACTCATCAATAATCGCCCCCATCCGCTCCCCGAAAAGCTGCCACATTTTGCCCCGGCCGCCATGCGCGTCGAAGGGGGTGAGGTCGAGGTCATCCTGCTCGATATGAATGCTGGAGGCAATGTGCTCCTTGATCATGCGCAGCCACTGCATCTGCTCTTCGGTGAATTTTTCGCTGGCACCGGAGTGCTGCCTGAACACCCACTCCTTGAAATTGGCATCAACGGCTTTGTCGTACATGGTCAGGACGGGGTCGATGCCGGTGATGCGGCGGATCAGTGAGACGAGGGCGATGAGCTCGTTTTTCGGGCTGGTGCCGTTCACCTTTTCGAGCTGTTCGTAAGCGTGCCAGATGCGCATCGGGGCAAGGGCCGGTTTGTCAGCTTTGAGGCGGTCAAGCAGCTCGCGGATCATCCGGTAGGTGACGGTGCGGCGCTGAAAGGGCTGGTTGTAAAAGATGGTGAGCGCGATAATTTCATCTTTGTGGCTCTCAAGATATGCCTTGAACTCTCCGATCAGCCCGGTTGCCTTGTCGGCGCTTTCATCGGCCCATTCGCTTTTGGTGACCTGGTCGAGGTTGATGGTGTCGATAATCTGCTCGTGGACCCGGCGAACGGTGTCGATAAACTCGTTCAGTGAGCCGTTGAAGGTAGAGCGGGCTTCGTGCAGGAGTATCTGCTGCGCCTCTTCCCGCAACTGCATTGTTTCGACTGACGGGTTATCGGCATCCTCCTCGATTGTGCGGCCGAGGATCTCCTCTGCTTTCTGGCTTATGGTGTCGGGATTCCACGATTCAAGCAGTTCACGGACAACCTGATTGATGCTTTTGCCGCCGGATTTAGCGATAAACGTTGCCCGTTCCTCTTTGGTGATTTGCCGGTCGAGCCGGGCAAGGCGGCCGGCGAGGGAGATGAAGAGATCTTCTTCCTGGGCGCCGAAGGTGACGGCATCAAGCAACTCCTTCAGGGAGACCGTGGGCTTACGCTCAAGGGGGCGGCTGTCGGTTTTCAGCGATCTGGTGACGCCGACGGCATCGACAATGACAAAGTGCGTTTTGGTGGAGGTGACTGATGGAGTCACCTTTTTCAGGTCATCAAAACAAAGGGTGCGCGTGCCTCGCCCCTTCATCTGCTCAAAATAGTTGCTGCTTTTGACGTCGCGCATGAAGAGCTCGCATTCGAGCGGCTTGACGTCGGTGCCGGTGGCGATCATGTCAACCGTGACGGCGATTCTCGGGTTGTATTCGTTGCGGAAGCGGGCAAGCAGCGATTTGGGATCTTCATCCGCCTTGCAGGTGATCTTTTTGCAGAAGTCGTTTCCTTCGTTGAACTCTTCGCGGATAATGCGGATGATATCCTCGGCATGGCTGTCGGTTTTGGCGAACACAAGAGTCTTGGGTACCTCGGTTCGTCCGGGGAAGAGCAGCGGCAGTACGTCGCGAAAGGTGCGGATAATGTTGCGGATCTGGCTTGGGTTGACGACGTCATGGTCGAGCTGGATAGGCGTATAGGTGACATCCTCTTCAAGCTGCTCCCACCGTTTTCGGCGTGAGAGCTTTTCGCGCTTGTCAACAAACTCCCTCGCTTTGAGCTCTGCCCCGTTTTTTGTTATCTCGGTCTCGATAAGATAGACGGTATAGCCAACATTGACGCCGTCGGCCACGGCCCGTTCGTGGCTGTATTCGCTGACAATGTTTTCGTTGAAAAAGCCGAAGGTGCGTTTGTCGGGCGTTGCGGTCAGGCCAATCAGGAAGGCGTCGAAGTAGTCGAGCACCTGCTGCCAGAGATTGTAGATGGAGCGGTGGCACTCATCGATGACGATGAAGTCGAAAAATTCTGGAGGAACTTTTGGATTGTAGGCCACCGGCACAGGCTCTTTTGGCTGCCAGCTTTTTTCCGCCGGGTTCTCCTCCTCCAGCCAAGGGTCAAGCTCTTCACCTTTCAGGATGGAGTAGAGCCGCTGGATGGTGGTGATACAGACCTGGCTGTCGCCGGCGATGCTGCTCGACTGGAGGCGCTGCACGTTGTAGAGCTCCGTAAACTTGCGGTTGTCGTCATTGGGCGTGTAGGCCCGGAACTCCTGTTCGGCTTGTTCGCCGAGGTTGCGGGTATCGACCAGAAAGAGCACCCGTTTGGCATCGGCATGTTTCAGCAGCCGGTAGATGGAGGTGATGGCTGTGAAGGTCTTGCCTGAACCGGTGGCCATCTGGACGAGCGCCCTCGGGCGTGCGTCACGGAACGACTGCTCCAGGTTGTTGATGGCGATGGTCTGGCACTCCCGTAAACCCTGCGGATCCAGCTCCGCCATCTGCTGCATTCGCCCTCTCAGGCTCTGCTCCTTGCCGAGCCACTCGCGGAGTGTCTCCGGTCGGTGAACGCTGAAAACCGGCCTTGAGCGTGGTTTTGGGTCGCGGTAGTCGGTAAAGTTGGTCAAGACGCCGGTGCTTTCGTAAACAAACGGCAACGGGTTGTTGTTGAGATGCTTCAGCTTGCTGGCGGCATATCCCGACGATTGATCCTCCACAGCGGAGAGGTGATGCCCCTCCTCCTCTCGTTTTGCCTCGATGATCCCCACAGGCTTGCGATCGACAAACAACACGTAGTCGGCCTCAGTCCCATCCTTCATCGGGTAGTGCGTCACCGCTATGCCTGCTGCAACATGCCAGTTGATTGTGCTCTTTTTCTGAACCGACCATCCCGCCGCCGTGAGCTGGCGGTCGATAATGTCGCGAGCGTCCTGCTCGGGGGTCTGGTTCAGAGGGTCGTTGTGCGGCATAAAGGGAGTGTGGAGAGTCAGAAGACAACAAAAACAGCTTTGGTTTCAATGTACATAACTTCATAGAAGTACTGCAAAGAGAAAGCTGTGGTTGCTGTTTCCTTCTATAATTTATTATCTTGCTCATCAGTTTTAGCCCCTTTGCGGACAGTTTTTCCGCTGATCTTCTGTTGTGCCTGCATGATTGCATAAAAAGGATATTATTGGCCCATTATAAAAAGAGTTAACGAATGAAGAAAAGTTCGACGAAGCAGTTGTTGATGAACAAGACCGGCGACGAGATTCAGGTTGCGCTGGTTGAGGAGGGTCGTCTGGTTGAGTTGATTATTGAACGTCCTGAGAGCCGCAGAAGTATCGGTGATATTTATCTTGGACGGGTACACAAAGTTGTTGAGGGTTTGAAGGCGGCTTTTGTTGATATAGGCCAGAAGTCTGACGGGTTTCTCCATTTTTCGGATGTAGGTACCACCAACGAGGATTATCGTGCATTGATTGAGGATGATGAGGATGATGATGAGAATGGAGCCGGGGATGATGGCGATGATGCTGATGCTGCCCCACAGACTGCCCGTGCCGGTGTTGAGCCTGCGGCAGGCGCCAATGTAAAGCAGACAGCTCGCAGTGGCAGCAAAACCCCTTCAGCAGATGAGCAGGAGCGGGCTGAAAAAAGGCAGTCGTATACCCAGTTGATTGCCGGCAAGCTCAAGCCGAATGACTCTATTCTGGTGCAGGTTATCAAGGAGCCGATCAGCAGCAAGGGCTCCCGTCTTACCTCTGATATTACCATTGCCGGGCGCTTCATGGTGTTGCTCCCTTTTGGTGGCGGCCAGGTTGCAGTTTCCCGTCGGGTGATTGCCCGCAAGGAGCGGTCGCGGCTAAAAAAGCTGGTGCGCTCCATGCTGCCCGAAGGGTTTGGTGCCATTATTCGTACGGTTGCCGAGGATCAGGAAGAGACCTTATTGAAGCAGGATCTTGAAAAGCTGCTTGGCAAGTGGACGCAGATTGAGGAGAAGTTGCAGGATGCGGCTCCCCCCCAGTTGATTTTCAAGGAGGATACCATCATATCGAGTGTTTTGCGCGACTCGCTCACCTCTGAAGTTGCTGAAATTGTGGCGAATTCACCGGTCATCTACAAGGAGACGCTCAACTATATTCAGTGGGCGGCACCTGAAATGGTGAAAAATGTCACTTTCTACCAGGGTAAGCTTCCCCTGTTTGAGGGGTACGGGATTGCCAAGGATGTCGAATCGATCTTTTCGCGCAAGGTGTGGCTGAAGTCGGGCGGCTATATCATTATCGAGCATACTGAGGCTATGGTGGTTGTTGATGTCAACAGCGGTCGCTATGCGGCAAAGCGCGAGCAGGAGGAGAACTCCCTGAAGACCAATCTTGAGGCGGCGCGTGAAGTGGTTCGTCAGTTGCGGTTGCGTGATATTGGCGGCATTATTGTGGTTGATTTTATTGATATGCTTGACCAGAAAAATGCCAAGAAGGTCTATGACTCCATGAAGACGGAGCTGCGCAATGATCGGGCAAAATCGAACATTCTGCCGATGTCGGACTTCGGGATTATGCAAATTACCCGTGAAAGGATTCGCCCAAGTCTGATGCAGCGGATGGGCGATCAGTGCCCCGCCTGTGGAGGGAGTGGTGTGGTGCAGGCACGCTTTACCACCATCAATCAAATTGAGCGCTGGCTGCGGAAGTATGCGCTGCAGCACTCCATGCAGTTCAAGCAGCTTGACCTCTATGTCAGCCCAACCGTGATTGAGCCATTGCAGAACAACGACTTGAAGACGGAGCTGAAGTGGTTCCTGCAGCACATGCTTTTTGTGCAGGTGAAGCCGGACGAGAGCCTCAGAAGTGACGATTTCAGGTTCTACAGCAGGAAGAATAACAAGGATATTACCGCCGAATATGGCGACATATAACATAGAAAGCACGTTATGGGACAGTATGATGCACTGAAAGAGTCAATTCTTGCTTTTTCTTCACTTGGCCCCGCTGAACTCCTGGAAATTCTGGAGGTGCGGGTGGTTTTTAATCAGTTCAAACAGTTGCTGAACGAAGGGTTGGTGAGGGCTGCGGAAAAATCGGGTGATGAGTGGGTTGTTAACTCCTGGGTGAAGCAGGGGATTCTGCTTGGCATGCGTCTTGGCCGGTTGCAGGGAAGCACTCTTTCGCTTGATGATCATGGCAACAGCTTTACCTTTATCGACAAGGATACCTGGCCGCTGAAAAAGATAACGATGGATAACAATGTGCGCATTGTGCCCGGTGGTTCCGCAGTGAGGGATGGTTCATATCTGGCCCCCTCGGTGGTGATGATGCCGCCTGCCTATGTCAACGTTGGGGCTTATGTTGGCGAGGGGACAATGATTGATTCCCATGCCCTTGTTGGGAGCTGTGCGCAGGTGGGCAAAAAGGTGCATCTCTCCGCAGCGGTGCAGGTTGGCGGTGTGCTGGAGCCAGTTGGAGCGATGCCGGTTATTATTGAGGATGAGGTGATGGTGGGTGGCAATTGCGGCATCTATGAGGGGACGATTGTTCGGGAGCGGGCGGTTATTGGTACCGGTGTCATCCTGAACGGTTCGACACCGGTCTACGATCTTGTGCGGAATACCATCTACAGAAAAACAGCCGAGGCTCCCCTGGTGATCCCGGCGGGCGCGGTTGTTGTTGCCGGGTCACGCAAGGTCAAGGGCGATTTTGCTGCGGAGTACGGTCTCTCCATCTATACTCCGATCATTATCAAGTATCGTGACGAACGGACGGATAGCGCAACGGCTCTCGAAGAGGCTCTCCGATAACGATATGCAGCAGAAGAGAGAGAGTTTTGGGGGGCACCGGTTTCGGCAGAGTGTGCGGGGCATCATGGTTGCCCTGTTGTGTTCTTGTTCAATACCATCATATTCTGTGGCTGAGGAGCCGCCGCCCGACAAAGAGTATTTCGAGATTGTCAAAAGCATTGATCTGCTTGGTGAAGTCTATCGTGAAGTCTCGAAAAATTATGTCGATCAGCTCAATGTCAGTCAGTTGATGTATGCAGGTATTGATGGTATGCTGCGTACTCTTGATCCCTATACCGTTTTTCTTGATGAAAATGATGCTGGTGAGCTTGATGAGCAGACGAACGGTCAGTATGTGGGTATTGGCATCACTATTGCCACTGTTGAGGGAAAATTTTTTGTGACATCGGTGGCTGCCGGTCACCCTGCTGCAAAAGCGGGCATCAAAGTTGGCGACACGATTCTTGCCATTAATAAAAAAGAGCTGAACAATGTTTCACCTGAAGAGGTGAAGAGCCTGATCAAGGGTTCCGTTGGCACGTCGATAACCTTTGGGCTTGAGCGTCTGGGCGTGCTGCCATTTTCCGTTACTCTGGTGCGGGAGGAGGTGCGGGTGACGACGGTGAGCTATTCCAGTATTATTGATGGTGTCGGGTATCTTGAGATGAAGAGTTTTGGCACCCGCTCAGCCGCAGAACTGCGTGAAGCATTGCAGGGGCTTATACAGCAGGCACAGGAGAGTCATGTTCCGCTGAAAGGGGTTATTCTTGATCTTCGCAACAACCCGGGAGGTCTGCTCAATGCTGCGGTTGATGTTGCATCGGTTTTTATTGCCCAGGGCAGTGAAGTGGTTTCGATTCGTGGTCGATCGTCGGATGTGGTGAAATCGTATCCTACTGAAGTGCCACCGGTGGATGCGGCGATTCCTCTGGTTGTTCTCATCAACAGTCAGAGTGCCTCCGCTGCTGAAATTGTCTCCGGTGCAGTCCAGGATCTGGATCGGGGAATTATTGTAGGAGAGCGTTCCTTTGGCAAAGGCCTCGTGCAATCAGTGGTGAAGATCTCTTACGACAGCTCTCTGAAGCTGACCATCGCAAAATACTATACGCCTTCAGGAAGGTTGATCCAAAAAGAGGTAAAGATGGCAGACGGGAAGCGGCAAGCGCTTCCAAAGGCTCATGGGGAGGATGCTTCACAGGTTTTCAAGACTAAAAATGGTCGAAATGTCTACGGCGGTGGCGGAATTAAGCCCGATATGACGATCTCTGAACCGGTGCCCTCCGCCTATTTTGCAGAGCTTCGCAAAAGAGGATTGACATTTCTGTTTGCCACCCAATACTGCGCGGCGTATCCTGTCAAGCCGCCATCACCTCTTGACCGTCAGGCGCTGATGGTATCGTTTGGCGACTTTCTGCGCAACAAACAATTTGTCTATACCTCTGAGGCGGAGCGTCGTTTTAATGAGCTGAAAGAGAGTGTGGCCAAATCGCAGGCAGCAGGTGATGAGAGCCGAGTAAAAAGTTTCTCTGTGTTACAGCAGACGATTGACAGCATGAAAGCGCAGGAGATTGAGCGTTCTTCCAATGATGTTGCAGATGCGCTTGAAGTGGAGATTCAGCGTCATTATGATGACCATCTCGCACGAAAAGAAGAGCTTGGCCATGACGTGGCGGTGAAAAAAGCGGTTGAGCTCCTCTCTGATGCTGCGAAGTATTCCTCAGTTCTTCAGCCCATTGCACCAGCACCAGGTAAATGAGTCCGTTTATACTCCCGGATTTTATGGTGCGCTCCAAGGGCAATCATGAGATTACTGATGCTCAGAAGGCTCTCGGCCAGTCCGTGCAGCAGGTTGTCGTGCGACAGCGTCGGATATCCTCTCACTTGGGTGGCAAGGTACATACAGAAAATGGTGACCGAGATAAAGACCAGCACAAACCAGAATCCTGCAATAGTCATGCCTGAAAAAATAGTCTTGTCACGCCGATGGACGACCAGCAGGAGCACCAGAAAGGCGAGATAAATCACGCTGGAGATCTGCAGGATGGTGTCGAAAATATCGGCTCCGAGGTAGGATTGTGGCTTACCGGCAATCATGATAGCGCCAACGGCTGCGGTATATCCAGCCTCGGCAGTGACCGTTTTGGTTGATTTCAGCAGGTTCAGTGTTGCAAGGAGGAGCGCTGTGCTGCCAAAGACATTGATCAGTTCCGACAGGTCCAAAAGTATGGGAATGGAGTCGCCAAAGATGTGGTAGCTCAGCACAAACAAGCTGCCACTCCAGTGGGGCAGCATGGCAAGGCCAAAAAGGCGAATGTCGCGGCGTCCCGTTAATCTGCCATAGTGGAAGAAAAGTGCTGCAGCAATTCCCCACTCAAGCGCCGAGGAGATATGGATGATCCAGTTGGGAAAAGAGAGCAGCATTCAGGAGCCCTTGATGAGGTGGTAGATATTTTTGGAAAAGATTTTCATCTGGACAGGCCAGGAGGCGGGGATCATCTTCTTGTAGAGATAGGAGTCGAAGGTGATCCGCTGGACATCATCATCGGCGCAAATAGCGACAAAACTCTCCCGAAGCCGGTCGTTGCGGTAATATGCTGCCTGCAACACCTCAAGGCCAAAAAAGATTGGCGCGTAGAGTTTGCGAAACTCTTTTTCATACCGGTTCAGTGGGGCACCATGTTTCAGATGCTCAATCATGGCAAGAGCGCCAAGCTTGCCTGAACGCATGGCGAAGAAAATACCCTCTCCATTCGCAGGAGTTACCAGCCCTGCGGCATCACCGACAAGAATGGCCTTTTCCTGGGTGAACGATTTGCGGGGTTTCATCGGAATTTTTGCTGCCTCGTCAAGGTAGGGCTTGTCGGTAATCCCTATTTTCTCGACAAAGCGCTTTTGCAGCGCCTTGATATTGTGCTTGTGATCTTGTGTGCCGGTGCCGATAGCCAAGTGGTCGGCCTTGGGGAAAATCCAGCCGTAAAAGTCAGGAGAGACCTCGCCATCGAACCAGATTTCAACGATATCGCTGAACTTTTGGATAGAGGGAGTGTACTTGAAGCGCTGCTGCATGGCAATCACCTTCAGCTCGTTAGGTGGAAAGTGCAGCTCATCAGCGGTTTTTGAGTTGGCCCCGTCCGCTCCGATAATTCTTTTGGCACGGAGTGGCGGAACTTTGTCGTTGAGGGTATTGATAACAAATCCCTCGCCGGAGTGAGAGATGGATTTAACCAGCCCTTCAACCACAACAGCGCCAGCATTTTCAGCTTCAACACGCAGATAGCGATCAAATTTTTCACGACGAACCATACCGACGTAGCCGTTCGGCATATTCATGTCGATGACCCGCCCTTTCGGTGATCGGGCCTTCATCCGGGAGAGCTTCTTCTCAACCAGCTCACCGGGAATAGTGAACTCTTCGATAAGGCCAAGGGGAATGGCCCCGCCACAAGGTTTGACGTTGTCAAAATTGCGCTCAATCAGTACCGTTGATAATCCCGCTTTTGCCAGTATAGCAGCGGCAACAGCTCCGGAAGGCCCCCCCCCAATAACAGCGACATCGTAACGCATAGCTTTACAGTCCGATAAGTTTAGTCGTGATAAATTCTCGAACTCGTGATATATCAATTCTCTCCTGTGTTGCGGTGTCGCGATAGCGAACCGTCACGGTGTTCTCCTCCAGAGACTGGTGGTCAACGGTGATGCAGAATGGGGTGCCGATCTCATCCTGTCGGCGGTAACGTTTACCGATAGAACCGGCATCGTCGTACTGCACAAGAAAGTCTGTCGCCAGCTCATCACGCAAGACGGAGGCTCTCTCGCCCATGCCGCCCTTTTTTATCAGCGGCAGCACCGCAGCTTTTATCGGAGCCACCTTTGGCGAAAGCTTCAGCACCACCCGCTCGTCGCCGTCAACCGTATCTTCGGTGTAGGCATCCGCAAGCAGCGCCAAAAAGAGGCGGTCGCATCCGGCAGAGGTCTCGACCACATAAGGGATATAGCGCTCATTGGTGAGCTGGTCGATATACTCCATATTCTTGCCGGAGTACTCCTGATGCTGTTTCAGGTCAAAATCGGTTCGTGAGTGAATTCCTTCGATCTCTTCAATGCCGAACGGGAACTCAAACTTGATGTCGTAGGCAAGATCGGCATAGTGCGCCAGTTTGTCGTGCTTGTACCAGTGCAGCTTCTTCTGGTTGATGCCAAGAGCACTGCTGTACCAGGCAAAGCGCTCTTCACGCCAGGCTTCGAATGCCTCCGCCTGGGTGCCGGGTTTGACAAAGTACTGCATCTCCATCTGTTCAAACTCAACCATGCGGAAGATAAAGTTCCCCTTGACAATCTCGTTACGAAAAGCCTTGCCGATCTGTGCAATCCCGAATGGCACCTTCATGCGCGACGATTCGCGGACGTTGTGAAAGTTCACAAAAATACCCTGCGCAGTTTCGGGCCGGAGGTAAACGACGCTTGATTTATCGGCCAGCGCACCCATGTTGCACTGAAACATCAGGTTGAACTGGCGAACCTCCGTCCAGTCTCCCGATCCTGTGTCAGCGGCCTTGATTCCCTCGGAGATGATGAGGTTATAGAGAGCTCGGTTCAGATCCTCTGACCCTGATGCTGCTTCGTAGGTTGCCTGGACTCGCAGAAGCTCCTCTTTCTTGCCATCACGGCGCAGTTTTTCAATATGGTTTTCAATCAGATGGTCGGCTCGGTAGCGTCGTTTGGTTGTTTTGTCGTCAATCATCGGGTCATTGAAGCTTGCAACATGTCCCGATGCTTCCCAAACGCGGGGATTCATCATGATTGAGGCATCAAGCCCTACAATATTCTGGTGGCGACGAGTCATGGAGTTCCACCACAACTCCTTGATATTCCGCTTCATCTCGCTGCCCAGCGGCCCATAGTCAAAACAGGAGGAGAGCCCTTCATATATCTCCGACGACGGAAAAATGAATCCTCGCCGTTTGGCCAGCGAAACCAGCTTGTGCATCACTTTATCAGGGGAGAGATTTGCGCTCTGCACCCGTTTTTGATCGGAATTGCTCATCGTTCGTTCAGGACATGTTGTAAAAAAATCATTCGGGCATCGCCGTTCAACTGCGATGAAACGCTGAATATAATAAAGCCTTCAGGATAATCAGCAGGGAGTGAGAGATAGAGGCGCTTCACTCTTTTTCTGCCTTGCAATGTGCCTCCACCAGCTTTCGTCGCAGTACTTTCCCTACGGTTGATTTCGGCAGTGCCTCAATGAACTCGACATGTTTTGGCACTTTGTAGGCCGCCAGATCTTTGCGGCAGTGTGCGCGGAGTTCATCGGAGGTGAGCTGGTGTCCGGGGTGCAAAACAATCCATGCCTTGACGGCCTCTCCCTGATAGGGGTCGGGCACTCCGGCAACACCCACTTCACATACCGCAGGGTGCAGTGCTATCGCCTCTTCAACGTCGCGGGGCCAGACCTGAAAGCCGCCGGGTTTGATGACATCTTTCTTGCGGTCAACAATGAAGAGGTAGCCATCTTCATCGACGTAGCCGAGATCGCCCGTATAGAGCCAGCCTTCACGCAGAACAAGAGCTGTTTCCAGAGGGTTCTGCCAGTACTCTTTCATGATTTGCGGGGCCCGCATAATAATTTCTCCCACTTCAAGCAGAGAAAGGTCATTGAGTCCGGTTTCCGGATCAACGATTCGTATCTCAACATCAGGCAAAGGAATACCTACTGAGCCGTGTTTGTAGGTGCCGAGAATCGGTGTAAATACCGAGGCCAGTGCTGATTCTGTCAGGCTGTAGGCATCAATAATCCGGCCTCCGGTCAGCTCTTCAAAACGTCTCTTGGTTTCGAGCATGAGCGGTGCCGCGCCGGAGACGCTGAGTTTGAGTGATTTCAGGATTGAGGTATCGCCTTTTACCCTGGGGTGGTTGATCAGGGCGGTAAAGAGCGTTGGCACCCCGGGCAGTACGGCTGGTTTCAGGGTTTTGATGGTGTGCAGCAAGTCGTCAAGATCGCGAGGATTTGGCACCAGCCCGAGCGGGTAACGCTTCATCAGCGCTGCGGTCATTATGCCAACCTGGGCGTAAACGTGGAACAGGGGCATGTTGAGCAGAATAATATCTTTGCCCTGTTCCAGTATAACACTGAACCAACTGGCAATCTGCATACCGGTCATCACCATTCCCCGGTGGGTAATCACCACGCATTTTGGGTTGCCGGTTGTGCCACCGGAAAAGAGAAAAATTGCCGGTTTGTCGTGCCTGACCGGTATCGGAACATAGTTGGTTGTGGCGTATGCGGCAATGAGGGCGCTCAACTGGTAGTCGCCTTTACAACGTTTTATTCTGTGCCCATCTTTTTTCTCTTTCAGCAGGGTAAACAGCATTTTTTTGACGGGTGACAGATACTCCTTGATATTGGTTGTTATCACCCGCTTCAGGCGCGAAATGGTTTGTGCGCTCTTGATTTTTTCATAAAAAGAGGTTAGTACGATGACGGACTCAGCACCACATTCATTCAGGGCGTGTTCCAGTTCGTTGACGGTGTAGAGGGGATTCATCGGAACGGCAATGGCTCCTGCTTTCCATACTCCGAACTCGCTGATGATCATCTGGGGCGAGTTGGGCATGATAAGGGCAACCCTGTCGCCATCTTTAACCCCAAGTGAGAGCAGCGCCAGGGCCAGAGCGTCACTCTGTTGGTCAAGCCCCCGGTAGGAGAGAGAGTTGCCCTTGAAGTGCATCGCCGCATGGTGGGGTTGCTCTCTGGCGCTTTTGCGGAGGACATCGACCAGAGTCTCTTCCGGGTAGGGGTGAAGGGAGTGGGGAACTCCCTTGTCGTAATGGCGAATCCAGGGTTTGGCTCTCATGGCTTTTTGGGGTAAAATGTTACCGTATCGATTGTACAATATCGCACACTGCTGTGGTTAATACACGCAGTTGTTTGTTGGAGATGATAAATGGCGGCATAAGATAGACCAGCCGTCCGAAGGGGCGTACCCAGACACCCTGGTCAACAAATTTTTCCTGGATGGCAGCTATGGCGACCGGGTTGTGAAGCTCAACAACCCCTATGCCGCCCAGAACGCGAACATCTGCGACATGGCTGAGTGTACGGCAGGGTTCAAGCCCCAGGCGAAGTCCTGCTTCTATACGAAGAACGGATGCCTGCCAGTCATAGCTTTCAAGAAGACGAATGCTTGCACAGGCTATAGCACAGGCGAGAGGATTGGCCATAAAGGTTGGCCCATGCATGAAGAGGCCCGGGGAGGCTGAACAGATGGTTTCCGCGACACGTTCAGTGGCTAAGGTCGCAGCAAGGGTCATGTAGCCGCCGGTCAGCGCTTTGCCCAGGCAGAGAATGTCGGGGACAATGGCGGCATGTTCGAGCGCAAACATGTTGCCGGTGCGCCCGAATCCGGTGGCAATTTCGTCGAGTATCAGGAGTACCTTGTAGTGATCACATAACTCCCGGAGGCGGGTGAGGTAGTGCGGGGAGTAAAAGCGCATTCCTCCAGCGCCCTGAACTATCGGCTCGATAATAACTGCGGCGATGTTCCGGTGATGGCGCTCCAGCTTCAGGCGCATATCGGCGATATCCAGGTCGGTGCATGGGTCATCAAACCGGCAGGCTGGCGCTTCGGCAAAGTACTGCTCTGGCATTGCCCCTTTGAAGAGCGAGTGCATTCCTGTTATCGGATCGCAGACTGACATGGCGGCAAAGGTATCGCCATGGTATCCTGAACGGACGGTCAGCAGCCGTTTTTTTGATGATTTTCCCAGTGCAGCCCAGTACTGGATGGCCATCTTGATGGCAACTTCAACGGCAACTGAACCGGAATCGCTGAAAAAAACTTTCTGCAGTGGTTCAGGTGTCAACCTGACCAACTGTTGTGCCAGCGTGACTGCGGGCTCATGGGTAAGGCCACCGAACATGACATGGCTCATCTGCTGAAGCTGGGCAACCACAGCCGCATTGAGCACGGGATGGTTGTAGCCGTGGATGGCCGCCCACCATGAGGACATGCCGTCAATCAGGGTACGACCATCTTCAAGCTCAAGAAAGACTTCGTAAGCCCTGGCGACAGGATAGACCGGCAGCGGATTGGTCATTGAGGCGTATGGGTGCCACAGGTGGTGTCGGTCGAAGTTGCAGTCAATGGTCGGCATCCAGGTGCTCCCGGTTATAGTGAGAGACGATCAATGGCATCAGCATCAAGTATTCCGTCATACAGGTTCACCACAGGCGCGGTATATCCTGCCTTGTGGAGGTATCGCTGGATAATTTCACGGGTATCATCAATAATCGGTTTTGTAGCGGGCTGAAAAGAGTTGTAAATAACGCCACGAAGAACAATTCCCCGTTTCACACAGGCCTCGATTGAGAGCAGCGTGTGGTTGATGCTGCCAAGACGAGGGCTGGTTACCAGAAGAAGGCTGTATCCCGCATCACGTACATAATCGGCAAAAAGCAGATCATCTGCAAGTGGAACCAGCAGACCACCAACCCCCTCAAGCAGTATCAGTTCGTAACGTTTCTGCAGGGCAAGGGTGCAGCGCCTGATGCGCATAAGATCAATTTGGGTGCCATCAAGACGGGCCGACAGGTGCGGAGAGGCTGGATAGCGGAAGAGGTAAGGGCAGGTGAGCCCCTCACGGTCGACCTCCTGCAACTCTGTGCCCATTAGACGGCGGTGCTCAACAATATCTTCCGACACACCTTCGCATCCGGTCTGGACAATTTTCTGGGTAATGACATTTTTCCCCCGCAGGAGTAAGGCCCTGGCGAGCAGGCCGGTGGCAAAGGTTTTTCCAATGCCGGTGTCAATTCCTGCAATGACGATAACGGTTCCTTTCATGAAGCTCTTTTTTTCATGCAGCAGTAGACAGGATGATAGGTCAGTGAGACACCATTGGCAGATGAAAAGAGTTGCCAGTAAAGGCGGATGAACCGTTGGTAGCGGCTTTTTGTCCACAAGTGTCGCCCAATGCCGTTGACCCCGGTTTGTCGTATATGATGCAGCACCGCTTCAGGCGAGCTGAATTCGAGCTCTCGCAACTCTTCCCTGCAGTCGGTCAACTCAAAATATCTGCCGGCAAGCAGTGCAAGTGTTTCGAGGCTGTGGTAGTGGAGGCTGACCCCCTCAATGGTTGCTGTTTCACGCATGTTTGAGGTGCTGAAGCTGCTGAAGGCGAGTATTCCCCCCGGCTTGAGATGAGCTGCCATGGTTTTAAAGAAGTGGTCGAGATTGTCCAGCCACTGCAGGGTGGCATTGGAGACCACCAGATCAAGCTCCGAGGGTAAATCGCCCAGGGACTCTATGTCTCCAGGAAGGAAGTGAAACTCCTGAACAGGGAGGAGATCAAGCACCTCTGTGAGGCAGGCGAGGCTCTCTTCAACCAGGTCATTGGCGTAATAGCTTCCAACCGTGCAGCGGCTCAGCAACTCCGCCATCAGGCACCCTGAGCCAGCTCCTACCTCAAGCACCCGGCTGAAGGATCGGCAGGGTGTTGAGCGGCAGATCATCTCCAGCAGCTCATGAGCCATTGCCTTCTGCACTACAGCCTGATTTTTGTAGCTCTTCAGCGTTCGGCTGAACCTGTCGCGCACCAGTGGCTTGTTTATGGCTTGAAGCAAGCGAGCACCTCCTGCAGGTTTCTGAAATGGTGAAAAGGGAAGTGAGGCATATCAGCAATCACTGTTTTGGGGAGCTTTTCCCATGCAGCATATTGTTGCCGTGCGGGAAAGACAAGATCTCTTTTGCCAATAATGGCGTGGTCATAGCTCCACGGTGCGCCTGTTGCCCCTGTCCCTGTTGCCTCAGAGCGAAGGAGGTGCCCTTTCAACTGTTCCAGCTCCTCCTGCTGACTGGTGGCGCTACGATCGGGTGCGATGCTGGTAAAAAGGGTGAGCGCCTCGCTGCTGCCGCACATCCGTCGGTTGAAGCGTTGGCGACTCTCTTCTGACCAGGTTGAGAGGGTCGCCTCAAAAACACCCGGCCGGATCCCCATTTCCTCATGGACGGGATAGAGTGTGCCGTTGATGGCAATTGCCCGTGTTATGGCAGGGAGCCTGGTCTGTTGGGCGACCCAGACCCCGAATGACCAGGCCACAATGGTGATGCGACGATAACGGCCAATTTCATCCATCACCACCTGTTCAAGGTCAAGTGTGCGGTAATCGTAACAGATCAGGAGATCCTGCGGGAACTCATTTTCAAGTGATGTCGCGAGAAGATGATAACCCAGACAACTGTCCATACCCCATCCGTTAAAGAGAAGCAGCAGCTCTTCCGCTCCCCCTTGTTTGAGCCAGGCTGTTTTCATGATCGGGCAAGTTCAGGTATTCGGGCAATATCTTCCCAACGCAGTGTGGAACGGAGTGAGATGCGGATACGGGCACTTTTTTCAGGAACAGTCGGTGGGCGGACGGGTAGACAGAGAAAACCAGCTCCCCTGAGTTTGGCAGCCAGAGCCACTGCCAGGGAGTTACTGCCTGTAATGAGGGGGACGATATGGCTCTCACCCGGCACATCAAACCCCCGCCCGATCAGCTCCTGACGCAAGGTATCGGCAAGCTGTAAAAGAGCCTCACGCTCCTGTTGCATGGCGCGCTGCCGTGCCAGAGTCACGAGGCTCCAGCCGAGAATAACCGGAGGAAGGGCCGTAGTGAAGATGAATGAGCGCATGGTGTTGATCAGATACTCTTTCACCAGAGTACTCATGATGGCATAAGCTCCGGTTGAGGCAAGCGCTTTTCCAAAGGTGCCGGTGATAATATCGATCTGTTGAACGACTCCAACTGCTTCACACAGTCCAAGGCCGTGCTCTCCGAACACTCCAACGCCGTGGGCCTCATCGACAATCAGCAATGCGCCATACTGCTCTTTCAAGGCAACGAGTCGGGCAAGGTCGGCAAGGTCGCCGTCCATACTGAAGACCGATTCAGTGACAATAAATACCTGTCGGTAACGCTCTCCGGCTCCGGCAAGAAGCTCTTCCAGATGGTCGTAGTCACGGTGGCGGTAGCGTTGCCAGGGGGCATCGCCAATCTTCAAGCCATCAATAATGCTTGCATGGTTCAGCCGGTCACTGAGCACAAGGTCATGGCGGCCGCTCAGCGCAGGGATCATGCCGATGTTGGCGTGGTAGCCACTGTTGAAAACGAGAGCGGCTTCCCGTCCGTAGAGTGTTGCAAGAGCCTCTTCCAACTGGTTGTAAAGTGGATGGTTCCCTGTCAGCAGACGGGATGAGGAGCTGGTCATGGCGTGAGCAGTCTCGCGGAATGTTTGGGTGTAGCTGGCAAGCATCGCCTTGTCATCGCCCAAACCGAGATAGTCGTTCGATGAGAGATTCAGCAGGTTTTGCCCGTTGACCACAATATCTTTGCCATTGCGGCTGTTAATTTCCGGGAGCATCCGGTATTGATCCAGCTTTTTAAGCTCATCCAGCTCCCGCATGATCCGTTCCTGAAACCTCATTGTCCGCTCTCTCAGTTGAAGCTGGCGATCTGGCTGGCAAAGCGCCGGTCATCAGCAATATCACGTCCCCGCGTGGTCAGGTAGCCGCCGGTGAGATAGCCGTTGGCACCAGAGAGCATCAGGAGACCCTGAAAATCCTTCATAATGGTCTCCCTGCCTGCCGCAAATTTGATGATTTTACGGGGATGCGCAAGGCGGCAGAGGGCGAAGGTTTTTACAATATCTGCCACTGAGATCGGCTCATTTTCGGCAAGCGGTGTGCCGTCAATTGGCACCAGTACGTTCAGGGGTATGACGGTAACATCAAGCTCCTGCAGGGCAAAAATCATGCTGATTCGCTCCTGCATGGTTTCGCCAACACCCATAATGCCTCCGCAGCAAACCGAGATGTTGTTTTTTCTCAGCAGCTTGATGGTCTCAATCCGCTCCTCGATAGTGTGGGTATCGGCTATGAGGGCATGGTAACGGTCGGGCGCAACCTGGATGTTGATATTGTAGTGGGCGATGCCGTGAGCAGCCAGCGCAGCAGCAGGCTCCTCACCCAGCATGCCGAGTGATGCGCAGATGTGCAGCTCCGGCAGTTCTGTGTGCAGACGATCTATCATGTTGAGTATCCGCTGAAACTCCGTATTGATCTTTTTGTAGCCGTACCCACTGGTGACAATACCGAAATGAGTGACACCCTCAGCCAAACAGTTGCGGGCCTCAATCAGGGCCGACTCTTCATTGACAAGATCGTAGACCTCAATATCAGCATGGTTGTGGCGCGATTGGGCGCAAAACTTGCAGTTCTCTCCGCACACCCCCGATTTTGCGTTCATAATGGAGCAGGCATGCAGCGCTTCAGCATCGGAGGCGTAGCGGTTTTTAACCTTGTTGGCCAGCGAGGCAAGATCAAGCGCAAGTTCGCCAGGCAGATCGGCAAGCAAAAGAGCTTCCGCACGGGTAATTGGCTCACCAGTCTCAAGCACACGATAAGCGGCTTCAATCAGGGGATGGAGCAATGTTAATGGCATAAATACAGTATAAAAAATTTGTTAAGGTCAGCTCGCACAAGTTGTCGTGGACGTTTCGAAATCCTTTTTCACTATTCACATTTCACCATTTTTTTTCGTAAATGCGCTTCGCCGGATGAAACAAGTATTGTCTCTCCATCCGCACCCTGAAGTTTCAGCTCTCCCCCTTTCGCAATTCCTGTGACGGTTCCGTTCAGGGTTCGGTTTCGCTGATCAATGGAGACCTCTTGTGCCTGAAGCAGTGAATACTGTTCAAGTGACGGGAGTATAAAGGCGAGATCATCCTGATGGAGCCATTCGTCATAGAGAGGCTCAATGTGGTTGAGCACCAGGGCAAGAAGTTGCGGTCGTGAAAAGAGTTCGCCTCTCTCCAGAAAGAGTGATGTTGCGCTCTCTTTCAGTTCAGGAGGTATGTCGCACTGATTGACATTTATGCCAATGCCGGCAACAACAAAGTGTGTCATCTCTGGTTCTGACTGCATTTCACAGAGCACACCACACAACTTTTTTCCATTGACGAGAATGTCATTTGGCCACTTGATCATTGCTGCAAGGCCGGGGGAGAGATCCGTCACAGCGCGATGAATGGCAACCGCCAGAAGCAGCGTCAGTTGTGGAACCCTGATAGATGGCACAGCAGGCCGCAGAATCAGGGAAAAATAGAGATTGACTCCCGGAGGTGAGATCCAGGTACTTCCCATTCGCCCTTTTCCTCCACTCTGTGCATCAGCAACAACAACGCACCCTTCCGGAGCGCCTTCAAGCGCAAGCGCTTTAGCCAGCATGTTGGTTGATGTTGCCATGGTGTGATAGTCGATCGTTGTCCCGAAACGTTGGCAGGTGAGAAAGGGCAGTACCTCAGCCTGAACAGGTCGCCCTGTCAGGCCCGACAGAAGATAGCCCCGTCCTGTGACGGCATCAATCTGATACCCTTCACTTCGCAATTGGCGGATATGTTTCCATACGGCGCTTCTGGTAATCCCCAGCGTGCTGCAAAGCCTTTCGCCCGACAAATAATCGTCTGCTGCGGCAAGGCAAGTGAGGATTTGCGCGGTAACGTTGTTCATAACCAGAGATGCAGTATGCCGAATAAGTGTTTGTTGTCAACCTGAATGTAGCTTGTGGTTTACAGCTTTGCAAGACAATAAACAGGTATTCCACTCCGATTATTGCCTTCAGCTCTTATTTGTTTAATGATGCCAGGGTGGAAGTTTCGTAATTCTTCCGGTAGAGTTGTATGCCCTTGAAGATACCATAAGCAATTTTAGCCTGCTCCTGCCGGTCACGGAGAATCTGCTCTTCGGTGGGATTGGACAAATACCCCACTTCAACCAGTGCGCTTGGCATGGATGGTGTCCAGAGCACCATAAAGCCAGCCTGGCGCACCCCCCGGCTGTTGCTGCCCTGTTTCTTGTCGACGGGCTTGATAATATTCTGGGCCAGGGTGGTCGATTGCTTGGCAAAGGCATTTTGTGCCATGCTGCTCATGATGAGATACTCCTCGGTAAATCCCTTGTACTCCACCTGATAGTCGGCCTCGTTCCGGATAACCGAGTTTTCCAGCATAGCCACATCAAGAGCGTCCTTGTTTTTATGAGCGCCAAGAATATAGACCTCCGAGCCCCGGGCGCTGCGGTTCGGGCTGGCATTACAGTGCACACTGACAAAAAGCTTTCCGCCGTTACGGTTGGCTATCTTACCCCGTTCATGCAGGGGAATGAAGGTGTCATCCTTTCTTGTGTAGATCACCCGAACCTCTGGCCACTTCTGTTCGATGAATGTGCCAAGATCGTGGACAATATTGAGCGCTACATCTTTTTCACGGGTGCCATTGCCGCCAAGTGCTCCGGGGTCTTTGCCTCCATGGCCGGCATCAAGCACAATGGTGTTGAGCTTCCATTTTTCCACATCGCGGCTCAGGACCTGGGCGATCTGCTGCTCCTTCTCTTTTCGGTGAATCTCCTCGACATCAGCATCACTGCGGATATAAATCACATAGCGGTTACTTTTTTTGTTGTACTGGAAGTCAGCAGAATTGATGATTGCGGAGCGGTTGTCGAGTGCGATGGTGAACTGTAACCCATTGCCGGGAAAGCGTTGAGGGGTAATTGATTTGACGAGGCCACTTTTGTGTACTCTGGTCAACGCTTCGATCGTGCAGGAGGTGTTGGCAAATGAAAAATAGATATATCCATCAGGGTCGGGTTTGAGCAGCGAGGTCTGTGCAAGCGGTCCGGATGCGGCAAAGGTTATGATTGCTCCATTGGCACGTTGCTCTATCCCGACTCCGGTGATGACAGTTTTTGCGGATTCGTTCGGTGAACCGCTCTCTGTTCCAGCACGTCGCTCTTCACTTTTGAGAAGGCCGATGGAGCTTGACGACTCCCCGGCGCGCTCTGCCTGCAGTGATGCGCTCATTCTGTTGGTATCAGCGTTATACTCAACAGGTCGGTCAAGCCAGAGAGAAAAGAGCCGGCACATCTGGCTCACCGGCAGATAGATGCGCGACTGTTTTGCGGTGGGAGCGGATGGTAACTGGATAATTCTTTCGGGAAGCTGAGGATCCCTTGAAGAGACACGAACAAAATTATTACCGGTGTTGATGGTGCAGAGCGTCGGGGTTTTTCCGAAAGACTCCTCAATCACCAGGCCATCCTGGTTTTTGCGGAAGCTCAGGCGTAACCCCCTGGCCATCGACTCAAGGTCAACCATCACATCACGACCACTTTTCAGGGCAAGGACCCTGATGGTGTACCCATGATTGCCTCCCCCTTTGGTAACGACAAGTGGAACTGTGCACTGCTCTTTTGGATCGACAGGCGCGGCAATGAGCGAGCTGCCGGAGACCACCATCAACAATATAATAGTCAGAGAGGTAAGCGAGGATCGGATATAAGGCAGAACGTTGGACATGAGTTTCAATCGAATGCAAGAGTGTTTTCCTTTACTGTTTCTGATACAGCAGTGATAATAATAAAATTTATCTCTTCAACCTGCCAATAATCGGGGTTTTTGAAGCTGTTCCCGAAAGGTTGTTCCTGATATGACAATGGGCCTGAATCGCGGTAAAATTTGTTTTTTGTTTTTCAACACCTATCTTTTTCAAAGTTTTTTTGTTAACGCTCTTACTTTCAGGACTGATCCATGGCTTCAAAACCGTTCATAGCATCCGCCAGAAACAGGATCCTGATTGTCGTCGAATCTCCCTCAAAGGCAAAAACTATCAATAAATACCTTGGTGACAAGTATACGGTTTTTGCTTCGGTAGGCCATATCAAGGATCTGCCGAAAAAAGAGATTGGTCTTGATTTTGAAAACCACTACGTGCCCCGGTATGAAATTATTCCAGGTAAAGAGAAAGTTGTACGGCAGTTAAAGAAGCTTGCGGCTGAAGCGAGCGATATTTTGATTGCGACTGACCCTGATCGTGAGGGCGAAGCTATTGCGTGGCATATCGCCAATGAAATCGGTGAGACAAAGACACCCGTCTCCAGGGTGCTCTTTAATGAGATTACCAAAAAAGCTATCATCGAGGCCATTCAGGCTCCGCGTCAAATCGACACCCGTCTTGTTCGCTCGCAGCAGACGCGTCAGGGGCTCGACAAAATTGTTGGTTACAAAATCAGCCCATTTTTGTGGAATGTGGTATTGCGTGGCCTCTCTGCCGGACGGGTGCAGTCTGTTGCTCTCCGGCTAATTTGCGAGCGTGAAGCGGAGATTATCCGTTTCCTTGTTCAGGAGTACTGGACTATTACAGGAGATTTTTTGACTGTTGGAAAAGAGTCGTTCAGGGCGCGGCTTATCCGTTTTGATGGTGACAAACCGGAGATTACCAATCAGGAGCAGGCTGAGGCGATTGCTGCCCTTGCCCGAAACGGCAACTATTCTGTCAAGGAGATTGCTCCTCGCGTGCAGCAGCGCAAGCCACCTTTTCCCTTTACAACCTCATTGCTTCAGCAGGCGGCCTCGAACCAGCTCGGTTTTGGTTCGCAGCGAACCATGCGTACGGCTCAGCAGCTCTATGAGGGAATCGAGATTGGTGCGGAGGGTTTGACAGGCTTGATTACCTACATGAGAACCGATTCTACCCGTATTGGCCCTGAAGCTGTGGCTGAGGCACGGAGTTATATTGATCAGCAATTTGGCAAGGAGTATATCGGCTTTGGCGGAGCGGCAAAGCAGGGCAAGAATGCCCAGGATGCTCACGAGGCCATTCGTCCGACCTCACTGTCAAAAAAACCGGAGCTACTGAAGCAGTATCTTTCAACCGATCAGTTTAAATTGTACGAATTGATCTGGAAGCGTTTTCTTGCCGCCATGATGGCTCCGGCCAAAATTGAGCAGACACGGGTTGATGTTGAGGATAGCGCAGGCAAGTTTCTCTTCAGGGCAACGGGAAGCCGGATACTGTTTCCTGGATTTATGCGTGTCTACGACGATCAGCGTGAGCTTGATTACGAGGCGCAGACCTCCACCAAGGAGGATGTTGAGAAGGAGCAGAATGTCAAGCTGCCGGAGCGGTTGGTGGCCAATGATGCTCTTGCCTTGTCGGATCTCGATCAGAAGCAGAGCTTTACCCGCCCTCCGGCCCGTTATAGTGAGGCCACCCTTGTGAAGGATCTCGACCATTTTGGTATTGGCCGTCCCTCCACCTACGCCTCTATTTTTTCGACACTGCAGGATCGTGGCTATGTGGAGCTTGAAAAGAAAAAGATTGCCCCGACAGAGCTTGGCAAGGATGTTTCGCTGATTCTGGTTGCCAATTTTCCGGATCTTTTTGATGTTGGCTTTACCGCTTTCATGGAGGATGAGCTCGACAAGGTGGCCAGCGGCGATGACGAGTACGAAAAGGTGCTCGACAGCTTCTATAAACCGCTTGAGGCAACACTCCTCCTGCGCAAAAGCGATCCGCTGATTCCGCAGAACAGCGATGCGCAACTGTGCGAAAAATGCGGCGTTGGCTCCATGACGGTGAAATGGACCGGCAGCGGAAAGTTTTTTGGCTGCTCCTGCTATCCAAAGTGTAAAAACATCAAGGCGATCAGCACCAACAAGGAGAAGCCGGTTGACACGGCAATTCTCTGTCCCTCCTGCAAAGAGGGGCACATGCTCCTGCGCAAGGGGCGACTCGGTCCTTTTCTTGCCTGCTCCAACTATCCGAAGTGCAATACGCTGCTCAACCTCAGCAAGCAGCGCCACATCGAGCCGATGAAAATGCCGCCAGTGGTGACGGATATTCTCTGTGCGAAGTGCGGTTCCCCCCTCTATCTCCGCAGTGGTAAACGGGGCCTGTGGCTCGGCTGCTCCAAGTTCCCCAAATGCAGGGGACGACTCGCCTGGAGTACGCTTGAGGAGAGCGTTCAGAAGCGCTGGGAAGCGGTGATGGCCGATCACCAGAAGGCCCATCCGCCGGTGCAGCTCACCATGATTGACGGCCAGCCGGTCTCTATGACAACCGCTGTGGATGATATTATCCTGAAGGCGGAGGCGGCGGGGTTGCTGTCTGTTGTCGAGAGTGCTGTGGTTGAGTAGGGATTGCTTGTCGCCTCCATTCGTTGTTCCCGGAATGCCAGTATCTGTGAAACAATGCTGCCAATGGTGTCTGCACGGATCAGGCGCCAGCCATTTGGGGTAATCTTATCAATGAGGCCGATTTCACTTTGAGAAACACCGGCGGCTAAAGGTATTTCAGGACAAAGAAAACCAGGCTTGTTCAGGGCCGAAAGCCATTTACGCCCGACGCGGTATGTTTCATCAGTGCCAGGCTCGACAATGCCATGTTCTCCCGGCAATCGCCGAAAAGCAATTTCCTGTTTTTGTCCCCGCAAGTTTCCCTGGAGTGATGATGAAAAATTCCAGGAAATATGCACCTGATTTCTTTGCCACTTATTCGCCGGAACTCAATCCAGTGGAGCACTTGTGGGACGAACTACGCGAGAAAGCTTTTTGGAATAGAGTCTTCGACAGCCTGGATGCTCTCGAAAACCACAAGGTTTCACTTGTTCACGTCGTTTTTTGAGCATTTATCGCTGCAGGAATCCTCTCCGGCAGGCGGTAACTGGTGGTACGACCTCGACCGGGGTTTTGAACAAGAATGCCTCGCGCCATTAAATCCTGAATATCCCTCAGAGCCGTATCATTCGAACACTTGATCAGTTTGGCATATTTGGAAGTGTGGATATGCCCCTTGAAATCATCTTCCAATATGCGGTTGATAATACTACTCCGATATTTTTTCAAGCACACAACTCTTGTGATAAATTTTAGTAATTTGATGTCTGATATCTGGTAGTGACAGCATTCCCATAAGACGTTGTTTTCGCCGCCACCGCTCCGATGATCGCAGTGGGCAGTATCGGAAGCAAACTGCCTTCCGATGCTTGTTTTTCAAAAAAAGACGTCCTTTGCCAACACTGACTTTGCTTGAAGCCATCCGGCTCTCGCTGCCTGATTCTTCTCTTTTTTTTTACGCAAACGAACCTGCGTCAGATACCCATAAGCCAAGAAAGCCAGCAAGACATGCCTATACCATCCTTTCCATGATCGACCTTCATGGTGATCAAGTTCATGCACTTCAAAAGTTCCACCAAACGCTTCTGATCATTTTCAAATGTCTGCTGACTCGCTTGTTTTATCGTTATGAGCAGAGTAACACTGTTGTGGAAATCATAAAGATCGCCCGTCAAGCAGCCAACCGCAAGTGACGACATGGGCTCCTTGCCCGTCTTTTGCTTGACAACCCTCTTTATGGCACGGCGTGTTACGGTGTTAACGCTTGGGGTGTTGACGGGTAACGGCATGAAATCTCCTCTGGTTTGAATGAATTGAATATCGCAATCTTCGCTACGAACAATACTGCGGTGCAAATGATCGCTTTCGGCATTGAGTGAAGTCCACCCCCGAAAGCGATGGGAAAGTTCAACCTGAGAGATTAAAACATTATCGTACGCTCCCCACAAGATCTTCTATCGCTGTAACGCTTAACCCAGTCACCGCTTTGATGACTTCAATCTCCGCTCCTTGTTCTATCAGCTTTAAGGCGATCGTTCTGGTTGTTTCCTCGACACCTTGTTCTCTACCAATTTCAATACCTTCTTCTTTGCCGGAGTAATAGCCATCACCATACGATGACTCAAACATGCTTGCCTGATAGCGCAAATCATCCTGGTACTGTTCATAAGCTTTTCGTTCCTCTTCTGGTAACTTCATGATGCTCAACTTATCTTCCGCCTCTTTCAGCCCTTTTGCCGTGAAGCTCTCTTTAATCTCTTCATTTTTCAGTAAGTAGATCCACTCATCAAGCCTGTCTCTGGCAATGTCGTTAAAGCGATTGATTTTGATCAGGTAATATTCAGGGTAAAGCGCCTCGACACTCTCTTTCCGGAACAGTTGCTTTTGTTTTTCATTAAGTCCCAGAAGATCATGATTATGCATGCCTATAAAGCGGGTGGTGCCATGGTAAATGTAATCATCGCCAATGCCCAGATCAAAATAGAGGATGTTTATTGATATGACTTTGGTGATTCCTGCATAGGGTTGCTTCTCTTTCATCCCCTCGATCACCGTTTTGGAAACGCCATAAAAGATACGCTGCAGGTAGTCATACTCCCGATCATACTGTATCTCTATGATGATGATCTCCTGTTTCTGATTGCGTACCCTGAGATCGACCCGATTAAACTTGTCGAGTTTATCATCTTTGTTGCTCTCACTTTCAATGAGATCAAGGATAACGATCTCCTCTTTAAGCAGCTCGCTTAAAAAGCCCTCCAGAATTCCGAAGTTGGCTTTGCTCCGCAGCAGGCGTTTTATGGCCCAGTCGAAGGTGATCAGTTTTCTTGTCTTGCTCATAAGCTGGTAAACTTGCGTGACGATGAACGTTTGCTGTTCATCATAAAACCATAAACCACCGATCACC
>CAIPMW010000035.1 GCA_903866255.1 uncultured Chlorobiaceae bacterium | reverse complement strand
GGTGATCGGTGGTTTATGGTTTTATGATGAACAGCAAACGTTCATCGTCACGCAAGTTTACCAGCTTATGAGCAAGACAAGAAAACTGATCACCTTCGACTGGGCCATAAAACGCCTGCTGCGGAGCAAAGCCAACTTCGGGATTCTGGAAGGCTTTTTAAGCGAGCTGCTTAAAGAGGAGATCGTCATTCTGGATCTCATTGAAAGTGAGAGCAATAAAGATGATAAGCTCGACAAATTTAATCGGGTCGATCTCAGGGTACGCAACCAGAAACAGGAGATCATCATCATAGAGATACAGTATGATCGGGAGTATGACTACCTGCAGCGTATTTTTTATTGTGTTTCCAAAACAGTGATCGAGGGGATGAAAGAGAAGCAACCCTATGCAGGAATCACGAAAGTCATTTCAATAAACATTCTCTATTTTGATCTGGGCATTGGCGACGATTACATCTACCATGGCACCACCCGCTTTATAGGCATGCATAATCATGATCTTCTGGGACTTAATGAAAAACAAAAGCAACTGTTCCGGAAAGAGAGTGTCGAGGCGCTTTACCCTGAATATTACCTGATCAAAATCAATCGCTTTAATGACATTGCCAGAGACAGGCTTGATGAGTGGATCTACTTTCTGAAAAATGAAGAGATTAAAGAGAGCTTCACCGCAAAAGGTCTGAAAGAGGCGGAAGAGAAGTTGAGCATCATGAAGTTGCCGGAAGGGGAGCGAAAAGCGTATGAGCAGTACCAGGATGATTTGCGCTACCAGGCAAGCATGTTTGAGTCATCTTACGGTGATGGCTATTACACCGGCAAAGAAGAGGGCAAGGAAGAAGGTATTGAAATTGGTAGAGAACAAGGTGTAGCACAAGGTGCCGAGGAAACAACCAGAACGATCGCCTTAAAGCTGATAGAACAAGGCGCGGAGATTAAAATCATCAAAGCGGTGACTGGGTTAAGCGTTACGGCGATAGAAGATCTTGTGAGGAGCATACGATAATATTTCAATCTTTCAGGGTTGAACTTTCCTGTCGCTTGCGGGGTGGATCCTCACTCAATACCGATAGCGATCATTTGCACCGCAGTATTGTTGCATGGATGATTGTGATACTCAATTAATTCAAAACAGAGGATATTTCATGCCGTTACCCGTCAACACCCCAAGCGTTAACACCGTAACACGTCGTGCCATAAAGAGGGTTGTCAAGCAATCGACGGGCAAGGAGCCACTGTCGTCACTGACGGTGGGCTGCTTGACTGGCGACCTTTATGATTTGCTCAAGAGCTTTACTCTGCTGATAACGATAAAACAAGCGAGTCAGCAGACATTTGAAGATGACCTCAAGCGTTTGGCGGAACTTTTGAAGTGCATGAAGCCTCCGATTACTCTGCTATTTCCGGCAGGCGGGACATTACTCTTGCCGGATTGGTTTCAACGGTCATGCACTGCACTTGGTGTTGCTGTTACCATTGTGGAAAGTGAGGCTCAACTTTTCGGTGTACTACGGAATTTGAATGAGTGGCAGGATTCCGTGCCTGCGGCCTTTGGCGAATAAAGAGGCAGGGCAAAATTGTCTTCCTGGTTGTTGGCGCGGGAACAATCTGCCAGCGTCTGACATCCTTTTTGGTCTGTTCAGTGATGTCTATACAACCTGATTTCCCGGGAGAAATATAACGATGAAAGAAATATATTTATAAAATAAAATACGTTACCATATATTTATCCCTGATTTTCAAGAGAATGTAAGTTGTAATTATAACTATTTTTCCGAGCACAAGCTTTCTGGGAACGCCGAGCTCCAGCTTGG
This sequence comes from uncultured Chlorobiaceae bacterium, assembly GCA_903866255.1. GTDB lineage: Bacteria > Bacteroidota > Chlorobiia > Chlorobiales > Chlorobiaceae > Chlorobium. The sequence goes on along the minus strand of CAIPMW010000035.1, from coordinate 32 downwards.
CAAAGGGAGTATATAATGCCGAGCTGGAGCTC
>CAIPMW010000034.1 GCA_903866255.1 uncultured Chlorobiaceae bacterium | reverse complement strand
GCTTTTTTTAAACAAGCAGTGATACTTGTTTTAAATTCTCTTAGCGGAATAATGTCGCTTGATATCTGAACATTGACCATAGTAACGTTTTCTTTTAAGACCTATTAAGCAATACGCTTCAAGGTACAAAACTTTCAGCCCGCCTATGCTTCCCATAGTATCCTCATTTTTCGCCATCAGCGTGTCATACCGCAGTATAGCAAAGCATCCATTCCATTATCTGACTCAAGATTTGTTGGATTAGTGTGATATGCAAGATTTATTCATCATTACATCAAACATCCTTAATTCATAATCCAAAATCCTCACCCCATCCCCCGCAACTGCCGCATCAAGTCCTTCCGCGCCATCCCGTACATATGCACGTAGAGCAGATTAAACATCAGCACCGCCGACCGCAGCCGTGGCGCACGCATAGCCCGCTTCACGGCATTCTGCACGGTAAAGACCCGGCTGGTCAGCGCGGTATAACTTGGAATAAACTCTTGCAAAGGAATACGCAACGGCCTGTAGAGCATCTCCTGCCCCCATGAAAACTTGAAAGCATCATGGTCATTAGACGAATGAAGCAGGCGCCCCTCATCGGCAAGCCGGTTAAAAACGCCGGTGCCGGGAATGGGGCGCAGCAAGTTAATGCCGGGTACATCAACGCCGGTCTCTTCGATGAAGGCTTCGAGTTTGGCGGGGAGTTCGAGGGTATCTTCGTCGAGGCCGTAGATGAAGCTGCCGTAGACGCATATCCCTGCCTGGCGGATATGCTTGATGCACTCCACCTGACGGGCAGCGGGGTTGTGGAACTTCTTGTGGGCATGGTTGCTGCCATCGGTGAGGCTCTCGATGCCGATCAGGAGGGCACCGCAGCCTGAGCGGGCAAAGGCATCAAGCAATCGGGGTTTTTCGCCAAGGGCGGTGGTGGCCTGGCCTACCCATTTGATGTTGAAGGGTTCCAGTTGGCGAAAGAGCTGTTCGGCATACTCTTCGTCGGCGTTGATGGTGTCGTCGAGAAAGAAGAAGATCCGCTTGTCCTCTTTCAGGAAGGTTTCAACCTCCCTGAGAACGGCGGGAATGCTTCGGTGGCGCAGTCGGTGGCCATTCATGACGTGGACGTTGCAGAAGTCGCAACTGAAGGGGCAGCCACGGGTGGTCTGCACCACGTTGGTGGTGAAGTAGCTCTTGATGTCGAGCGCACTCTTCCCAACAAAGCGTTCAATCGAGAGATCGGGAAAGGTGTCAACCCGGTACTCCGGCTTGAGGGTTCCAGCAAGCAGATCCTCCTGCACCTCGCGCCATATATCGTCGGCCTCGCCAATAACGAGCGCATCGGCATGGTCGCGGCACTGGTCGGGGAAGATGGAGACGTAGGGGCCACCCAGCACCACCTTGATACCTCTGGAACGGAGGGCCCGGGCAAGCTCAAAGGCTGGTCTGACGGCGCCGGTCTGCACGCTGATACCTGCCATATCCCAATGCAGCTCGAGCGGCAGCTTCTCGAAACGCAGGTCACAGAATGTCTGGCTCACGCCCGGCACTTTCTGGGAGCTGAGAATCATCAGCGCCAGCGGTGGAATGGCGAACTGTGCCCGCCGGATGATATTGCTCAGTGCACTATCTTTCAATGAGCTGAAGAGACTTCGTTTGGCTGAGGCGCTGTCGAGCGAAGCGGCTCCGTCAACACCGCTGTCGGCCTGGATAAAAATCAGCAGCACCTTTTTCTCCCCTGCCACCGCCATCAATAGCCTCCCCCGTGCAGGGCCAGCTCCTGCAACTTCTTCAGCTCCAGCAGGGCATCGAGCGGGGTGAGCCGGTCGAGATCAAGCGATTCAACGGCTTTGCGAAGCTGGTTGTCGGCCTCTTCAAACAGGCTGATCTGCATACTTTTTATTTTGGGTGGACGGTTCGGGGGAATTTCAATGTCGCGCTTCTCCATCCCCGCAAGAATCTCTTTGGCGCGGGTAATCACCTCCACCGGCATTCCCGCCATTTTAGCCACTTCAATACCGTAGCTATTGTCGGTGGAACCACGGACAATCTTGCGCAGAAAAATCACTTTGTCGGCAGTCTCAACGACGGTGGCGTTGTAGTTCACCACGCCCGGCAGACGGCTCTCCAGCTCGGCAAGTTCATGGTAATGGGTGGCAAAGAGGCTCCTGGCACCGATTGACCGGCAGATATATTCGCTCATCGACCAGGCAATCGACATGCCGTCAAAGGTGCTGGTTCCCCGGCCTATCTCGTCCAGCAGCAGCAGGCTTCTGGATGTAGCATTGTTGAGAATGCTGGCTGCCTCATTCATCTCAACCAGAAAGGTGCTCTCACCGGAGGCAAGATTGTCGGAAGCGCCGACCCGGGTGAAGATGCGGTCAACCAGCCCGATCTCCGCACGCTCCGCCGGAACAAAACTTCCCGCCTGTGCCAGCAGCACAATCAGCCCCACCTGGCGCAGAAAAGAGCTTTTACCCGCCATGTTGGGACCGGTAATCATCAGCATCTTCTGCTTCTCGTCGAAGTGGCAGTCGTTCGGTACATAAGGCTCTTCAACGCTCATCATCCTTTCAAGCACGGGATGACGACCACCAACAATAAAGAGCTTTTCATGCTCCATAATCTCCGGCTTGCAATAGCCGTATTCAACCGCAGAGAGGGCAAAGGAGCAAAGCGAATCAATTTCAGCGATGAGTGCGGCGTTTTCCTGTATCCCTGAAGCTTGTTCGGCAATGAGAAGGCAGAGGTCGTGAAAGAGCTGCGCTTCGAGCAACAGGCTTTTCTCTTCGGCATTGAGAATCTTCTCCTCGTACTCTTTCAAGGCGGGAATGGTGTAGCGCTCGGCGTTGACAAGGGTCTGCTTCTTTTCGTAATAGGCGGGAACCTTGTCGCTGTTGGCGCGACTGATTTCGATGTAGTAGCCGAACACCTTGTTGAAACTCACCTTGAGCGATGAGATGGTGGTGGCAGCCCGCTCCTCCTGCTGAATCTGCAAAAGCCGGTCTTTGGCGGTCGAGGCAACGGAGCGGAGAGCATCAAGCTCGGCATTGTAGCCAGCGCGGATGTAGCCGCCATCACGCATGGAGGCACCAGATTCGGGATCAATCGCCTCCTCAATTCGGGCGGCAAGCTCCGGCAGCGGCTGCAACGTAAACGCCAGCGAGCCCAGCCGGGCTGAACCAGCCTGATGCAGCAGCTCCTGAATCTTCGGAATGGCAGAGAGCGAAAGGCCAAGCTGGCGAACCTCCCGTGGAATGGTGCGAAACGTGGCAATACGGGCAAGCGAACGCTCAAGATCGTTGATGGCCGACATCTGTTCGCTGAGCCCCTCCCGCAACGCCCGGTTCTCAGTCAGCTCTCCAACGGCATCGAGGCGCAGCCTGATCTCCTCAACCTTTTTCAGGGGTCGCTGAAGCCAGCGCCGGATCAGCCGGGCACCCATGGGGTTGCGCGTGCGATCCATCACCTGAAGCAGGCTCCCGTTCAGTGTGCCATCCTGCATGGAGGAGATAATCTCCAGATTGCGCTTGGTCTGCTGATCGAGCGTCATGTACTCGGCGTTATGCAGCTCCCCGATGCGGGTAATGTAGTGCAGGCGATTCTGCCGCGTCTCCTCAAGATACTGAAGCACCACGCCAGCCGCCACCCTGCCAGCACGGTTGCTCTCAATGCCAAAACCCTTCAGCGAGTGGGTCTTGAACTGCCGCGCCAGCACCTCCTGCGCCTGCTCTTCACTGAACATCCACGACTCAACCTCCGTCACCAGCGTCTCCGGCGGCAGCGCTTTTTTCAAAAGTTCGGCACGCTCTCTCTCGGCGGAGGAGACAAGAACCTCTGATGGATGAAGTGAAAGAAGAAAATCCTTGAGCTCTTCGGTGCGCAGTGAAGCAATTTTGAATTCAGCCGTGGTGACATCAATAAAGGCCACTCCTGCCAGCAGCGTTCTCCCCTCTTTGACATACGCCACCGCAGAGAGATAGTTGTTGTGCCTGTCGTCAAGCAGCTTGTCGCTATAGGTGACACCCGGAGTAATAATATCGGTGATTTCGCGGCGGACAATCCCCTTTGCATCCGCTGGGTCTTCAACCTGGTCGCAGACCGCAACCTTGAACCCTTTTTTCACCAGTTTGGCAATGTACCCTTCGCTGGCATAATGGGGAAAGCCCGCCATGGGAATATCGACGGTGCGCTTGGTCAGCACAATGTTGAGTGCGGTTGCGACCGTGACGGCATCGTCAAAAAAGGTTTCGTAAAAATCGCCCACCCTGAAGAGCAGTAGAAAATCGGGGTACCGCTCCTTGACCTCCAGATACTGCCGCATCATTGGGGAGTGCTCTTTCTGGGTGGTACCCTCTGCTTTGCTCATAAGAATCTTCAGCGACAATTAATCAGGTTTCAGCAGCAACACATGGCCGCTTTTTGAAAAAGAAGCTACTTCAGCGCAGCTTAATAAACAAGCGCGAGGAATCGGCGCTTCTCTCTTGACAAACGCTGCAAGAAAAGGTTATGTTGTCAAAAATAGTCCTGAACATCCATCATCGGTCGCAACTATGGAAATGCTTCATACCCTGCTGCGCTTTCTGCACATCACCTCTTTTGCCGCATGGTTCGGTTCAGTTCTTGCCTCAATCTATTTTCTTAAAACCATTGAAGAGAAACTCACCGGTACTGCAGGCAATACCTCCGAATACAGCTCACTGCTACAGCGTTACATCAAGCTTGAAACCAAAATTGCCGACACCGGTTTCAAGATGGTCATTGTCACCGGCATCCTGCTGGCAGCACTCTATCACGGCTGGACGATCTGGGTGTTTGTAAAAATCGCCCTCATTGTGGTTCAGGTTGCCCTGACCCTTGGCTATATCACCCGATCCATACGCACACTCAGCTACCCATGCTCCATCGCTGATTACAAGCGCTGGTATCGCCTCTTCACCATTTCGCTCTCCATGTTTGCACTGGTGCTGACGGTCAGCTTTTTCCTGCTTTGATGACGATTGTGTCGCAGATGCCTCGGCCTTTATTGTATGGACTTGGGCGTATGGAGGGCAAGGAGAAGAGGATTGAGATTGGAATTGATATGAGAAAACTTGATGTTGCCAAGCGGTTGCTGGAACATGGGATGCGCATAGGGATAGCTGTCAGCGACGCTCTCTTTCTGCTATTTTTCTTTATATTTATGATGTAGCAATGCAACATATTGAACATCATGCAATTTGAGTTTGATCCTGAAAAAAGCAGAGTAAATAAAGCGAAACACGGCATTGACTTTGTTGAGGCTCAACGGTTGTGGGACGATAGTGATCTTGTTGAGATTTTGGCAAGGACTACGGTAGAGGCCCGGTTTATTGTTATTGGCCGGATTTCAGACCGATGCTGGTCGGGGGTCATAACGTACAGAGGTGAAACCATAAGAATAATTTCAGTAAGGAGATCCCGCACTGAGGAGGTAACAGTTTATGAAAGCAGAAGAGTTTGACAAAGCATTTGATGAAGGTGGAGATATCACCCCCTACCTTGATTTGAGCAAAGCAAGACGGATACAACAGGAACACAAACGGGTCAATGTTGATTTTCCAGTGTGGATGATTGACTCGCTTGATAAAGAGGCAACACGTCTTGGCGTATCTCGTCAGTCAGTAATAAAAGTGTGGCTTGGCGAACGCCTGCAACAGCAGAAGGTATAAATCCTGAGTGCTTTCTGAAATATAGAGTTACAGGTTAACAATCAGGACACCGCCTTAAAATCGGGATGCCTGGAGACCTGAGCAAATGGCCCACAGGAAAGCATTTCACTTTAGGGGCTGACTCTTGGAACAAGCCAAAGCGGTAAGCACTTCGGAAGTGCAGCAATCCGTTCGTAACGGTTATACAGCATAAATACTTAAACAGATTGGTATCATGGCAAAAACAATGGTATTCATCGACAGTCGGGTCAACGATCTTGACTTGTTGGTTTCGCAATTTGCAGCAGGAACGGAGTATCAAGTGCTTGATGCGAGTCATGACGGGCTTCTTCAGATGGAAGAGTCGCTTTCGGGAAAAAGCGAGTACAGTTCGATACAGATCATTTCGCATGGGTCTGCGGGTGCGATAACCATTGGAAGCACCCTTCTTACCGCAAACAACCTTTTGCAGTATCAATCCCAGCTTGACAATATAGGTCACGCATTGACCGACAGCGGAGACCTTTTGCTTTATGGCTGTAATGTCGGCGCTGGTGATGTGGGACAGCAGTTTGTTGAATCGCTGGCGCAAATGACCGGTGCTGATGTTGCGGCCTCGGATGATTTGACTGGCGGAACCGCTGCTGGAGGGGACTGGGTGCTTGAGGTAAAGACGGGTAGCGTTGACTCGGTGATGCTAGTTGCAGATGTCGCATTGCAGCAGTACGAGCATACGTTGGGTTACGCAGAAGATTACACTCTGGCAAAAATGTCGCTCGTTGCCTATTACGATGATCTGTCGAATCCTGTTGACAATAGTGATGTGGTGACAGTGATCAAAAATACATGGAAAGATTTGACTGATGCGGGATGGGTTATAATGGCTGATCCAGCCAGAGAAGACTGTCCGATATTACCTGTCCCAACAAGGCAAATTGTAGCTCACGGGTTTTCTGCCACAGCATTCAAGAATGAGCAAACGAATTAAATTGCTATTGCTTTCCGAGGTACGCAACCAACAGATCCTGCTGATATACTGGCAGACATGGCAATTGCTAATCCAAGCCCTGCATGGCATGATCAATTTGAAGACGCTATAAGCTTAGCTCATGACATATCAAAACAAAATGCATCAGCAAGTACTCCGGCGGATATATTGGTAACAGGACATTCACTTGGTGGCTCTTTGGCACAAGTGGTATCCAAGTTGTATGGTTTTAGTGGTGCTACTTTTGATCCTGCTGGTGCAAATAATATCACGAAATCTAATGAATTTATAGCGGTTGCTGCTGCTAAAGGACCTTATCCTCTGTCATACATTACGCCGCTGAATTTGTTATCCCCGCTTACGACTCTTCCTTCTATGCATCCTTTAATTGTTGGCGTCCCTTCTTCGTTTACAAACTATACCAATGGCTCAGCGGTTTCCGGAACATCTAGCGGGTTTACAATTTTTGATCATTATATCCCAGTGGAAACAACTGACCATATAGGGAAAATTGAACCACTTTATAATCCGAAAGGAATAGAAGATTTAAACATTGCTCTCGACGCACTTCACGCCATCCAAACAATACCCGGTTTTGATTTAAATACAGTCAAAGTATTATTTCCGCATATATCATATATTTCAATACCGATAGACGATATAAATATATTTAATGATATGCTCGAAGGACTATCGCTAAAGAGCGTCTTGAATGCCGAATTGGCATTGCATAGCATGGATGGAATTTTAGAATTAATGAAAGCGAAAGTTGCCGCTATAGAACCTGTTGATTTTTTGGGGACGGCCAGTGATGATAACCTCTTTGGTAACACGCTGAACAATACATTCAGAGGGTTGGCCGGAAATGATTTTATTTTTGGCGATGATGGTAATGACACAATCTATGCCGGACTTGGTGATGATACGTTTTTTGGAGGCAATGGCAGGGATACGCTTATATTATATGGCAAATATTCCGATTATACGATCAGTTGCAATGATACGCAATCATACTATACCGTTATTGATAATATCGCCGATCGTGATGGTTCTGATCGTGTCAGCAATGTTGAGAATTTCCAGTTTTCTGATGGAGTAGTTACTGCAGCAAATTCCCTTACCGATACAGCTCTGCCAATACTACCAAAAAAAGAAATTGAAACAACAAAAATGTTTCCCGGACATACAGTTGGTGAGTGGTTAAACTATGGAGCATTTGCTGCGATTTGTGAAGATGGCTCTGTGGTGACGTGGGGAAACACTGCAAGTGGTGGTGATAGCAAATTAGTTGCAGATGAACTGGATGGCGATGTGGATGTGGTACAAGTCTTCTCGACATCTTTAGCATTTGCAGCATTACGCGAGGACGGTTCAGTCGTGACTTGGGGCGAAAGCTATTCTGGTGGCGATAGTAAAGTCCACTATTATGATAAAACCACTGAGGATGTGTCAGATAAACTCAATGGCACCATTCATGTGGTGCAACTATTTTCAACACAGAGCGCGTTTGCTGCGTTACGCGAAGACGGTTCGGTCGTGACTTGGGGAGACGGAGATAATATGCAGGAATTTGGTGGGGGAGATAGTGGTGCCGTTGGGAAGAAGCTGGACGGCACCGTTGATGTAGTACAAGTATTTTCGACCTCTGGCGCATTTGCCGCGTTACGTGAAGACGGTTCGGTTGTGACTTGGGGAAACAATTTTTTGGGTGGTGGGGGTGATAGTAAGGTCTACGACTATTATGGCAAAGTCATTGATGATGTCTTAAATGAGCTTGATGGCACTGTTGATGTGGTGCAAGTATTTTCGACCAATGGCGCATTTGCTGCGTTACGCGAGGACGGTTCAGTCGTGACATGGGGGAGCAGCTTAAACGGTGGTAATAGTAAAGTCTATTATTATGATCAAGCCACTGATGATGTCTTGGATGAGCTGGACGGCACCATTGATGTGGTGCATGTATTTTCAACAAGTGATGCGTTTGCAGCATTACGCGAAGATGGTTCGGTCGTGACTTGGGGGAGAAGCTTTGACGGTGGTGATAGCAGCTCAGCAGGAGAGATGCTGGACGGCACCATTGATGTGGTGCATGTATTTTCAACAGGCAGTGCGTTTGCTGCGTTACGCGAAGACGGTTCAGTTGTGACATGGGGAGCAAGCTGGGCTGGCGGTGATAGTAACAATGTGGCAGACGAGCTTGACGGGGATGTTGATATAGTGCAAGTATATTCGACGTACAGCTCATTTGCTGCGTTACGTAAGGACGGTTCGGTTGTGTCATGGGGGAGTAGCTTTGACGGTGGGAATAGCAGCTCCGTGATGGATAAGCTGAATGGTAATCTTGATGTTATACAGTTGTTCTCGACAATGTTTGCCTTTGCAGCACTACGCGCTGACGGTTCGGTCGTGACATGGGGAGGATCTCAGTATTATGATGGTGGTGGTGATAGCAGCTCCGTGGGGGACAAGCTGAATGGTAATGTTGTACAAGTGTTTTCTACACAGTATGCCTTTGCGGCATTGCGTGAGGATAGTTCGGTGGTGACTTGGGGGGATAACGCAATGGGCGGCAACAGCATTGCTGTTGCGAATAAGTTGAGCAAGGTGATAGATATCTCGAATATATACACAGATGTCGATCACTTTGTGACTTTTGAGAATTCTGCTCCAACTGGTGGTGTATTGATCTCCGGCACTTCGATTGTTGGTCAGACACTCACAGCGCGCAATACTTTGGCTGATGCTGAAGGGCTTGGCGCAATAAGCTATCAATGGTATGCGGGCAATTATGAGATCCGTGGCGCTACAGGCAGCAGTTACCTTTTAAAGCAATCTGACGTTGGCAAGACAATCACTTTGACAGCAAGTTATCTGGGATGGTCATGGCACGGACGAAAGTGTAATGAGTGCTGTTACTGCTGCAGTGACAATGGTACAGAGTGGTGTTGCGCAGGATGGCTATCTTGCGCACGCGCTTGTATGGGTCGATGCCAATGATAATGGTCGGTTAAACTGGATTGATGTCAATGGAAATAATAGCTGGGATGACGGAGAAGGAGAATCTTGGACATTAACTGATGGTAATGGTCGGTTTACCGGTCTCGCCGGAGCGGGTACACTTCGCATTACTGCTAACCCGTTAGGAGGCACAGTTGATATCTCTACTGGTAAACCTTTTACCGGTAGTTATTCCGCTCCATCTGGCTCAACGGTGATTAATCCGCTGACGACACTTGTTGTCGCTGCTGGAGGAAATGGTGATTTTGTCAAGAGTGCGCTTGGGCTTGATGCCAGTCTTGACCTGACAACTTATGATCCTCTTGTGGCACTATCTACAGGTGGAAGAGCGAATGTTGCTACTGCTCTCAAGGCGCAAAGTGCAGCTTTACAGATGGCTAATATCTTCGACGTTGCATCGAGTGTCACTCAAGCTGGTACAACCAGTCCAGCGTCTAACACTGTAACAGACACTTCTGTATGTGTTGCGAGTGCATTAATCAGCTCTACTGTTAATAATGTATCAGGAGCCCTCAATCTGGCTGACAGCACGGTTATTGCCGATGCCATTCATGCGACTGCTCAACTCATTGTGACAGATCTCACAGCTTCTGACACCATCATCAATCATTCACGTGTGATAGCTGATGCCGCAGCAGTGGTAAACACATCAATTGAAAATGTTTCGAGAGCTGCTGATACCGTATCACTATCGGGTGGCATCGTTGATGTCGCCAGTTCACTGACAAGCATGGTTAGTGCCCAGATTGTGGTTCAGGAAACTTTAGGAGTAGAGATATCACAGGTGATATATACCAATGATAGTTCACTCATCACCATAACATCAGGAAACATTGAGCAGAGTGTTGATGCTGCGAAAAGCCATGTTGAACAGCTCTTTGTGCCGCTGAATGGCGAGATACAGGCCAACCATGCCCCCACCGGCAGCGTTATCATCACAGGTACGCCAATACCAGATACAGCACTGACCGCCAGTAATACTCTGGCAGATGTTGATGGTCTTGGCCCGATCAACTATCAATGGCTGGCAGATAATACTCTCATAGCCGATGCGACGGGCTCTATCCTGCAACTGACCGGTGCCTTGATCGGGAAAGCGATCAGCGTTGAAGCGACTTATGTTGATAAGCTGGGTTTCAGCAATAGTGCTCTCAGTGCTCCTACAGCAGATGTTGCCATTTCTAATATTCGTCCCGCTCAAGACCTCACTGGCTCAGCGACCCTCTGGAAAACAGGCCTTCCCATTACCGCCGTCACCAGCACTCTTGCCTCATCACCAGCCGTCGCAGAAACCCACCCCATCGAATTTCGCAACATCCAGACCGCAGCAGATGGCTCTCGAACGATTGAAATCTGGGAAACCTCACCAATGGCTGCGATCAACAGTGTCCTGTTGGATCTTGCCCTGCCGACCGGATCAACTGCGGTCTGGCAGGATGCAACAGGTTTGCCATCCGGTTGGAATTCGTCAGCCAATACTGACAAGCCCGGCCAGTTCCTTCTTGGTGGTATAGGCACAACCGCATTATCTGCTGGTTCCGTCAAGCTTGGAATCCTGACGCTCACCGCCCCGGCAAACCCGCAGCATTTTGAACTCTCATTGACGACGGGTCAGTTGGGCAACGATACCATTCCTGCGTTTGCTCTATCGTCGGACTGCATGACCACTGCCACTGATGGCCTCTACCAGCACCTTGCCATGGCTGATGGCACATACACCCTGACCAGTGCCAAAAGTTTCCGGCACTGCCGAAAGCAACGCGGTCAAAGCCAATGACGCGCTGGCTGCATTGAAGATAGCTGTGGGCATGAACCCCAATGCTGATGGAAGCGCTGTGTCACCATACCAGTACCTTGCGGCGGATGTCAACCACGATGGTCAGGTCAAGGCTGCTGATGCTCTCAATATCCTGAAAATGGCAGTCAAGCTCAGCACTGCGCCAGAAATGGAGTGGCTGTTTGTGCCCGAGAGCGTTGGCAGTGAGAGTATGTCACGAACCCACGTCCTATGGCCGGATAATCCGATACCGGTTACTCTTGATATTGAACAGGATGTGCATCTTATTGGCATTGTCAAGGGCGATGTTGATGGGAGCTGGAGCGCTGTCGGGTGATTCGGGTGATGTTGCTATAGAGATGGTGACTGAGCGGAGTCATAAGCGGCTACGGGGCAAGCAGCTATCGTGGAGCTGGGCATTGCCTCTACAGGCCACCCTCCATCTGTCTGAATTATGATTCGCAGGACTGTTGGATTACCAGGATGTTATGATGGCATCCGTCGAGAACTTCAGGCAACGGCAGCAGACATGTCATCTGCTCGCCATATCTGTGGGTTGGAGCAAAATAATTTTTATAGGGACACGCTTGTTTAATGATAAGCAATATGTACATCTGAAGAAGGGCTTTCTAAGCAAACCCTCGTTTTAGAAACACCTCGACGGCAGGGCAAATCTCGCCTCTATGCACCAATCCCCTAATCGCTGTAATTCTGGCTTCGAGAGGCTGTGTCGCCCATTTATTGCCATCAATAACGACACAATACCTGTAAAATAGCGTAAAAAATGAACCCCCAGCAATTTCTGCAGGTTCATAATCATAACAATGAGCGCGACAACCGTTTCACTGGTTGCAGCGAGTTTGGCCATGATGCGATTCATCCCGAGCCGTCGCTTGCCTTGGCCAAACTTGCCTTCGACAGCGTTACGGATTCCCTCATCTTTGCGGTGTTTGTCGTTTGCGTTCAGCGTTCACTTCAGGATCTTTTGGAGGGCGTCCCAAGGGTACTCCACTTAGGCGAATCCCATGCCCCTTGCACCCTGATTTCCCGGGAGAAATATAACGATGAAAGAAATATATTTATAAAATAAAATACGTTACCATATATTTATCCCTGATTTCCAAGAGAATGCAAGTTGTAATTATAACTATTTTTCCGAGCACAAGCTTTCTGG
>CAIPMW010000033.1 GCA_903866255.1 uncultured Chlorobiaceae bacterium | reverse complement strand
CAGATGAACCTCGATGCCGACATCCGTGACTTTCAGTCGGAGCTGCGTGCCTGCACCGAAGGCTCGCTGACCGGCTCTGACGACGCACAATATTCAGAAGCCAAATTCCTCCAGGTGCGCCGCATCATCGACCGCTTCCGTGGCCGTGAAGCATACTCCGACCTCGACCGGCGCTGGACCGCCAAAGTGACCGACGTGCGCAACTGGTTCGTTTTTGCCGCCAGCGAACGGTGGCGCGAAGACAACAGCGAACACGAACACTACGCCGACTCAGGGGGCAAATCCGGCGGCCAGAAAGAGAAGCTCGCCTACACCGTCCTTGCCGCCAGCCTTGCCTACCAGTTCGGCCTTGAATGGGGGGCCGTGCGCTCACGCTCCTTCCGCTTTGTGGTCATCGACGAGGCTTTCGGACGCGGCTCCGACGAATCGGCGCAGTATGGCCTGCAACTCTTCGCCCAGCTCAACCTGCAACTGCTGATCGTTACACCGTTGCAGAAAATCCACATCATCGAACCCTTCGTCTCCAGCGTCGGTTTTGTCCACAATCAGGAGGGGCGCTGCTCGGTGTTGCGCAACCTCACCATCGAAGAGTATCGCGCTGAAAAAGAGAAGGCACTGGAATGAGCTGGACAACCCCTGCCGAACTGAAGGCCCAAGTTCAGAAACTCTGGGATCGGGGCATCATCCTCTCCTCCCTGATTAGCGGTGAATCAGTTTTTCCCCGTCGCCTGACGCTGAAAGGGCCCGACTCCAGGGAGTTAAGCGACTCTTTTACCGAAGTGCGCGACTGGATTGCCCGGCTCTCCGGTGCTGCGAAACAGTACCGTATTGTCTGGCGCAGCGTCAACCACCGCATTCTGGGAGCCAATGAACTTCCGGCAGAAATCTGGATTGAAACGCTGGACGATGCCCTCTGGCTGATTGGCAAGAGGCAAGAAGCTCGGCAGTTTGCAGCCATGGTTACACTCACCCGCGACGGGCAGCCAACGCTACTCCCCTGGCTCGCAAAACGCCCACTGCGCGCGCTCGAACTGGCCGAAGAGTGGCCCCGCATCCTCTCCATTGTCGCCTGGCGTCTCAAACATCCGCGCCCGGGCATCTACCAGCGCCAGATCGACCTGCCCGGCGTACACAGCAAATTCATCGAAGGGCACCGGGGCGTACTTGGGGAACTCTTCGATCTCGTCCTTCCGCCGGAGGAGATTGACGCAACAGCCCCAGGCGCAGGAGGGTTCTGCCGCCGTTACGGCTTTCAGGATAAACCCATGCGGGTGCGTTTCCGAATCCTCGACCCGACACTGGCGCTGCTCTCGACGGAGAGCGATCAGGATATCACGGTAACGCAGGCAACCTTTGCCCGGCTGGAGCTGCCTGTTACCAGGGTCTTCATCACCGAGAACGAAATCAACTTTCTCGCCTTCCCCGATGTTCCCGACGCAATGGTAATTTTCGGAGCCGGTTATGGGTTCGAGAATTTGGCCGCAGTCGAGTGGCTGCGAGACCGCGTTATCCACTACTGGGGAGACATCGACACCCACGGCTTCGCCATCCTCAATCAGTTGCGCAGGTTCTTTCCGCAAGCGGCTTCCCTTCTGATGGACCGCGAGACGCTGCTGGAGCATCAAGCACTTTGGGGTGTTGAACCGTCTCCTGAAACCGGTGCGCTCACGCGACTGACCGCTGAAGAGAGCATGCTTTATGATCAGTTGCGGCGGGACGAGCTGGGTAGTCATTTACGGCTGGAGCAGGAGAGGATTGGGTTTGAGTGGCTGGTTGGGGCGCTTGAGAAACTCTAATCACATGTGTTTCTCAAATATATTTTCCCATTATAATCGGCGGATAGCCACACGCATTATAGTGCTGACAGACAAAATTATCACCCATGACATTATCGGTCAGATACTGTTCAACTCCAAGTATTCGCGCCTCAGACTTTTGCTTCTCGTATGTCGCAGTCATAAATTACAGGTTATCTGGTGAAAGGCCCGTATGCTTTGCAACGCGAGCCAGCATTTTTGGGCCGATTTCATCACCATCGTGGAAGGCGAAAACAAAATCAGGCCAGCCATCGCGGGCAAGTGTTTTGTGCGAACCGGTTTGTCGCTTGACTTTCCAACCAAGACGCAACAGAACTGCCAGCAGACGCTTGGCTTTAATTGACGGCCACTGGCTCATGCCATAACCGGAATAGAAATGTTTATGGCAAAGGGGCGACTTTCGCTATGCTCAAGCCGTTCAGCAATAACTCGAAGGGCGAGAACTTCCGCCTTGGACATTGCTTCCAGGGATGTAGAACCGTAAGCGAGAACTCCCGGTAACTCGGGAACTTCCGCCAACCAACGCCCATCCGATTCTTGTTCCTGTTCGATAGTGAAATTCATTTTGCACTCCAGATCAAGTTACGTTGACGCATTAATTATACATCAAAACCACATGTAGGTGACCAAATTTTAGAATCAGAAAGTTCTTCTTGGCGAGACTGCGAACCTTCACATGAAGACGTTCATAGGATATATGAATTTATATTGCACGTTTCGCTTGAATCATAAAATCAAGCAAGGTAACCTGGACAGTTTTAGGGTCAGTTTGTATTGATGGCAATTTATTGCGATTTTTGCCATGCGCGACCCAATTTCTATATTCACATATCTGCTTTGTTTTGCTTCTTGTCTCAAGTAATACAATATCTTCTAATGCATTTATCATATCGCTTACAGTCCAACGCTCAATTGAATCTATTGTTAATGAAGTCAATCGTATTAACGTTGAATTAATTTGGTTGGTATTATTGTTAATAATGGCTTGCAGTGAAATCCTTAATTCACGTTCAAATGATGCGAAAAGTGATAGAACCATAATGTCGTCAAGTTCAGTTTCAACATTCGTCATTCTACTCAGCATTATATCTTTCTGTTCACCCAAAAAGAGCGTTCGATTATGAAGTATCTGCATTTCCTGGTTAATCGATCTTTTCGTTACCTTTATAGAATCTTTCAACACTTCATAAACTGAAAAGACATCATTTACTATCTGCTCATTCATTGAAGTCTCTCCAATAACGAATTAATGATTTCTTTAGAAAATTTAGCTACTTTTCTATAGGAACTATCATCATACCAATACCAATTTTCTTCATCTACGTTATCAAAATACCCTTGGTTAATCTTTTTAATACCGTTTTCACTTTCACGTCCAACGTTTATTTCTCCTGACACTCCAGGCCCACCAGTAGCAAAGAAAAGCAATTTTTCTGTTCCTGAAGGGCCATGAATATCAATCCGGCCTTTGGCTCCTATAATCCAAATGCCATACGGGATTAATGATATTTTAACACTCCCATCCATTATAAAATCAAATTGTTTTGTCTTGTACGTACCACTTGGTTCTTCAGTTTTAGTAATTTCTACTTCTTGTGCGGTTATTTGGTGTCCTAATTCAGAAATCCAAAGTTGAAAACTATTTTTTATACGAACAACTTCATTATTAAACCAACCAATCTTATTTTCAATATTCTCTTTTGTAACGCTCATATTTTTCTCCGATTCAAGAAGTTCTTCCAAGATCATTTTAATGCTTATTAACAGCTCTTCTCCGGGCAATTGACTCCGGACACTTCTTCTATCCATCCTGTCCAGCAGCCGTTATCGGTTCACATACTCTTTTTTGACAATTCCGACAGAAACTCAGCGGTGAGCAAAACGCATCCTCTGAAGTGGCGTAGCAGGCAGATTCTCTTTGGGCGGAGGTTGTACATAAATATACCCTTCCGCTTTATGTTTTTGTTCTGACATCTTTAAGTCTTCATCAATTGCGCGAAGATCATAATTGAATTTAGCCGCATGTGCTTCACAAATCGCCCTTACTTCACTGACAATTTCATCATTCCACATCATCCTCTCCTAAAAGTTCTTCCGGGGTACACATAACAGGTAGCAAAAAGCCCTGCAATTCGATAGTCTGCTATGCTTCTTTGAATTTCCATGTTAGCAATGTGGCGATAATTCCAGGTCAGCAGATAGTCCACACAATGGTTCATCAAAATCGTCACTTGTCCAAATGGCTTCGGAATGTAATCCAGCAACACGTTCTTGACGAAGAGGAAAGCATGGGAAAACACGGGCAAATGGGATATTCGCTTCTGTCATTATGACTTCAGTCCCCTGACTAATCAGTGACAAGAGATCTTCGATGGTTATGTTAGCGGTATGTATATCTATCGTTTTGGTCATCATCCCTGCTCCTTTTTTTGGCTAGGATAGTCCGATATTACAGGAATTTTTTCTGAAGAGAACCCTTTTGTTTTAAGTACAAATAATACTATTGATTTACAAGAGCACGAAGCAAATTAATAAGTCACTTTCACAAGAAAGTGGTTGGAGGTTCAAGTAGGAGCAGCAGGAGATCCTCGGTGGCGGCGACAGGATTGAGAGTATCGCCGCAGAGATTCGGCAGCATCCGAAGGTAGCCGAATGGGTGGAGCGAACCAATCTGAAAGGGCGTCTTGTCTATTTTTGGGTGCGCCAGCTCTCCCGCAGCGAACAGTTGCCCGACCATCCGGCCTCTGAACGCTCTTGCATTGCGCTTAGTTCGTTATCCGCGTATATGGCGACACGTTTTTTCTTCGCCACACCGAGACATCCTGAATAATAAATGGGTTAGTAGCGGTCACGTGTACGGTCTGTCCAGTAGCCAGGACGTCGCGCATGATGTGAAACGGCGAAAATGACCACGCCATCACCTTCAGGACGGTAAAAAAGTGTGAAGGGAAAACCCTTGAGGCTCACTCTGCGTGTATTCGAAACAGACGGAGAACCTGCCAGTGGAAAGGCCAATGCCCTGACAGCAGCTTCCTCTACTGCGGCACTGAAACTTGAACCAAAACCAGGTTGGACTTCGTCATAGTAAGAAATCGCAGCAAGAAATTCTTGGCGTGCTGCAGCAATAAAACGTGCGCGTTTCACCGAGACATACGCCTTGCTTCAGCAAAAACTTCCTCAGCCGAGTATGTCAGCAACTCGCCCCTATCGAAGGCAGCGACACGGTTCTCAATTTCATGTTCCCATTCTGCCTCAATATCGGCCAACGACGTGTCGCGAAGCGACTCAAGTAACACTTCGGCAAGATATGCGCGCTCATCGGGCAAAAGCGTGGTTGCTTTTTGCTCCAACTCGACTAACAGTGCGGACATAGTGGGAACTCCTTTGATTGTGATTTTTGAATTTTTCGCCACAGTGTTAAATCATTCACGAACAAACTCTAATATCCCATACGAATATGAGTTATCATCAAATAGAGACAGCGTTATTGTCGCCATAACTTTTACTATAATCGATAATACTGCGCTATTAACAGCTATTTATTCAATCAATGACAACATTTTTCCTTAATTCTATTTGTCAGATCCTGCTGCCTTGAAGAGGTCGCCTTATGAAAACAACTTTTGTCTGTAGTATAACAAACAATCTCAGGCCATCAAACACACATCTACCCGAAACGGATCACAACGGCATTGGAGGATATCATCCAGAATCATTTCAGCAATTCCGATGCAATCTGCCAGGAAGTAGAAAGGAGAGATAGCAAATGAATGTGAGAACCCTGACAGAAGAACTCTTGGGAAAAGGCAAATCCGTGAACCAATGAATCAATCCGCCTGGATGAGTACGTTGAGCAAGCAGGCTGCGGCATCAGTGACCGGCAAGCCCATCAGGATCTTCGAAATTTAGTGGATGCCGGATTACTCGACCCGATTGGAGCTGGCCCTGCAACGTGTTATCGTAGAACCGAGGTGGAAATCTGATCCGGCCATTATCCGGCCATATTCATGCACAGGATATTTGCTGATAACAACTTGTGCCAATATGACTAAAAGTATGCAAGAATAATAGTTACAAAGCAGTAGAGATATTATGGATGGTTGAGGAATTTGCCAGTCCGGCCATAATCCGGCCATAAATCAAGAGAAGATTCTATCAAGTCCGTAAGGCCGTTAGCAGGGATTTTAGTAAAACTGAAGAATGGCTATTTTGGGATTGTACACAATCAGGGGAGCTCCTCAGTGTTGCGCAATCTCACCATCGAAGAGTTATCGCCCTGAAAAAGAGAAACCATCTTGAATTTTTAACATTAAAAAAAAGCACCAATCGACCTGACGAATCAACTTCAGCGTATGTCTTGTAAGCTTTCATAGCACGGCACCTCCTGTAACGTAAAAATCAGTCAATATCCTGAATTACTCAATTCTTGAACTTGATGAGCAGAGCACAACCAACATCATGGTTAACTCGGAAATAATTTTAATCGAACCTGTTCCCATGGAACAGCCGTTGATGGGTCTGCACTGTGTGCGGCAACGCGATGATGTAACTCTGCCATTTGTGTTTGTGAAAACTCAACAGTATATGATACCTCGGCAGCAGTGCTGTCCCAAATGTCCTCGACGAGCTGAATTCGCTCGAAAACGGAAAGCTTCAAACCAATAAATTTTACCAAGAGAGTTCAACCGATTTTTTTGCATTTATCGTAAATAAACTCAGGATCAAGATCAGCTCCAGACTCCCATTCAATGGTGTCAAAAGCAACTGTAACTTTTTCAAAAGATTTGCAATCTTTAAGTCGATTAAATACTCCAAAACCCAGATATGGCTTCATATCCAGCACTCCACTTTCACCATTACTAAAAGTGATATCAAGCATGAAATCAGCTCGGGGAACAACATCTATTACTGATGGATACATTGTATTTTCTCCTATTGTAATGGTTGAATTTTAAATGGCTCATCACCATTCATAACCAAATTCCAGTCACTCATAAGTTCTTCTTGATGTAATTCCGCCCACGCCAAAACAAGTTTTGTCTGCTTCCTCGGTAAATTCCCTTCAATCACCTCGCAAGTGCCTATATCTACCGTTGCTGAATATTCAGCATGGTAAACATGAAAGTGCGGTGGCGGGTGTTCACCAGGAGCAAAGTACATACGAATGATAATTCCATAAAACATCGATATTGTCGGCAAAGTAATCTCCTGTCCTCTGTTCAATGTATTTCAGTACATGAGCTGTTTGATACAGTGAAAATCCCGAAATCTTGACAAATTTTCTTTGTCAATAAATTATAAGCTTTCATAGCTCAGCACCTCCTGCGACGTAAAAATCAGTTAATATCCTGAATGACACAATTCTTGGACTTGGGGGATATTTCTCATCAACTTGCCTGGCTGAAGAAGAACTCACTTTCCTCTGAAACCAAAAGATCCGCAACCGATTGAAGCAACTTCTCGGGATTATTGAATGAACAAATCAGATTATGATGTATCAAGCAACATCTTCATGATGTTATCAAAACAACTTCTTTTGTAGTATAACAAACAATTTCAGCCAATCAAAACTGGCAAAATTTCAAGATGATTCGTCTCTTGTTGTGTGGCGATAAATCTCGGACAAAGGTAAATGGTGTAGGCTCGCTGACCGGATCGGATGACGCGCAATATTCGGAAGCCAAATTCCTCCAGGTACGGCGCATCATCGATCGCTTTCAGGGCCGTGAAGCTTATGCCGACCTCGACCGGCGCTGGACAGCCAAAGTGACCGACGTGCGCAACTGGTTCGTCTTTGCCGCCAGCGAGCGGTGGCGCGAAGATGACAGCGAACATGAACACTACGCCGATTCAGGCGGCAAATCGGGAGGGCAGAAGGAGAAGCTCGCCTACACCGTGCTTGCCGCCAGCCTTGCCTATCAATTCGGTTTGGAGTGGGGTGCCGTGCGCTCCCGCTCCTTCCGTTTTGTGGTCATTGACGAGGCTTTCGGACGTGGCTCGGATGAATCAGCGCAGTACGGCAACTCTTCGCCCAGCTCAACCTGCAACTGCTCATCGTTACACCGTTGCAGAAAATTTACATCATCGAACCCTTCGTCTCCAGTGTCGGTTTTGTGCATAACGCGGAGGGTCGATGCTCGGTGTTACGCAACCTCACCATCGAAGAGTATCGCGCTGAAAAAGAGAAGGCACTGGAATGAGCTGGACAGTCACCTACGGCTGAAGCAGGAGAGGATTGGGTTTGAGTGGCTGGTTGGGGCGTTAGGGAGAGTTTGATAATCTTGCAGAAAAAAGGATCTTTTTGTAAGCACCACAATTGGTGCAGTCATAAATCGTAACCAGTGGACACTGTCAGAAAGCGAACAAAGAAAAAAAGAAAGCATCCATTGGGCAAAGAGAGTGTATGTCCCTATCTTAACAAATGAAAAAAATGAATACATCACACAACCGACTCTCTATCATGGTCTCTTCGACCGTGTATGGAATTGAGGAGTTACTCGAGCAGATTTATGCAATGCTCAGTGGATTTGGATATGAAGTTTGGTGTTCACATAAAGGCACTGTCACGGTATATCCTCATCAGACTGCGCTGGATAGTTGCTTGGCTGCGGTCGAGCGTTGTGATCTCTTTCTCTGTATCGTTACGCCCCAATATGGCAGCGGAGTATTGCCAGACGGGCTTGGCTTTACGCATCAGGAATTACTGAAGGCTATCGAACTGCGCAAACCACGCTGGATTCTTGCACATCATCACATTCCCTTCGCCCGCTCATTATTTATGAAGCTTGGTTGCAATAATACCAGGGAGCGCGATGAGATGTTCGCTAAACTCGGATTAGACACCAAAGAGGAAAAGAAAAAACTCAAGCTGCGAGAGCAGACAATTATTGATGATTTCAGGGTAATCGACATGTATGATGCCGCGATTCGACGCGATCTCAAAACTTATCAGGATCGTACCGGCAACTGGGTACAAAAATTCTCTTCGAATGATGATGCAAAGCTTTTTGCCACTGCACAATTCGGACGATACAGAGAGGTGGAGGATTTCATCCAGAATCATTTCAGCAATCCCGATGCAATCCGCCGGGAAGTAGAAAGGAGAGAGGGTAAATGAATGTGAGAAACCTGACAGAAGAACTCTTGGGAAAAGGCAAATCCGATCGCATTGAGTTTATTGCATCATCCTGGGCAGAAAAGTCAATTGGGCGTGCCGTGTGTGCACTGCTCAACACCAAAGGCGGCAGTGTACTGATCGGTGTCGATGATCATGGACTGGTACTCGGTGAACCAGGCGAAGAAGAGGCTGACGCGCTCCGTCACTTCCTGCATGGACACGTCACTCCTCAGGTATTATTCACGGTTACCTTGGATGATGTTCAGGGAGGCCGGGTCATTTCTGTGGATGTACCGGAAGGCTCTGACCGTCCCTATGTTTTCGACGGAGCGGTTTACATCAAGAAAGGGACAGATATCCGGGCGGCTGACGCTGCGACAATGTGTGAGATGGTGGTTCGGCAATCCCGCGAAACCGAGCGCTGGGAACGTCGCGCTGCTGTCGGACTTGCCATTGACGATCTCGATCGTAAGCTGCTGAATGAAACGGTACGCAGGGCGCAGGATCGCCGAGGATATCGGTTTGAAGAGGCTCACAACCCTGATACCGTCCTTGCAGACTTGGCGTTGGCCCGATTCGGTCAATTGACCAATGCTGCAGATGTGTTGTTTGGAAAGCGTGTGGCGCTGCGCCATCCGCAAACACGACTGCGGGCGGTTCGCTATGAGACGGATCGCGGAGATAATTTCATTGATGAACAGGTGTTTGAGGGGCCAGCATTCTATCTTCTGGAAGAAGCGATGACCTTTCTCAAACGGCATGTCGCGATTGCTGCCGAATTCAAACCGGGACAACTGGCACGAGAATCTCGCCCACACTATCCATTCAACTCATTGCGCGAAGGGTTGGTCAACGCTTTGGTCCATCGCGACTATGCTGCATTCTCCGGAGGAATTTCAGTCAGTATTTACCCCGGACATATTGAAATCTGGAATTCAGGACATCTTTCAATGGGGCTGACTCCGGAAAAACTCCGGGCGGCTACACATGAATCCATTCTTGTCAACCCTGATATAAGCCATGTCTTCTATCTCCACGAGTTGATGGAGCGGGTCGGACGCGGTACGTTCAAAATTGTCCAGGAATGCCGCGAGATGAAGATGCACCCTCCAGTGTGGCAAAGCAAAGCATCTGGCGTTCATCTGACATTTTTCGGGGCCGGGCTAAAACAAATTTCTGTAAAACTCAACAAACGACAACGAGCGCTGCTTGATGGGCTGGGCACCAATGAATCAATCCGCCTGGATGAGTACGTTGAGCAAGCTGGCAGCGGCATCAGTGACCGACAAGCCCGTCGGGATCTTCGAAATTTAGTAGATACCGGATTACTCGATCCGATTGGAGCTGGCCCTGCAACGTGTTATCGTAGAACCGAGGTGGAAATCTGATCCGGACATTATCAGGACATATTCAAGCGCAGATTATCTGCTGATCACAACTTGTACCATTATGAATAACAGTATGCAAAAATGATAGTTACAAAGCAGTAGAAATAGTATGGGCGGTTGCGGCATTTGCTTATCCGGCCATAATCCGGCCATAAATCAAGAGCGGATTCTATCAAGTCAGTAAGGCCGTTAGCGAGAATCTGCTTAGCATTGGTCATCGACAAATGTGTGATCAATGATCGACCTTTATCATCTGAAAGTCCTTCCTCACCACACTGGCCGCATACCCATGCAGGAATTCTGTCTAACGTGATGTGATAGCCTTTCCTGTCGGTATGAAAGGGTGCAATCCCCCGTTCCATATTCCCGCTACAATACATACAGTTCATCGTCTCCTCCTTCGTTTGTAATCGTATTCCCACTCTTCAAGGTTAGGAATAGACGCAGTGATGACAGCCAGATAATCCTCCTTTGGTGAGCAAACTACATGAGTTGGTGTATCATCAAGCTTATAACCCGGAAGGAGGCAACTATGTCCACGCACATCTTCAGGGTAATCCTCGACCAATTCCCATCGTTCAACCACATTTCTGATCTCCGAAACCAAAATCATCCTGTCTGGTCGCGACATTTGCCGGACAGCATGCGGGAGATAGATGATCCTTTTTGCAGCACAGCTCTGGACAGAACTTAAGATATGTCATAGGGTACTTTCAATCTGTGTCTCAGTGGCGCGGTGCACCAATAAAAACACCCCTCTCTGTGATACCCGTTCATAGAAGCAACTGATGAAACTCGCCAAAAGCACTCTCGATATATAACATCAACTTTTTGAAGTATAGCAAACAATTTTAGCCCTTCAAAACACAGCAACCCTTCGTCTCCAGAGTCGGCTTTGTTCACAATCAGGAGGGTCGTTGCTCGGTGTTGCGCAACCTCACCATCGAAGAGTATCGCGCCGAAAAAGAGAAGGCGCTGGAATGAGCTGGACAACCCCCGCCGAACTTAAGGCCCAGGTGCAGAAACTCTGGGATCGGGGCATCATCCTCTCCTCCCTGATTGGCGGTGAATCGGTTTTTCCCCGTCGCCTGACGCTGAAAGTGCCCGACTCCAGGGAATTAAGCGATTCTTTTCCCGAAGTGCGCGACTGGATTGCCCGGCTCTCCGGCGCAGCCAAACAGTACCGTATTGTCTGGCGCAGCGTCAACCACCGCATTCTGGGAGCCAATGAACTTCCGGCAGAAATCTGGATTGACACGCTGGACGATGCCCTCGGGCTGATTGGCAAGCGGCAAGAAACCCGGCAGTTTGCCGACATGGTCAGGCTCACCCGCGACGGGCAGCCCGCGCTACTCCCCTGGCTCGCAAAACGCCCTCTGCGTGCCCTCGAACTGGCAGAAGAGTGGCCCCGCATTCTCTCCATTGTCGCCTGGCGTCTCACACATCCTCAACCGGCCATCTACCTGCGCCAGATCGACCTGCCCGGCGTACACAGCAAATTCATCGAAGGTCATCGTGGCGTGCTTGGGGAACTCTTCGATCTCGTCCTACCGCCAGAGGAGATTGACGCAACGGCGGTTGGCGTTGGAGGATTCTGTCGCCGTTACGGCTTTCAGGACAAACCCCTGCGGGTGCGCTTCCGCATCCTCGACCCGACACTGGCGCTGTTCTCGACAAAGAGCGATCACGATATCACAGTGACGCAGGCAACCTTTGCCCGGCTGGAGCTGCCTGTTACCAGGGTCTTCATCACCGAGAATGAAATTAACTTTCTCGCCTTCCCGGAGGTGCCCGAAGCAATAGTAATTTTTGGAGCAGGGTATGGGTTCGAGAATTTGGCCTCAGTCGAGTGGCTGCGTGACCGCGTTATCCACTACTGGGGCGACATCGACACCCACGGCTTCGCCATCCTCAACCAGTTGCGCAAGTTCTTTCCACATGTGGTCTCTCTTCTGATGGACAGGGAGACGCTGATGGAGCATCAAGCGCTTTGGGGCGTTGAACCATCTCCCGAAACTGGTGCGCTCATCCGACTGACCGCTGAAGAGAGTGCGCTTTACGATCAGTTGCGGCGGAACGAGCTGGGCAGTAAAATCCGGCTAGAGCAGGAGAGGATTGGGTTTGAGTGGCTGGTTGGGGCTTTGGGAAGGGTTTGAACCCTTCAGGACTCTTCACCATTAGACTCTCTCTGCGAAACTGCACTACCAACAACCTGCCATCGTGCCTCAATGGTATCGGCTGACAAATCGGCGCCACACTCCCATTCGATAAAGTATCCGCCATTGCGGACCATCATAAATTCATCAGGATTTCGAAGCTCTTCAAAGCTCACCTGCCAGGATCGTTCCATCAGGAATGGAGTACACAGCTACTTTACATAATCAAGTTGACACTCGAAGGCATTCAAGCAGGAGTGGGAAAAGGAAAATCCACAGAAAAACGGAGAAAAATCTTTAACTTCATCCCAATCTACAGGCCGCATCGGGCTTTATACCATGTATAGGCCTTTGTCGCCTGATCACGAGGAACATTAAACAGATTTGAAGGGGCCATTCTTGAAACAAACAGTTTATATAGAAACCTCAATAGTCAGCTATTTAACATCAAGACCAAGTAATGACATTCGTGTAGCTGCAAATCAAAACACAACTATTGAATGGTGGGAAACCCGTAGTCCTCTCTTCGATTTGTATGTTTCTGAATTTGTCTTGACCGAAGCGAGTTTCGGTAACCCTGACGCTGCAAACCGTCGCATGACCGTTCTTGAAGATATTCCAGAACTTACGACACTCGAAGACGTTCGAAGACTTGGTAAGGCATTAATTTATAAGGGTTCGTTGCCAGTTAAAGCAGAAATCGACGCTTACCATATTGCAGTTGCGGCAGTGCATGGGATGGAATATCTGCTTACCTGGAATTGCACTCACATCGCTAATGCTATTATGCGCCCTAAAATCGAATTTCTGTGTAGAGAATTTGGCTATGAACCGCCAATAATTTGTACACCACAAGAACTTATGGAGGGCTAATTTTATGTGGCAAGACCCAATAGTAAAAGAAACTCGTGAGCTTCGAGAAGAATACGCGGAGAAGTTTAACCATGACCCCGAGGCTATCTTTGATGATATTCTTAAACGTCAGAACCAACCTGAGAAAAAGCTTGTCTCTCGGCCACCACGAAAACCCCAATTTACACCCAAAGCTGCCTGACATTGCGCTTAAGCGGGACGCACCTTTTCGTGGTGGTTTTGTTGAGAGTGACACAGCTACTGTTGTTTTGTCGTTGTCAGCATGGTTTTGTGCATCGGTATATAAGTTTGCACAATTTCGGTTTCTGTATCTCTCGCCAGCGGTAAAAAAACATCAAAAGCGAAATTTGAAGGGCTGCTTCAAGTTTTGGGCTCAAACTGGGCGGAAAAAACGCCCTCCTCACGGGAGATATCGGCTCCGGAAAATCGACGCTGGTTGATGCCGTGACTACCCTCCTGGTGCCAAGCCAGCGCATTGCCTACAACAAGGCGGCAGGTGCCGACAACCGTGAACGCACCCTGCGCGCTCCTACGTGCTGGGCTACTTCAAGTCGGAGCGGCAGGAGAACCTCGGTGGCGGTGCCAAGCCGGTTGCCCTTCGCGAATCCAACAGTTATTCGGTCATCCTCGGTGTCTTTCATAACGAAGGGTACGACAAAACGGTGACCCTGGCACAAATTTTCTGGATGAAGAATGCCGCACAGCCTGCCCGCCTCTACGCCGCCTATGAGGGCGACCTCTCCATCGCCACCGATTTTTCATCGTTCGGCACTGAAATTTCGACCCTGCGCAAACGCCTTCGTGGGGCTGGTGTTGAGCTGTTTGAGAGCTTTCCCCCTTATGGTGCCTGGTTCCGGCGACGCTTCGGGATTGAGAACGAGCAGGCGCTTGGAGCTGTTTCATCAAACCGTCTCGCTCAAGTCGGTGGGCAACCTTACCGATTTCGTCCGTCTCCACATGCTTGAGCCCTTCACGGTTGAGCCACCCATTGCCGCCCTTATCCAGCACTTCGAAGATCTCAACCGGGCACACGAAGCTGTTCTCAAGGCGAAGCGGCAGATAGAGATGCTGGGGCCTCTGGCAGATTGCGACAATCACCACGCTATGGCGCTACGATCGGAAGAGCTGCGGGGCTCTCGCGACTGCCTTCGCCCCTGGTTCGCCTCCCTCAAACTCGAACTGCTCGACAAACGCCATGCCTCGCTGCATGAGGAGCTGAG
This sequence comes from uncultured Chlorobiaceae bacterium, assembly GCA_903866255.1. GTDB lineage: Bacteria > Bacteroidota > Chlorobiia > Chlorobiales > Chlorobiaceae > Chlorobium. The sequence continues at coordinate 7,081 of CAIPMW010000033.1, read as the reverse complement.
CCGTCACCAGATCGTCATTGAGCGTCTGGACGGAGAGCGGCGCACCCTGCAGGGACGTGATCGCGAGCTGCGTCGAACCATCGCTGAAAACGGCGGCGACCGGATTGAGAGTATCGCCGCAGAGATTCAGCAGCATCAGCAAGAGCTTGAACGGCGCAACCAGAAGGCAACCCGATATGGAAAACTGGCAGGCCAGCTTGGGGAGCATCCTGCAACCAGCGCCGAGGAGTTTTATCAGCAGCGTACCGGACATGCAGCCATGCACGAGGCGACTGCTGAGGCTGAAGTGCGGGTGCAAAATGATCTCAATGAGGCGGGTGTCCTCTTTACCCAGGGGCGTCAGGAGCATGAGCAGTTGAGCGCGGAGATCAAGAGCCTGAAAGCCCGCATGAGCAATATTGATGAAAAACAGATTGCCATGCGCCGTTCGCTCTGCAAGGCGCTGAATCTCGCGGAGGTTGAGATGCCCTTTGCCGGCGAGTTGCTTCAGGTTCAGGAGGGAGAGCAGCTCTGGGAACGAGCCATTGAACGGGTACTCCGCAACTTCGGTCTCTCGCTGCTGGTGCCCGACCTTCACTACCCGAAGGTAGCGGAATGGGTGGAGCGAACCAATCTGAAAGGGCGCCTGGTCTATTTTCGGGTGCGCCCGCTCTCCCGCAGCGAGCAGTTGCCCGATCATCCGGCCTCACTCAGCCGCAAGCTTGCCATCAAAGGCGATTCTCCCTGGTTTGACTGGCTCGAACGGGAGGTGGCCCATCGTTTCGATCTGGTCTGCTGCACAACACAGGAGGAGTTTCGGAGGGAGAAAAAAGCCATCACCCAGGCCGGACAGATCAAGTCGCTCGGTGAACGGCACGAAAAGGATGACCGCCACCGCCTCGACGACCGCACCCGCTACGTCCTCGGATGGAGCAATGCCGCCAAAATTGCCGTCCTTGAAGAGAAGGCTAAGCAGCAGCAAAGCGAACTGACCAAACTTGCGGGCCGCATCAGCAGCTTGCAGCAGGAGCAGAAAACGCTCAAGGATCGCCTGACCATCCTCTCCAAGCTTGACGAGTATCCCGATTTCAGCGATCTCGACTGGCAGCCGCTCGCCGTTGCCATCGCCAGGCTGGAGACGGAAAAGCGCGACTTGGAAGCCACCTCCAATATCCTGCAAACCCTGACTGAGCAGCTTGCTGTGCTGGAGCAGGAGCTGCATGAGACGGAGCGGCAGCTTGACGACCGGAAGGATAAACGGTCAAAAATCGAGCAGAAAATCAGTGGTATCACGGAGTTGCAGCAGCAAACGGCTGGGCTGCTGGCTGAAGCTGGGCCGAAAGTTGCCGCCCGTTTCCCTGAGCTCCTGCTCATGCGCCAAGAGGCTTTCGGCGACCAGTTGCTGACAGTTGAATCGTGCGACAATCGCGAGCGGGAGATGCGTGACTGGTTGCAGAATAAAATTGATGCTGAGGACAAGAAGCTATCCCGACTGGGCGAAAAGATCATAAGGGCGATGACCGAATACAAGGAGGAGTGGAAACTGGAAACCCGCGAGGTGGATGTCAACATTGCCGCAGGAAAGGAGTATCGGTCAATGTTTGAGCAACTCCGGGCAGATGATCTGCCACGATTTGAGGGGCGGTTCAAGGATCTGCTCAACGAAAATACCATCCGTGAGGTGGCCAATTTTCAGTCGCAACTGGCCCGCGAGCGGGAGACCATCAAGGAGCGCATTACCCGCCTCAATGAATCGCTCACGCAGATCGACTTCAATGCGGGCCGATACATCACCCTCGAAGCACAGATGAACCTCGATGCCGACATCCGTGACTTTCAGTCGGAGCTGCGGGCCTGCACCGAAGGCTCGCTGACCGGATCGGATGACGCGCAATATTCCGAAGCTAAATTCTTTCAGGTGCGGCGCATCATCGACCGCTTTCAGGGCCGTGAAGCGTATGCCGACCTCGACCGGCGCTGGACAGCCAAAGTGACCGACGTGCGCAACTGGTTCGTCTTTGCCGCCAGCGAACGGTGGCGCGAAGATGACAGCGAACATGAACACTACGCCGATTCAGGCGGCAAATCGGGAGGGCAGAAGGAGAAGCTCGCCTACACCGTCCTTGCCGCCAGCCTTGCCTATCAATTCGGTCTGGAATGGGGTGCCTCCCGATCCTTCCGCTTTGTGGTTATTGATGAGGCTTTTGGACGTGGATCCGACGAATCAGCGCAGTACGGCCTGCAACTCTTCGCCCAGCTCAACCTGCAACTGCTGATTGTTACACCATTGCAGAAAATCCATATCATCGAACCCTTCGTCTCCAGCGTCGGCTTTGTCCACAATCAGGAGGGTCGATGCTCGGTGTTACGCAACCTCACCATCGAAGAGTATCGCGCTGAAAAAGAGAAGGCGCTGGAATGAGCTGGACAACCCCCGCCGAACTCAAGGCCCAGGTTCAGAAACTCTGGGATCGGGGCATCATCCTCTCCTCCCTGATTGGCGGTGAATCGGTTTTTCCCCGTCGCCTGACGCTGAAAGGGCCCGACTCCAGGGAGTTAAGCGACTCTTTTACCGAAGTGCGCGACTGGATTGCCCGGCTCTCCGGTGCTGCGAAACAGTACCGTATTGTCTGGCGAAGCGTCAACCACCGCATTCTGGGAGCCAATGAACTTCCGGCAGAAATCTGGATTGACACGCTGGACGATGCCCTCTGGCTGATTGGCAAGAGGCAAGAAGCTCGGCAGTTTGCAGCCATGGTTACACTCACCCGCGACGGGCAGCCCACACTTCTCCCCTGGCTCGCAAAACGCCCCCTGCGCGCCCTCGAACTGGCAGATGAGTGGCCCCGCATCCTCTCCATTATCGCCTGGCGTCTCAAGCATCCCCGGCCAAGCATCTATCTGCGCCAGATCGACCTGCCCGGTGTGCACACCAAATTCATCGAAGGGCACCGAGGCGTGCTTGGGGAACTCTTCGATCTCGTCCTTTCGCCGGAGGAGATTGATGCAACGGCGGTTGGCGTTGGAGGATTCTGTCGCCGTTACGGCTTTCAGGACAAACCCCTGCGGGTGCGCTTCCGCATCCTCGCCCCGACACTTGCGCTGCTGCCGACGGAGAGCGATCAGGATATCACGGTGACGCAGGCAACCTTTGCCCGGCTGGAGCTGCCTGTTACCAGGGTCTTCATCACCGAAAATGAAATCAACTTTCTCGCCTTCCCCGATGTTCCCGAGGCGATGGTGATTTTCGGAGCTGGCTATGGGTTCGAGAATTTGGCCTCAGTCGAGTGGCTGCGTGATCGCGTTATCCACTACTGGGGCGACATCGACACCCACGGCTTCGCCATCCTCAACCAGTTGCGCAGGTACTTTCCCCACGTGGCTTCCCTTCTGATGGATCGGGAGACGCTGATTGAGCATCAAGCGCTTTGGGGCGTTGAACCATCTCCCGAAACCGGTGCGCTCATGCGACTGACTGCTGAAGAGAGTGCGCTTTATGATCAGTTACGGAGGGATGAGCTGGGCAGTCACATACGACTGGAACAGGAGAGGATTGGGTTTGAGTGGCTGGTTGGGGCGTTGGAGAAAGTTTGACAGAGAAAGCGGCTGTTTAAGACACTGAAAAGCCTTTGGTTTATTGAAGAATTTTATCATTTTGATTAAAATATCCGAAAAGGCAATTTTTTCTTGTGGAGAAAACAACACCGCATTACAGGCTCGCGGAAGTGCAGGCAACAGTTGCTGATAGAACCTCACGGCCATTCACGAGAACTGCGTTGCAAGGAGGTTTATCTTTGGGCTTGACCGAGTCGGACATGCGTCAAGTATGTGCTCTCATTGAAAAGAGCCGATTTCTACAAATCAATGACAACCCACGCAGATCACCAGCTCTGGCAGGATGTGTATCATGGAAAAACGGAGGATGGAGTTCTTATTTATATCAAAATCACAGGGTTTTCGGATAGTCGGCCACCTGTGATACAGTTTAAAGCAAAATGAATTGGAAATATGATGAAATGCCCATCATGTGGTTGTGCTGGATTGAGCAATAAAGTTGTCGAGGAAACTCTTTCATACGGCGGAAAGTCGATGACCTTGCACGCAATGCATGGTCAGTTCTGCTCACATTGTGGCGAAGGTATCTGGGACGAAGAGAGTTATCGGCGATATACAGAGGCTCAGGAAGGATTGGTGAGAGCCGTAAAGGGCGATCCTGGGGCGGACATTCGACGCATCCGAAAGAAGCTGAACATCACCCAGGCCAAGCTCGCTTTGGCATTTGGTGTAGGTAAAGTGGCATTTTCACGATATGAACGTGGCGAAACCCGCCCACCGGCACCGCTGGTGAAGTTGTTGAAACTCATAGACCGGCATCCTGATTTACTCGATGAAATGCAAAAAATGTAAGCTTTGATGATTTTTTTGAAAAACCTTTCAATGAGTGTAACTTGCTGTGCTGGCTTCAGTTTACATGAAAATTTAAGTGCTTATGGTTCCAAGAGTGGGAGAAAAGTTCTTCACGTCCTGATATTGAGCACGTTGCATCAATAATCTCTGTTGTTCTATCAATTACTCATGAATCATGCCAACTCTTGCCTACAGTATCAGAAACTCGCTTTACCTGAATATTACAAACCAATGTTCAAACGACTGCTCGTTCTGCATTAAATACAACAGCCGAACATTTGGTGAAAACGACCTGTTTCTCGACACAGAACCATCGTTTGATGAGATCATGGCTGCCATTGCGACGTTCAGTGATTTCGACGAGGTTGTTTTCTGCGGGTATGGAGAATCATTGATACGGCTTGAAATTGTCAAGCAGGTGGCAGAAGCTGTCAAGCAGAAGTATAACACTCGAGTCCGGATCAATACCGACGGACAGGCGAATCTGGTGCATGGCAGGAACATCATCCCTGAACTGGCAGGAATTGTGGATTGCCTTTCTGTCAGCCTGAATGCTCCTGATACCGAAACATACATGCAATTGTGCCATAGCCCGTTTGGCGCTGCCGGTTTTACCGGTGTCTGCGACTTCATCCGACTGGCAGCAGCGGAAATACCGGAAGTCATTGCAAGCGTTGTCCTTGTTCCCTCACTCGATGTGGAGGCCTGTAAAGCGTTGGCTCTGTCACTTGGCGCATCTTTCCGGAAACGATCGTATTATCAGGGGTAGGTGAACACCATGCATTCAGTTACATTAAGGCATTACCGACGAATTATGACTTTAATGGTATCTTGAGAAAGCCATCAATCTTCCAGATATTTATTAATAACCAGGGAGCACACCATGAAATTTGAATTTGAGAATCCAACACATCTGGTCTTCGGTGCAGGAACACTTTCGCAAATTGGTGAAATAGTGTTCAAACATGGCAAAAAGGCCTTGCTTGTCACCGGCGGAGGCAGCGTCAAACGCAACGGAACTTATGAACGGGCAGTCTCAAGTTTGAACGCCGCTGGAGTTACAGTGGTAGAATGCGCTGGCGTTGAGCCAAACCCCCGGCTGTCGACTGTGGTGAGAGGTGCCCGGATCGCCAGCGATGAAGGTTGCGACATCGTCATCGGCCTGGGTGGCGGCAGCACCATGGACGCTGCCAAAGTAATGGCGGCTGCCGTCAACTACGAAGGCGACCCATGGAACATGATTGTCCACGGCCAGGATAACCGGAAGCTCCCGACGAACGCGCTCCCCATCATCACCGTACCAACATTGGCGGCCACTGGATCTGAAATGAACGGTGGAGCGGTTATTACGAATGAAAAAACAACAGTGAAGTCGTTTGTTATGGCCAAATGCCTCTACCCGCGAGTGGCGATTGTCGATCCCGAACTGACGTTGAGCGTACCGCAGGATCAGACGGCGTACGGCATCTGCGACCTCATAACCCACGTAACCGAGTCATACTTCAATGGTGCCGATGGTACGCCGCTTCAGGATCGCTTTGCCGAAGGGGTCATTCTCACCGCTATGGAGTGGGGGCCAAAAGCAATAGAGGATGGTAATAACCTTGGAGCACGAGCGCAAGTGCAATGGGCATCTGTTGTCGCCCTCAACGGGTGGGTGCAGGTCGGTACCGCTGGAGCTTTTCCTGTGCATATAATCGAGCATGTCCTCTCGGCACATCACGATATTGCGCATGGTGCCGGTCTCTCTATGCTCAACCCGGCATGGATGCGTTTTGCCGCTCAAACCCGTCCCGCACGTTTTGCACAATTTGCACAACGTATCTTCGGGCTTCCCTTGAAACATCCAGACGACAGAGAGGCTGCAATGGAAGGAATCGACAGATTTGAGGCGTTTTTACATTCGATCGGCTGCCCCACTCGCCTTTCACAACTGGAGATAGGAGAGGCACTGCTTGAGCGTTATGCCCAGGATACTGTCCATATTATTCATGACGAAGAGGGACGTCTACCGGGTCGTCCGCCCATGAGTGAAAAGAATATCGTTGAGATTCTCCGTTCGGCGCTGTAACGGAGTACAGGCTGAAGATGAAAAAAAGAGGGGTCATCTCCTGCTCTCAATCAGGAAAAATTCCTATTATGGCGATCAATCGTCTTGTGCAGTAATCATATCATCGACAGCTTCTTATGGCAACATGGCAATGTGGGCTCTGCTTATATCTTTACGATGAACAGAACGAATCCGTCGCATGGGAGGCACTTCCGAAGGAGTGGATATGCCCCGTCTGCGGCTCAGGGAAAGAGAGTTTCAGCCTTGTAGCATCCAACCCACCAGCCTCCGCACCAATTGGTGCTCAAACAGATGCGAAAAAAGAGTACCTCGCAGAATGGCGACGGCCATCAGACGATGTTGAGGTCAACATGGCCGATATTCAAAGCCGTCACCGAAGAGCTCCGCGACTTTGCGCGCCTTACCGGCAATGATAATGTTCACCACCTCTCGCTGGCTGATTTATGTACCACCAATTCCGAAATTTCCAATCACACCCCTATCGAGCACGTTTAATCAAACGTCGTCACCCCGACAAGCATAGATGCCCGCTCTCATCATGATCGTGCTGCTTTGGCGTATGGATCTCATCTACTGCGCAACGACCAAAAGCCGCCCTATGCCTCTTTTCAACAATTATTTCTT
>CAIPMW010000032.1 GCA_903866255.1 uncultured Chlorobiaceae bacterium | reverse complement strand
GCCGAGCTGGAGCTCGGCGTTCCCGGGTATAAGCTCAAAGATTGCAATACATCCTTACCGAATAACCTATAATTCATGGAATTAGAAACATTGCTGTGCTGTTTGGCGCTTCCTCGTTATAATATTATCGGGAAATCAGGGTGCCAACAAATCTCTCCTGCATTGAAGACAATTCTTCCTCGCAAAACAACCACGTTATCCCGGCGCCGCTCTTCAAGCAATTATTATTGCCGTTATCAACCTTCCCCCGACTCCAATGGGGAGTTACCTTGCCCAGATAATCCGCCCATCCCTGCATCATCTGATGCCGATCATCAATAAACGATGTTCGATTATAGGGGCGTCCATTCGGATCCCTGACAGCATGAGCCAACTGGTGTTCGATCAAGTCAACACGAAACCCCAGAACTTCATCAAGAATTGTTCGCGCTGTCGCCCTGAACCCGTTACCCGTTACCGTATCTCTGTCGAAACCAGGGTATCGAAGAACAGCATTGAAGCTGTTATTGCTTATAGGGCGTAAACTTGTTTGAGCCTGCCTTTCACTGTTGCAGCATGACCAGTAGACCAAACCGCTTCATTCTTTTCATACCACTCATGAGCGACCAACTCAAAAGCAGAATTAGTCTCAATGGCAGCCGCTCTCTTTGCTCCCTTTTTTGCCTCTCCAAGATCCTGACCGAATGCAAAAAGTTTTCGTGTCTCTTCCCACCTTTGCCTTGCAATCGCCAGCGAAATTTCGGGATAGCTTCCAAAAGCAAGCAACTTTTCTTTACCATCAAAACGATATTTCAAGCCACAGCCTACCGCCGCTTGGAGTGATCAACAGGTGCAGGCCTCCACCATCCGAAATTTTATACTTTTTGTCTATCGGTTTGGCCTTGTTAACTCGGTACTCAGAAAGAGGCGCTGGGTTCAAATATTGTTTTGGTGGTATCCGAAAACGCTCTGTGGTATCACACACCCAAAAATACTACTAAAAAACTTGGACTTCACAAAATAAATACAAAAAAAGGTAGACCCAGAAACAAGAAAAGCCCTGATTTTACAGGGCTTTTCGGACTATATGGGATGTTACTGGACTATCGCCCAGCGGAGAAGGTGGGATTCGAACCCACGGTACACCGAAGCGCACAACGGTTTTCGAGACCGTCCGATTCAACCACTCTCGCACCTCTCCGTATGTTATAGAGCAACCTGGTCGATATTTTGATACTTCTTCTGATGGATTGTTCATCATATAAGGATGCAAACTTCTCTTCACAAGGAAGTGAATATAATAAAATCACAATCCTTTTTCTCACCGTTATTTTTACACAAAGAGTTTAACCCGGGCGGGTGGTGAGCATATTTTTGCCGAGCTGGAGCTTGGCGTTCCCATGCAGTGTCTGCCTGGTGAGATGGTTATAGCGTTCATGGGAATTCATGATGACGTGACCACTGTTAACCGAATACAAAAAATGTAGAGGTTACTCCGCTGGAAAGGAGTGAAGAAGTCGTCTTACCTTCCATAAGAGCTATGATAACTTATAAATCAACAAATGAATACAATGAATCGATCTTTCAATTGGCGGGTATTTACCAGTTTTGGGCTATTTCTCTCTTTTCTCATGATTCTCATTTCTGGACTGATTCTCTTCATTTTTCCTGCCAGAACACCCGGTGTTATGTGGCAATTGTTCGGACTGAGCAAACCAGCGTGGCAAAACCAGCATATTATTTATGGGTTTGCCTTTTCGATCCTCTCTCTCTGTCACCTCTTTTTTATCAACTGGAAAGCCTTTTTTACCTACGTGCAGAGCAAGACAAAAGAGGGATTACAGAACCCCGGGGAGCTTCTTGTCATTGGAGCACTCTTTCTCTTGTTCGGTTTTGGCACCTACTTCAAGATTCAGCCATTTTCTGGAATTCTGGAGTTTGGGAAAAGCATTTCCAACTCCTGGGATAATAAAGGGAAACAGGATCCTGATAAACGGGTTGATCTTTTTGGAGCTTCACAACAACTGGCTATGGCTGAATTAGTTCCAGAAAAAGGCTTGCGGGAAAAGGATTTCTATGGATATTCAGAGAGAGGAGAAGGAAGAGAGAGGCATCATGGACATGGTGATAATAGAGCGACGCACCACAGAATAGATGGAGGCAAGGTGTCGTCAAGAGAACCGCAGTATGCAGTACGCCAGCAAGCAATTGTAGCCAGCCCTGTTACAGCATCAACCATAAAAGTCAACAATGACAGCGACCAAATCAACAATTTTCAGGCACCGGATGACGAACTGCATCGCCGGACAAGTGCAAGTTGTGCCTCATGCCATAATACCAGCCGTTGGTAAGCAGGATTCACTCCTGGACTTTTTTCAAAAAATTTCTTAGAGCGACAATAAAGGCTTCTGGTTGTTCCTCTTGCGGCAGGTGCCCGCAATCGGGAACAACCACCAGCTCAGCACCTGGCAGCTCGCGGGCAAGACGGAAGCTCTCTTCGGTTTTAACCGTTAGATCATGCTCACCAGTAATGACCAGTGAGGGCTGCGAAAGGGTGTTGAGCCGTTCATTAAGCCTGAGGTGGTGTGTCTCAAGAAAAAGCTCCCAGAAGGCTCTTGACCAGTCACCAACCATCAGGTCACTGCGGAAGGCGGCCAGCACTTCGTCGCTCAGCCGCTCTTTGTTATGCCAGAAACCGCGAATATTTTTATCGTACAATTTGGTGATCAGAAATTTCATCAGCCGGGAAAATAGGGGAGTCATAGCTTTCATCAGAGGCTTCATGAAAGCTGGCACTTCACTGGTGGCATAGCCACTGTAGATCATGGCTCCAACCAGCACAACACCCTCAACATGCTGAGGAGTGCGCAGGGCTGTGAGCAGCGCCAGAGTGCCACCGGTTGAATTGCCGACCAGCACGGCTTTGCTGAAGCCAAGTTTTTTGATCAGTGCGATAACAAGGTCACTTTGGGCTTCGGGCGAGTAGCTGACTCCATTATGTTTTGATGGCAGCGGGCGCGATGTTCGCCCAAAAGCCGGACGGTCAAAGGTAATGACCGTTGCGCCCTCTGCAAGCTGCTCAAAGACATGGCTCCACGAGCGGATACTTAAAAAGCTGCCGTGCAGCAGCACAACAAGCGGTTTTTTGTTGCCTGCTATTCGGTAATGAACATCGAAGCCATTCACCTCAATGAAACGGCTGTCGGCAGAGAGTGGATGCTCCCTGGAGGTACCAGATTGAGGAGTCTCCAGATTATCTCGTCTGGTCATGAGCAAAGAAACTTGTCAATGTTAGGAGCTGGAAGCGTGCGAACGTTGTTGTTCAACGGAGATTGAGCCCGAATATAAGCATTGCACCCTTTTTTTCTGAAGAGCTTTTTGCTTCCTGTTACGCACTCCTCAGTCGCCTCAGGTTGGTTGTTGAACGTATAAGTGTTGGATAATTCATTGCCTCACCCTCCCCCGGATGGATGCAAATGCCCATCCTCCATGCGCAGGCAGCGATCAGCAAGCGTGGCATACTCTTCGTTATGGGTGACGATAATGAAGGAGGTGCGCCGCTCTTTGCTCAGCTTTGCCATCAGCTCATAGAGGATGCGGCTGTTCTGGTTGTCGAGGTTGCCGCTTGGTTCGTCGGCCAGCACCAGTTTTGGGTTGTTCATCAGGGCGCGGGCAATCGCAACGCGCTGTTGTTCACCGCCGGAGAGTTCTGAGGGGAGATGGTCAAACCGCTCCGAGAGACCGAGGCTTGCCAGCAGTTCCGCCGCCCGTTTTTTAGCGGGCGGCAATTTGCTGGTGGCAATGAATTCGGGCATCGCCACATTTTCGAGGGCGGTGAAGTCTGAGAGGAGGTGGTGGAACTGAAAGACGAAGCCGATTTTCTGGTTTCTGAATCTGGCCAGCGCCTTTTGGGAAAGGGTGTACTTTGTATCCCTGAACAAAAGCTCGTTGTCGAACATGATCTCGCCACTGTCGGGTGTGTCGAGGGTGCCGAGCAGGTTCAGCAAGGTTGTTTTGCCGCTTCCCGAGGCTCCGATGATGGTCACCATTTCACCTTCGACAACAGTCAGATCGACCCCCTGAAGGATCTGGATGGTGCGCTTGCCCGGTATGGTGTAAGACTTTCTGATATTTGTTGCTGTGAGCATTATGACGTTGATCTGGTTTGGCTGTTCCCTTCGATGATTAAATTTTCAGGTGGTGATGTTATTCTACTGGGGCAACCTGATTCTTGGGGCGGATAACGAAGAAATCAGCCAAGGAGCAGCGATCGGCTGGATGTCCGAGCGCTGGTATGTTGTAGCCAGCGAGGATTGATGTTATTCTGGAGGCAAGGCAAGGTTTGTCGGTGCCTGTAATGTTGCTCAACAGAAGCGGGCTCATAGTGGTATGGTAAGTGTTGTTTGTGTTTTGAAGATATTAATTAACTCCAAATTATATCTCCTTTTTCAGAAAATCAAGCGGTATGGACTTGCTGAATTTACAGTAACAGCAATTTTGCCAAAAGTGAATTTGCACAAGGGCGAACATAAGGGCATAAAAATATATTGCAGAGAATACATACTATCTCCTTGAAAAAGGGAGATAAAATGAAAGTTCATTCATGAAAGTGAGGTTAATGCTCTCTCTATAATATGAGGGTTCTGCTTCCGTAGACTGGCGAGTGGGTAGAAGTTTATCGAGACTTATACCTTGAACAGTGTTTGGAATCAGGACATGGGCAAAATCCTGATAAATCCGCCAGTCTCGTGTTTCGTTGAAGAGCTTTTCCGTTTTCCCTGCCTCAACGGATTTTTAACCATCTCTTAAGCCTGGCTTCAGACTTCTTTAAGATTCGGCCAGTTATATTCTATCAACAAAGGAGAAACAGGTTAATGATCTACTATTGAATAACTAATCAAGGAGAGTACCATGAAATGTCCTTCCTGCAATGCCGATTTGCTTCTTTCTGAACGTCAGGGTATTGAGATTGACTATTGCCCATCATGCAGGGGAGTCTGGCTTGACCGGGGTGAACTGGATAAAATTATTGAACGATCTGTTGTTCCGCAGTCGCATACTGCTGATTATGGTCGGGAATATCGCAAAGAGGACTCACATCATGGGCACCATGATGATGATCACGATTATTACATTGATCCTAAAACGGGAAGGAGAAAGAGAAAAGGAGGGGCACTTGGATTTCTTGGTGAACTGTTTGATTAACGTTTCGATATTCTCTTTGCATCTATAAAGTTGCCCCATAATGACAAAAGCAAAACAGAACTATGATTTTCAGAAGATTGTTGCGGTTACCGGCGTTTTGCTTTTTGTCATCAAATTGGCGGCATGGTACATTACCCACTCCGTAGCGATTCTGACCGATGCACTGGAGAGTACCGTCAATGTTACCAGCGCCTTTATTGGTTTGTATAGCCTCTATATCTCGGCAAAGCCAAAAGATAGTGACCACCCTTACGGGCACGGGAAGGTAGAGTTTATTTCCGCAGCCATCGAAGGTACCTTGATTGCCTGCGCTGGTTTGCTCATTATTTATGAGGCTATCAAAAATCTTCTTGGTACTCCTGAACCGATTGGTCAGCTTGATTATGGCATACTCCTGATAACGGTAACTGCTGTAATAAACTATCTGGTCGGCGCGATAGCCGTGAAAAAGGGGCGGCAGAACAACTCTCTTGCCCTTGTTGCCAGCGGAAAACATCTTCAATCAGACACCTACTCGACGATTGGCATCATTGTCGGACTGATTCTTCTCTTTTTTACCAGGCTGGTCTGGCTGGACAGTGTTGTGGCTCTGCTGTTTGCTTTGCTCATCGTTTATACGGGTTACAAGATTATCTGTGACTCTCTCAGGGGAATTATGGATGAGGCTGATGAAGAGTTACTGAAAACAATGGTTAATCTATTGGAGGCTCATCGTTCTCCGGAGTGGATTGATCTGCACAATATGCGCATGATCAAGTACGGCAGTACGTTGCATCTCGACTGCCATCTGACGGTTCCCTGGTACCTCAATGTTCACGAAGCTCATAGGGAAATCGACAAACTCAGCCGACTGGTGAACGAAAATTTTGGTGAAACTATCGAGTTCTCTGTCCATACGGATGGCTGCCTTGACTTTTCGTGTGAAATATGTCAAAAAGAGGGCTGCGCTGTTCGTAAAGCAGCATGCCAGCGGAGAGTAAAGTGGACAGTTGAAAATATATCGAACAATCACAAGCACAACACTTCATTAACGTTATAAAAATTGAGGTCGCCGGTGAAAAATACAATACGAACACTCTCTTTTTTGTTTGTCGCTCTCATGGTTATGACTTTTTCAGCTTGCGATAACGTGGCCGATGAGTCAAAAGACAGCTTGCTGAGTACGAGCGCAAAGATTGGTAGTGGCGCTGTCGCGGGCTCCATTGCTGAATTTTCAAAAGCAATCAAACTTGATTCAACGTCAGCGAAGGTCTATGCCGGTCGAGGTGCTATCAAATATGCAACAGGAGATAACAAGGGCGCCATTACTGATCTGACGAAGGCAATTGAACTGGATCCAAAATCAACAACTGCATATTCTGCCAGAGCGACAGCCAAATTCTCCGAAGGCGATATTCCGGGCGCAGTTGCCGACGTTATCAGCGCCGGAAAGATTATGGTTTTCTCTTCGTTCAGCAAGGAGTCAGGGAACTAATTTTTTGCGGCAGAATTATAAACTATTCCTCAATTGGTGGTAGATTAGCGGATGAGTGCGAATGAGGCAACATCATTATCAAAAAGGGGAGAGTGTTATGGCTATTGATTCAAAACTGCAACTTGCGGCTGATGCGATGCAGGATGCTAAAAGACGGATGGAAAGAGCGAAGGATGATGCTGATGACGATTATGAAATTCGTCAGGCGATAAAGATTCTGGATGAGGCGGTGGAGTATCTGCGGGGGGCGATTTCAGAACTGCCGAAGTGATCCCCACTATGCTGGTTGCCAGTAGAGTGGGGAAGCGGTATGGGTACGCTTTCGGGTTCAGCGTGTTACATAAAAACAGGCGAACTTGAGATAGCTTGTCTCCGGCATAGCAAGAAGAACAGGATGGTCGAAGGGCTGAGAGTTTTTATGGATCATCCTGAGCTGGCAGCCAGCGGCAAGAGCAGCCTGGTGTATCGATTGCAGAAAATCCTCTTCCGAAACATGATGGCTGCACGAGGCTGTGGCCAGAAATCCTCCATTTCTCAAGAGTTGCAGCCCCAGTTTGTTCAGTCGTTTGTATGCCTTCAGAGCGCCAGGAAGGTTTTTGCGGCTTTTGGTGAAGCTTGGAGGATCAAGCACGACAAGGTCGAACGACTCCTTTGACTCTACCATTTGATCCAGTGTATCGAAGGCATCAGCAGCAATAAGGCTGTAGTCCGAGAATTTGTTCAGTTGGGCGTTATGGTCTGCTCGTTGCAGCGCCTGTTTGGAAGCATCCACCAGAATGGCTGAGAGGGCTCCCCCATACAGGGCGTTGAGGGCAAAGCCCCCGTCATTGGTAAAGACATCCAAAACATTCGCTCCCTTTGCAAATGCTCTGATAATTTTGCGGTTTTCACGCTGATCCAGGAAAAAGCCTGTTTTCTGTCCCTCAAACAGATCAACCTCGTACGTAATCCCTCCATCATGAATAGTTTGCACCGTTTCAGAGCGTTCCCCTTTCACCACATCTTTGTGGAGCGTCAGCCCTTCCAGCTCTCTCAGGGGTGACTCGTTGCGCACGATAATCACTGCAGGGTTGAGCATCTCCTGTAAGACATCGCAGATCAGCGGCAGGTGAATATCCATGCCTGCCGAAAAAGCCTGCAACACAATTGCCTTGTTGAAACGGTCAACAATGAGGCCTGGCAGACCATCTGACTCGCCATGGACAAGTCGGTAAGCGTTGGTCTCCGTCTGGTTATAGATCCTTTCACGGAGAGAGAGTGCTTCAGAGAATTTTTTGTGGAAAAAATTCTTGTCAGGCTCTTCATCTTTGCGGGAGAGTATCCGAACCGAGATGAGCGAATGGGGATTGTAGAAGCCAGTGCCGAGAAATATTTTATCGTGGGTAAAGAGTTTTACGGTTTCGCCGGAGGCTATATCACGGGGAAGGTTTTCGATTTCATTGCTGAACACCCAGAGATGGCCTTTCTGAATCCGGTGGTGCTCTTTTGGCTTGAGGTAAAGGGAGTGCATAACAGTAATATTGTGGTTGAGGTTTTGATAGCTCTGCAATTTACCTTAACTATACCTGCGGTAATGTGCAGCAGCTTCGCTCTTGTCAGTGTTGTGCGTTTCTGTCTGCAAAAACACCAGGAACTGCCCGAGCATCCTTGATGCAATGTGCAGCAAACGTGATGAATTTCAAAGGAAATAAGTGCAGCGCATTGCTGATATTGGTTAATTTTCAGGAAGAGATGACTATGAAACATAAAGGGTTGCTGTTTTTGATGCTTTTCATCCCTTTCTTTATATGGGGTTGTGCGGATTTCAGAACAGTTGGCCAGCAGGAGCTCCCTTCAGAACAGACAGCGTTGATTGCAGAGCATGAGGCGCTTTATCGTGAGGTGACAGCCGCAGCTCCGTTTATTCACTCGCTTGATGGTTATGCTGATGTCTGGATAACAACGCCAAAGAGAAAGAATAGGGTTTTCTGTAATATTCTGATCAACCGGGGTGGAGAGTCAAGGATGATTGTCACCGCCGGATTGATTGGCTGGCCTGTTGCTGATATGTTTTTCAACAGGGATTCGCTATATGTGCATGATATGCTCAATAATCGACTTTTTCTGGGGACTAACAGCGATACGAACCTTGAGAAGGCGCTCGGAGTGAATTCGGGATATCAGCTTTTGTCGGAATCTCTGCTGGGGCTGGTAAAGATTTCTGAGCCGTTGAGCGCAATCAAATCGGTGAAAAAAGGGGGCGGGATGCTGCTGTTTACCGTTGCCAGCGCCTCGGGAACCAAAGAGGTGGTTATTGACCCTGTACAGAGGACGCTTACTGCTCTTCTGTTAAGGGACAAGCAAGGGAAGAGGACTACCGAGCTGCACTTCAGGAATTTTGAGGTTGTCACCATTGACGTAAAGCATACGCTTGTGCCGAAGGATATTGATATGGTGTTGTTGAATAGTGGTGATGGTATTGGTGAGCATCAACTGGTGATTGCCTACGATGAGCGGGTCTTTAACAAAGCCAACAAGTCGCTCAGGTTTTCTTTGCCCAAAAAGGCGAAAGTGGTCAATATTGATGAAGTGGCGTCAAAACCTTTTTTGTGATCTGTCGGCAGAGCTGTATGTCATGTTGTTGATGACGACATACAGCCTCCGATTAAAAATCTTTCCCTTCCGTTCTTTATGCGTCAACCAGGCAGGGAAGAGATGTTAGAAGGTTATGCTTCCATCGCTTTTTTGAAGTTTTCAGCAGCAAATTCCCAGTTGAGAAGGTTGTCGATGACAGAAGCGACATAGTCGGGGCGACGGTTCTGGAAATCAAGATAGTAGGCGTGTTCCCAGACGTCAATGGTCAAAATGGGCTTCTGCCCGCTGGTTAAAGGGGTTTGGGCATTACCGGTTTTTACCACTTTGAGGGTATTTCCATCAAGGACAAGCCATGCCCATCCGCTGCCAAACTGGGTTGCGGCAGCGGCTTTGAGTTCCTCTTTAAACTTTTCGAAACTGCCAAAATCCTGTGTGATTTTTTCGGCCAGCGCACCGGCGGGCTCTCCGCCGCCATTGGGAGTAAGGCTGTTCCAGTAGAAGGAGTGGTTCCAGGCCTGTGCGCCATTATTGAAAATACCGATTTTCTGTGGGTCTGAAGCGCTCTGGGCAATAACCTCCTCAATACTCAGAGTATCAAAAGGAGTGCCTGCAACAAGATTATTGTAGTTGTTTATATATGCCACATGGTGTTTTCCATAATGAAAGCTGAGCGTTTTCGCGGACATATACGGTTCAAGGGCAGTTTCTGCGTAAGGAAGTGCTGGTTGCTGATAGGCCATAAAGCTTTCTTGTTTTAAGGTTAAAAGAGGGGTAAAAGAGGTCACCTCATATATTACAATACCATTAAAAATGATTAAACTTCCATATATGTGATTTAGTTTCCTGATTTTTCAAAATTCACCACTGCGGAGATGAAATGCTGCGATATCATTCGGTCATCATGCTGTTGCATTGTGCTTTGTTATGCACTGGCAGGATGTGTGGAACAGAAGTCGTTGGCTCTTGACAAGGATGATGTTCGTGTTGCTGCATTCTATGCCGATTATCTTCTGATATCGGGAGTTTCTTCTGGGGTTGGGACAGGCAGGGATCTTGCGCTGCCTGATTCGGCAGATATCAATGAACTTCTTGTGCGCCATGAACTTACTCGAGAGGGTCTGAATCGCAAGATAGAGGTGTACAAGAGGAATCCATATCTCTGGCGATCGGTGCTTCAGAAGGTACGGCTTGTTATTCGCAAAAAAACAGTTCCTCTCCAATGATCCGAACGTATCCTTTCCTTGTTGGGGTAACGGGTGGTCTCGGGAGTGGCAAATCCATGGTTTGTCGTTTTCTTTCTGAAATGGGTTGTGCGCTTTTTGAGTCTGATCGGGTGGCAAAGGAGCTGCAGCTTCGTGATCCTGATGTGGTTGCCGGGATCAAGGAGCTTTTTGGCGCAGATATTTATTCGTTTGATGGTGATGGTGCGGTGGCTCTGGATCGAAAAAAAATTGCCTTGACAGCCTTTTCTTCGCCCGATACCCTTCAGAAGCTGAACGCTCTTATCCATCCGAAAGTTTTTGATGAATATTGCAATGCGGTACGGGATGCCCGGCTGCGGGGAACAAAAATTCTGGTGAAAGAGGCAGCAATTCTTTTTGAATCGGGTGGGGAGCGGGGACTTGATGCTGTTGTGGTTGTTGTGGCTGATAACCATACACGGATTGAGAGGGCGGTGCGGAAGGGTATGGGTACTTCAGAGGAGATCCGTCGGCGTATGTTGACGCAGTGGCCCCAGGAGAGGGTTATCGCAAAGGCTGATTATCTTCTTGTGAACAAAGGCTCTCTGGATGAGCTGAAAACAGAGACGGAACGCCTTTTTCAAACGCTACTGGCTGCTGCTGCTGTTGTTTGTGATGAGCTCTGAATTAACGACAGCAGATTATGTCGTCGCTGTATTCTTGCGATTGACCCTGGCAGATATCAGGATACTGAGCTCATAGAGCAGGATCATGGGAATACCGATAATGAGCTGTGTGACAACATCAGTTGAGGGAGTTACCACAGCGGCAACAATCAGCAGGAAAACAATGGCATGTTTACGGTAAAACCTCATGAAGGCCGGGGTGAGGAGCCCAATTTTTGAGAGGATATATGAAATGAACGGGAGCTCAAAAACAAGCCCTGCTGTCAGGAGTGTACCGATAAAGAAGCTCACATAGTCCTGGACGGAGATGTTGTTCTTGATCAGACTTGTGCCGAAACCGGCAAAGAATTGAAGTGAAATCGGAAGAAAAACAAAATAACCGAAGGCGATGCCCGAAAAGAAGCATAGGGAGATGAAGAGTATGGAAAATCGGCTGGCTTTGCGTTCATGCTCGTGCAGCGCAGGAGCAACAAACTGCCAGATCTGCCATGCAATAAATGGAAATGAGATGATAAACCCTGAAAAAAAAACTACTTGAAGGTAGAGAGAGACCTGGCCATAAGGAACAAGGTTTTGAAGCACCAGCGATTCGCTACTCCGTTTGAGTGGGCCAATCAGGATCTCGTTGACCAGAAAATCGGCAAAATTGGCACACAATAACATAACGACAAGCAACGCAATGGCGGACTTGATCAGTCGCCCCCTTATCTCTTCAAGATGCCCTATAAAATTTAGCTCTCCCCCCTCTTCCGGTTCTTGGATGGTTGTGCTTTCAGGGCTCTCTTCGGCAAGCTGTAATGATGTTGTTGGCTCTGTTTCCTGGTTCATGAACTCGGTTTAGTATGAAATAAACATAGTAATCGCAAAACATAGCAACAAAGAAGTTGGCAGACAAGAAAATGTTTCATCAGACTCCGATAAGACCATTTTTTTTGCTCCTGGAAATGTTATACCTTAAACCGTTTCTGAAAGTTTGTTATGTAAATGTCCGGGGAATTGGTGAATATCAAGGATGTTACTGCATCGGTAGCCGATGAGGTTGAGCTTTTTCAGCAGAAGTACAAGGCGGTGCTTTATGCCCGGAATACCCTGGTTGACAAGGTTACCCGCTATGTGCTCAAACAGCAGGGCAAACAGATTCGTCCTGCTATGGTGTTGCTTTCTGCCCAGTTATGTGGTGGTGTGACCGACTCAAGCTATCGTGCAGCGATTATGGTTGAGCTGCTCCATTCAGCAACCCTGATCCATGATGATGTAGTCGATGGCGCTGAGATGAGGCGCGGTATCCCATCTATTAATGCTCTGTGGAAGAACAAGATATCGGTGCTGATGGGCGACTATCTTCTCTCCAGGGGGCTGCTTTACTCTCTCGAGCACAAGGATTATGGTTTTCTTCATCTGGTGTCGGAAGCTGTGCGACGGATGAGTGAGGGGGAGATTCTTCAGATCCAGAAAACCCGCAGTCTCGACATTTCCGAAGAGGATTACCTGAGCGTTATTTCTGACAAGACAGCCTCGCTCATCTCATCTTCCTGTGCCATGGGTGCTATGAGCGCCACTGCGGATGAGGATAAAATTGCTGCATTGAAGCAATATGGAGAATATCTTGGTCTTGCGTTCCAGATTCGTGACGATCTGCTCGACTATACCGGAGATTCAAAAAAAACGGGCAAGCAGATGGGTATTGATATCAAGGATAAAAAAATAACTCTTCCCCTGATCTATGCGCTTCGCAACGCTCCGGTTGCGGAACAGAAGATGATTCGCTCCATTTTAAAGAGTTCCCGGAAAAGAGCGGTAAAATGCGGGGTGGTGATAGCTTTTGTTACCGGCAAGGGCGGACTTGAATATGCGGCTGAAGTTGCTGAGAGCCTTGCTTCGAAAGCCGTTGAATCAATCAGCGCTTTTTCTGACTGTTCGGCTAAAACCTCACTGTTGCGTCTTGTTGATTTTGTGATGGTAAGGCAGTATTAGTTTCCGGTCAAGATAATAACCGTTACTGGCGAGATGAAAAAAGCAGTTGTGATTGTTCTTGTACTTTTCGGCGTTGCCTTGCTGTTTGACAAACTGCTTATGCCTCTTTACATTTCTCAGGGAAGCGTCAAGGTTGTTCCTGATGTCACCAACATGGCTTACGAAAGTGCCTCACAGAAGCTTCGGATGTCGGGTTTTGAGGCGATCAAGAGTTACCATGTCAAATATCTCAGTAATGTCGATTCGAATCTTGTGATATCCCAGACACCCCAGGCGGGAATGGAGGTGAAACCTGGCAGAAATATCTATCTGGTAGTCAATCGGCGTGAAAAACCAGGCTTTCCGATGCCCGATTTTGTTGGAAGGCCTGAAGTTGAAGCTCGTCAGGCTGCTGCCCGTACCGATATTCTGCTTGTAGGTGTACAGGTCAGCCCGGTGACCCATCCAGAAGAGAATGGAAAGGTGCTGAGCCAATCAATTCCTGCCCAAACCATGGTGAAGCCGGGAACGGCGGCCTCTTTTATTATTGGGAGATACGAGACATCTGCTTTGGGCGTGAAAAAAATTGCACTTCCTGATGTTCTTGGCATGTCTCTTGCGCAGGCTCGGCAGATTATTGCCGATGCTGGTCTCAAGGTTGGAACGGTCACGACCGAATACTCGTCACTTCTGGTACCCAATACCGTTATCAGCCAGAAGCCTGCAGTTGGCTCATATATGTCTCCGGAACAGCTTGTTGAGCTTACAGTGGTCACCGCAGAGTAGTCGCATTACCTGTAGTTGGTATTTTTATACTCCTCGCGCATATCCTTGATACCTGTTGTTCTGTCGTTACCGTCGCTGATAATGCCAAAATATTCAAGGATGATACGAACAACAAGCCAGAGGCCGGCAAAGAAAATTGAGATTGAACCCCAGAGATATGAGATGCTTTTTTTTACCATTGAAATTTTTTGACGGTCATAAAAAATCCACACTGCGACAGAATGTCGCTTTGCTGCATTGCGAACTTATCCTTTTTTCCCAAAGGGAAAAAATAATCATGCTACGAAAAGCGCTTTCCGAGAGCGGTGAATGAAATGACGAGAATGATGGTCATTGACTCAATGATCATAAAGATATCTTTTGGTATCCAGGTGTTCACCGTCAGCCCACCGTATTCGAGAAATCCGAAAAAAAGAGCCGAGAGGATAATCCACAGGGGATGAGCCCCGGCAAGGAGCGCCACTGCAATTCCTGTAAAGCCGATTCCGTCACTCATTCCTGCCTCATAGTAATGTTTATAGCCGAGAACAATGTTCGCTGCGCCAAGTCCTGCGGCAGCTCCGCCAATGCCCATTGCGGTGAGCGTCTGTACTCCCGCGTTTATTCCCCCATACCGAGCGGCATCAGGTTGCGATCCGGCGGCTCTCATTTCATAGCCGAACCTCGATTGAAACAGCATAATCCAGAGGAGAAGGGCCAGGCCGATGGCCAGAAAGGCGCTGAGATTGGCTGGAGCGTTGGCGAACCATCCAGTTACCTTGTCGAAGGTTGGTATGGCGGCGGCAGTTGCGATCGGGGCAGTATGAACGGTAGAGGGGAGTGCGAAATGGTAGGTCAGCAGGTATCCTGTAATGCCCTGGGCAATGAAATTCAGCATGATGGTTGCGATGACCTCGTTGACACCGAATTGTACCTTGAGTGATCCGGCCAGCAGAGCCCAGAAAGCTCCAGCAGCCATTGCCGCCAAGCTACAGAGAAGTATTGCCAGAAATGGTGGCATGGTGGGTGGAAGCATGGCACCGATCATGGCTGCGGTAAACGATCCCATGAGCAGTTGCCCCTCTGCTCCAATATTGAAAAGTCTCATCTGAAAGGGAATTGCTGCGGCAAGCCCCACAAGAAGCAGTGTTGTCATCCTGAACACCATCTGTCCGGTACCGTAAGAAGAGCCAAATGTTGCATGGATCATTTTTCCAAAAATCATGACCGGATCACGATTTGCCAGCGCCATAATCAGGCTGCTGACCGCAAGGGTAGAGAGAAGAGAGAGCAGTGGTATGAGAAACCGGAGCTGTTTTGCATGCATGGTTGTCGGGTTATTCAGGTGATATGCAGACCGATCTCTTTCTGAAACTTATGTCCAGCCTCTCTTTTGAGTTCGACCTCCTCCTGACTGAATTCGTGGCGTATTGAACCCTTGTAGATACAGGCGATTCTTGTTGAAAGCGCAATGATCTCGTCCAGTTCCGACGAGACAAGCAGTATTGCGATGCCGGTACGACGTGCCTCAATAATCTTGTTATGAATGGTCTCAATTGCGCCTATATCCACTCCACGGGTTGGTTGGGCAAGTATAAGCAGGGTTATTCCCGGTCGGTTCATCTCCCTTGCCAGAACCACCTTCTGCTGGTTTCCGCCCGAGAGGGAGGCGAGCGACTGGCTTTCGGGTGAGCTGCATCTGATATCATAGTCAGCGATCATCTCCTCTGCATAGCGTTTGATGGCGGGGTTGTTGAACCCTATACCCCGGTGAAAAGAGCGTTCACGGTGCCTGCCGAAAAGAAGATTTTCAGAAACGGTGTACTCGGTGATAACGGCATGACGCAGCCTGTCTTCAGGGATGCAGGAGATGCCCATAAGGGCGATATCGCCAGGCCTTTTGCCGATGATTGACTCTCCTTTGAGCGTCGCTGTTCCGGAGATGATGGTTCCCTCAGGCGCAAGTCCCCAGAGCGTTTGCAACAGTTCACTCTGGCCATTCCCTTCAACACCGGCAATGCCATAAATCTCCCCGCCCCTGACATTCAGGGAGAGGTTCTGCACTTTCCATTCACCCCTCGTCGTGCGATAGCTGAAGTTGTTGATGGCGAGGACGATTTCACCCGGAGTGGCTGCCGGATTAGAGACGCTTAACAGAACACTGCGCCCTACCATCATGTGGGCTAACTCCTCTTTTGTTACAGAGGAGCCAGGCATTGTGCCGACAATTTCACCTTTTCTCATAACGCTTACGGTGTCGGCCACAGCGAGCACCTCGTCAAGTTTGTGGGTAATGAGAATAATGCTTTTTCCCGTGTCGCGGAGCGCACGGAGCGTTATAAACAGCCGATCGATTTCAGACGGGGTGAGCACTGCGGTCGGTTCATCAAAAATCATGATCTCCGCATGACGGAAAAGGAGTTTGAGAATTTCAACCCTCTGCTGCTCGCCGATACTGAGGCTTGCAACTGGAGCATCAGGGTCAACGACTAAACCGTATGCCTCCGCCTCCTTTCTGATCAGGGCTTTAGCGCTTTCAAGGGGAAGAGGGCGAAAAAGGCCGCTCTTTTCATGGCCAAGGATGATGTTTTCAACAACCGAGAGTTCCGGTACAAGCATAAAGTGTTGATGAACCATACCGATACCTGCCTTGATTGCTTCTCGTGGGGAGGTGAAGCGTACTGCTTTTTCCTTTATGGAGAGCTCTCCCGATGTCGGGAGGTGCATCCCGTAGATCATTTTTGTCAGCGTACTTTTGCCCGCTCCGTTTTCACCGACAATCGCATGAATTGTACCCTCTTCCACCGAAAGCGAGATATTGTTGTTTGCAGTAAAGCTTCCAAACTTTTTTGAAACGGCGCTCAAGCGGACAGCAACAGCCATGGGGAAATGATTTTCAGTCGGTTTATACCCAGCTCAACACGGTTTTGATGGACTCCTTTCCGTCAAGCGCCCTGCGATAAGCCAGTTCAAATTGAGCGACAGGAAAGACCGAGGTAAAATACTTTTCAGTATCAAGCGTTCCCTCCTCAAGCAGCGATGATGCCCTCTTCAGGTGCTCAATAGTGGTCATGCTGGAGCTGATGATTACAGGCTCTTTGTGCTGTATCAAACGGTAATCATAAGCCATAACCTCATAATTTCCCATCAGCAGCACCATCGCTTGCTGTTTCATCAAACGCACAGACTTTTCAACCATCAGGATTCTTCCGGTGGTTTCAATAATGAGATCATAGCTGTTATTGAATTCCGATGTAAAATCATCAAGGTCGAGAGCAATATGTTCAGCATGGGAGAGTTGTCCCCTGATGCCGAATGTTTCAACCGCATCTACGTGCATGAATCCGAGCGTGTGCAGGTACTCCGACACCATCAGCCCTACCGAACCAAGACCCAGCACAAGAACTCTTGAACTGGCATCGAGAGGTACTTTTTCAAGAGCACTGACTGCGTAGCCGAGAAGGCCTGTAAGCAGATCGCGATGGACAGGAGGGCGACCAAGGGCTAACATATTCCGGCGGGATGTTGGGATAATCTCCGCATGGCAACCCGCGTAAGGCTCAATGCCCTGCCAGCGATCTGCCTTGAAAGTATAGACAAAATCACCAGGTTGCAGATCAGTTATTCCTGCCCCGGTCTTGACAACCTGACCGATCGCCTCACTGCCGGGCATAAGAGGATATTTAAAAACTCTGCTTGATACTGGTTTGTTGGTCAGAAGAAGGCGGTCAAATCCTGGTGTTATGGTACTTGCAATAGTTTTGATCAGCACATCGTCAGGCTGATCAGCAAGGTATGAAACACTTCGCAGTTTAAGCTTGTTGGCTTTCTGCAAAACAATCGCTTGAGCGTCCCCCTTCATGGTCATTGGTATGGTTACTTCAAAAATCTGTTGTGTCAGCGCTTATACACTTGTTATCTTGTTGAGTACGATTGATGGATATTGTTCATATTTTCTTGCCTTCCATGACATCGCTTGCCAAGATAATGAATGGGAGAAGATAAACAGGGCATGGAAATTTGTAAAACGGAAATAAAAGAGCAGAGGAATGGTGAAACTCTCGCTTCAGGAGATGCCTATTGGTACTGTAGCCATTGCTGAGAGCGGTGGCTGCATAACCAACCTCTATTTTCAGCAGGATACCCTTCCGCATGATGCAGAGCGTTGTGAGACGCAGTTGATCAGAGAGGCTTTCCGGCAGTTGTATGGCTATCTCAAGGGGGAGCTGAAAGAGTTTACCCTGCCTCTTGCGCCGGTGGGCACACCATTCATGTTGCGTGTCTGGCACTTGCTCTCCGACATCCCTTATGGTGCAACCGCAAGTTATAAGGAGGTTGCCACCGCCATCGGAAATCCGCGTGCCGTTCGGGCGGTGGGGATGGCGAATCACAGAAATCCTTTGCCTCTTTTTATTCCATGTCACCGGGTAGTCGGCAGCGATGGTTCGCTCATCGGCTATCGTGGCGGGGTGGCATTAAAACAGGCGCTGCTTGAGCTTGAGCACTCCACGCTGGCGCACTTCCCACAATGATTCACAGATTGAAAAGCGACCCCAACAACCATGAAATAGCGCTGATTACCACTGATCCGGCAACTGCCCACCAGAAGCCGTCGATGGTCAATCCACTGACAAGCACCGCAGCGAACTGAAGCAGAAGGGCGTTGACGACCAGGAGGAAAAGTCCCAGGGTAAGAATAATAAAGGGAAAAGAGAACAGGAGCAGTATGGGCCGGACAAGGGTGTTGATCAAACCAAGCACAAGCGCCACGGCAATCGCCGCGCCAAAGCTTTTAATATGAATGCCGTCAAGAATATGTGCGGTGGCGTAAACCGCGAGGGCGTTAATCAGCCATTGAATGAGGAGGTGGGTCATAGGTGTCAGTTGTTAGTAGTCAGTTGTCAGATGATATTTAGCTCTTCGAGGGCGTTGCGGAGGGTTGGGCAACCGGTGATGGTTATGGGAAGTTTTTTCAAGAATGGCTTTAGTTCACGGGTGTTGGCTTCGGGCAGGACGATGCGCTGGAAGCCGAGGTGGGCGGCCTCACGGATGCGTCGTTCGCTGTCGCTGATGGCCCTCAGTTCCCCGGCAAGGCCAATTTCTCCGCAGCAGACTGTTGCGGGATCGACCGGGCGGTTCATGAGTCCTGAGGCTATGGCTGCGGCAATGGCGAGGTCTGCAGCAGGTTCTGCAAGTTTGAGTCCTCCGGCTATTTTTACAAAAACATCCTGCCCCCAGGTTTCAATGTGCAGCCTGTTTTCGAGCACGGCGAGGATAATCGACATACGCTTCAGGTCAAAGCCGGTGCTGATGCGCTGCGGCATGGAGTAGTTGGTTTTGGAGACCAGCGCCTGAACCTCTACCAGAAGAGCCCTCGTTCCCTCAATGGCAGCAAGAATCGAGTTGCCGGGAACATCAGTTCTGCGACCGGAGATGAAGAATTCCGAGGGGTTGCTTACCTCTTCGAGTCCGGTTTCGTCCATGCGGAAGACGCCGATTTCATTGGTGGAGCCAAAGCGGTTTTTGACCGAGCGGATTATCCGGTAGCGCTGGTAGCCCTCTCCCTCAAATTGCAGGACGGTATCGACCATGTGCTCCAGCGCCTTCGGGCCTGCCAGTGCCCCCTCCTTGGTGATATGGCCGATAATCATCAGGATAAAGTTTTGCTGCTTGGCGGCCCGAATAAGTGAGGCGGCGCACTCCCTGATCTGGGTAATGGTGCCAGCAGAACTCTGGTACTCCTCTGAGTGGACGGTCTGTATGGAGTCGATAATGACCAGCGCCGGTTTTTCCCGTTCAATGAGCGCCAGAATGCGTTCGAGGTTCACTTCTGGTACAAGCCAGAGGTTTTCTGCCTTGATGGAGAGTCGCCGGGCTCGTTCCCTGATCTGGTTCGGCGACTCTTCACCTGAAATATAAAGCACTTTTGCCGGAGCAAGTCGAGGGGCAAGGTGCAGCATGAGGGTCGATTTACCAATACCAGGTTCACCACCCACCAACACGGCTGAAGCCTGCATGAGGCCACCTCCGAGAACACGGTCGAGTTCACCCATGCCGGTCAGAATTCGCTGAAATTCTGATGGCACAACATCATGCAGGTTCTGCACAACAGCCGCAGAACCCTGTGAACCCGGACGCTGTTTTTTTGGTTCAGCTTCAATGTGGGTCTCCTGAAGAGTTCCCCAGCTTTGGCATTCAAAGCATTTTCCCTGATATTTCAGGGAGATGGCTCCGCAGTTTGAGCAGATATATTTGGTGATTGACCTGGCCATGATGCCCTACAGTCCGTTGGTACGCTGGAACGACTGAAGCGTATTTTTCAGGAGCATGGCAATGGTCATGGGGCCAACGCCACCAGGCACCGGAGTCATGGCAGAGGCAACGGCGGAAACGCCCGCATAATCGACATCTCCGACAAGACGGTAGCCGCTCTTTGTTGAAGCATCCTCAATACGGTTGATGCCGACATCGATAACCACCGCGCCGGGTTTTACCATATCGGCAGTGATAAAGCCCGCTTTGCCAATGGCGGCAATGAGAATATCGGCCTGCTGAGTGTATTCCGCAATGTTTGGTGTTGCCGAGTGGCAGATGGTGACGGTGCAGTTCGTCTCTTTCAGCTTCTGGAGCATCAGGTTGGCCATCGGCTTGCCGACAATGTTGCTGCGCCCGACCACGACGCAGTGCTTGCCTCTGGTCTCAATGTTGTAGCGACCAAGCAACTCGAGGATGCCATAAGGGGTGCAACTGACAAAACATTTGTCGAGATGGCCCATCACAAGGCGACCAAGGTTTTCGGGATGAAATCCGTCAACATCTTTCGATGGATCAATAGCAAGGGTGACGGCAAATTCATCAATCTGCTTTGGAAGTGGCTGCTGGACAAGAATGCCGTGGACCGCCATGTCGTTGTTCAACTCCTTGATGGTCTTGAGCAGATGCTCTTCAGAGGTGTCGGCAGCCATTTCGATCACCGTCGAAACCATCCCGATCTCCTTGCATGTTTTTGCTTTGTTGCGAACATAAACCTGTGATGCGGGATCCTGGCCGACAATGATGACGGTCAGCCCGGGTACTTTGCCAGTTTGGGCTCTATAGCTGTCAACGCTCGCCTTGAGTTCCTCTTTCAGGTCAAGCGAGACTTTTTTCCCGTCGATAATAAGCATAGTGGTGTGGCTTTTTGGTGTAATATTCTATGATCGGTGGTCACTGTCAGAACCGTAATATAGCTATGAAATATTCATCGGAGCAGTAAATTTCAAAAGGAGAGGGATTTATTCTTTTCTCAGGAATACGTAATTTTAGCCCTGAAAGGGCGTTATCTGCCAACACAGGGTGCAGCCCTGTATGAGCAGGACTCTCCATGCGAAGTGCCCCTCGTCAGTCGATCTTCTTAATCCCGCATAGTAGTATCATCAGTAATCCAGCTCTGAATCTATCGTTACCCCTGTCTGAATACCCGGTAACTCCGGCCCTGACAGACCGTCTATGGGTGGCACATTCGGTTCGTGATCATCGATGGGCTTCACCCATCGTTAGCATATACCACCCTTTCAGGGCTCTATTATCGGTATAAAAAATCAGGAAGTTTTTTTTCTGTGATAATAGATACTCTTTAGTTTCTACAGTCATTAGGAGGAAAAGACCGAATTTTGGGGTGTATGACAAGAGTTTCTCAGGAAGATGCCGCATCAGTCGGGATGTATCGTTGTGTGCAAGGATTTGCTGACACACGAAAAGGGCATTGACGTTAACGGGCAATAAGCGCACCAAAGCAGTTCTGTAACCGGGCATGGCCTCTTTATGGTATGCAATATGCCACTTAAACGGGATTTACTATCTCCTGTATGTTGACGATGTTTATTACGGAACGGTTATTTCTGAAGAGTCGATTGATGTGTCGCTTTGGATTTATTGTAAATATATTGCTTGTCTTTTTATGTAAATCCGAATACCATATACATGGTATTTTTATGGTAGATACTTGTAAAATATTAACAAATTGATTTTACTTATTCTTCGTTAGTGATATAAGATTATAGCAACATGAATGTAACTTGAAAAAAATTCTATGTTGTATTGAAATATTTCTTTTTTATTCAGCGGCCTGCTTGTGCGCTTATATTTCTATAATAGAATAAATATTTTTTATCAATCGATGCCGTAATAGAAGTCTAAATTCAGAAATTAATTATAAATAAATTCATAGAGAATGAAGAGGATAAAGTTTAATAGTTGTTGTCTTTTTGTCAAGATTAACCTTAAAGCGTTTGCTCCATAATCGTAATATTGATTATTCCAAAAAGTTAATAATGGAGCTGATTCTTATTTTCAAAGGGTCGGCTTTTTTGTTTTCAAACTGTTATTCTAAATCATCAACAACAAAAATAATGAGTAAAATAAAATTTTCAGTACTGCTTATTGGAGGTCTATTGATTGGCAACAATCTTCAGGCTGCCCAGATAAATGACAAGGATCGTCTGACTGCCATACAGCAAAGCGACTCTGCTGAAGTTGTCGCCGTTGAAGAAAAAACCATTAAAGAGGAGCCAATAACAAGGGAAGAGCTTGAAGGTGTCAGAGGAGAAGTTGCTACACTTCAGGAGTTGTGGCAAAGAACGCTGGAAAATAACACAGCACGGACCCAGAGGTCGCTCATTTTTACCGGTATCGCTCAGCTCCGATATACCCAGGTGGAAAACGCAACAAAATATGGTTTCGACCTGAATGCTCTTGTGCTCAATTTTCAGGGAAGCCTTAAACGGGATTATGAAGAGGGACGCAATATCAATTATCTTTTCAGCTTCTCCTCACCCAGTGGCGCAAATGCCGATGGAACAACTGATTTCAGGGTATCTCCGCTTGATGCATATATCACCGCATTTCTTCTTCCCTCGCTTAATCCTGAAGAGGCACTGTTAAGCATCTCGTTTGGCAAGCAGAAAAAACCATTTGGCCTTGAAGCACTTGCAGGTGAAGATAAAAAGCCAACGATCAAGCTTGCTCAATCAGCCAGGGCAGGTCTCCTTGATCTTGATGCTCGCGATCTTGGCATCGTTATCAAAGGTGATCTGCTCCCTCAGTTTGATCCCGGTTTTCGCTACCGTGTTCCAGCAATAGAGTATTCAGTTGGGTTACTCAACGGCAGGGGCTCAGACGCGTTCGGTTATACCAATCTTACCGACGACAATAAACAGAAGGATATTGTCGGCAGAATTGTGCTGAATGCCCCTGTTGACTATTCCTCAATTTTTCGCGGGTTATCGTTAGGAGGCTCCTATTACACAGGAAAGAGTGGCGCTTTGGGTACTGTCGATAAAAAGAGGAGTGGCTTTGATCTCTCCTATGTCAACACGCCAGTCGGTTTTACTTTTGAGTCTGTCGATGGCGAAGACAATGCTGTTAAAAAGAGTGGACGAACACTTACCATATTTTATAACCAGGGTGAACAGTTTGTCGCTGGCTACAAGTCACAGGATCGTTATGATGACTGGTATCCAACCACATTTCAGCCGTTTGTGCGTTTTGACCGGTGGGATCCAGATACCAGCATAAGCGGCAACAGGAAAGATATAACCACCATTGGATTGAACTGGTTTTTTGCCCAGACCACCAAGTTACAGATTAACTACAATATCATCACAGAAGAGAGCAACGGGGTAGCAAACAATGAGTTTCTTGCCCAGCTTCAGTACACCTTTTAATCAATCAATGTCATTCTCTGGAGAGTATCATCATGAAACATACATTTTCCATACTTGTTACCCTGATCACTGTGGTGGTGTTTGGCGGTACTTCATTGCAGGCAGCAGCAAACAAACCAGCCGTTATCCGTATCGGCTCAGCCTATTCGGCTGGTTACGGAAAACCTTATGGTGCTGGCATCATCGGTATCGTCCATGCCAAAGGTTTGCTGGAGGAGGAGTTTAAAAACGACGGCATCAAATTTGACTGGGCTTTTTTCAAGGGTGCGGGACCGGCGACCAATGAGTCGCTGGCCAATCATGCCATTGATTTTGCCTACATCGGAGATCTTCCCGCTATTGTAGGGCGAGCTGGGGGACTCAAAACCAGGTTCATTGCCGGCGGCTCCAAGTATACCAATGTCTATATCGGCGTGCCCAATGACTCTAAAATAACCTCTGTCAAGGAGCTGAAAGGTAAACGGGTTGGTCTGTTCAAGGGAACAAATGCCCACCTGACCCTGGCCCGTATTCTCGAAGCAAATAATCTGAAGGAGAGTGATCTGAAGATTTACAATCTCGGTATTGCCGATCTCGATGCTGCTATGAAAACCAAAAATATTGATGCTTCAGTCGCCTGGACAAATAATTTATTGCTTCGCAGCCAGGGGAACGCAAAGATCATTTATTCAACAAAAGAGAGCCCGCGTGACTGGCGAAATACTGGCGGTTTCTACGTAACAGAATCTTTTGCAAAGGAAAACCCTGACATCACAAGGCGCATTGTCAAGGTTTATGTACAGGCCGCCAAATGGGCATCGGACGAAAAAAACAGAAAAGAATTTTTGGACATCGCGGTCAAGGGAGGAACACCTCGTGCGGTAGCACTTGAAGAGATTGAAGGCCGTTCCCTAAAAGATGTTAATGATGTTCTTTTTGATAAAGAGTACGTCAGTCATTACGTCGGCGGCATTGCTTTTGCAAAAGAGAGGGGCTTGATACGGAACACTTTTGATATCAATACCTGGATTGACCGGAGTTATCTGGATGCCGCATTAAGAGAGCTGAAGCTTGAAAATTTCTGGAAGTAATTTTTTTCACACTCTGCAGGAGTCCTGTGCGCCAGCCTATGGACTTCTGCAAACCTAAACATTGAATTGTGATGAGTCATAACCAAGAGTCAGGGGTAGAAGCTCTCAGTGAGAAATATGCTGATGTTCCCAGGTTAATCATTCTGAAGCTTGATTTGCAACGACGCGGGATAACCTTGAGCGATGCTGCTGCAGATGCCACCTGCACGCCTTACTATCGTGGTCCGGAAGTGACCGCTTTTTCAACCAAAGAGACAGCCGTCCGTCCACTTCCGGGCCCGATTCTTCTGCGTGATGGCACCAGTGTTCTTACTGGTCCAACGGACAGCACGCTGCTCAAGCCCTATACTGTCGATTATATCGATGGCAAGTTTTATGTATACGATAACGGAGAGCGTCTTGATGAGGTGGATTTTTCTCCAAGACCTGAATTTTACGGAAAGCTGACGAGCCGTGGTGTCCCCATGGAATCAATTGCCTGGTCGAGGCCGCAGCGTCTGGATCTCTACCCATACCGCTATTGCCATTATTGGGATACCAGGGAGCAGTGCAAATTCTGCGGTTTCTTCACTGATCTGAAGACGCAGAAGCAGTTGGCTGGTGACTCTTATGCCAAGATTGTTCACCCGGAAGATCTTTTTGAGACGGTACGCGAGGCAATCAAGGAGCCTGGCCGTTTCTCTCAGATCAACCTGACGGCAGGCACGGACTATTCCGGCGAGGTACCCTTTGAAAACGAGGTGAAGCGTTATGTCGAGGTGCTGCAGGCGATTGGCAGGAACTTCAAAACCAGAAGATTCCCCAGCCAGTTGATTGCTCCAGCATACAGCAAGCAGCAGGTAAAGCGGCTTTATGACGAAACAGGGCTCTCTTCATACTGCCCTGACATTGAGGTGTGGGACAAAGAGCTTTTCAAGTGGATCTGCCCCGGCAAGGAGAAGTGGTATGGGCGCGATTACTGGATCAAGAGTGCTCTTGATGCTGTTGAGATCTTCGGCAAGGGAAATGTTTACACGAATTTTGTTGCCGGTGTTGAATTTGTGCAGCCCCATGGCTTTACAAGTATCGAACAGGCACTTGACTCGAACTTTGAGGCGTGCGAATATTTCTCAAAAAATGGTGTGGTCTATCTGAGCATTGTCTGGAGGCCAGGCCGGGGAACGGGCCTCGCCGGGCAGCAGCAGCCACCGCTCGAATACTATGTGCGTCTGATCAGGGGGCTTGTCGAAATTCGCAAGCACTACGGTCTGGCATCTGATAACGATGATTTCAAGCACTGCGGCAATCATGGCGACAGTGATCTTGAACGGTTAAACTAATTCTATAAAAGAACTCCGATGAGTAAACTACCAGAAGAACTTATTGCGCTTCTCCACGATACAGGGAGCATTAAAGTGATTGCTACCATTGATGGTGAAGGGCATCCCCATGTTGTCGTCAAAGGATCACTGACCACGCTTGATAATGAAACAATTGTTTTTGCTGAAGGGCTGGAAGGCTCTCTCAGCAATAAAAATCTGGTCAGAAGTATCTGGTTTGACAAAAAAGTTGCCATCAATATTACCAAAGGCTTAACCAGTTATCAAGTCAAGGGTCGCCCGTACAAATATTTGATTACGGGGAGTGTCTTCAGGCAGCTTCTTGACCGGGCGCGTGAAAGGAGAGGTGCTGAAGCTGATATTGCCGGTGTCTGGGTTATTACCCCGGAAGAGGTACGAAACGAATCTCCTGCAGTGCGAAGCTCATTGGCAAGAGAAGAACGAGGCCTGTTCCACAGCCATCTTGATCTTTTGAGGCACTCAGAATGAAACAATCCGGTGATGACGGTAAACTGCTGTTTCAATTCATGCTTCTCTCTGTTGTAGGCGGGATGAGCATGGGTATGGCACAGATTGCAGTGACACTCTATGCTGTTGCGCTTGGCGCAACAAGTGCCCAGATTGGCATGATAGGTGGCATGCAGGGAATCGGTCTGCTTTTTACAGTTTTACCAATCGGTTTTTTGGTCGATCATGTTGGCCCGAGGAAAGTGTTTATTTTTGGAGCTATAACCAGCTCCATCATATACCTCTTTTTCCCTTTTGCAAACACATCACAGACCCTCTGCTCTTTCGTTGCGGTCACCGGCTTTTTTACCGCATTCAGGTTTATTCCCTTGAGCAGCGTCTTTCTTGAGTTTGTCCGAAAAGTGGGAAGTAACAAGGCTGGCTGGCAACGTGGATCTCACTCCTTCGGTCTTGTTTTTCTCGGCCCGGTCTTTGGTGCATCCATGAGTAAATACCTCGGCTTCAATGCTACCTTTTACCTGGTGAGTGCTTTTGTCTTACTGTTGATTATTGGCGCTGTGGCTATTTTCCCTGACAGCAAGGTTTCAGAAGGGCGTTCTTTAGGTGAGCGGATATCAGATGTAAGAGAGCTCTTTAAAGACCGGAACATCCTTCAGGCCTCCGGCGCGGAAGCGCTGGCGCTGGCCACATTTTCCTCTTTCAATGCCTTTATCGTTGTGCTTGCCATTCGGGTGTTTCATTTTTCCACCCAGACAGCATCACTCTTTGTGTCAGTCGAAGGCTTGTCATTTATTGCAACCTTGTTCACCCTCTGGCGCCTTCTTGACAAACTCGAAGAATATCATTTCTATCTGACAAGTATTGGATTTGTTGTTACAGGTCTGGCCCTGCTTTCATGTATTTGGCATCCAGCATTTCTTGTCGCAGGAACCATACTCATCGGAATCGGTCTTGGGATGTTCAATCTGATCAATGTGACCCGCATTGCAAATGCCAATGTAGAAAAGGGAAAGACGGCTGGTATTTTTGCCATGTTTACCGTGTTGGGTTCAATTGCAGGGCCTGTCATTGGAGGATTTGCCGGTGAGTTTTTTGGAGTGCAGGCGGTATTTCTGGTTTTTATACCACTCTATCTTGCACTGGCCGTCAAGCTTTATTTCAACCAGCACAACAGGTTATCAATCAAGGCAACAGCTCATTTGAGTACTGTATCAATCAACAAGGAGTCTCGTGATGCCTTTTATTAAGTCTGAAAAAATCAAAACCGTTGCTATCGGGCTGATTGTTCCAATTCTGCTTGTGATCTTTATTGAGGTCATCTGCAAGCTTGAAATGGTGCCATCCCAGATTGTCATTCCTCCACATAAAGTGGTCATAACTTTTTTGGAGCTGATGAACACAGGTGAACTGTCAGAGCATTTTCGAATCAGTTTATCCCGGGTTTTGGCTGGTTTTGTTCTGGGAGCCTCACTTGGTTTTATCACAGGAACAGTCATCGCTCTTTCGAAAAGGTCTGAGCGCATTGTTGCCCCTTTGTTGAGTGCCTTGAGTCAGGTGCCTCTTTTTGGCTGGATTCCTATTCTCATCTTATGGTTTGGGATTGGAGAGACATTTAAAGTTGTCTTTATCGCTTTCGGGGCATTTTTCCCCATGCTGATCAATACGTTTGAAGGGATTCATGGTGTTCCAAAATCATACATCGAAGTGGCCCGCGCTTTTGAATTCAGCTCTGTAAAGCTTCTTGGAAAAGTTCTGCTGCCCGCAGCGCTGCCATCCCTTTTTACAGGGATCAAGCTTGCGCTCGGGATGTCGTGGATGCTTGTTGTGGGAGCTGAACTTGTAGCCGCAGGTGAAGGTGTCGGATACCTTATTGTATGGGGGCGACAGTTATTTCAGATGGATATTGTTTTTGTGGGTATTGCGGTCGTTGGCTGTATAGGTTATCTGATGTTCCTGACTCTTAACACGTTTGAATCATCACTTATGCGCTGGCATCGTCCAACCGCAACAAAATAATAATACAAAATTGATCTTCTCGTTATGAAAATCAAGAACATAAAATTGACGCATGTATTAGAAGCTGCACTTCTGCCAGCGACCATTTTTGTAGCCTGGTTTCTCGCTTCACGGTACAATGTTCTGCCGGGAAATTTATTTCCATCTCCGTCTGATGTTCTTGCCGGCTTTTATGAGGTTCTCAATGACGGCAGTTTTTTTTATAACCTCAACATCAGTGTTATAAGAGTTTTGAAAGGTTTTCTTCTTGGTTCGACCACCGGATTTCTCATTGGCATAACTCTTGGAATGTCGCGATTTTTAGAAAAATTGATCACTCCGATTTTCAATGCAATCCGTCAGGTGCCTTTACCAGCATGGGCACCTTTATTGGTGTTAGTAAGTCTTGGGGAGATGTCGAGAGTACTTTTTATCGCCATGGGAGCCTGCTATCCTGTCGTGCTCAATACGTTTGAGGGCGTTAAAAGTGTACGGCACGATTATATGGAGGTTGGCAGGATGTTCAAATTCAGTAAAGTGAAATGCTTTTTCAAGATAATTTTACCCTCAAGTTTTCCGGCAACACTTACAGGTCTACGATTAAGCTTGAGTATTTCATGGATGCTGGTTGTTGCCGCCGAAATATTTATGACATCAGGAGGCGGCATTGGTGAAATGATGTGGGCCTGCAGAGAATTTTCAAGAATGGATCTGGTCGTCGTTGGTATTATTGCTATCGCATTTGTTGGTTTTGCTATGAACTTCACTATGCGAAAACTTGAAAGACTTTTCTCTTTCTGGAGAATAACATTGAAACAATCGAGATAATTATATGAAAAGTACAGGGACGCTTGCGGTAAAGAATGTGAGCAAGAAATTCAAAAGTCAGGAGGGAGAGATTCATGTTCTTGATGATATCAACTTGTCAGTAAAATCAGGGGAGTTTATAACAATAGTTGGTTTGAGTGGATGCGGAAAGACAACCTTGTTGCGTCTTATTGTAGGTCTTGAATCTGACTATGCAGGAGATATTCTGCTTGATGGCCGCAAACTTAATGGACCAAGTCTCGACAGGGGAATTGTTTTTCAGGATCACCGATTGTTTCCCTGGCTTACGGTTGAAAAAAATGTTGGACTTGGTATTGTTGGTAAAACTGATGCCGAGAAAAAAGAGATTGTACAAAACCATATTGAACTGGTTGGGCTCAAAGGTTTTGAAAAAAGTTATCCCTATCAATTGTCAGGAGGTATGTCACAACGCGCGGCAATAGCACGTTCTCTTGTCAATAATCCGAAAATACTGCTTTTGGATGAACCGCTTGGTGCGCTTGATGCTTTGACCAGAATGTATATGCACAAAGAGCTTGAGCGGATATGGAAAAAAGAGAGTATTACCATGATTATGGTTACACATGATGTTGACGAGGCGGTCTATCTTTCCGACAAAATTGTTGTTATGTCAGCCCGGCCAGGGAAACTGCAAAAAATTATTCCTGTACCTCTTTCCCGGCCAAGAGATAGAGCAAGTATAGATTTTGCTCAGATGAAAGAGAAGGTTCTTGAAGAGTTCATGTTGCATACTGAGCAGAATTTTAACTACTCCATATAATTTTTCGTCTTGATTTTTTCAACAAAACACAAAATAAATAGAAGGATCTATTATGAGCAAACTTAAAGAGACGCTGTACCGTGAACTCGAATTGAAGGTGATTACGGGTGTCGAAGGGATAAATTTCAATCCCCATATTTTCAGGAACCTCGATCTTGGCGGTCGCTATCAAGAGGAGATTCACTGCCTTTTTGAAGGCGACCATGAATCGCATGTCGGAATTCAGTTTCCTGCAGGCTTCAAGTCACCGCATGGACTGGTCTTTGCGCTGAAGTGGGACAGACGCTCCCCTTACTCTTTCATTGTCGAAAATGGCATTTTTTATCTTGCCCACAAGGGGGAGGTCATTTTTCCGGTTGAATTTCTTGAGCGCCCGAAGTATTACGGCAAAAAAACATCTGATGGCGTAAGAATGAATACCCTTGCCCTTAATACCCAGGACGGAGCGATCCTTGTGCCTTACAGCAATGAGTGCGCCTTCAAGGAAAAAGGACGTGATTGCAAATTCTGCAACATCAATGCGACGAAAAATACTTATGGTGAGGTTGAAGGTATTGGATGGAAGTACCCGCATCAGATTGGCGAGACGGTTGCGGCTGCCTACCGCGAAGATGGCGCACGTCACATTACGCTTACCGGTGGTTTTGTTGCCGAGAGGCGAGAGGTAGAGTATTACCTCGACGTTGCCGATTCCATCAGGGAGCATACCGGTCTTGCCGATTTTAACGGCACCGCAGTTATCGGTGCACCTCTTGACCTGAGCATTATCGACAAATACAAGGAAGCCGGGTTCCGTACCGTCGCCACAAACATCGAGATCTGGGACAAGAACATTTTTCGGGCCATCTGCCCCGGCAAGGATATCGAGTCCGGCGGCTACGATCATTGGGTGAAGACGCTGGAGTATGAAGCCCAGGTCTTTGGAAAAGGAAAAGTACGCTCAAACATAGTCGCCGGTATTGAACCCAAGGACTCTACCCTCGAAGGTATCGAATACCTCGCATCAAAAGGTGTCGTCTGCTTTGCGACCAGTTGGAATCCAAACCCTGGTTCGGCCCTTGAAGGCCATCGCTCTCCGGAACCTGAGTGGCATCTGGATCTGTACAAAAAAATCACGGCAATTTACAGAAAGACAGGATTTACCTTTGATGATATTTATGACTGCTATGCCGCGCCGATCACCATTATGCATGACATTTACAGAATCGAGGATGAGACGCTTCCTGTATTCAGCGAGGAGGCCTTGTCACTTGAGGCTGTTTGAATCCACTAACCATGAAGCAATACTATCACCGGAAGGATACCTATGTCGGAAGTACTGATGATAACAGGCGGTGCCAGTGGTATTGGTGCCGCAACGGCCAGACTGGCCGCAGAAAAGGGGTACAATATTGCCATCAACTATCGCACCAGGGAGAGTGAGGCCCGGCTACTGGTCGATGAACTGAACGCGTCCGGCATCAAGGCATACGCGTTTCAGGCAGATATCTCCCGTCCTGCCGATATTGAGCGTCTGTACCGGGAGGTTGATGAAAAACTCGGCAGGGTTACCGCGCTTGTCAACAGTGCAGGCATCGGCACCCCTCCGGCCAGGGTTGATGAGACTGATGCGGATCAGTTGCATTATCTGTTTCAAACCAATGTGCTTGGACTTATTCTCTCGACTCGTGAAGCGGTGTGCCGCATGTCTACCCTGCACGGCGGCAAGGGCGGCGTGATTATCAACGTCTCATCCATGGCTGCAACCATTGGCGGGCGTCCAGGGGCAAGCCTCTACGCAGCGACCAAAAGTGCCGTGGATGCTTTCACTCTCGGTCTGGCAAAGGAGGTTGCCCGGGAGGGCATTCGGGCACTCTCTGTACGGCCCGGGTTTACCATAACCGGGATGACCGAGCCTTATGTGGCCGACCCGCAAACTCTTGCGGAGATAGCATCGACCATTCCTGTTGGTCGTCCGGGGCTTGTTGATGAGGTTGCCAGGCCGATTGTCTGGCTGCTCTCCAACGAAGCCTCTTTTATTACAGGAGCCTTTATTGACATCTCCGGAGGCGGGTTTACCATTCCCGGTCTGAGTCCGCTGCAAGCACGGCGGTCATGATGATGAACACTATTTACAAGAAGGAGTATGACAATGAGTGAAAAAAGTGGAAAACATATTGCCATTTACGGCAAGGGCGGGATTGGCAAGTCCACGACTACCTCAAATATCAGTGCGGCCCTTGCCGAATCCGGTTACAGGGTCATTCAGATCGGCTGCGACCCAAAGAGTGATTCGACGACAATTCTGCGCGGGGGTAATGACCTGCCAACGGTACTCGATACCTTGCGAGAGCAGAGCAAGGTGAAGATTGAAGATATCTCTGCGGTCGGCTTTGGTGGAGTACTCTGCATCGAGGCCGGTGGCCCGGTGCCCGGTGTCGGCTGCGCCGGTCGAGGTATCAACGCTGCTGTCGAACTGTTGCAGGAGCTGCATCTCTTCGATGAGTACAAGCCGGATTTTGTGCTTTATGATGTGCTTGGTGACGTTGTGTGTGGTGGATTTGCCGTGCCCATTCGTGACGGTATTGCTGACCGGGCATTCGTGGTGACCTCTTCAGACTTTATGGCTATTTTTGCGGCAAATAATCTTTTCAAGGCCATCAATAAATATGCGCCATCGGGTGGAGCACGTCTGGGCGGGGTGATTGCCAACAGTATCCAGCACCCCTATTCACAGCCTTTAATTGATGATTTTGCAGAGCTGGCCGGGATTCCGGTTATCGGATATGTGCCACGCTCTATGACGGTGGCACAAAGCGAACTTTTCGGCAAGACCGTCATTGAAGCGCTACCCAAGTCGGAACAGGCGGAGGTCTACCGGAAGCTGGCCAGGCATATCGATCATAACCTTGAGTCGGTTATTCCCAAACCTCTCAATGGGCCTGAATTGAAACGGTGGGCAAGAAGCTGGGGAGACAGGATTCTTCAGGTTGAGACCGGCGTGGTACAGAGTATGGAGTCTATTTAATACGAAAGTGAGGATAATACTTATGAGTCTTTTAAAAACGAAAGCCGCCCGTACCCGTGAGAAGCAGCTTGATTCACTGAACGCCTGGCAGGGAACGCTATTTTCTGCCTTGACCGAGTTTTCTGAAGGGCAGCCGGAGAAACGCATACGCACCTTCTCGCAGAGTACCGAGGATGATCTTCTCTATGCCCTGCGTCTTCTGGCAGGCATTAAGAACAGTGTTGTCGTTATTCATGCTCCGCGTGGCTGTGCTGCATCTGCTCTTTTCCATCAGGCAGGGAGTGGCAGAGGTCGCTGGATTGTTACCAATCTTGACGACAGGGATACCATCATGGGTGCTGACGTGAAACTGCGCAAGGCGGTAAAAGAGGTCAATCAACGATATAAACCGGAGCTACTTTTTATTGTTTCAAGCCCGGTTGTGGCCATCAACAATGATGACATTCAGTCGGTTGTTGAGGAGCTGCATGAAGAGCTGGAGCTGGATATTATTCCGGTCTATGTGACCGGTTTTGCCTCACACCATGCCGTGACAGGTTATGATACAACACTGCACTCCCTGTTGAAATATCTGGGAGGAAAAAGGGGAGTTCATCAGCAGGATAACAGTGTCAATCTGCTCTCAGTTGCTGAGAATCCTCATGATCGCCATGAGGCCGAGCGCCTTCTGCTTGCTCTTGGTCTGGAGTTGAACACTCTTCCTGACGGAGCTTCAAAGAACTCTTTCCTGCGAGCTGCAAGGGCAAGACTTTCAGTATCCCTTGATCAGGATGCTGCCCATTATCTCGCTCTCTGCCTGCGTGATGAGTATGGTGTTCCCTTTGCCGCCGTGTCGCGTCCTGCAGGTATCGGCGCTACCAGATGCTGGCTTGCAGGAATAGGCAGTGCATTGGGTCTGGAAGAGGAGGCACAAAGGCTGCATGAACTGGAGTCCGAAAAAGTGCGCCACTCTCTTGGCGATTTTACCCTCAAAGGGATACGCGTCTATCTTGCGCTCGCTCCATCTACTGCTTTCGGGATATTGGAGCTTGTGGAGGAACTTGGTGGGGAGGTCATCGGCATAACCGTGAGTCGTCTCGACCAACTGCACACGGGGGCTCTTGAAGAACTCTCAGGGAGGCATCCCTCTCTGTTGATTCATGTGGCCGATGGTCAGCCTTTTGAAGAGGTGAACATCCTCAAACGCCTCTGTCCGGATCTCTATCTTGGCGATTCGCTCCATCTTGCCCAGGTGGGAAGACTCGGTATACCGGTAGTCTCTCT
This sequence comes from uncultured Chlorobiaceae bacterium, assembly GCA_903866255.1. Lineage (GTDB taxonomy): Bacteria > Bacteroidota > Chlorobiia > Chlorobiales > Chlorobiaceae > Chlorobium. The sequence goes on along the minus strand of CAIPMW010000032.1, from coordinate 42,431 downwards.
CAGAGACACTTCTGTTCTCGGTTACCGTGGAGTAACAGCACTTGCGCGGCGATTATCAACGGCATTGCTCAATCGCTCGTTTGGTGAAGCGCTCTCTCGAACCCCGTTACCCTACAAGGATGGATGGTTGCGACGCAGCCCCAACTGGCATATCAAAAAGGAGGTGAAATAGTATGGCACATCATATTGACGGTTCACGCAACTCTTGCGCTCTGCATGGGGCGCTTCAGGTCATTGAGGCAATCGAGGGTGTGGTGCCTGTGCTTCACAGCACTGCTGGTTGCGGTGCGCAACATTATCTTGGAGTCAATCGTCTGACTGCCGGAGGTGACCGATTCGGCGCTCCTGCGCTTTCGAGCAGCAATATCAGTGAAAAGCACGTTGTGTTTGGAGGGAGCTCCCGCTTGCGGGAACAACTTAAAAATACAGTTAAAATTGTTGAGGGGGATCTCTATCTCATTGTGACGGGATGTTCTACCGAAATGGTTGGTGATGATGTTCCGGCAATGAATAAAGAGGGGCGTGAGCAGGGTTTTCCCGTTATCTATGCCAATACACCAGGGTTCAGGGGTGATGTTCATCAAGGCTATCAACTGGCATTAAAAGCGTTGATTGAGCAGTTGCCTGATCTCGGAAAGTCTGAGCCACTGCCCCTCAAAGGGCTAGTCAATATTCTGGGAATAGTTCCCCGTCAGGATCCATTCTGGGCGGGCAATCTTGAGGAGATTGGGCGGCTGCTTGAAGGGATTGGTCTGACACCGAATCTGCTTTTTGGCTATGGCCAGGGAGTTGCTGGTTGGCAGAGGCTTCCGGATGCTCTGCTCAATATTGTTGTCTCGGTTTGGGGAGATGCTCCTGCGTTACTGCTTGAGGAGCGCTACGGTACACCGCTCCTTGCGCTGGAAGGTTTGCCGGTTGGAGCTGCAGCAGGACGTTTTCTTTATAACATCAGCAAACGTCTTCAGCTTGACCCCAACCAGACAGAACACTTTGTTGAGGATGAGGAGAAGCGATTTGATGCTCATCTCGCCGCTCTTGCCGATACCTGGTACCTGGCAGGTTTTCAGCGTGAATTTGCACTTGTAGGAGAGAGTGCCCAGGTTGAGGGAATCAGTGAGTTTTTGAGTGCCACCCTCGGCCTTGTACCGCGAACGCTGGTTATCACCGACAACCCTCCGGAGTATGCCAGAGAAGCATTGTTATCGAGATTGACCTCTCTTGTTGATGGTATTTGCCCGGAAGTGTTGTTCAGCGAAGATCTTGCCAAAATATCGGAATTGGTTCGTTCTGGAGGTGCCACAATTGTACTGGGAAGTGCCCTTGAAAAAGAGGTGGCTGCCGAGTTGGAGGTACCTTTTGTACAGCTATCATTCCCTGTTGCTGGTCGGGTCGTGCTGAATCGTTCCTATGCTGGTTATCGTGGTGCGGTAACCTTACTCGAAGATATTGGCTCCGCAATACTTGCTCAATATAGCCGCTTGTGACGGGAGGCTTCATGGTCAAGGAAAAATTGGCCAGTATGCACATTGCCGGAATTCTACAGGGAGGTCGAGTGGCTCCAGTCTTCATGATGTTGCTGTTTGTAATACATTGTGGTCGCGACCAGTTTCAAAACTTTGATCATTCAATATTCCGAAGGGGGGAGTCGTCTTTCTGTACAGGCGATGGATATTCTTTGCCACAGCCAAATTTTATGGTAATTTCATGAAATTTCTGTTGCTGAAAACTCATCAATACCAATACCCATAACCTGCCGGAGAAAAAATATGAAGCGCATTTTTTACTTTCTTGTGACCAACCTTGCCATTATGCTGGTGCTCTCTGTGACCATGAGCATCCTTGGCGTACAACCCTATCTGAATGCCAGTGGCCTTGATCTTGGCAACCTGCTGATTTTTTCCTTTATCATCGGTTTTGGTGGCGCGTTTCTCTCACTGGCGCTTTCAAAGTGGTCAGCCAAGCGTATGTCGGGCGCAGTTGTGATTAAAACCCCGACTACGGCAACGGAACAATGGCTGGTCAATACCGTGAGAAACCAAGCGCAGAGAGTTGGCATCACCATGCCAGAAGTTGCCATATTCAATTCGCCGGAGGTCAATGCTTTTGCCACCGGTATGACTAAAAACCGTTCGCTGGTAGCGGTCTCTGCCGGACTCTTGAATACCATGACCCGCGACGAAGCCGAAGCGGTGCTGGCGCATGAGATGTCGCACATCACCAATGGCGACATGGTGACGCTAACCCTGATTCAAGGCGTCCTGAACACCTTCGTCGTTTTCCTTTCACGCGTTATCGGCTATGCGGTCGACAAATTTGTCTTCGATACCAGACGGGGTACCGGCCCAGCATCTTTTCTTGTCCGGATCGTCGCAGAGATACTGCTTGGCATTGCGGCCTCGGTTGTGGTGATGTGGTTCTCACGCCAGCGGGAGTTTCGTGCTGATGCCGGAGCGGCCGGGCTTGCAGGCAGAGAGAAGATGATTGCGGCGCTTGAAAAGCTGAAGATGCAGCAACTTCCTTCCGCCCTGCCAAAACAGATTGCCGCTTTTGGGATTTCAGGCAGTGAGAGCCGTGGGTTGAGGAGGTTATTCTCGACACACCCAACTCTGGATGAGCGTATTGCAAGGCTTCGGGGGCAGCAGGCTTGAATATTGGTTCATCTTGCAAGCATCGATGTCGAGTGCGATCTGGTGCTGATCCCCGAGAGGAAGAGGCGATTGCCGTTTTTTTTGAAATAGAAAGCGATGCTGTTGGTGGGGAATGACGGTATCTCGTGAAGTATGGGAACCTTATGGCCCGGCATATCGTCCGAACGGAAAGGGTAGAAGCGTGATGGATGGTATTCGGTGAAAGAAGAAAAGTTATTTGAGCATTTCTGGATCTCATCAACGTATATTATTGCATTATCACTGACTCGGTACGGCGTTTTTTTGCAGGTTGTTGCTTTTTTGTCAGGGGGTCTAACTTTTTCGTGGATTGATTCATTTATATTCGGTAAACTCTGGAGGGTGCGGAGTGTAGTATTGAAAAACGGTGGATTTGATACCGGGTTATACTTTTGGCTGGCGTATGGTGGTATTGAGTGAGAATCTCTCCTCGGGATTGTGTCCACCTGATAACATATCGCGATAGAGGTGTGGAGCCCGGTTTTTTCAGTTGAATATGGTATCGATTATCATGATAGTGCGCCTGTAAATACTTTGCCGGGGAGACTGGATGCGTTAATTACTCTTTTTTCTTGAAGTGCCCCAAAATCTCAATCGCTTTAACTCGTAAACATAGTCATCATGTAAAAAAAGATAGTGCCATTGTGATCGTTCAAGTCATTTAAGTGACGAAACATTTCTTGAATTACGGAAAAAGAATTTTTTTCCACTGATTTACAGCTATCTTTTTTCAATTAAACAAATAGAGCGACTGGTTCAAATGCGGGACAAGAATACTGCGCAAAAGAAAGAACAGCCGCCCGAACTTCTGTTGGGTGATGTACAGGGTGAAGCGTCATAAGCCGGACTGAGAGACCTGTGTTAAAAGTTTTGTTTTCATTTGTCAAAAATGGTGTTTCTACCACAACCATGAGAAATCGTTATCATATAGAACAACTGGAACCGAGAATTCTTCTTTCAGGAGATATTCTGTCAGAGTTACTTCCATTGCTTGCTTCGCGGGACTCAAGTCTGGCATCTTCGGAGTATGTTCTTGAACAGGAGACTCCCGCCAGTGCTGCACCGGTTGGCGTTGCCGGTGAAGCATCATCATCCTGTAAAGTGGTCATTGGAGCCGACAGTGGTGGTATAACGGCAGCAGGCTTGATGTATCCGTTTGACATGCGTGAGGAGATAGCGACAGGGACGGGCGGGCTGAGCGCCGATTTTTCATCAGACTACAGTTTTACTGAAAAAGAGTGGGATGCTCTCGAGGATGGCTGGCGGAGTTTGTCATCCCTGCTTGGAGAGACACTTGGTTCTAATGGTTTTATACCTGTTGTTCCCTTTCTTGACAACAATGGCAGGAATGAATCGGGAAGCAGTGATGCGCTGACCCATATTCTGGAGCACCCCTTTGCTGATTATGGGGCCGCTTTCGGAGAGAATGGAGCCGGTGAGAGTGTTGGTGGAGTCATTGGCGCTTTTTCCGAAACGTGGACAGATGGAGATCTTGTGGTGTTGGGCAAGATTCTTGGAGGTTATGATGCAGCAAGACACGAAGCACGATTTGAACTTACTCTCAGTATAGGCAAAGCTGGCCGTACCGCTCTGGATTTCAGCCAGATGAGTCACGATTCCGGCCTGAACCTTCAGACGGGTGATTATGCTGATTTTCAGTCGCAGCTTACTCTCGATCTGGTATTTGGTCTGGATGTTGTAACTGATCAGTTTTTTACGGTTGCACCACAGGGCACCTTCTCGATCCAGGTGGTGAAATCTGATCTGGAGGCACAGGCAGCATTTACCACGTCAGAAGGCCTGAAGAGCTCTGCTGCCTCCGGCAGTGTTGCACTCTTGGCAACCTTTGCACTCTCTCCCGAAAAAACCGCCCCCTCTCCGGCGGGAGCACCAACACCTCTTTTGACGGCCACAGCGCTTGCATCTTCCCTGGATCTTTCGCTCTCATTTTCAGACAAGGAGGTTTACGGGGGTATAGAATCCCTTGTGGTAAGCTCTCAGGATCTTTTCAGCGGGACACCTCCTGAAATTTCTCTTCAGGGCACTCATCTTCATCCCTGGGATGTGGCTCTCGATGCGAATCTGTATATAGCTTCAGGTGACAGGCTTTCGGGAAGTGGTACGTTGTCAGGTAGTGTTGTGAACGATGGTGTTGTTGCCCCCGGCAACTCGCCTGGTCATGATACGGTCTCCTCCTTCACCCAGAATTCAGGAGGAACACTCCTGATGGAGTTGCAGGGCAAGAGTGTGGCCGGAACGGATTATGACTGGCTCGATATTACCGGCAATGCAAATTTTGGAGGTACCCTTCAGGTTTCGCTGCTGAATGGCTACAAGCCGACAGTAGGCGATACTTTTGATATTATCACCTATACAGGGACGGCCAGTGGTATCTTTAACAATCTGAAGGGTTTGTACGGTTTCAACTCGGATTATTATTTCGATCTGGTTCAAACTTCTGCGACCAATGATACTCCAGGTAAACTCCAGTTGGTCACCAGAGAAATATTGCAAGGAGCAGATTTTTCTTTTGTAAGTGATACCCCGGGTTTCGCTCAAAATGATACTCTGGGGATGTTGCTTAATGAAGGATATCTGAGAAATGCGGCTCCCGTTTCGGTGACGATTTCAGGGGAGATGGAGTTGGGCAATTCTTTGAAGCTGGATGGGGCGTTCACCTTTACCGGGCAAAAAACGCCCTCAACAATCACCTTGAACGACACTTCGACGATAAGTACGACCAGTATGACTGTTTCTGGTCGAGATCTGAATCTTCTGTTCGGAAGTGTATCAGACGGTTCCGGCCTCATGATCAGCGATGTTGATTTTGGTTTGGCCCAGTTCAAACCAGTCAGTAAAAGTGATTCGCGAAGCTGGCTGTTGACCAAAGGATCAATTGGCGCATCGGGAGCGGCCTCTTTTGTCAATCTTGGAGCTCTGTCGATCAATTCGGGATTGATCACGTTTGATATCAGTCAGGGGCTTGGTGCAGGAAATGTTACGGTTGTCGATCTCTCAGCATCTCCACTTGTCATTTCAGATGGTATCGGGACGTTAGTTACCTTTGACAGTGACGGTGGACGGGGAGCGTACATCGATGTTGCTGCAACATCGATGAGTTTCTCTGTGGGCAATACCGTTTCAGTCACCGGTGATTTTATGCTTTCCTCAGATGGTGTGCGTCTTGCTGCTGTTGGTTCGGGAGTGGATGGCCGGTTCGGGACGGCTGATATGTATATTGGTGTCACCAATGCCGCGATTGGTGTGTTGACCAGCAAGAGTGCAGGAACAGCGCTGCAGGCATCCGGCGGATTTTCAGCCAGTCTTGGAAGTGATATCTCCCTGACGGCGACCAGCAGCTCGATTCTCTGGAAGGAGAGTGCGACGAGTCTTACGGCTGACAACAAGATACTTTCAATCGGAAGCAGCATCTTTACTTTTACCGATGAGCTGGTGGCATCAAACGGTATTCAGGAGGTGCGGGTCAGTGGAGCTGTTCTCCAGGCAGGCAATTTCTTTAACGTCAGTGGTAATTTTGCGTTTCAGAAGAGTACTTCTGATTTGGTCGATTCCCGGGGTGTTACGGTTCATGCCGATGTCATGGCGCTTGGTGCGGCCGGTCTCAATGTCTTTGTTGGTGTTAATGGCGACATTGAAGCCGACAAGATGGGCTTGAGTCTGACAGGTGTTGATTTTGCCCTTGCTGTTGTGCGTGAGCAAGGAGGTGCCCGTCGCTGGACTGCTTTGAAAGGTGGTGCCAGGTCTGTCTCGGTTATCGGTATTCCCGATCTGGTTCTCTCGACCAGTAATCTCATTGTGGATGTGAATCTGAAGGCTGCTGATGGAACAGTTATTGACTTCAGTCAGTCACCCTTGCTGGTTGCTACAGGTGTTGGCACATCAGTGACGCTGGATTTTGCCGGTCCTCTTGTGAAGGCTGCAGGCACATTTGATGTTGGTGTCTCTGATTTCCTGAGTGTTAGTGGTGAAATGGCCATCGAAAAAAAGGTTGAGTACCTTACCGTGCAGGAATCTGATGGCAGCACATCGAGTCTGGCAATGGATACCCTGACTCTGGGAGGAACAGGTCTTTATGCTTTTGTTGCCCTGAATGGTGAGGGTCTCATCAAATTGGGTCTGTCGCTGACTGATACCAATGTTGCCATTCTGGTGGCGCAGGAGCAGGTCAGCAAAGATCAGAACTCCAAAAAGCGGAAGTGGAGTGCCGTCAAGGCAGGTGCCGATAACGCCACCATTACCAATATTGATGGTGTGCATATCAAGAATGTTGCTGATGTTTTTGTCAATATCAATCGCACATCAATTGACCGTTCACTGCTTGATTTTGCCTCGGCTCCGTATTTCCTGACTGTTGCTCCGGGAAAGACAGTCGCCATTGATTTTAATGCGTCTAAAGGCGGCGTGCAGCAGGCGGGGGGAAATATCAATCTCAGCCTTTTCGATTTTGTTACGGTTGAGGGTGCTTTCATTCTTGAAAAGTCAACCACAACCGTCACGCTGAATAATGCATCTCATTCGCAGGTCGAAGTTGATGCACTGTCGTTCGGGATGAATGGGGTCAACGCTTTTGTTGGCGTGATGGGGGATCTCTCCATAACTGGCGATGATCTTGGCTTGAAGTTTACCAATATCGATCTGGGTCTGGCGATTTTTAGTGAGAAAGGGGGTGCCAAACGTTCCTGGACAGCCGTTGGAACCAACTCCGGCATGGTTGAATATGTTGGCACGCCGGATATCGATATAACACTTAAGGTCAACTCTGCAATAATTGCTGTTAACAAACAAGCCAGCGGTTCCACCGTTATTGATTTCAAGGCGATGCAGAGCGCTGGCAACGCCTTCAAGGTTGTTACCGGGGTGGATGAGGCAGGTGTGGCTCAGACGGTGACGTTCTCCATGGACGGCAAAAAGGGTGATTTGCTCAAAGTGGAGGCAGATGTATCGATTGCAATCGGTAACTATGTTATGCTTGATGGTATTATCGGTCTTGAAAAGTTTGACACGAAACTCAAGCTGGCGAAAGGCCCCGTTCCATCACAGACATCTGTTGAGGTACTCATCATTTCCGGTCAGGGAGTGGACGCATTTGTTGGTGTGAATGGTGGCAATGCTGATGAGATCGGACTGAAGCTGACTGATGTCGATTTTACCCTTGGGTTGATTGATGAGACCGTTGGACAAAAAAGAAGTTGGACAGCGTTCAAGGCTCACTCGGCTACGGCTGGTTTTACGGGTATTGACGGTGATTTGCTTACTGTTTCGGCAGACGCGATTGACATCATTGCTAATAAAGCATCAGCAGATGGCGCTGTTGTCGCGTTTGACAAGACAAGCAGCGACCTTGGGGTGACCTTTGGTTCGGCAGAGACATCAATTCTTGATATGAAGGGGAGTGATGGCGATCTTTTCAAGGCACAGGCAGTGTTCGATCTGAACGTGGGAGGCTTTTTTGATGTTAATGGTCTCATCACCATGGAGATGGACACCAGAAAGCTGGAACTTAGTGGCGGGGGGACGGTGAAAGCCGATATGCTTGCGTTTGGCGCAGCCGGGCTGGATGCTTTTGTCGGAGTCAGCGGAGTGGGGGTGGAGATTAAGGATGTTTACTTCGAACTGGCGCTGTTCAAGGAAAAAGGGGGTTCCCGCAGTTGGACTGCGATGAAAGGGGGGGGTGATCAACTGGCGCTTGTCGGGTTGCCAGGCGTGACGATCGAAGGGAATAATCTTGGCGTGGCGATCAACATTGCCGCCAGTGATAACTCGACGATAGATTTTGTTAAAACCAAAAATGAGCTTGGCGTAACGATAGGCAGCGCTGATACCGCCATTTTGGACATGTCTCGTGGCTTGAAAGCGGCCTCTGGCCAGGTTAAACTCAGAGTCTTCGATTTCTTTTATGCTGATGCAACACTTCTGTTCCAACGGGGACATGAGACCGTTACCCTTGATACCGGCGCAGCAGTTGGTGTTGACACCCTGACCATCGGAGCGCTTGATGTCAGCGCTTTTGTTGGTGTCAATGGTGGCAGTGCAGATGAGATGGGCTTCAGGATCGATACTGTTGATTTTGCCATGCTGACTATGGTCGAAAGCGGTGTTGCCCTCGCTTCGGCACGTACCTGGTCTTCTCTTAAAGCAACTGCCGTTTCGGCAGGCTTTGTGGGTCTTGACTTTATGGAACTTAGTGCCAGCGACCTTTATGTCGCCATCAACCGTACGGCCAAAGACAACACGATTGTTGATTTTACCGCAGCTCCACTCACCATCAAGGCAGACAGCAGCGACGCAATTATCACTTTTGATCTGAAGAAAACAACAAAGAGCTACGCTGCTCTCAGTGGCACCTTCACCTTTGGTATTTCCGGTTTCTTTGACTTTACCAAATCGATCTCTTTCGAACAGACGTTTGAGACGGTGACCGTCATTGATGCATTAGGGAAAGCGGATCGGGTCATGGTTGGGATGCTCGCCTTTGGACAGGGCGGCATTGATGTTTTTGCTGGCATCAATGGTGATACGGATGATGCGTTTGGTTTTCAGATTAAAAACGCCGGCGTTGGCATGGCCATTGTTTACAGTGCTGACATTATTCATGCAGGGCAGTACTGGGTGGCGGCCAAAGCTTCTGCCGACACGGTTGGTTTTATCGGCCCCGATATTTTTAACATCACAGCGACCCACCTCGACGTTTCACTCAATACAGCCTCAAATGATGGGTCGAGTATTGATTTCACGGAGTATCTGCAGTCAGATAATATAACGCATGGTCTTCCTGTCAAAGAGGGTATTGGCGGCGGTGGCGCCACAGCAGTGACCCTTGATATGAAGGGTGAGATGATGCGCGCTGCGGGGACACTGGATCTCAATCTGTTCAATTTTGTCCAGTTGCATGGTTTCTTTGGGTTTGAGAAGTCAACAAAAGAGGTAACACTGTCCGATTCTACCACGACAAGGGTTGATATGCTTGCCCTGGTCGGTACCGGTGTTGATGCGTTTGCGGGAGTTGGTGAGTTCGGTTTCATTATCAAGGATCTGAATTTTGCTTTCCTTGCCATGACGGACAAGGGCGACACCAAGCGTCAATGGACGGCGATGAGCTCCAGGGCAGGGACGGTTAGTTTTACTGGCTTGCCGGGTATCGAAATATCCGCGCCAAATATAAGCATGAATATCAATTTTGGTTCGTACGATGATCTGAATGTCGCTTTTGGCAAAATGCCCGCGTTTACTCTCTCCGGACTCACGACTTCACAGATGGTTTCGCTTGGTATTGATTTCCCGAAACTGGGTAACCTCGGAGCAGGAAGTGTTATAAATCTCTCTGGAATTTTTGATTTCAAAGCTTTTGATTTTATACACTACAACCGACAATTTGATTTTACCATCAAGATGCGGAGTGTCATCCTGAGTGATGGCAGCAGCACGAACATTACCTATTTTTCAGCAGCGTTTACCAATCTTGATCTGTTTGCCGGATTTAACGAAGGCAGTGCTGATGAGATTGGCTTCAAGGTAGAAAAACTTGATATAGGCGTTGTCATGGCGATCAGTACTTCGGGTGAACAATACATTACACTCCAAGGAAAAAGTGATTATTTCGGTTTTGTTGGTCTCCCCCTGATTGAACTGAATGCAAAGCATCTGACGTTTGCGATTAATACTGCTGACAGCAAGGGACGGGTTATTGACTACAAGGCCAAGAATCTTAATCTGGCCGACGGGCTTGGTTTTGTCATGGATCTTGATGGCAGCAAGGGTGAGACGATGGAGCTGGTTGCTCAGGATGCCCTGATTGCGATCGAAGGTTTTGTGTATGTGTCGGGTAATTTCGCATTCAAGAAAAGCGTGATTTCAAAAGTGGAGATGGGCTCGGATGATCCACTTGCTTTTCTTAACGATGATATGACCTCCTTTAATTATTTCTCTGTTGCGGGAAGTCAGGTGGATGTGTTTGTCGGCATTAACGGCCCTTATTTTGGTGCAGGTGATCCGCGCAACAGTGATTCTCCGGTTGGAGTGTACGCCGATAACATTGATGTTGCCTTTGCCATGTTCTCTGAAAAAACCGCACCGGAAGGGGGGAGCAAGCGCAGTTTCACCGCCTTTGCCGCGCATGCCGCTGAAGTCGGTCTGGTGGGTTTTGGTGATATTTTGAAGGCAACATTCAAAGATATCACGATTGAGTATAACCAGGCCAAAAAAGGCGGGTCCGGGGACAAGTATAACCAGTGGATTGATTTTGAGCAGAGTTTTCCCGGCGACAATGGCGTGCCACTGGGGTTGGCCATTACTACTGGTGGCACCCCCATCTATCTGGATATGAACAGCCCCATTATGGCGGCTGGTGTTGGTCTTGCTGATATTCAGGTTTCAGAGTTCCTCTCTCTGCGTGGTTCTTTTGCCTTCACCAAAGGTGCGCAGATAACGGTAGAGGTTGATCTTGGCGGGTTCAAAAAAATTGTGAACCAGGTATGGGGCGCTATAAGCGGTGACGTGCCGAATATTCAAACAGCCCCTGTGCAGGTTGACGTGCTTACCATTGCAGGCGCACATCTGGCAGGATTTGCCGGTATCGGCGGTCCATACCGGTTTGGAGAAGATTTGACTGGTCCAAACGGAGTTCCCGATGGACTGCTTGACAGTATAAACAACAGCGCCATCGGTGTTACTATTGATGATGTCAGCTTTGCCTTCGGAATATTTACCCCTACGGCGCTCAGCTTCCTTCCTGAAAGCCTGAAACAGTACATCCCAAAATTCTATACGCTCAAGGCAAGTGTAGGCACAGCCACTCTTGTTGGTATAGACAAGGATCTGCTTGAAGTCAGGGCGGAAGATGTAGCGGTCAATATCAACACCTTCTATTGGCAACTGCCGGAACCGAATACAGAACTGGCTGTCAACGCAGCAATTCAGCTTTTTGGCGCTCCAACCATTAACTGGCAGGCCAGTTTCCCGAAATCGCCCGAAGACAAGAACGAAAACGGGACACTTGATCTCTATGACGAGGATACAAATCAGAACGGTGTTCTTGATCAAGGAGAAGATCTGAACAAGAACGGAATACTGGATCTTTCTGAAGATCTCAACAAAGATGGCAAGCTGGCGCCAAATGGTTATGCTGTCTGGGCTGGAGGCAATAATGCTGTTATTCTTGACTTTACCGGTAATCTCATTCAGGCAAAAATTGGATATGCAGAGATTAATCTTGCCGGCTTTGTTCAACTTTCCGCATCCATGGCCTTTACCATGCGGGGTGGTGAAAAGGTAACGCTATCGAGCGGTGAAGAGACTTCAGTACTCTCTCTTGCCATTGGCATAAACGATGCCAACGGTTTTATAGGTATGCCTTCCGGCGGGCATGGCTATTTCTGGGACAGCAATAGCGATGGGCGTATTGATGAAAAAGATAGTGTCAATAAAGCTGCTATCGGTCTGGTGCTGCAAAATCTTGATTTTGGCATCGTTGTTGCCCAGGAAACAAGCATAGGGCTTGATGGTCTTGCCATAGGTACCTATCTGGCAGCACAGGCCAATCTTGATTTTGTTGGACTTAATGGTGTGCCCGGTGTTACTTTGAATGCCAGGGATTTGAAGCTTGAACTGAATGTTGGGGCACGTTTCAAGCTTTCGACAGGCTTTACTGTGGAAACTGATCCTGCAAACCCGAAAGCTGGTAAAAAGGCCACATACAACAAGGATAATCTGGGTGTTTCGATTCTCCCAACAACGATTGACTTCTCGAAGAGCACCTGGAAAGATTCCAATGATGTTGTGCATGATGGTTATGCAATCGAGACAGGCAATCCTGACCAGCCGATTGTTCTCAAATACGAAGATCTTTATCTGCGTGTTGCCGGGCAGGCTGAACTCAACATCATGGATGTGATTAACATGACGGGGGCCTTTGATATTCAGGCATCACCGACAGGTTTGACCGTCTTTGCTGATGTTGAGGCCGGTATCGGCAAAAAAGATTCGCTGGAGTTCAACTCCCATGCCATGGGGCTGCTGGTGTTGGGTGAGTATGATGGCAAGGCTGGTGTTGCCCTGAAACTTGAACTTGACAAGACACTTAATATTCCCGGAGTTCTCGAATCTTCTTTGACGATTGAGGTCAACATGAATGCATTTGGGAAAGATGTGGTCTATAACGTGCCCGAAGTGTTCTGGAAAGAGAAGGGAGGCGTGCTTGATTATCATACGGTTACTATTTCCGCGAAACCTCCAGGCAAGGATCAACCAGCCGACTTCTATTTATCGATGGAAGCCTATGGTCAGTTTAATCTTCTCAATGTTCTCTCTCTTGATGCAAGCAAGGAGAGCAACGGCGGGCTGGTTATTTTGTTCAGTGTTACCGGTTCTGAAGTCCGGGCGGAATTGAATATCGGCGCTGTGCTTGATCTTCCTGTGCTTGAGCCGCTTGCCGTGGCTGGTACGGTTGGATTTACCAATGGAGGGGTTTATGGTGCACTTGAGGTTGGTGGCGATCCTGCCAAGGGTGGTGCCAAGCTTCTTGATATTGGTAGTGGCATTGTTGTTGTCAAAGGTGGTTTCCTGTTACAACTCAATTCAACGGGCAGCCAGCAAGAGGTCAAGTCCATTGAAACTGATGAGAACGGTAACTTCCTGAAACTGTCAACGACAAAACTTGATCCTTATTCGCTGCATATTGCTGGCGCGGCATCCCTTGATATTGTTGGTGGAGTGGGGATGAAAGGAAAGTTTGACATCCTTATCAATGACCTTGGCCTGCAGGCCTCAATGGACATGAGGCTTGATCTTGGTCCTCTCGGTAACCTGACGGTTGGTGGAGCCATTGCGCTGGTGAGTGATGAGAGTGGTCCGGTTTTTGCGCTGAAGGCAACAGCCAAAATGGATGCCGGGATTGGAATCATTTCGATCAAGGCGGGGGTGACGCTTGAAATAAACACCAGCAGCAGCAAGGAGTATGCCGGTGTTGCAGCAGGAACAGCCTTTAAGATTGCGCTTAAAGGCAACTTGAATGTTGTGGCTTTCGATGTTGCGTTCGATGGCGAAATGAGTGTGGTCAACGACGTTTTTGAGCTGAGAATCAACGAAGCAAAGCTTGATTTCTTTCATGTCCTGACGGTTAATGTCAGTGGTTACATTCGTTCTGATGGGCACTTTGAGATTACAGGTGCGGTAGATATGACTGTTGATATGGCTGTGCTGGTTTTGAAAGCCGGGATGTCAATAACCATAGGAGATACAAAGTTTGCGGCAAGTGTCTATGGTTCACTTGACGTTCATCTTGATATGGGGTTGTTTGAGATTAATACGACGCTTGCGGGATTCAGGGGTGAGATAGAGATTACTCCTGCAAGCGCCTATTTACAGGCAGAGGTGACGGTGTGTGGTATCAGTGTGGGGGCAGATCATCTCTGGAGATTGGCAGGCCCCCCGGTTATTGCCACCCAGGTGGGAGATACCTTGACGCTCAATGCCGGAGATCGCTGGCCACAGAGAGAGCCGAGTGATGGCGGCAATCCCAATGACAAAGAAAAATCCATCTATGGTAAAAACGATACCGACACCTATCGCATTTCTCAGGACAGTGAAACCGGGGAGCTTACGGTTAATGCGTTTGGTGAGGAGGTCAAGTATACCGGCGTCAAAAAAATTGTGGCCAAAGGTGGCAAGGGTAACGACATTTTTGTTGTAGACAAAGAGGTTACGGCAACTCTGGACTTTGATGGTGGTGAAGGTGATGATACCTTCCTTGTTGCTGGCGGTGCTGCAGACAGCGTGATTCTTGGTGGCGTTGGCAATGATGCCATCACTGGTGGCGCTGTAAGCGGGATCACCTACGATCTTGGTACGGGAAACAACAAGTTTATAGGCGGAGATGGATCGGTTACCATCATCACAGGCAATGGTAATAACACTATTTTTACCGGGCCGGGCAGTGATGATATTACTGTGGGCAACGGCAATACCACCATTAACGCCGGGCCGGGAGAGAGTACCATTCATCTCGCTTCCGAATATGGCACGGTCACCATAAAGGGTGGTGGTGGCCATGAGCGGGTGATTCTTGACCCGATAACCACCGCAGAGGCGCTGAAACTGGGTGATCATCAGTTTGCTTACAAGGAGAAGGTTATCAATTTTGATGACAGCGTTTCGTTGTTTGAAGTCACTGATACTCCAACGGAGACAACGGTTTTTACCAATGCAGATTCCAGTTCCGGAAACTGGGGCGCTACCAGCCTGCTTGTCACCTCAAGCGGCGTTATTGATACAACCACGTGCACCTTCCTGCTTCCTGAAGCGCATCTGACGCTGCTATCCAGCGGGCTTTCCGGGACAATACAGGGCGATATGCAGGAGCTGACCGTTATCAACAGCGGTGCGGGCAATATTACCGTCAACGATGCCAACGGATTGAACATTGTCAGTGATGACCGCGTCAATGGTGGTCTCTATGCAGCCCAGGGCGATATTTCTGTTACTCTTGCAGAGCAGGAATCCCTTCTGACCCTCGAATCCGGGGTTATTCATGCCGGAGGCGGCAAAAACATCACCATTCTTGCCGATGATGTTGATTTCAGGTCCGGCAAAGATATGGTATCGGCTACTGGCCAATTGACCATCATGGCCAATTCTCTTGATCAGAACTACAAGATCGGCGCTGCTGGTGGTTCAAAATATGGTGTTGACTACTCGCTGGGTAAAAACGAACGTTTCATGAACCTCTCCATGAGGGATATGGATGCCTTTGCCGACGGGTTCTCGCAGATAAACATTGGCCATGACAATGAGCAGCACAGCGTTGTCATGTATGTCGGCGACGTTGAAGACCGGCAGATGGGCGATGAACTTCCTGTTTTTTATGCCAGACTGACCGACAAGGCGCAGTTTACTGCCGGGAGAATCAACATTGTTGGCGACGTGCAGTCGAGCGACATCATTGGCTTTACCGGACGCCTGTCGGAGGTGTGGAAAGCCAATTTTCATGATCAGCTTGGGCCTGCTGATTCAGGGGTAACGGCCAGAGAGGTTGTTTTTGATCTTTCCGAACAGATTGTGGTGACCGGCTGGATAACAGGCGCAGATAAAGTTACCATCAACGTGCATGGCAGCACGGGCGAAAAGGTTATTGTTGGTTATGGCGCTGAACCGAACAGCGTCACTGCTGATGTAGGCAGCGCAATTTATACCACTAACAGCAACAGTGTTGTTACCATTGACACCTCAGCTTCGGTTATTATTGCGACGCAACTTGAGGCCAAAGGTACCGGTTCATCGGTTGTGGTCAATTCTGGCACAGGACTTACCGTGCTCGAAGGGGCAGTTGTGACCGTAAGGGAGGCCGATTCAAAGGTGGAGATGAGCGCTGGTACCTATGTTCATATCAATTCAGGAGGAGCGGTAACAGCAGGAGCCCGTTTCTATTATGTCGGCACAACGCCGCAGTACGAGAAAACAGGTGATAACGCCAGTATCAGCATTACTGCCAAGGGTGAAATGAAGCTTTCCGGCTCCATCACCTCAGCCGGGGCGATGAATCTGGTTGGTGGAGGATCCGATTTCGCAAATTCATACGCGGATTATTTCGACACCATCAACGGTCAGACTATCACCAAAATTACGGCATCAATGCCGGATATTATTGACAAGCTCAATAGTGGAACTGTTGACAGCGCCATCATTGCAGCGCTGAGTGCGCAGCATTATTCTCTTGGAGCAGGTGCAGTGGTATCGTCTATATCAAACTACACACCGTTCACCTCGCTGACAAGTGAGCAGCAGGCCCTTGTTGTTGCAAAGCTCGGTTATGTGGTTAAAAATGTCGACAAAGAAACCCCTGCGTATTATTACAGTGCCGGTGCTTCTGCTGACAAACGGCTGCTCACCACCTTCACCGAAGGCGGATATACCGCAAGTCTGGTTGGTTATACCCGCTATGAGGGGACAGTGTATTACAACCCGTCGACAAACACCATAAAAACCGGTTTTGTAGAAGGGGCTGCGGTTGATTACGATAATACACTGATTTGGGGTGCTGCCGAAGGTGCCACAAAGTCAGCCACATTTGAGGGCTTGTCGGAGGCTGACAAGGAGCGGGTTGTTACTGCGCTTGGCTATACCTATGACAGTGATGCCAAGGCATATTACAACTATAACGCAGTTCAGGGCAAAAAGCTGGTGACCACCTTCACCCAGGGGAGATGGAGTGATTACAGCTCCGCTGATATCTATTGGGGAACGGCCACTGTCGGCGATATGAAGGTGGTCGCCCATGCGCTTGGCTACGATTATTATACTGATGGCGTCTGGTTCAAGGCTGATGCTGCGGATGGCAGACGGCTGATCACCACCGTAGCGGCTGCAGGAACTTCTCCTGATTATCGCCTCGAAGATATCAACTGGGGTGGTACTGCTAAGCCTGTTGCTGATGCGTCATTCGAGCAATTGACTATAGCCCAGAAGCAGGTGGTGCTCAATCTGCTCGGTTATGCTGAATATCAGGGTGATCTCTACTATAACTCCGACACGAAAGCGCTGGCCACTACGGTTGCCTATGTTGTTTCGTCGGTTGACTGGGGCACGGTAACCAAACCTGCGTCGGGCGTTGCGTTTGACAAGCTTTCTTCGGAGCAGCAGGCAAGGGTACTGGAAAGCACAAAATACCACCTCTTTACCGGCACGGTCTATTACAACGGGAATGCCGCTGCGGGAAAACAGTATGTTCTGACGTTTGCCCAGGGCACGGATTACAAGAATGCCGATGTCAAGTGGAGCTCGATTGATGTGCCGGAGAGTGGCGCTATCTTCGGGGAGATGACTGCTGCGGAAAAAGAGGCCTACAAGACGATGGATGCTGAGCAGAAAAAAGTGCTCGATGCCAAATATCTGAGTGCAGAGCAGCAGAACGCCATCATCAAATATCTCGGTTACACCAGGTACACGCAGAGCTTCTATTACAATGCTGAAGCAACTGTTGTTGACAAACGTCTGGTGACAACCTTTACTGAGGGGCTTGATTATACCAACAGCGCCATGGATTGGGGTTCATCGTCATCGGGTATCAAGACCAACAGATGGGTTATTACTGACAGCGCGAGCAACAAGTATGTTATCTATGCCCTCGACAGCGACAATAATGGCACCGTTGACGAACTTCAACTCCAGAAACCACATGAACTGCTGGGTCAGCGGGGATATGGATATCTGTTGACCGGTACTGTCACCTCGCTGCAGGATAATACCACCATGGTTATATCAAGCAAGGATGACACCATTATCAGGGGCAATATCAACCTGTATGGCAACCATTCCGATCTGACCATCCAGTCGGACAAGTGGGTCTATTTCGAAGGCAAGGCGAGTGTTACCAAAGATTTCTCAATTTTTGGCGGTGTCGCGCTGGAAACTGGTTTGCTGACGGCAACGGCAAAAGAGACCAGCGTCTATATTCACTCCACAGCAACGCTGAAAACCTGGGAGGCGGGCAGCATTATTACCATCAAGGGTGGCAAGGATGTTGATATTTATGGCAGAACGGTTGCGGGTGGTGACATTGGCAGCAATGGCATAGAGTGGACGGCAGGTGGTAACTCGAAAGTTGCCATTACTGCGGGTCAACAGGTGCTTATTGACACGGCGGTTGCTGCGTCAAAAGAGGTGAGCATCATCACAACTGGTTCCACTGGAGCAGATGATGACGGATGGGGTTTGATACTTACCACGGCAGGCGGTATAACCACTGCAGGAATTACTTCAGACAACAGCGGAGGTCTTGTTACCATTGATACCGTTGGCGGGGTAACCCTGAGTGGAATGATTCTTTCCGGTGGCAGTGTGGCACAGACATTCAATGAAAAAGGGGAGCTGCTGACCGAAACCTTCTCCTGGTCGCCTGAAAAATCGCGGGTCAGCATTGCAAGCCAGGATCAGCTCTGGCTTGGAGGTATGGCGAAGTCGAGCGCCGGTGAGATGGTTGAAATTGGCTCGGTTATCCGTGCAAGCGAATCCATCAGCCTTGCGGGCGGTGTCAGCAGCCGTAACGTTCTTCTGAACGGATCAGGATATTATGATGACAGGAGCATCAGAATGCCTGGTGGCGCCAAGGTTGCTGTCTCCAATGCTGATGGCTCCATTTATCTTGAGGCTCTTGGCGATGCAGAGGTGTATGGGGTGCTTGTGGCAGGTGGAGAGATTATTGATTTCCGCGACAGCAAGGGCTTCTATCTTGGCAGTACTGTTGAGACCTTTGGCGGCGTATCTTCCATAACGATCAATGCTGAGCTTGGCCATCAAATCAGAATAGGGCGCGATCTCTATGCAGGCAGGTTAATTGATTTGCGTGGTGGTATTGATCCGATTCTGGCGGAAGATACGGTTATTGATCCCGTGAGCGGTCTGGCAGCAAATCCATGGGCAGGGCAGGGTGTTATTCTTGCTGGCACTACCCATCTGGCAACCTGGCAGCCAAACAGCAGGATCAACCTGAGCGCGAAAGGTGACCTTTCCGTTCTGGCACCAGCCTGGAGGCAGGAACTCACGGCAGACGGTTTTGCTGAATTTGCTGATGGTCATATTTCCAGTGATGCAACCCTGGTTATTTCTCTCGACAAGGGAACGGATTTCCAGGACTACGCTATTACAGTAAAGGCATCTGATACCTTGAATAACTTCGGGATTGGTGATCTGAAGGGTGATATTCAGGCGGTTCTTGATGCCGTTATCGGAAAAGATACTGATGGTTATTCGTACCTTAATTGCCGATTGACGGACGGGCGTTTGATGTTTACCAGTCCGAGAGGGACGGAATTCAGCATCAAAAAAGCAACATCCAGCAACTATGGACTGCTTGGCTTCACGCTGCCTGGCGATGGCGATTCTGTTTCTGGCAGAATGTATACGATTGATGCCGGGCAGGAAGGTTCCACAGTCAATATTGGCAAGGAGGGGTCGTATAATGGCCAGATACTTATTGCCAACGCTATCCGTGGCGCAAGAGCCATCAATCTTTACAGCGGCACCAGAGGTGATGGCAGCCAGAACTTTACGCTGACTGAAACAGGCGTTCTTGAAACGCTTGAAGGCGGTATTGTTCTTAACCCCGGAGATATGGGGGTCGTCAAGGGCGACCTGGTTGCGAGAGGCATTGGCGCAAATATTGTGATTAACTCAAAGGATACGCTTGAACTCAGGGGGAACCTGACAGCCCAGCGCAATATTTTTGTTACAGCAGGCACCGATATACAAGCCGGTGAAACGAGTGTTTATACTTTTGGCACCAGCCATTTTACGGCCCTTGATGTCGAGGGTACTATCAAAATAACCGGCCTGAATGATGTTGTGATCAACAGCCAGATCGGCCAGTTGGCGAACCAGTTGCGTCTGTTGCAGGTAACGTCAACCGAGGGGAGACTTTTGATCGACAAGGAGTCAGGCTATATCAAGACTGATGCCGAGTTGAAGTTGACCGGCAAAAATATTGATATTGCCGGGGTTATAGAGAGTACCCGACTCACATCTGCCCTGTTTGACAATGAGGTGGCAATTGATACCACCGGTACTGTAAAGATTCATGGTGCGTTGACCTTTGCGGGATCACTTCTGGTCAGCGCAGGTGATGATATCAGCATTTACAATACTGCTCTTGCCATCGGAACAGACCAGCGCCTGACCATCAGAACTCCGGGTGATCTGCTTTTGGGCAATACCACAGATGTCAGTGACCCGATGGCGGTGGCCATTACTGCTGACAGACTTGTTGATATTGAGGTTGGCGGTCTGGTTGATGTGGCTTCGGATGCCCTGATCTTTACGAGTGGCAAGGACAGCAGGATCAAAATCATTGCTGCTGATCTGCTGGTGGAAGGAGCCGTCAGGGCTGGAGCTATCTATGACAAGACAGCCGGTTATGAGTGGAAAGGAGCTAATGGTTCTCTGGATATTATCACCAATGGCAACCTGATTATTGGCAGTGCGACAGTCTCGGGTACTCTTGCTTCAAGTGGTTCTGTTCTTGTTACATCAAATGGTACCCTCACTCTCAACAGGGTCATCAACGGTGATGGAACAGTGAAATCAGTGAGCGCCATAACGGTGGATGCCACTGGCGGCAACAAATTTGCTGCATCCGCAGCGGGCATGGTGAAAATTGGCGCCAGCGGTGATGTTTATCTCTTTGGCAGTATTGAGTCAAAAGATGCTGGCTCGGATGTTGTAATCACTTCCGACTCGCTGGTCTATGTTGATGGCCTGGTCAAGGCTTATGATGAGCTGACCATCAAGGGTGGCACTGACACCACCGGCATTGGAATTGTTGTGACACCGATGGTGTTCTTCCCCTCCAGCAGCGCCAACAGAGTTTCAGGCGGAACGCTTGATACGGCAACTGGCGGCAAGATTCATCTTACGGCGCTTGACGCTGTTTACCTGAGCGGAGTTGTTGGTCAGTTGGATGGCGCTGGCAAGGCAAACGTCAGCCAGTTGGATATTACCTCTACCTCGAAATCGGTGACGGTTGATGGTATGGTGGATATTGGCGACAGTGTAACGGTGAGCGCAACGGATGTGAATGTGCTCGCAGGTGGCCGGATATTTGCGCGAAATGCCGCATCAACGATGTTTATCAAAGCTTCCGGCAATGTGTGGGTCTATCCGGGTGCAACAGTTCCTCCCCCCTATGCTGCGCAACTCAAGGCAAACAGCTTGCTGCACATTCTGGCATCGAACATCCGTATTGACGGCATGATTTCAAACGATAGTGGTAGCACCGGGAAGATATTGCTCAATTCAGCAACGAATACCACCATTACCGGCACGGTCAAATCCTATGGCGATATTACCATTAATTCCGGTGTCAAACTTGATGATGCTCTTGACACCTTAACCGCTCTGAGGGATAAAACCACTCTCCAGAGCAGCGGTTCGGTGTATGTCATTACCAGCGGCTTGCTTGATGCTGGCGGAGCTATCACTATCAAAAGCGGTGGCGATGTTATCATCAATGCGGATGCGACAGTCGGCGGGTTGACTACAATTCTGAACCCTGTTATCAAAACCGTAACGCAGGAGGTGACCAGGATTGACGGCTACAAGCAGGTTTTTGCCGGCACTATCAAGGTTGATGTGGTTTCATGGCAAACAACGCTGCTTGTTGAGCAGATTGGCACTGCCAAGGTGGTGGTTGGTCACAAGAACTACTCCATGGATGTGACACTGGAGCAGATTGGCTACTACAATCCCAATGCTGCCGAGGGGTCGAAGTTCCGTGAGGTGTTGATTGAGGGCATTGATTACCGTAATAACATTTCAGAATCTGGAGAGGTCCCGGTTGTTGACTGGAACAAGGCTGGCAGCGATGCCTTGCCAACAAGAACAGCCGAGGCCGTGGTGGGTGATTACAAAGATGCTGCCTACAAAGAGTTTACAGCGCTTAATGATGCCCAGAAACAGGCGGTACTGAATGCTACCGGCTACATGCCGCTCTTCCAGTTTTCCTATGGCGCATCAAAAAAAGATGCCAATGGGAAAATTATTGAGCAAGCCTCCAATAAAGTGCTGCTGGAGCAGACCATCAACGGTACTCCTTCAAACAACTTTGTGACACCTGAATGGGCAAGTAATGCCGAGGTGGTCTGCCGTATTGAGGTTGATGGATGGAAAGACAAGTATATCAAAATGCCGAAGGGGGCGAACGAAGATGTCCTGCGGGTTGTATCTCAGGGTGAGGCGCAGTATCTGACCGGAGATACAACGGCAGATGGTAATAATGGTGATTCCTGGGGAACAGCTGTTGCGGCGGGAGCGGAATATATCAAAGGAACCACAGTCAAAACACTCTTTACGCCAGGAACTGATTACAATAATACCGACACATTCTGGACTGCATACGGGTCAGACAAGCCAGCGGCTGATGCAACATGGTCACAGCTCAGTGCGGCACAGCAAAATGCTGTTGCCTGCGAGCTTGGCTATACCGTCAAATATGACAACACGAAAGGAGAATATATCGGTCAGTACCGTGACACTGGTGTTGCAGTTTATACGCAGGATCAATCCTATTTTAATGCGCTTGATTTCCCTGGAATAAAAGCGCTTGGCGCTTACTCATCGAACGAAATGGCGTTTGATGTCAGCAGTAAGGCCGATGGTTTTGCCGAGCCAAAGAATCTGAAGGATGATGGCGATGCAAGATGGAAGGTGACGTATGAGGATGTTTCAGGATATCGTCAGTTCAATATCGCCAATCAGCTTACGCTCACTGGCTCAGGAACGATTCAGGTGGACAGGACCACTGATGATACATCACTGCAAAAAGATCCGTCATGGGCATGGGGTAATGGCGATCAGGAGACAGTCGGCGTTGACAGCGGCAAGGAGGATACCGGTGATACCTTTACGAACACCCGTACAAGAACGGCTGATGTTATAGCGCCGGAGGAGTATATCTCAGTGCTTGACAATGATACGATTTCACTTGTTGAAAAATCAGCGTCACAGCGAACAGATGTAGATGCAGCCACGTTTGATCTTGCTGGCAAGTGGCATGAAGACTGGGGCAGGGATAATTATGATGAATATTCTCTGAGCGATTTTTGGGGTTATGCTCCAGATTGGCAAGCGTATGATAAATGGCCTGATGACTGGCCAAATGAGATTAACGATCATACCAAGTGGAACAGCATCAAGGATGCCTATACCCAAATGCAGATCAGGGGAGAGATAGACTGGGGCGGGACGTTTTCATACGACGATTATTACTGGTATTTCAGAGGGCGTAATATTTTTACGGCAACAGTCAAGGAGACCCAGGATGACTATACCTACGATTGGACATCCGATTGGCACGATATTTATGACACCCGCGTAAAACTGGGTTATGAGCTGACGACGCAGTCAAAGGATATTTACGATTACCGGCCTGTTTATGGCTCCTCATCGGTCAAGGTTCGCACCGTGACCCAGCAGGATGTGAACCTGTGGGACACTCAGGCGCAGACGAGTACGGAGACGGTATCCTCAACGGTGCGCACCACAGAGGAGGCGAACGCACGCCAGGTTGGAGATTACAAGAGCTCCTCTCTGAAGGCGTTAACCATTACCATTGATTCCAACAGGAACAGCACCATCAGTGCGCTGTTGACGGCTGAAGACACCCTGAATGTTACAGCATCCAATATCTTGACGATCAAGGGCTCTACCGGCACAACCACAGTCAATGGAAGCACTGTGACGGTCGATATGTTCTCCTCCCTAACTGCGGCAAATGGTCTTGCTCTCACTGCGGGCAGCAATCTGGTGCTGGCTGATTCTGCGATGGTAACAACCACGGCTGACGGGAGCGATATTACTCTTGCGTCAAAACAGGATATGACGTTGGGCGGGTTGAGTTCATCGAAGGATACGATAACCATTGCGGCAGCCAGGGATATTATTCTCAGTGGTACGGTGACCACGATCAATACTCTTGCTGTTACTTCCGGCGCAACAACGGTGGGTGCTGTAACACTTGGTGCCGTCAAGGATGGCAGCATTATCGGTGATGTTGAAGCAGCGTTAACCGTCACCGCCTCAACCGGTGATATCATACTGACTGCCGGTACCAATGGTGGCGATATTACGCTTGCCAACTCCGGACTGATGGCTCCTGATTCGGTGACGTTGACCGCAAGCGCAGGCAAGATTGTGCAGACGCTGGGCGTTATATCGACCTCTGTGCTGACCGCTGATGCGGCAAGTGGTATTTCGGTCAATACCAATCTCAACAGTGTTGATCTTGCGACAACCGATGCCGGAAATATCAACATCACCAATGCTAAAACGATAACACTGACATCTGTCAGCGCTGCAGATGGTTCGGTAACAGTCGATGCCGTTGGCAATGTCGTTGCCACCAGCGTTGTCACACTCGGCACAACCGACCGAAACGACATTACGATAAATACTTACAAGGTTGGAGCTGGAACAGCAGATGTTATACTTGTGGATGCAAAGGCTGGTGGCAAGGGCGATATCATCATCAATGCCCAGGGAGCCATCACGCAAACCTCCGGCACACTTATTGCCGACAACCTGAACGTGACGGTTATCGGCGGGGTAAGTCTTGCGGCCACCAATGTTGCCGTCCTTTCCGTTACAACAAAGGCGGCTGGCAATGTGACGGTTAACCAGACAGGCACACAGCAGCTTACCGTTGAAAGTGTGAATGTTATGGATGGTTCATTTACTCTGACAGCCGCCGGGACAGTGGACCTGGCGAGTGTTGTGCTGTCGTCGAACAGCGCCGCCAATGATATGACCGTAACCTCAACTGGTGGCGATATTCTGGTGCGGTACATTAATGCGGGCATTTACCTCGAAAACGGTGCTTCTCCCGGTACGATATATAACAGTGATGGCACGGTAAGTTCAGTCACGAAAGTCAGTTCTGCCGGAGACATTGTGCTTTCGGCGAAGGGCAAGATTGCCGAGAGTTTCACGGATGATGCCGTTGACCTTATAGCCAATACGGTATCGCTTACAGCGGGAACAGGAATTCTCGGTCTGGAGATAGCGGTGAATACGGTAACAAAAGCGGAGACAACTTCCGGCGACATCTGGCTGAAGGATTTTGACGGATATCTGGAGGATGTCCAGTCGAAGGGGCTGACGGTGTTGTCGGTGAAAACTTCGACCGGAGGCACATCGACGGTGAGCATCGGCGCGGTAAACGATCTCTTTGTTGTTGCATCTTCTACCGTTAAAGGCGATACAATAAAACTGGTCAGTGATACCGGCAATGTTCAGGTGGCCAGGCCATCAGGTGGTGACAGCCTTGTCTATACCAGGGGAGTCTCTTTTATCGCAAAAAAAGTGGTCGATCTATACAGATTCTTCAATGCAACTGATCTGATTGAGTACAGGGCGGGCGACTACTTCCAGTTTAACAATGGCAGCACGATTACCAAAGTTATCCCGGAAACCAGTCTCAGGGCGAATAGCATTATCATTGAAACCGGCGATGTCATATCCATTACAGGAACACTTGAAGCCAGGGATTATCTGGAGCTGAATTCGGCACGGGATGTTCTCGTCAAGGGAAATATTATCGCGATCGGTTCAGAAATAGGCGACGTGAAGATTGTTGCCAGAGGGGAACAGACGGTCACGACAGGGGTTGATGTCAATAATAGTGGCAACAAAACAACTGTAGAAAAACCTTCCGGTTACGTCTATATCCAGACAACAGGAATCAAGGCCTCCAACTTCGAGATCAGAGCGAAGCAGGACATTTACATTGGTCTTCAGTCTGACTTCATACTCTCCGGATTTGTAGGCGGCGTTACAGGGTTTGAGAAAGCTCAGAATATCAAGATAGAGCTGCTCTCATCCACCCCGGATTCAGGTACCGGTGCAACTGATGTGCTGGCGCACAAACTTTCGGTGGTTGGTGGTATTGTGGCTGCTACGAAAAACCTCACCGTCAGGGCGGATGATATAGCCAGCGACAGCAGCTCAGTTTTTATTGCAACTGATCTTCTGGCTGAGGCCAACAAGGGAATTCTTCTCAATACGCTTGTTGCCACTGTTGATGCGGTGTCGCATACGGCAGGGAGCATTATTATCAATGAGGCTGATGGTTTGACGGTCAACAGTGTTGTTTCCAAAGATGGCAGGGTGGAGATTACCGCTGGCAATACCATGCTTGTTCATACTGTGCAGACGATTGAGGATAATGCAGGAAATGACATTGTGCTGAAGTCGGGAAATGATCTTCAGGTTGATTACGTTGAGGCCGGGTTTGCAAAAGGTGCCCTGAAAGCCAATGCCACAGTAACGCTTGATGCTGCGGGGAGAATATCTGAACTTGCTTCAAATATTGATAATTATTCCGTGGATGTGGCTGGTTTGACGATAACGATCAATGGCGCCAACAGCGGGGTTGTTGTTATCAACGATCCGACTGATACGGGCACTGGAGATGATCTGGAGGTGGCGTTCACGGCAACTGGTGGTGAAAGCACCGGTGTTCTTACAGGAGAGACCACGATGAGTATTGGCGGGTTGCCATCAAATGTTCCTGGCGACTATCTCCTGATTGCACCCGGTAAACCGGCAAGTGACGTTACCATGAGCGTTGGAGGCACGCTGACGGTGGTTGAGCTGCCGACATCATCCGGTTATACTACCACTCTCAGTGCGGGCAAGGATTTGGTCATTGTTTCGCCAATCAATGGCAGCAGTATCACACTGAGTGCTGGTTCAGGGCTGACTCTGGGCGGCAAAGTCACTGCCGGCAATCTCACGTTGAAGGCGGGAGATGATCTGACCTTGACCTCTCAGGTTGGCACGCTGTGCGTTACCATGACAGGTGCCGGTGACCTGACGGTGTTCCAGACTGGCACACTTACGGTTTCATCAGTGGAAATGAAAGGCGGGGATATCACTTTTGTGGCGGATAGCTCTATAACTATTGGTTCGATTACCGGCACCGCAGGCGCGGTTAACATGACGGCCAGGTCGGGCAACATTTCCATTGGCAGTATGGCAAACGCCAGCGCTGTGACGCTGAATGCACCTGGTGGTTCCATTACGGCCACACTTGAAGCTGATACGCTTGATCTTGTAGCCAGCGGAAATATTTCAATTACAGAGCTGGATGATGTGACGGTCAACAGCGTTGTCCAGGGCAACCTTGCATCCAGCTTTACGCTGAATGCCGCCGGAAACGTCACCCTGAACGACGATATCTCAGCAACCGGTTCAGCAACAATTACGCTGAATGCCGGTACCGATCGCACTGGCTCACTGGTCATCAATCAGGCGATCACGACGTTGAATGGCGCTGTTACCCTGAACGCCGGTTCGGCCATTACTTTATCGGAGCAGGCTGATATTACCAGCGCTACCGGTGCAGTGACCATCAATGCCGGTGTGCGGAGCTATGGTACCTCGGTGACGGTATCCTCTTCAGCTCCAACAGTTCCGACGGTTGACACGCTTGTCACTACTGATGCCACCCCAGTTCTTACTGGTATGGCGAATGCTGTGGGCAATATTCTGACCGTGACGGTTAATGGCACAACGTACCGGTTGGGTACTGACTCAGCGTTGACCTATGATTCGTCAACTTTTGCCTGGCGTCTTGCAGTTCCTGCACCACTTCTGGCAGGAACCTATGCGGTAACGGCATCAATAAATAATGGATCGACGACAACAAATGATACGTCAACCAATGAACTGATTATCTATACGGCGTCGTCGGCAACTCCTACCATCAACACGCTGACTACCAGCGATACTACGCCTGTCATTACTGGCACGGCTTCCGTTGAGGGTGGCCAGGTGCTGGAGGTGACGATAAAGAATCTCACAACACAAATCGCGGTATCCTATACAAATGGCGAAGGAGCACTGAGCTACGATCCTGCTTCCCGCATCTGGTCGCTTGCTGTTTCATCCGCAGCGGTGCTGACGGCTGATACCACTTATTCAATTACGGCCACTGTCGGCACAAATAGTGTCACCGATAGTGATGCGCTGCACATTATCTCCGTTACCTCAGCCGTGCCGACGGTAAATAGCCTGACCACGACGATCACAAGGCCAACATTATCGGGCACTGCTATCCTCTACAGTGGAGAGACACTGGAGGTCTCTGTCGGTTCTACAGTTTATGTTGTTGGCGGTGGCAAGCTTGCCTATTCAGCGCCTACCAGCTCATGGAGTCTTGATCTTTCTGCTCTTGCGACGCAAATGAGTGTTGGTACCTGGTCGGTGACTGCGCAGGTGAAAGATGCCGCCAGCAACATTGTTGCAACTGATGCCAGCAGTAACGAGCTGGTGATACTCTCTTCCACAGGCATCGTAGCACCAACAGTAAACAGTCTGACCACATACAGTGCCACACCAACACTTTCAGGAACTGCTTCAGCGCTTGCTGGCCAGACACTGACGGTGACAGTTAACGCCAGGACATATACCGCAGGTGACGGTAATCTGACCTTTGATCCAGCAACATCACTCTGGAGTCTCGTTCTTGCGGATTCTTTGGCAGCAGGCACGTACCCGGTTACAGCTACGGTTGGCGATGCTTCCGACAGCACAAGCAACGAGCTTGTGGTGCGTACCGCAACGTCAAGTTCACCGACAGTCAACACGCAGACGACAACTGAAACCAAACCGACACTCTCAGGTACGGCTACGTTGTTCAGTGGAGAGACGCTTACGGTCAGGGTAGGCTCGACTGACTATACAACAGCGAATGGGCTGAAGTACAATACGGCGACCAGAGTCTGGACGCTTCCAATATCGGCCGATCTTGTGCCCGGTTCTTATTCTGTTAAGGTTGCTGCCGGTTCTTCGACCACAACGGTAGCCGATGCACTGGTTATCGGAACTGTGGCAACGACTCATTCGACTCCGACGATTAACAGCTTGCGTACCAATGATGTCACTCCTGTTCTTACCGGTACGGCAACGGTCTATGCCGACGAGACACTCTCTGTGCTGGTTGGAAAAAATCTTTATGTACTCGGTATTGATAACGCTCTTGCCTATAATGCGGCGCTGCAAACATGGAATCTGGCAATTCCTGTCGCATCGTCAATTATCGCAGGTACTTATGCGGTGACGGCCGATGTCAGCAATGCGGCTGGCACCATTGTATCAACCGTAACTACCGACAATGCTCTGGAGATCACTGCGGTAACAACGCTGGTTAACTTCCTGACAACCAACAGTACAACGCCTGCCATTTCCGGCACAGCAACTGTGCTCAGTGGTGAAACACTCAAGGTGACGTTGAACAAGGTTAATGCTGATGGCACAACCACGCCGGTTGGCTCTCCGTACACAGTTGGGGCTGACCTGCTCTACGATGCGGTGTCGAGAATCTGGACGCTTGTTCCATCATCGGCTCTGACTGCCGACGTTACCTACGATGTCAAGGCGGAGGTCTATAATGGCGCAACGCTTGTCAGTTCCGATCCTTCCGTCGGTGAGCTGGTGATTTATTCTGCTACACCCGCAGACCCAACAGTCAACATTCTTACGACCAGTGACACCAGACCGACAATTTCCGGCACAGCAAATCTCGGCGTTGGTGAGTCGTTGAACCTGAAAGTCAATAGCAAGGTTTATACATCTGTTGCTGTTGCTGCTGTTTCTGGAATCTGGAGCTTGACAATTCCTGCTGGTGATGCACTTATGGCAGGCGGTTATGCCGTGCAGGCCGATGTTGTTGATGGCAGCGGCACTGTGGTACGCACTGATGCCGATACAGGAAATGAGCTGGTAATTTTTACCTCTGAGCCAGCAGTGCCAACGGTGAACAGTCTGGCGACGAATATTGCGACACCAACTATTACCGGCACGGCGACAGTTCTCGCCGGAGAGGCTTTCAGTGTCAAGCTTAATAATGTCACCTACACGACAAGTAATGGCCTTGGCTATGATGTGGCTTCCCGCATCTGGACGTTGACGCCCGCAAGTGCGTTGACTGCCGGCAACAGTTACGATGTCGAGGTTACCGCAGGGACTGCAACATACACCACAGCCAACGCCGTGACGGTTTACACTGCTCCTGCGGCTGTAGCGCCGGTGGTCAATACGCTCACCACGAATGACACTACTCCGACTATTACCGGCTCGGCCACGGTGCTTCAAGGTGAAACGCTGACGCTGAAGGTGAATAATGTTACTTACACGCTTGGCACCGATGCAGCCCTGACATACAACGCTTCGTTGTTATCATGGAGTCTTGCTGTGCCGGTTGTGTTGCCGACTGGAACATATTCTGTTACAGCGACGGTCAGTAATGGCGCTGGCGCTGATACCTCAAGCAGTGAGCTGGTGGTATATGTAACCAAACCAGCGACACCAACGGTCAACACGCTGACAACCAGCGAGACCATACCAACCATTACTGGTACAGCAACATTGCAGGTTGGCGAGTCTTTGAAGGTTACCGTCAACAGCAAGGTTTATTCATCTGTCGCTGTTGATGCTGTTTCTGGAATCTGGAGTCTGACAATTCCTGCGGCTGATGTGCTTGCGGCAGGTGCTTATGCAGTGACGGCTGATGTTGTTAATAATGTTGGTCAAGTAGTGCGCACTGACATCAATACGGGTAATGAACTGGCGATCTTTACTGTTGTGCCTGCCGATGCGCCAACAATCAACACTCTCATTACCAACGCCACGACACCAACGCTCTCCGGTACAGCAACACTGATGTATGGTGAAGCTTGCACTGTCATTGTTGCTGGCAAAACGTATACGCTTGGCATTGACAGCGCACTGACGTATACAGCAGCTTCGCGTACCTGGACGCTGACGACTGTTGCGTTGACTCCTGGCAGCTATGATGTTGAGGTGACAGCAGGTTTAACCACCACAGCAACGGTTCACGCTCTCCATATCTACAAGGTTGTAGCACCAAGTGCGCCAACGGTGAACCCGCTTACCAGCAGCGACACCACCCCAACCCTGAGCGGCACCGCCACTCTCTACCAGAACCAGAGTCTGAGCGTGACGGTGGATAGCTCCACTTATACTTCTGCCAATGGTCTCAGTTACGATGCAGTAAACGGTCTCTGGACATTGACGTTGCCCGCTATTGGCGTTGGAACGCATACTGTAACAGCAAGCGCAGGTGGTACTGCCAGCGCAGCAACCACTCTTGTTGTTACTGCTCTTGTTCAGCCCACGGTGAACACACTGACCACGCGCAGTCTGACCCCGACGATCAGTGGAACAGCCGTTGTGATGAAAGGCGAAACACTGTTGGTAACGGTGACAAATCATGCCACACCATCGGCAACCACCACCTACACGACTGCAAATGGCTTGACCTACTCCTCGGTGACCGGAGGATGGAGCTTGAGTATCCTGGCGAATACCCTGGTGGCGGGCGAAGGATATGATGTGACAGCAGAGATAAAGAATGGCGCTGCTGTTGTGGCATCAACGACAAGTAACAATGCTCTGGTGACCTATACGATACCAGCGGCTGTAGCGCCAACGGTCAACACGCTGACAACAGTAGATACCACGCCGATGCTTGGCGGCACAGCAACGGTGTATAGTGGCGAAAAGCTGGCAGTGACGGTTAATGGTGTCGTATATACGTCAGCCAATGGTTTGCCCTATGATGCTGCTTCGCTTTCGTGGTCGTTGCAGTTGCCAGCACTTGCAGCGGCCTCTTACGATGTCAAGGCTGTGGTGAGCGATGCAGGCAATAACAGGATCAGCGAGGTCACCAGCGCCAGAGCGTTGCAGATAAGTGCGGCAACCACTCCTGAACTGCCGACGGTGAACACGCTCACGACAACGAGTACTAAGCCGACCCTTACTGGTAAGGCGACACTCTACACTGGCGAAAAGCTGACGGTGACGGTTGACAGTGTTACTTATGACTCAGCCAGTGCCGGAAGCAAGCTGACATGGAACGCTGCAACCAGAATATGGAGCCTTGATTTATCGGGTTCTGCAGCACTCGGCACAGGTCAGCATACTGTTCTTGCCGAGGTGAGAAATGCAACAAGCGACGTGATTCTGCGCTCTGATGCAACCACCAGCGAGCTCACTCTTGTCAGCGCTCCAACGGCGGTGGCACCAACCATCAACAGCATCACCACCAACGATACCACGCCGACCATTACCGGAACAGCAACCGTTTATAGCGGCGAAACGCTGACGGTTAAAGTAAATAATGCTGATTACACCGTTGCTGCAGGCACACTGAACTACAGCGCAGCAACCCGCGTATGGAGCCTGACCACAGCCACGGCACTGTCTGCCGGTTCTTATACCGTGACGGCACAGGTAACGGGTGGCGAACTGTTTACTGCCGCAGATGCTGTGGTTATTTACACTACAGCCCCGGCTGTTGCGCCAACCGGAGCGGTAGCCACTAGCAGCCCGACACCAACACTGAGTGGCTCGGTGACGGTCGGGGGCAATGAGACACTGACAGTGACACTGAATGGCCGGGTCTATACGGTGGGCGACGGTCATTTGAGTTACAGTGGCAACACGTGGAGCTTGATTCCCGAGTCGCTGGCAGCCGGAACCTATACCGCGACAGCACGGGTAGCTCCCACCATCAGCACCCTGACCATGACCGGCGAAACAGTCATTAACTCCGGTAGCGGGTTGATCGATATCGACGCAGGTGGCACCATAACGCTGGGCAAACTTCGCACCACCAACAGTAATGATCTGGTTATCACCAGCACTGGTGGTGCTGTTCTCGACGCAGGAGACAGTCCGACGGATGTTATTGCTCCGCTGGCGAAGCTGGTTATCAATGCAGAGGGTGGTGTCGGTAACGGGACCTTTGGCGCACTTGAGACCGAGGTGGCTTTTCTTGACATTTCCAATACAACCAGTGGTGGTATAGCTGTTGATGAAACGGATGGCTTGACCATTGCCAATATTGCCCAGGGAGCATCCGGTACCGTAAAGGTTGAGACCGTTAATGGCGCTCTTGCCATCAGTGGCAGCGGTATCACGGCCACAACCGGCAGTGTTACGCTTTATGCTGGTGGCGATGCCAGCAGCTTCACTCTTGAAGGTGTTATCAAAACAACCGGTGGCAGTGTGAGCATCATTACTGACAGTGGCAACATAACCCTGAGCAAGGGAATTGAGGTGACTGGAACCGGCAACATTACGCTCCTTGCGCCACAGGGCTCAATTGTGAATAATCTTGATGCCACAGGATGGCTCAAGGCGGATGTCAGTCAGGCGAGCATCAACAGTAAGGGTGCAAATGCTGTCTTTGATCGTATCATTTCCCTGACAAATGTTTCGGTTGAAAATGGTGGAGAGTACACGATAACCATTGATGGCACCAACTTTATCTATAAAGCGTCAGCGGCAAGTGCGACGCTGGAAGAGGTGGTGAGTGCCTTTGCCTCCCTGATTGATGCTGATGCCCGTTATACCGCATCGTTCTCTGGAAATGTTATTACCGTTACCGATGGAGCCGGAGCGAGTACCATAACGCAGAACAGCAGGATTTTCAGTCCTGAGATTGAATGGGCCATGATCAATGGTCGCTTCAAGGTTGATGTTAATACTGGCAAAGTTTGGGTCGATGGCGCTACGCCGTACGAAGAGAGCTACCATCTCATGAATGGAAGAGTGTTGCGAGCTGCCGAGGGGCCGTATGTCCAGACCACCGGCGGCACTATTCTCATGAAGGCGAAAGGCACGGTTGGTGATGCGGTATCCGGTTTCCACTACAGCCCTCTTTCCTTGATTATTGATGCGGCTTATGTTGCTGCCAGCAGTTCAGATCGGGCAACTGTAGCGGTGATTTCGACAGATTCTGTCGGTGTGCTGAACATTGGCGATGCCGCCGGTTCAAAAGGTGGAGGCACAGGTATCAGCACGTTGAGTGGTGTGCAGACCATTTTAAGTCCTGTTGATGCTTCTGGTCAGGATTTGACCATCCTTGCCAATGATGTGCAACTCGGCGATACTCTTCGCAGCCCTGGCGCAATTCTGACCATTGCACCGCTGGATACCTCACGATCGATTCAGCTTGGTTCCGTTACGGCCATGACATCGACGGCTGAAACTCTCTATCTTGATACGACAGAGCTGGAGAAGTTCATGCCTGGTTTTGCCCAGATTATTTTTGGCAGCTATACGGGCAGCAGCTACATCCATATTGGTGACAGCGCGGTCACCAACGACGTAGTTTCCTTTACTGATGACCTTGTTTTCCTGAATCCAGCGCAGGGTGGCGAGATAGTGATTGATGCCACCCTGAAGGCAAAATCTCTCACCATTCAGGGTTCCGGGCATACGACGTTACTTGCTGACCAGATAGATGTACAGAATAGCGCAACGATCTCTGATTCACTGGAGGTGAGCGGTGTTCGTGAAATCAGGGCTGGTGGTACTGGTATACAGCTTGGCAGTACGAGCATTGTGAACACCCTGACCGGTTATGCCAGCTCTTTGAATGATGTGGCTGACACGCTTACTTTGACAGCAACCTTAGGAAATGTGGTAGTTAACAGTGAAGTGGGAAATAATGCCGGTACGCAACCTCTTCTCAAAGGGTTGACGGTTGCGAGTGCAGGGGCGGTTACCTTCTATCAGTCCGTCAGCGTGGATGGCGATCTGACCATTACTGCCAATGGAGTTGTTGACTTCAAATCAACAGTGACCATTACCAGTGGTGGAAAGCTTACCATTCTTGGAGCGACTCAGGTGATATTCAGAGGTGAAGTTGCTGTTGATGGCGGCGCAATTGTTGTTGAAGGTAATGAAATTGATCTCCTCAGCGGCTCCTCTTCCATACACTCTATAGGTGGCACGATTACTCTTCGTCCTGCGACCGTTGATTGGGCGATTGAAATAGCCGATCCACCAAATCCACTTGCATCCAGCACAACGCTTAATCTGACGAATGCCGATCTGAATGCTTTGTCTGACGGGTTTACCCAGGTCATTATTGGTCGCGTGAGCGGTGGCCATGCTGAATCTCATGCAAGTTCGGTGCGCATCGGCGCTTTTCAATCGCTTTCAACGCCCACGATACTCGACAATTTGACCGTCTATGGTGGCAGGATTACTGTAGAGGACAGTGTCAACTCCGGTTACATTCTCTATGTGCAGGGGACGATCAATCTTGATGCGTACAGCAACATAGAACTCTACAATACTGTTGAAGCAAGAGATGCCCTCAATACGACCCCGCTTGATATAACCATGTATTCGGAAGCTGGCTATGTCAAGCAGTTTAACAGGACTACCGGTGCCGATGGTATCAGCAGTGAGCGTTTGCGTGCGGGGACACTTACCATTCGTGCGGCTACAGGTGTGGATATGCCATGGGCCCAGATCAATACTCTGGTTGCCGATAATGTTGACAGTGGAAACATCTTTGTTAATGTTGTTGCCCGTGATACGGAACTTGGGGTTGGAGGTGATGTCAGTGTTACCAGAATAGCGCAAACCTCGGTATCCGGCAGCGGCAATATTACCCTGACAACGGATAATGGCAATATTACGGTTGCGGCATCCGGAAATGGAGTCAGCACGGCTGGAACAGGCAATATCACCATTGATGCCAACGATACCGGTACAGACACGACGCTTGCGCTCAATCAGAAAATCAGTGGGACAACGGGTACTATTACACTGGAAGCGGATGGCGCAGTAACGACATTGGCACTTGTTTCGGATAGTGGTGCCGGGGTAATTTCCATCACGTCGAAGAATCTCTCGATTTCCCAGGGTGCCAATGTATCATCAGCAGGTGGACTTATTACCTATTCGGCATCTACCTCTGTCACCATGGCAAGCGGCACCCAAACGATTGCCGGAGCTGCTGGTGCCGTTACCTTTACGGCTGGTACTGATATTTTGTTGAGCATTATTGATGCCGGTGGAACGGTAACGCTGACGGCAACTGCCGGTGCGATTATCGATAACCTGGCGGGAGAGTTGGTCACTGATCTCAATATCAAAGGGGCGACTACTGCGCTTGTTTTGAGCGCCACGAAGGGTATTGGTACGTCCTCGAATGATATCGACACGAAAATTGCATCCATTACAGCGAAAAATACTGGTGTGGCCAGCAGTGGCATCTTTATCCGGGAAAGAGACTCACTGATCGTTGCTACTGACGGGATAACAGTTTCCGGCACGGAGGGATCGCTTGTTCTCAATATTCTTGACGGAAGCATTACGGTGAGCGGTGCCATATCAAGCACTGGAACGGTCGGCAATATTCTGCTGCAGACAGCAGAGAGTTCCGGAGAGGGCACCGCAACAAATGCTGATATCACGCTGAATGCGGCCATCACCTCAACAAACGGCAACATAAGTCTTTATTCCAAAGATAATATTACCCAGAATGCCGCAGGAGATATCACGTTATCAACCGCAGGCAAAACCATCGACCTCAAGGCTGATGCTGCTATTGCCATGGTTGACGGGTCGGTATCCACGACAGCCAATGGTAATATTCGTTATGAGGCTTCAACGGGTGATATCACCATTGGAGAACTTGTGGCGGGTACAGCCAACGTGGCGATTATTGCCACTCTTGGCAGTATTCTGGACGGAGATAATACCACGGCTGTTGATATTACAGCCAACGACCTGCTACTGACTGCCGGGGTGGCAATAGCGCTCAGTGGCAACCATATCGAAACGACGGTGGTCAATCTGACAGCAAAAACGGCGAATGGTTCGATCTTTATTGATGAGACAAACGGGGTGGTTGTCAAGGATGTGACAGTTACAACGGTAAACCGCGTTGGCATTGCTGCAACCACAACACCCACGACTGCTGATAGTCAGGAGGATATATCGGTTGTTGGCG
The DNA here is from genome assembly GCA_903866255.1 of uncultured Chlorobiaceae bacterium. Taxonomy (GTDB): domain Bacteria; phylum Bacteroidota; class Chlorobiia; order Chlorobiales; family Chlorobiaceae; genus Chlorobium. The sequence goes on along the minus strand of CAIPMW010000032.1, from coordinate 5,426 downwards.
GCAACCTGGTGTTGAGCACCACGAACGGCTTCATCACGACTACAGCTTTAACGGGTGAAATCAGTGTAACCGGCAATATTCTGCTGCAGAGTGGTGAAAGCGCTGAAGAAACAATAGCGGATATTACATTGAATGCTTCTGTTACCAGCAGTGGCGGGAATATCAGCATTATATCGAAAGACAGTGTGCTGCAGAACCATGTCAATGCTGACATCTCAGCCGTCACGTTGGGCAAAACCATCGATGTGCTTGCTGATGCGGCCATAACGATGGTTGACGGCGCAGTCAGCGCAACCAACTCTGGCGCTATTCGTTATGTGACGGCGACGGCAACTGCGGGTGACATAACCGCAGGCGTTCTTGACGCGAGAACAGCCGCCGATCGTTCGGGCAGTGTCTTGACGAACCAAGCGACATGGGGTTCGGTAAGCATTTTTTCCGGTGCATCAATCATCGACAACAGCGAGACGATGGTTGATGTTTATGCAAAGGAGCTGCGTCTGAATGCCACGATTGCGGTTGGTGCCGGGGCTAACCATCTTGAAACTGAAGTGACGCGGACAAGCGGACGTTCCGGCTCATCCGGCCTGTTTGTCACCGAAGCGACGGCCGTGACGGTTGGCCAGACTGCAGCAGTAACGGTCAAGCGCGTTGGAAGTGATGGTACGACGCTTACGGATACCACTGATGCCCAGCAGGATGATCTTGTCAGCACTGGTGCACTGGTGCTCGTCACCACGGCAGGCAGCATTGACACGCTTACAACCGGCGCAATCACCGCAACCGGCAACATGCTGCTGCAGGCAGGAGGCAGTACCTCTGATATTACACTTGGTGCTGCGGTCACCGATACAGCACTTGGCGGTAACATCAGCTTGAATGCAGGAGAGGATATCCTGCAGAATGCCAATATTCTTGCCAGCACCAGCGGCAAGACGATTGACCTTGTCGCCGGACGGAACATCACACAGGCCCAGACTTTCTCAATCACCAGCACCAATGGAAATATTCTGTTGCTGGCGGGCACCACGGTGACTCTTGAGACCATTACTGCTGGCACAGGCAACGTCAGTGTCACCGCAACGTCTGGTGGTATTGTTGATGGTGATGCAGATGGTGACACCGAAGTCGATATCTCGGCCACCGGACTGTTGCTGAAAGCTGGCACAGGAATCGGTACAGGTGCCAATGCCATTGAGACCACCGTCACAACGCTCACAGCATCTGCCGGTAATAGCGGCCTATTTGTTACAGAAACAAATGATGTCACCATCAACACCCTGACGATTCAGGTTAACCGAATTGATGTCACCGGTGTCGCAACGGTAACGGCTAACGCAGCACAGGAAGACCTTTCGGTTACTGGCGGCGACCTGGTGTTGACCACTATCGACGGCTTTATCACCACCACCCTTTCAACGGGTGAAATCAGCGCATTCGGCAATATTCTACTCAAGAGTGGTGAAAGCGCTGAAGGGACAACAGCGGATATTACATTGAATGCTTCTGTTATCAGCAGTGGCGGGAATATCAGCATTATCTCGAAAGACAGTGTGCTGCAGAACCACGTCAATGCCAGCATCTCGACAACCACTTTAGGCAAAACCATCGACGTGCTTGCTGATGCGGCCATAACGATGGTTGACGGTGCAGTCAGCGCAACTAATGCTGGCGGTATTCGTTATGCGACGGCGACGGCAACTGCGGGTGACATAACCGTAGGTCTGCTTGACGCGAGAACAACCGCCGATCGTTCGGGTAACGTCTTGACGAACCAGGCGACCTGGGGTTCAGCAAGCCTCCTTTCCGGCGCATCAATTGTCGACAACAGTGAAACGACGGTTGATGTTTATGCAAAGGAGCTGCGTCTGAATGCCACGACAGCGGTTGGCACCGGGGCTAACCATCTTGAAACGGAAGTGGTGCGGACAAGCGGACGTTCCGGTTCATCCGGCCTGTTTGTCACCGAAGCGACGGCCGTGACGGTTGGCCAGACTGCAGCAGTAACGGTCAAGCGTGTTGGAAGTGATGGTACGACGCTTACGGACACCACTGATGCTCAGCAGGATGATCTTGTCAGTACTGGTGCACTGGTGCTCGTCACCATGGCAGGCAGCATTGACACGCTTGCAACCGGAGCAATCACCGCAACCGGCAACATGCTGCTGCAGGCAGGAGGCAGTAACTCTGATATCACATTGGGTGCTGCAGTTACAGATACAGTACTCGGCGGCAACATCAGCCTCAATGCAGGCCAGGACATCCTGCAGAATGCCAATATTCTTGCCAGCACCAGCGGCAAGACGATTGACCTTGTTGCCGGACGGAATATCACACAGGCCCAGACCTTCTCAATCACCAGCACCGATGGAAACATTCTGTTGCTGGCGGGCACCACGGTGACTCTTGAGACCATTACTGCTGGCACCGGCAACGTCAGTGTCACCGCAACGGCTGGTGGTATTGTTGATGGTGATGCAGATGGTGACACCGAAGTCGATATTTCGGCCACCGGGCTGTTGCTGAAAGCTGGCACCGGAATCGGTACAGGCATCAACGCCATTGAGACCACCGTCACAACGCTCACAGCGCATGCCGGTAATGGCGGCCTTTTTGTTACAGAAACAGATGATGTCACCATCAACACCCTGACGATTCAGGTTAACCGAATTGATGTCACCGGATCGGCAACGGAAACGGTTAACGCAGCACAGGAAGACCTCTCGGCTACTGGCGGCGACCTGGTGTTGACCACTATCGACGGCTTCATCACCACCACCGTTTCAACGGGTGAAATCAGTGCAACCGGCAATATTCTGCTCAAGAGTGGTGAAAGCGCTGAAGGAACAACAGCGGATATTACATTGAATGCTTCTGTTATCAGCAGTAGCGGGAACATCAGCATTATCTCGAAAGACAGTGTGATGCAGAACCATGTCAATGCTGACATCTCATCCGCCACGTTGGGCAAAACCATTGATTTGCTTGCTGATGCGGCCATAACGATGGTTGACGGTGCAGTCAGCGCAACCAATGCTGGCGCTATTCGTTATGCCACGACCACAGAAACTGCGGGCGACATAACCGTCGGCGTTCTTGACGCGAGAACTGCCGCCGATCGTTCTGGTAACTTCTTGACGAACCAGGCGACATGGGGTTCAGCAAGCCTCCTTTCCGGTGCTTCAATTATCGACAACAGCGAAACGACAACAGATGTTTACGCCAATGAACTGCGCTTGGGTGCGGCCACAGCGATTGGCGCTGGCGCTAATCACCTTGAAACTGAAGTGGCGCGGACCAGCGGACGTTCCGGTTTATCAGGATTCTATGTCACCGAAGCGACGGCCGTGACGGTTGGCCAGACTGCAGCAGTAACGGTCAAGCGTGTTGGAAGTGATGGCACGACACTTACCGACACAACCGATACCTTGCAGGATGATCTTGTCAGTCTTGGCGCTGTGGTTCTTCAGACGACCAATGGAAGCATAACGACGTTGGTTGACAATGGTGATATCTCTGCTGCGGGCAACATTCTTCTGGATGCCGGTGAAACATCAACAGCAACGGTGGCAGGTATTACACTGAATGCTACGGTCAGTACCACGTCCGGTTCAAATGGCCATATCAGCATTATCGCCAAAGATTTTGTGACTCAGGCAGCCACAGGTGATATTACTGCTGATGGCAGTGGCACCATTGATGTGTATGTTTCTACCAGCACCTCTTCCGGTGCAGTTATGATGGATAACGGCGCGGCAACCTCATCCACCTATGGCAACATACGCTATCAGACAGTAACGTCCATCAGTATCGGAACCATCACGACAACCGGCGATGTCAGCTTGTTTTCTCCGGTAATTACCGATAGCGCCAATGATGATGGCGCAGGCGCTGATATTGATGTTGCAGCCAGGAATCTTCGTGTTTCCGCTACGGGCGGCGGTATTGGAACGGGCACCAATCACCTTGAGACGACAGTCACCACAATGGCTGCTGATCTTGGTGCTGCAGGCAATCTCTTCATTACCGAGACGGATGCCATGATCATTGATACCGTGGCAGCGATTGTTGTTTACCGTGTCAAGAGTGATGGTACGGTGACAAGTTCCACGGTGACAGATAGTGAACTGACCGATATCACAACCGGTTCAGGGCATGTTGTCATTGATGCAACAGATATTACGGTGAAAGGTGGAAGTGGGGCAACAACCACCGAGCTGACATCAGGCATTACGACTTCAGGTGATGGTAATATTTTGCTCAAAGCCCGCAGTGGGGATATTACAGTCAAAGCCATTATTGATGGTGGCACAGGCAACATCTCTCTTGATGCCAGCAACAGCATAACTCTCTGGAATACTACTGGCAGCAAGTCATTTACCGGTGTCTTGCGTACCATCAATGCCACCATTGATGTCAAGGCAGGCAATATGGTTGATATGAAGGATAGTTCAACCATCACCTCCAAAGGTGGCGATATCCGTTTTGAGGCGGTCAATAACATTGCTGTTTCCTATGTTGATGCTACGACCACAACATCGGGAGTGGAAAACGGCAATGTGGCGATCATATCGACAAGTGGTTCAATTGTGGATATCGATACCCCTGCGACAGGCCTTGATGTCAAGGCGGCAGGATTGCTGATGAGCGCTGTCAATGGAGGTATTGGCACTGGCGGTAACCATCTTGAGACAACAGTTGTCACCCTTTCGGCGTCGGCGGGAATTGGTGGTGTGTTTATCACGGAGAGTGACAGCGTCACGGTTGATACGGTTACGGTCAAGGTCAACCGGGTTGATACGGCTGCTGTGACCACTACTGTTACGAATGTTTTGAGTGATCTGTTGACGGGCAACAATGGCAATATTGTGCTGGTATCGAAAAACGGCAATATTGAGTTGTGTGATGGTGATGTGAATGGTATCGCTGATGGCGGTACTAATGGTTATGCGGTGAGCGCTAACGGCAGTGGCAACATCCTGCTGCAGGCAATTGGCACAGGCACGGATATCATTGTCAAGGCCGATGCGGACATCGTCTCCGGCACTGGAAATATCACCCTGCTTGCGGCTCGTACTGTCGACTTGCAGGCGAACGTTGATGTTACCACCGGCGGCATCGGCACGCTTGAGATTGGTGCGGGTAGCGGCTCGTTCACGATGGCGACCAGCGCGACGCTGAACAGTGTTGATGGTGACATTCGCGTCCATGCCGGTGACGATGTTACTGACCAGTTGATGATAGGCCTGATTAACGCGACCAACGCGAATGTGAGCCTGCTCTCGAGCGGCTCGATCCTCGACAGCGACCTTGCAGGCGATACGAACCGTGATGTTTATGCGCTTGGCCTTCGCATTGAGGCTGGCAAAGGTTTTGGCCTTTTGTCGGGCAACAGTCTGAACGGTGCGGTGAATGCGATAGAGACG
>CAIPMW010000031.1 GCA_903866255.1 uncultured Chlorobiaceae bacterium | reverse complement strand
TTCCAATCCGGCAGCAAAAGGGGTAACAGCGCTTGTCGTCTATCCCATGAATGCCCTCATTAACTCGCAGTTCGAGGAGTTCAGTCGATACAAAAAGAATTATGAGGATGCCACAGGAAAAGAGTTTCCGATCATTTTCGGCCAGTATACAGGCCAGGAGGGTGAGGAGGCACGGGAAAAAATGCGGAAGAACCCGCCGCATATTCTGCTGACCAACTACATGATGCTGGAGCTGTTGCTGACCCGCGTGCGTGAGCGAAACATTCGGGACAGCATCTACCTGAATCTCCGGTTTCTGGTTTTCGATGAACTGCACACCTATCGCGGTAGGCAGGGTGCGGATGTCTCCATGCTGATTCGTCGGATTCGATCCAATTGCAACCAGCAGGTGGTGAGTATCGGTACCTCTGCCACCATGGTTTCCGATAGTGTCGGCAATATTGAGCATCAAAAAGCAGCGGTTGCCAATGTTGCCACAAAACTGTTTGGATGTACCTTCACCTCCGGGCAGGTTATCAACGAAAAGCTTGCCCGTTCGCTTTCTCCCAATGGCACAATTCCTGCAAAACATTTTCTTGCTGCGGCCATTGAGTCGGGCATTCATCAGGAGGGCGATATTGAAGCACTCAAAAAGAACCCGATAGCCGTATGGCTGGAGAACAAGATTGCACTTGAAGAGCGGGGAGGTGATCTCGCAAGGGGCAAACCAAAACGGCTGAGAGAGATTGCGGCTGAATTAGCGACCGATTCCGGAATGGCTGAAGAGAGGTGCCGTCTTTATCTGGTGGATTTACTCCTCTGGATCAGCGCGTCCAATGTTCGACAGCAAGAGTCCGGAGAGCGTTATACCTTTCTGCCCTACAAGCTCCATCAATTTATTTCGCAAACGGGTTCTGTCTATACAACTCTTGATCAGGATGAGAAGCGGGATATCTCGCTTGAGCCCGGGGTCTATAAAGTTGATGAGGCCGACAAAAAACCGATATTCCCCAATGTCTTCAGTCGTGGAAGCGGCCATCCCTTCATCTGCGTCTCCTTTGTCGGGAACCGGTTGGAGCCACGTGAATTTCGTGACATGACCGAAGATGAGGAGAGCAATGACGGTTACCTGATTATTGGTGAAGAGATCTGGAATCTGGATGAAGATGTTGAAATGCTCCCTGAATCCTGGTTTCGCCGAACAAAATCGGGAGTCACGCTCGACAGCAAGAAAAGGGGATACTTCCCCGTCAAGCTTTGGTTTGACGAATTCGGAAACTGCTCCAGCCGCGATGAAAAAAAATGGTGGGGCTGGTTCATGAAGGCTCCGTTACTCTTTGATCCCACATCAGGCGGTTTTTTTGATACCAGAACCAATGAGGGCACCAAACTGACCAAGCTGGGCAGCGAAGGACGCAGTACCTCCACCACCATCACCGCCTTCTCCATTCTCAATCGGCTCAGTGACGCTGGCTATGGCATTAAAGAGCAGAAGCTGCTCAGTTTTACCGATAATCGTCAGGATGCGGCCCTGCAGGCAGGACATTTCAATGACTTTGTGCAGGTCATTCGCCTTCGAGCAGGTATTCACAAGGCATTGCAGCAGGCACCCGTGGGTATGCTCACCTTTGCCACCCTTGGCGAGGCCGTTTTTAAGGCGCTTGGGCTCCCGTTTCTTGAGTTTGCCAACAGAAGCGAGGAGTCGATGTTGGCTCCAATCCGGCGAAAATATGAGCAGGCGCTTCAGGATTTCCTGCTCTATCGTTCCATGGCTGATCTCCGGCGGAGCTGGCGAGTAGTATTGCCCAACCTCGAACAATGCGCCCTTTTGACCATTGAGTATGAGGATCTGGATGAGATTATCGCTACCGATGCATTCTGGGCCGTATCGCCGCTCTTTGGAACACTGAATCATTCAGATCGTAAAGAGTTAGTCACCACCATTCTTGACTTTTTTCGGCTTGAATATGCCATACACAGTGAAAACTTTCTGACTCAGTCACGCATACAGGAATCCGAGCGGCAGTTCCGTGAGATATTAAAACAACCCTGGACTCTTGACAGCAGGGAGAAGCTTCAGGAACCCTACTACATCCGCTATCAGAAACTCAGCAAAACCGCCAAGCTCTACACCAAAAGCATGGGGCCAGCCAGCTCTCTGGGGAAGTTTATCAGGGATTATGTCAAACGGCAAAACCTTGAGATTGACCTCAAAAAAGAGGGGTACAAAAACCTGATCATGCAGACGATGGAGATGCTTGAGCAGGCCGACTATCTGAAATCGTTTCCCGCCCGGAGCGAGCAGAATGAAGAGGTCAGCATCTACCGTTTACGACTCGAAAAGGTTATCTGGAAAGCGGGGGAGGGGCTGACGGTCAAGGCGGACTTTATCAAACGACGCACTTACAAAAAGCAGAGGCCAGAGCCCAATCTTTTTTTCAAAACGCTCTATTGTCGTGATTTTTCGACCATGAAACGGCTGCGGAGTGAAGACCATACCGGACAGTTGAGTAATGAAGCACGTCTGGAGCGTGAAGAGCGATTCCGGGCCGATTGGTACACCGATGAAGGCAAACGGGTGGCTGACCAGAAGAAGATACGAGCCGAATCAATCAGTGTGCTCTTCTGCTCCCCGACCATGGAACTTGGAGTCGATATCGGGTCACTCAATGTTGTGCACATGCGCAATGCGCCTCCAAACCCCTCCAACTATGCCCAGCGCTCAGGGCGTGCAGGCCGGAGTGGTCAGGGAGCCCTCATCTTTACCTACTGCTCCAGTTATGCCCCGCATGATCGCCACTACTTTAACAATCAGCGCGAACTGGTTGCAGGGACGGTCATGGCGCCGCGTCTCGATCTGAATAATGAGGAGCTGCTGCGTGCCCATTTGCACGCTCTGGTGGCCTCAGAGGTTGGCATTCCCGGCCTTGACGAGGGTATCGGCTCAAGACCCTCAATTATGCATCTTGTGACCGATGATAACAGCGAGATGCCTCTTGCCGAAAGTGTACGGGCCGGGCTTCAGCTCTCTTTGGTACAGTTTGATCGGGTAAAAGCCAATTTCAGGAGAGTTATCCGCGACTTTGAACCGGAACTGGAAGCAAAAGCCTCATCCTGGTATTCCGATCAATGGATCGACCAGAACCTTTCGAAGATTATTGAAACCCTTGATGAAGCGCTCAAACGCTGGAGGCTCATCTACCGTTCCGCAAGGGCAATTCTGACAAGAGCTACCCAGAAGATCGAGAGCGGCACGCTGAACCTTGGTAGTGAAGAGTATCGCAAGTACAAGCGCCATCAGGATCAGGCCACCCGTCAACTGGACCTGCTTCGCAATCATTTTTCCGGCAAGGCATCGGAACTCTCCGAGTTCTATCCCTGGCGTTATCTTGCTTCCGAAGGGTTCCTGCCCGGCTACAACTTTACCCGCCTTCCCCTGCGTGTCTTTTTACCCGACGGTGATTCTGCAGGGCTCTTTATCTCACGCCCCCGCTCCCTGGCTCTTCGGGAGTTTGGTCCACAGAACATCATCTACCACAGTGGCCGAAAGTATCGGGTGTGCCAGTTGATTATTCAGGACATCGAATCCTCCCTTAGCGAAGCGAGAATCAGTACCCGGTCAGGATACTTTCTCCCGGTCGACCAAAAAGATCTTGAAATCTGTCCTTTTTCGGGACTTAATCTGGGTGACAATGCCAACAAGATGCACATCCATGACCTGCTCGAAATGTCGGAGTCACGCGCTGAAGAGGCGGATCGTATCTCCTGCGAAGAGGAGGAGCGGCTCTCCAAAGGCTTTGATATCCGAACCTTCTTTACCGTTGACGGCGGCCAGGTTGAGCGGGTGCGTAAGGCAATCGTCTCAAGCAGTGAAGGCACCCTGCTGAATGTGCGGTACATCCCGGCGGCCCGGCTTGTCCATATCAACTTCAAATGGAAGGCTCAGGAGGCGGAGGGGTTTCCCATCGGCATGGTCTCTGGCGACTGGCGCAGCTCTCTTCCTGATCAGGAGGCCCAGAGCAGTGAGCAATTCCGGCGAGTGAAATTGATGACCTCAAACCTCGCGGATGCCTTGTATATCGAGCCGATTCAACCGCTTGGGTTAAAACCGGATGGGGTGATTACGCTCCAGCACGCCCTGAAGAGAGCCATCGAGCTCGTCTTTCAGGTGGAGCCGAGAGAGATCGGTGTGGTAACAGTCGGCGACCCGGAAGCCCCCAATATCCTGCTCTATGAAGCGGCAGAGGGGAGCCTTGGCATCCTCTCCCAGTTTGTCGAAAATGTTCACGCTTTCCATCAGGTGGTACAGCAAGCCATAGCGCTTTGCCGTTATGATGATCCTGAATACAAAGGGCCAGCCTCATACAATGACTTGCTGAGCTATTACAACCAGCGTGACCACAAAATTATTGACCGTTATCTCATCAAGGAGGCTCTTGAAAAGCTGATGCTCTGCACCATCGAGATTCAGACCAACAAAAGTTTTAACAACTACGAAGAGCACTACCAGACGCTGCTTGGCGGGATCGATCCCAATTCGAGTACAGAGCGGAAGTTCCTTGATTTCCTCTATAAAAACGGCATCCGCCTGCCCGATGCCGCACAGAAGAGGGTAGAGGGAATCTATGCTCAGCCCGATTTCTATTATGAACCCCGCATCTGGGTCTTTTGCGATGGAACACCCCACGACAATGCTGCGGTGCAGGAAAACGATGAGGCACTACGCCAGGCCATCATGGCCAAAGGTGATGAGGTCTGGACATACCATTACAGGGACAATCTGGCCGAAAAAGTGGCCGGGCGTCCCGACATTTTCAGGAAAGTAAAATGAGCATAACCTTTCAACCAGGAAAACTGCTCTCCCTTCGAGGGCGAAATTGGATTGTCATGCCCTCCGATGACCCCGATCTTCTGGTCGTCAAGCCCCTTGGCGGCTCTGACGATGAGATTGCAGGTATCTATCTCCCCCTGGCCATTCCCCACGATGAGCCACAGGAGACCGAGTTTGGCCAACCAACCGGCAGTGACCTCGGCGATATCAGTACCGCCCGATTGCTTTACGATTCAGCCCGGCTCGCATTCCGTAATGGCGCGGGCCCCTTTCGTGCACTGGCCAAACTCTCTTTTCGTCCGCGCTCCTACCAGATGGTTCCTCTGGTGATGGCGCTTAGGCAGGAGCTGATTCGCCTCTTGATTGCTGATGATGTCGGTGTCGGTAAAACCATCGAAGCGCTTCTCATTGCCAAAGAGATGCTGGAGCGCCGCAAAATCCAGCGATTCGCAGTTGTCTGCCTTCCGCATCTCTGTGAACAGTGGCAGCAGGAGATTCGCGACAAACTCGATATTGAGGCCGTTATCATCCGCTCCAACACCCAGGCACGCCTTGACCGGCAGATTCAGGGCGACACCAGCGTCTACGACTACTACCCCTACCAGGTTATCAGTATTGATTTCATAAAATCCGACAATCGCCGGGATGTTTTCGTACAGCAGTGCCCGGAACTGCTCATTGTTGACGAAGCCCACACCTGCGCCCGCCCGGCCGGAGCCTCAAAAAGCCAGCAACAGCGTTACCATCTGCTGAGTCGTCTGGCAGGCAAGCCAGAGCAGCAGCTCATTCTTCTCACGGCCACCCCGCACTCCGGCAAGCCGGAAGAGTTTCACTCCCTGCTCGGGTTACTCAAACCGGATTTTGAAGGGGTTGATTTGCCGACGGCATCACAGCCCCAGCGCAAGGAGCTGGCTCGCCATTTTGTGCAGCGTAAACGGGGTGACGTTGAAAAGTGGATGGGTGAAGAGACCCCGTTCCCCAAGCGCGAATCCATTGAGTGGGCTTATGATCTCTCTCTGCTCTATGCCCTCTTTTTTGAGCAGATCCTCGAATTCGCAAAAAAACTGATTGCTCCGGACGCTTCAAAAAAGGGCCCCCGACGGGTGCAGTACTGGACAGCGCTTGCCCTGTTGCGTGGAGTGATGTCGAGCCCGGCAGCCGGTATTGAAATGCTCAACACCCGGCTTACCAACCTTGCCCACGTTGCCCTTGACGAGGGGATGGCCGAAAACAGTGAGAACCCTGTGCAGGATAGTGAGTTTGGCTATGAGGGCGACAACACCCCGACCTCACTGCTTGAGCAAACCGACTGGTCGAGCTACCAGCGGCAACAACTGCGAGGCTTTGCTGATCAATTGACTGCTCTCTCTGATTTGAAGCACGACCAGAAATGCGGCACGGCGGAAGCTATTCTTGATGATTGGCTCTCGGCGGGCTTCAACCCCGTTGTCTTCTGCCGCTATATCGCAACCGCCAACTACGTCGGGAGGTTGCTCGCTCCAGCCCTCCACAAAAAATATCCAAAGCTCGATATTCAGGTTATCACCAGCGAACTGCCCGACGAACTCCGCAAGCAGATGATTGATGAGATGGGCAAGGCCAGGCAACGGCTCCTGATTGCGACCGACTGCCTCAGCGAAGGCATCAACCTCCAGCAGCAGTTTACGGCGGTGCTGCACTACGATCTCCCCTGGAACCCCAACCGCCTCGAACAGCGCGAGGGGAGGGTAGACCGTTTTGGCCAGCCAGCGCCGGAAGTGAAGACCTGCCTTCTCTATGGCGCCGATAATCCCATCGACGGTATTGTGCTTGATGTTTTGCTGCGCAAGGTTCGCGAAATCAAACGCTCAACCGGAATCAACGTCCCCTTTCCGGAAGATTCCCAGAGCATTATTGACACCATTACCCAGGCGCTTTTGCTCAATCCTGACCGCAAAATCACCCAGCGGCGTGAAGGAACGCAACAGTTGGCCTTCGACTTCAGCGAGTTTGATGAGGCACTCTCAGCCAAGGCCACCATCTCCCGCAAAATAGAGGAGGCCGCCGAGCGCGAAAAAGTGACCCGTACCATCTTTGCCCAGAACGCCATCAAAGCCTCCGAAATAGAGGCTGACCTCCGGGAGGTGGATGAGGCCATTGGTGACCCCTTTGCCGTTGAAGATTTTGTGACCAGCACCCTCAACAACCTCTTTGGCGTACAGGTTATTGCCCAGCAGAAAAAGGGGTGCTATCGCCTCATTACCGCCAACCTCCCCGACCAGTTACGCGGCATCCTGCCCGTTGGCGATATCGTCCAGATCAGCTTTCTCTCACCAACGCCTCAAGGCTATCACTACCTTGGGCGCAACAACCGCTTTGTGGAACAACTCTGCCAGCTCCTCATGGCCAACACCGTCAACCGTTCCGGCAAACGGGCCGCCCGTTCCGCCGTCATTCGCACTCGGCAGGTGGCCATCAAAACAACCATACTCCTCTTCCGCTGCCGCAACGTCATCGAAGACCGGAAAGGGAACCAGCAGATTGTGGCCGAAGAGATGATTCTCTGGGGTTGGAAAGGAACTCCACAGGAGAAGGAGTTCCTCGATCCTGCCGAGGCAAAAGCGCTTCTCGCCTCAGTTCGTGCCAGCTCCGATATGTCGCTCCCCGCCAGAACAGGGTTTTTGGAGAATGAACTGAAACTGCTCAAATCGTTTGAAGCTGAATTTGACCGCGTGGCTGAACAACAATCAAAAAAATTAGTCGAAGCCCATGAACGCTTCAGTTCATTGATGGACGGCAAGCGTTTCCAGGTGGTGCACCCGGTACTGCCAATGGATCTGCTCGGTGTCTACATTCTTCTGCCAGAAGGTGAAACTGCCGGAGGTGCCGCATGATCTACCCATCCATCCGCATCGAGGGGGCCATACTCTCACCCGATATTCTTGAAAAGCTTGAGGATATACCAGGCCAGCGCCCGGTCGATTTTGGTCTCGACCCGTCGGTTAAAGTCAAGGAGGAGATTGCAAGAGCATGGGCCGATGCCCAGGACTACTGGCGCCTTTTCAATCGCAAGCTTGAAACGCTGAAAAAGGAGTCGGCAGCCACCACCGAAACGCGAAACCTCTGGGTGGTGCCGCTTCTTGGGCTCCTTGGCTACCAACTGGAATTTGAGGCCAAGAGCATCGAACTCAACGCAAAGCTCTACCCGATCTCCCACCGCATCACCAACCGGGGCGGAGCCGCCATCCACATTACCGGCAGCAACGAGCCCGCCGGTCTCGACCGAAAGCCCGAAAAAGCTGCCCTGCGGATGTCGGCCCACGCCATGCTGCAGGAGTACCTGAACCTCACCGAGCAACTCTACGGCATCGTCACCAATGGCCGGGTGCTGCGCCTCCTGCGCGACAGCTCCCGCCTGGTCAAACTTACCTATCTGGAGTTTGACCTCGATCGCATCTTTACCGACGGTCTCTTTGCCGACTTTGCCGTGCTCTACCGACTGCTGCATGTGACTCGCTTGCCAGCCTCTTGCGAAGCACCTGAAGAAAGCCTTATCGAGAAATACCATCAGGACTCCCTCGATTCCGGCGCACGTATTCGCGAAGGGCTGAGCAGTGCCGTCGAAAAGACCATCCTCTCTTTTGCCAACGGTTTTCTCTCAAATACCGAAAATGCCGCACTGCTGGCAGCCATTACCTCCGGCCAGATAAAACCAACAGAGTATTATCATTATCTCCTGCGTTTGATCTACAGGATTCTCTTTTTGATGGTTATCGAAGAGCGAAATCTGGTCTATCCCCAGTCATTAGTTGCGCCCAAACGGGATATCTACGATACCTACTACAGCCTCATGCGCTTGCGCCGGTTATCGGAAAAGCGCTATCTGGCAGACCGCCGCTATCACGATCACTGGCTGGCGCTCATGGCCACCTTTCATCTCTTTGAAGATGGCGGCCCCGGCGGCAATCTTGGTATTGCTCCACTTGCCGGCGACCTCTTCAGAGCTGATGCCATTGGGCCATTGAACCAATGCTCCCTTGATAACGAGACGCTCCTGCACTGCCTTCGTTCATTGAGCCTCTATGAAAACCAGAAAACCGGCCAGCTCATCAGGGTCAACTATGCTGCGCTCAATGTGGAGGAGTTCGGCTCAGTCTACGAAGGACTTCTTGAGTACGAACCCGTTTTTCTTTACAACGACAATGCAATCGAATTTGCCTTTGCCCGAGGTCAGCAGCGAGCTGCCACAGGCTCCCATTACACACCTGACGATCTGGTTCAGCCCCTGATCAAACACTCCCTTGATTATCTCATTGCCGACAGGCTAAAAGCGAGTAACCCCGAAGAGGCGCTGCTTTCACTCAGAGTAGCCGATATCTCCTGCGGTTCGGGCCATATTTTATTAGCCGCAGCCCGACGAATAGCCACTGAACTTGCCATCGTCCGTACCGGTGAAGAGCAACCCTCCCCAAGCGCATTCCGGTCGGCGATCCGCGATGTCATTCGCAACTGCATCTACGGCGTTGATCTCAACCCCCTGGCTGTTGAACTCTGCAAGGTAGCGCTCTGGCTTGAGGCCCATATTCCCGGCCAGCCTCTGAACTTCCTTGACCACCACATCAAATGCGGCAACGCCATTGTTGGCTTTGCTCACCGCGAAGAGATGCAAAAGGGTGTGCCGGATGAAGCCTTTGTTACCATGCCGGGCGATGACAAGGAGGTTGTTGCCGAACTTCGCAAAAGAAACAAAGCGGAACGCATTCGTCAGGGAAAACAGGTAAGTTTTGCCTTCACTCCCGAAATTGACCAGAGTTTTTCCTTGTCGCTGAAACAATGGCATGAAATTGCCTCTTTGCCTGAGCGCACTCCATCAGAGATTGAGGAGAAAAAGCGCCGCTATCAGGCATTTGCCACAGGCAAAGATTCCCGTTTACTGCGCCAGATCGCCTCAATCCCGATTGCCCAGTTCTACATTGAAAAAACATACGGAAATCGATCTTCGATTATCACCGATGATGAGTATAGCCAATACCTTTCCGGTCAGCAATCGCCGAGTGAGCAGGCCACAGCTATGGTGCAGGCGATAGCAGAGAGGAAGAACTTTTTTCACTGGTTTCTGGAGTTCCCGGAAATTATTGATAATGGTGGGTTCGATTGTATTCTGGGGAATCCACCTTTTCTGGGGAATCGAAAGTTGAGCGGTACCTATGGCAACGCTTATCTTGAATGCCTCAAATATTTGTATAATCCAATAGGTGCCGTTGATCTGGTCACCTATTTCTTCCGTCGCATCTTTACGCTCCTCAAGGGAAAGGGTTTTCAGTCGCTGATCTCTACCAATACCATTGCACAAGGAGATGCGCGTGAAGGGGGCCTTGATGTTATTGTCAGGCAGGGAGGCACTATCAACCACGCTGTCCGCAGCATGACATGGCCAGGAATTGCTGCCGTAGAAGTTGCTCTTGTCACCATCACGAAACAGCCATGGACAGGGAAGTTCATTCTTTCCGGAAAAGAGGTTGAAACCATTACCCCTTACCTTGATGACGCATCCACGTTGGGCAATCCTTGGACGCTCAAACAGAATGAAGGCAAAAGCTTTCAGGGAAGCATCATTCTCGGAAAAGGCTTTGTGCTGGAACCGCAGGAGGCCGAAGCTCTGATCAAGAAAGACCCTAAAAACAAGGATGTCCTTTTTCCCTATCTCAATGGTGATGATCTCAACAGTAACCCCGATCAAGCACCAAGCCGCTGGGTTATCAATTTCTTCGACTGGCCTGAAGAGAAATGCAGAGAAGAATATCCGGATTGCTTAGCCATTCTTGAACGGTTGGTACAACCGGAGCGACAGCGATGGAAAAAAGACGATGCCGATAATGATATTGTTGGTGAATACGCTTTACGCAAACCATTGCCTGAAAAATGGTGGATCTATGCGGATAAAAGGCCCGCGCTTTATCGAGCCATTGCCAAGATGGATGGGGTGCTGGTTATTCCAAGGGTGACCAAATATGTGAGTTTTGTGTACGTTCCGGCAAACATGGTTTTTATGGATAAAGTTGTTGTGAAAGCTTATCAGAAAATACGTTTTTTCCTTGTCATGCAAAGCTCAATTTATGACCATTGGGCATGGAAATATAGCTCCACATTGGGATGCGGAACTGTCAACTACAGTCCAAAGGATTGTTTCGAAACATTCCCATTTCCGCAAAACCTCACGAAATCGCAGGAAGAGCAACTCGAACGTCTCGGAGAGAGCTACCACGAACATCGCAAACAACTGATGCTTGCCGTACAGCTCGGCCTCACCAAAACATACAACCTCTTTCACGCCCAACCACTGCGCCCGATAACACCAGAAAAAGAGGAACTTGACGACAAAGCCCTTCAAAAACTCCTCGGAAAAGATGCCGCCCACCTGCGCAAGCATCTGGCAAAAATACCCGGCACCATCACCTTCAACGAAGCCGTTTCAGCCATCCAGAAACTTCGCAACCTCCACCACCGAATGGACAACGCAGTCCTCGAAGCCTACGGTTGGTCAGACATCAACCTCCGCCACGACTTCTACGAAGTAGAATACCTCCCCGAAAACGACCGCATCCGCTACACCATCCACCCCGCCGCCCGCCGCGAAATCCTGAAGCGGCTGCTGGAGCTTAACCATAAGATTCACCAGCGGGAAGTTGCCGATGGATTGTGGGAGAAGAAGGGGAACAGCAAGGGAAATGCTTGCAAGAAAACCGAAGGGACTCAAATCGGTTTGGCGTTATGATTATGAACAACATCGCTATAATTTTTATTGCTTAAATGACTTATTTAATGAGGTTTATCGAAGTTCGTTGTGTTGCTGTCAAAATTGATTTTTTGCGTTATCAGCAAAAAGTCGGGGCGATGGCATCTTAGGCAGTCTACTTTATTTCTTGCAATTTTACTTCTAATTTTGGTAAAAATGAAAAATAACGTTACATTGAATGTATATTTCGGCAAAAGTCGAACACGAAATCTGCTGAACATCGAACAGTAATTCCGCAAAAGATCGAACATTTTTTTACCATGACCGGAAAAGGTGTTCGATGTTGCCGGAATATGCACTTTGAGTGATTCGTGTTGTAAAGGCTTTCGATTATCTTGTTTTTAGAGGTTTTTGAAATTTGTTGCAGTTACCCTTCTTTTACTTGTTTTGATCAATTTAGCTGGAGGAATAAGTGGAAGTTCTTGATGCCGTAATCAAAATTCTTGCAACCCCGGATATTGATTCGGCAATGGCGACGCTATCTGATTTGTCGGCTGAAATTTTTCAGGCACCAGCTCCGTCACTTTTTTTGCTTTCTACACAACAATCTGCATTTGTAGGTGTATTCGGAAAACAAAAGGATTTCGTATACTTGAGTAACGAGCCACTTCCTAAAGAACGCCATGTAGTGGGAACGCGAGGAGAGTTGATAATTGGCTTTCTTGAATGGGCAGTACCTGTTGCTCAAATGGACGATTTTAATTGCAGGATCGTTGGTGCGGTCATTGAGGAAATATATCGCCGCTGTTATGTTAGTAACTTCTTTACCCATATACAGCTCTCGGTAGATTTTAAAAACCAGGATACATACTTTCGAGATATTGCCAAGCATTTATCGGATGTTTTAAGCATGGAGATGGTTGCAATTCGTCAGATCAATTCAACTGACAACCTCGACTGTCGAGCATTTTTTCACTACCCAGATAGATTTGGTGATCGTATCGATTTTGACGGAGATACTATGCCCCCACCATTCCGGGAGTTGGTGTTGGATACCAAGCGAACCCTTTTAGAACACAAAGGGGGCAAATTAGATGTGAAGTTTGAACTTGTTGACCCATCAAATACTCACCGCTTTGGGTTTCTATTAAATGATGATCGGCTTAGTTATGTTAAGGCGTTCGCAATATTTCCTATTGTATTTGGTGATGAGTTCTTTGGTGTCGTAAGTTGTTCGACTACAGCTCCCTTCAAATTTTCGTCACTCGAAAAGAATGTTATTAAATCAGCAATGCGGATTCTTAGCGTTGCAATTAGCAATTTTCTGCGATATCATGAAGCGAAGCGAATGACCGACGTGATTCATGATTCGCTTTTTAGTACAACAGCACTTGAGATTGCTCAGTCTGCTCGCCATGAGTTGCAAAATATCGAAACAGAGCAAGCCCTTCTCATTGATGAACTCGAAGCACTTTCTCGTACTGTAAGGGATAAGGGAATCTTGGAGCCGGTTTCCAAGCTAAAAGATTCGGTGATCAAGCTGGATGCCGCGATAACAAAGCTTCGCTATACTGGTGTGCGTGCTGCTCCAAAGCTCGAAAAAACTTCCGTTGCAAAGGTCTGGAATGAAGCCGGAGACTTGATTAAGGAGCGACTGAATATGATGGGTATCAAACTCAGGTACGTAGGTTCCAATTTGGAAGGTTATTATTATGCGGATTGGCTTCGGGAAGCTTTTTTGAATCTCTTGTTCAATAGCATTGATGCGTTTCGTGATAGACCTCGCCAAAATCGAACGATTACTTTAGTCATTCAAAAGGAATCGGACGCGAGCCAATTTAATATTATGGATTATTCTGACAATGCAGGTGGTATAGCGTTTAGTAAATTAACTGTTCCGGCTCCGATAAAGGATGCCAATCCTGGTATGAGTCAAGAACAGTTGATATTTCAGCCAAAGGTAACATCGAAAAAGTCTCAAAAGGGAGCTGGCTGGGGATTGTATTTAGTTCGACAGGCGATAAGACTTCACAATGGGTCAATTTCATTACGTGATAATTCAAAGTCAGGATGCACCTTCCGAATTCAACTATGGAAAAATTTACAAGAAAAAATTTTAGATGGTAGATAAAAAATGAGTATTTCGATTATGGTTGTTGACGACGTTCGTTCCATTGCGGAGGGATTTGCTGGTAAGTTTCGTCGGTATTCTGAGGAGCAATTTAATGTTCCAGTTGATGTTGAAGTTCTTTGTTCATCGGATGAAGCGGTTAGCAGAATTTCTGATGAATCAAAGCCGTTGTTGGATTTGTTGTTTACCGATATTGATCTTAATGGCGGCGATTGTCCAGACCGGGCCGGGGTTGCGTTAGCGCGATATGCCAAGGCGATGATACCTGGAATCCCTTTGGTTGGTTGTTCAGGGCGATTTGAGCAGGATGATCTAAGCGACGAGGAACGGGGAGTTTTTAGCATGTGGTGGTCAAAGGGGGGCTTGTCCCGGAACCTGTCAAAGATTGCAGAAGACACTCTTGGCAAAGCGATTTCTTATCATAAAAAGCGGCAGTCTCAGCAAACCAAGATGAAAAATGATTGTGACCCAATTGAATCTCAATCGACTGATTCTGTGTTGCGCACTCCAAAGACTAACGAGGAATTTAAGCAGGAGGGATATTTTAAGGCTATTATTGAACCTACGTATCAAAATGGCTTGATGGAGCCATTTGCGGTATGGAAAAAGGACAGTCAAGAAGGTGTCGAGTTGGAGGTACTTGGTTGTGGTGCATTGTTCTCATGGGGTGATACTTATGAGGATGCGGAGGCCGGGTTGATGGAAGTTATCATGGACTTAAAATTGCAGTTGCATGAGCCAGATGAGTCATTCACTAAGTCACTTCTCTTGGCAAAGCGCTTTGTCGAAACGGTGACAGGTTCTCGCAATATAACGGAAGGAGAGTGAAATGAGTGTAACCCTGAATCGGACACAAGCAATTCAGATGCTGACCAAGATCGGAGCAAAGATGGAAGAAGGCGGACGGCATACGAAGGTTAGCTTTGAAGTAAATGGAAAGAAAGTGCTTCAGACCGTTTTTTCCCGTGGTAGTAAAGATATTCCAACAGGAACTGCAAAAAGCATATTTCGTGAGCTTGGTCTTGGCAAAAGCACTGAAAAGTGTCTTGCGCTCCGAAACTGTCCACTGAAGCGCGAGGAGTACATCGCATATCTTCAAAGCGAAGGAGTTATATAAATTATGAGCAAAGAACAGGTAACAGCACTCCGCAATCTATTAACTGCAGTCATCCCTAAAGAGAAGCTTGCTCCTGGCGAAATCGATGCTTTGGTAACGTATATGGCTGAGGTAACTAAAACCGAAGACGAGGCCATACAGCGCCTATCAGGAATATTGCAGAGCGATTTAAATGGCGTTGCCAGTTGGAAGACTATTCTTCAATTAGAGTTCTTACGCGAAAAAATTGCGGATCATCAAGAACGTCTGCGTTCTTTAGAGCACACGGGTAACTCCGATTCCAGGAAGTGGCCGGTGGTTCAAGGAATATTTATCGCAATCTCTTTTATCGCTTCGACTGTGGCTTTTTTAAAAGCTTTTGGTCTTCTGCAAATTCCTTGGCTGAAATAGAAGCTGTGAGTCTGATCTCTGAATCGAGTTAATCCCGAGTCGGCAGCCTAAGCCCGCTCGTAAGGATAAACGTTTTTATAGTTCCTGTTAAAGTAGGAGCCCACTGACGGGGCGGTTTTCAAATTCTCGAATTCGTGCTCCTGAACACCTTTGTAGGCGTATGCTGAACCGTCAAGAAATTGAATATACACGGTTAAATTTTCCGCATCGTAACCCACGGCAGTTATGTTCGTTGACGCTACCGGTTGCATGATGTCAGGGATTGGCATTATTGTCTCCTTGGGTAAATGATTGGTTTCTCCAGTTGCGTACACTCGTTTTGTACTCTTCAACATCCGGGCTGGCGTTGGCCCAAAGTTTTGAGGCAATTGGATCAGAACTCTTTACTGCATTGTCTGCCTGATAAAACTTGATCCGCGATGGAATCCGAACGGCCTCTCCACTGACAATTGCTTCACCGGTTCGAAGGCTCGACAGTACTTCGGTCATTTCTCGTAACTCATCCTGCATCGCTGATGAAACATGCCCTTTGTCCCGGGTGTTTGTCATTCTGAGGGCGATCATGGTTCCGCACTGGCTCAACACGGTTTCATCCAATTCTGATGGCCGCTGGGTCACAAGCAGCAATCCCACGCCATATTTTCTGCCCTCTTTTGCAATCGCCTGAACGGTTCGTGACGAAATAGACTCTTCGCCTGCTTTAAGGTAAGCATGAGCTTCATCAAGAACAATAAGCAAGGGTTGCTTTTTTCCGCCAACAAGTGTGTTTTGCCCCCAGTAGAGCGCATCGTATATGATTTTGAGAATGCAGCCTGAAATGGTCTGCATGATATTCGACGGAATTGCTGACAGGTCTAAAATAGAGACTGGAAATTCATGTCCAAACCAGGTTGAGAAGAGGTTTGGCAGGTCATTTGGTGCCGAGCCATTCAATGAAGGGGAATACCCGTCAGGCTTGAACAAAAAATTGTAGCTTTGATCGAGCAGTCGGGAGCGCATCCCTTCAAGAAATCCGAGCATTCCTTTTGCTTTGTTGTTCAAAAATGGGGCGCTGCTTCCCAAGCCAGCCGTTGGGTAGTGGTTAGACGTAAGGGTTGCAGGATCACCCTTGGCAAGAAGGGTTTCAGGTGTTGTTCGGTCAGCCTTGAACGTCATACGCTCATAATCGTCAAGCTCAAACCACAGTTTATGAATTGAAAACGGAATCGGGCTGTCTGCCGTGATGGCTTCTTCGCGAAGCCCGCCGATAGCCACCGCAGAAACTCGCTTCAGTTCCAGTACTTTGCCCCGGATATAATCTTCATTCTGGTCGGAGAGCTTGCCCGGAAATATTGCCATCAACTCTTTGAACGGTAATGCCCAGAAGGCAACGCACAGTTCCTGTTCATCAGTTGCACTGTTTGCCCCAACTCTGAATACTTGACATCTCCCTGCCAATGAGCCAGCATATTCTCCGTGTGGGTCGATCATGAGCACCCGTGCACTGGGGAATTTTTTGTCGGCAATTGCTTTGACGACAATGCTGACGGCGTTTGATTTGCCACTGCCGGTGGCGCCAAGAATAGCGCAATGCCTGGAGATGAGTTTATCCATGTCGAGTTGTGCGGCAAGCCCTTCCGATGCGCTTTGATTGCCGATGACAATCGACGATTGTTCGTTGTACCCTCCGTAAACGATTCGGAGGTCTTCATTGGTCACGAGATGTACCTGATCTCCTGAGGTTGGCGATTGGAGTACACCTCTCTCAAAAAATGAACCGATCTGCTCGCCGACCAATATCATGCGCAACCAGCGGTGACCATCGGTAATTGAAGGGTTCTCCTTGTATGCCGCCAGCAGAGAGTCGGGCATTGCCAGAACTCCGGCTTGTGTAATCAATCCATACAGGTTGGCATACCCAAGCGGGATTTTCAGAAATGATCCAATCTGCCCAATTCTGTACACGGTTCCATCGACAATCGGCATGTTCGATGGATAATTACTCACCATTTTGATGGTTACCGAGTTTCCACTGACGCTTTCAACCTGGCCAATATGGGTTGGATTGTGCTTCATGATGGTAACGGTGTGGTGACGGGGCCATCAGAAGATGACAAGTCGTTCAGGAATTCAGTGAGCTTCTGAAAGTCGGGAAGAAGAAAGCGACCCTTTCCAGTCCAACGTTCATCTCCTTTGCCTTCTCCTGACCCCTGGGCAGGCATGGCAGCATCCTCATCAAAATATTGGTTCACTCGAATGGTCTCGGCAGAATTTGGTTCACCTTTCAGTTGC
>CAIPMW010000030.1 GCA_903866255.1 uncultured Chlorobiaceae bacterium | reverse complement strand
TTTGTGGCCAAGATCAAATTTTGGAACTGGATAAAGGTATTCATCATGTCTAATAGTCGGTAGCATAGTCAGCCTCCTTTATTACAAGATTTTCTTGTAATAATAGCAAACGCGACTGTTAACTACAAAATATTCTTTTTACAAGTGACGTTATAGGGATAAGGGCATCCAGTCCATTAACCTCAATGGTACGCAGATTGGCAATGGCACCCCGAACAATTCGTGCAGATTCAACCAGGACGTTGCGGGATTCATCCTCCGCCACTGTGCCGGTAAGGTGATTGACAACATGATGCTGCATGATATTTGGTGCAAAGCATACCGCTTCAGCGTCAGACCGTTCGAGAGCAAGCAGCGTCAAAACGGCTTCATGGTTCTCGGTACCGTCCAAAAAGCCGCATCCTGAGAGAATAATGGCAATTTTTTTCATAGAACTATAGTTTTTTATATCATTACCTTTAATGATGTATTACGACTCTTGCGATCATGTGTTTTTTTACTGTAACAGGATGGTTTGCAAGTATCTCTTGTATTTTTTCATCCAGTATTACCATTATGATGACTCCCGATGAGACACTGCTGCTGCTCATTGATGTGCAGGGCAGGTTGGCAGAGAGTGTTTTTCAGCCAGAAGCCTTGAGCAAAAATATAAGCAAGTTGCTCCGTTCCTGCACCATTCTGGATGTGCCGGTGCTGGTGACCGAGCAGTACCCAAAAGGACTTGGCTACACACTTGCTTCTCTGATGGAACTCTTGCCTGGCAATATTCCGGTAGAGAAAAAAACATTCAGTTGTTGTGGCGTTCCTGAGTTTATGCGCCAGCTCCGCTCATTCAACCGTAACGATATTCTGGTTGTTGGCATTGAGGCTCATGTCTGTGTCTACCAGACCTCTGTTGAACTCCTTGAGTTTGGCTACAATGTTCATCTGGTCACAGACGCAGTTTCATCAAGAACGAAAGAGAACAAACGACTTGGGATTCGATGTATTGAAAAGGCAGGTGCCTCCCTGACCAGCACTGAGATGGCTCTTTTTGAGCTGTTGCGTGTGGCCGAAGGGGAGCGGTTCAAGTCAATTTCGACAATCGTGAAAGAGTAGAGCTGCCTTATGAGAGCGGGAACTGCTCCTGTTTTCCCACAACGGCCTGAAGCATTGATTTCAGTGTTGCTTCGCCTTCAAAAATATCGGGTTCAATTTTGAGATAATAGCAGGGTCTTGTGGTGATAATGCGGATCAGTTCAGGTTGCCCGAGCATACGGAAGTAATCTTTTTCGGTTGTTACAATGCTGAGCCCATTTTTTTCGGCTTCCCTGCGCACTGCGTGCAGTTTTTTTGCGCTGTAAGGCTCGTGATCCTTGAAAAAACGGTGTGCGGCTACGTTAATTCCCTCTTTGGAGAGGCTGTCGAGAAAGCTTTCAGGGGAGGCTATGCCTGCAAAGGCGAGAACGTTGGGATTTTTTTGAAGGACAGCCTCATCTGCGGTTTGGAATTCGCCTGAAAAACAGACCAGTTCTCCATTTTTCAGGCGAGCCTGAACGATGGGGCGACCCGTTTTTTCCAGCTCTTTGATGATGACGTTGGCCTGCTCTCTGTCGGTGATTTTGTTGAGCAGAATGAGATCTGCGCGGGAGAGATTTTTCAGTGGTTCCCTCAATCGCCCCTCCGGCAACATTTTGGCTTTCGCAAAAGGTTCAGCGGCATTGATAATGGCGATATTGAGTGCCCGGTCAATCTGGCGATGCTGGAATGCGTCGTCGAGGATGATGACCGATGGTCCTCTTTGGGTAAAGCGTCTGGCAATCTCCATGACCGCCTTTTTTCTCTTGTTGGCGACCACCACAATAGCGTCGGGATTGTTCCATGCAAGCATTGCGGTCTCGTCGCCCGATTCTCTGCTGCTGAGCAGGATTTTTTGTCCGTCAGAGACAAGTTGCACCCCCTTCGACTCACGAAGGTATCCTCTCGAAACAATGGCGGGCTTGCACCCTATTGAGAGATAGTACTTGACGACCCAGTCAACAAGCGGGGTTTTTCCGGTGCCCCCCGCCGATAGATTGCCGATGGAGACAACAGGAATCGGTGATTTCCATGCTCTGAAAAGTCTCAGATGAAACAGCATATTGCGAAGCTGTACAACACTGGAGTAAATCAGGGTAAAAGGTCGCAGAAGTATGGAGAAAGGATTACTACGCATGGCTGAGTCGTTCTGAGATGGTCATTGTACAGGATCGAAGCTCCTCTTCACTGTGGAATGTTGGCAGCTCAAGACGGTGAAGGGTGACGGTGGCTTTGCTGAATGGTTTTGGAATTTCAAATTGATCCCAACTCCTGAGTCTCCATCTGCTGCTGTAGCATATTTCAGCAAAGAGTAGCGGAAAGTGGTTACCTGAGGCAAGACGCAAGGTGCCGAATTTGAACTGCTTGATCGGGCCTCTTGGTCCATCGGGCGTAAGGACGACAATACCATTGTGTTGCAGCACCTCCAGCATGGCATCTTTTACGGTGTCGCCCCCCTTTGAACTGGAGCCACGAATCAGGGAAAAACCACACTGTTCGAGAGTCTCAGCCAGCGCTTGACCATCTTTGGATAAACTGACAACTGCATCCAGTTTTCTGTCGGGAAAAAGGGCGCGGGCAAGCAGCCAGCCAATAACCATCTTTCCGTGCCAGAAGGCGAAAATGGCTCCAGTATCATGAAATTTCATCTCCTGGCTCGGTGGAGCGATCGATATTCGGAGGCTTGCATAGAGCAGCTTCAGCACGACAGGGAGGATATAACGGGAAATCACTGGAGAGAGTGGCATTTCGGTCATGAATAATTGGCAATCAGGTATGGTGAGAGCACAAGAATAAATTTTAAAATTGTTTATTTTATGCTCGCCGCATTATAAAAATCTTGGGTGCAATTTAATAAACCACGTTGATAAACCACATACGGGAATAGAATCAACTCGACGCTAAAAGCCATGAATGTTTTGATTATAGGGGGCGGCGCTCGCGAACATGCTCTCTGTTGGGCTGCTGCACAGAGTAACAGGGTGACAGCGGTTTTTGTTGCGCCGGGGAACGGAGGGACTGAGCTGATGGGAGGCAAGGTCCACAATGTAGCACTGAAAGCTACAGCGATAGACGACCTGCTTGAGTTTGTCCGCCAGAACGCCGTTGAGCTGACAATTGTTGGCTCAGAGCAGCCGCTCGAACTTGGTATAGTGGATCTGTTTCGCAGCGCAGGTCAAAAAATAGTTGGACCTACCCGAGCAGCCGCTCGTCTTGAGTCGAGCAAGGTCTTTTCCAAAGAGTTCATGGAGCGACATGGCATTCCGACGGCAGCTTACCATGTTTTTCGGGATGCGACGGATGCCAATACCTATCTTGGGCAGTCGCAGACCCCATATCCGCAGGTGATCAAAGCAAGCGGCTTATGTGCGGGGAAGGGTGTTTTCATTTCCCGGAACAGGGAGGAGGCGCTGAGGGCGGTCGCTGATATCTTTGAAGATCGTATTTTTGGCGACGCAGGCGATGAGGTGGTTATTGAGGATTTTTTAGATGGTCAGGAGGCGAGTGTGTTTGTATTGACCGATGGTGTCAAGTACCGTCTTTTTTTGCCAGCCCAGGATCACAAGCGGATTAGCGATGGCGATACTGGTAAAAATACGGGAGGTATGGGAGCCTACGCTCCGGCTTCACTGGTTACTCCGGCGGTGATGCGGAAGGTTGAGGAGCAGATTATCCTGCCGACCTTGAAGGGAATGGCTCGAGAGGGTTCTCCTTACACCGGTTTTCTGTATGTAGGGTTGATGATCGACAACGGAGCGCCCTCGGTTGTTGAATACAATGCGCGTCTTGGCGATCCCGAGACCCAGGTGGTGCTTCCTCTTCTGAAAAGTGACTTTATTGCAGCTCTTCAGGCAAGCGTCGAGGGTGCACTGGAAGAGGTGCCCTTTGAGATGCATGAGAAGTCGGCAGCGACGGTTGTGATTGCTTCGTCTGGTTATCCAGACCACTATGACATTGGCAAGCCAATTACCATCTCTCCTGATGTTTCTTCAATGGAAGATTGTTATCTGTTTCATGCGGGAACGGCCATCAAGGATGGAGTGCCTGTGACTACTGGCGGAAGGGTTTTTTCGGTCACTGCGCTTGGCGATACTCTTCGCAAGAGCATGGAACGCGCCTATCAAGTTGTTGAAAAGATCAGCTTTGAGGGCGCATATTATCGTAAAGACATAGGAGCGAAGGGGCTGTAATATGAAACTACCCAGACGTAAATTCGAGATTATCCAGGAACAGGCATTTCGTGAGTTGCCCTATGAGTGCTGTGGGTTGCTTGTTGGAACGCAGGAGAGTGACCATCGAGGCAATATTGAGAATATTGTTTATGAGATTGCTCCATGCAAAAACTGTCTATATTTCGGCAGGGAGCAGGGGTTTGAGATTGCGCATCAGGAGTATCATGATGTAGAGCGGGAAGCGGCAAGGCATGGATATCGTATTTTGGGATCGTACCATTCTCATATCAACACCCCGGCAATTCCTTCTCTCCATGATGTTGATTTTGCCCATGCTGGCCATACGTTGCTGATTATTTCGCTGATGAACGGCCAACCCAAAGAGGTGACAGCCTGGCTTCGACGTCATTCGGGGGGATTTCACCAGGAACCGATCCGTGTTGTAGAGTAGCTTGCCGAGAGTGAAGTGGCGCAAAACTCTTTGACTTATTTTGTACATTACCCTTTTTTAAAGCTCACCAAGTATTAAACCCGGAAAAAACGTGCCGAAACGGGAAGATATCAAGTCGATTTTAGTGATTGGAGCAGGTCCTATCGTTATCGGTCAGGCCTGTGAATTTGATTACTCCGGCACCCAGGCGTGCCGTGCACTGAAGGAGGATGGTTACCGCGTGGTGCTGGTGAACAGCAATCCTGCAACCATCATGACCGATATAGAGTTTGCCGATGCAACCTATATTGAGCCAATTACTCCGGAGTATGTTCAGAAAATTATCGAACGGGAAAAACCTGATGCACTGTTGCCCACTATGGGTGGTCAGACTGCCCTCAATATCGCAGTCGCTCTTGCCGAGTCGGGCATTCTTGAGCGCAATGGTGTCGAGCTGATCGGCGCAAAACTTCGGGCCATCAGAAAAGCTGAAAATCGTGAGTTTTTCAGCGATGCGATGAAGAAAATCGGTCTTGATATGGCCAAAGGTTTTTTTGTCCGCAATGAAAAAGAGGCGAAAGAGGCGCTGGAAGAGATTGGTCTGCCGATTGTGATTCGCCCCTCCTTTACGCTGGGTGGCACGGGAGGTGGTTTTGCCCAGACCAAAGCCGACTACTATGAAGCGGTTCGGAGAGGGCTTACAGAGAGCCCCATCAGTGAAGTACTTGTTGAGGAGTGTCTGATTGGCTGGAAGGAGTATGAACTTGAGGTTATCCGTGATCTGGCTGATAACGTCATTATTGTCTGCTCTATTGAAAATGTTGATCCCATGGGGGTACATACTGGCGACAGTATTACTGTGGCTCCTGCCCAGACGCTCACTGACCGCCAGTATCAGGAGCTTCGGGATGCTTCGATCAGAATTATTCGTGAAATCGGGGTTGAGACCGGTGGCAGCAATATCCAGTTTGCCATCAATCCGGTTGATGGTCGTATTGTGGTGATTGAGATGAATCCCCGTGTATCGCGCAGTTCAGCGCTTGCTTCAAAGGCAACCGGTTTTCCGATTGCCAAGGTGGCGGCAAAGCTTGCTGTTGGCTACCGGCTTGATGAGATTCTCAATGACATTACAAAAACCACTCCGGCCAGTTTTGAGCCCACAATAGACTATTGTGTTGTCAAGATTCCTCGTTGGGATTTCGAGAAGTTCAAAAATGTTGATGCCCGTCTTGGCGTTCAGATGAAATCGGTTGGCGAGGTGATGGCCTTTGGTCGCAACTTCAGGGAGGCGTTGCAAAAGTCGCTTCGTGGCCTTGAGATAGGGCGCGCAGGGTTAGGTTCTGACGGCAAGGATATTATGAATGTGCTTGATATGACCCAGCAGCAGAAAAAGTTTGCCAAAGAGGATATTCTCGAAAAAATCAAAATACCGAAAGCTGACCGAATCTTTTATCTCCGTTATGCCTTCCAGGCAGGAGCAACCATTGATGAGGTGCATCAGTCAACCGGCATTGATCCCTGGTTTCTTGACAATATCCTCCAGATTGTTGAGCTTGAAGATGAGCTTCGTGAACTTGCTGCTGCCGACTGACCTGCCATGAGCTATCTCGACAGGATTTTGGTGGAGAAAAAGCGTGAAGTGGCGGAGCTTAAGAAAGAGAATCCGGTACACCGTTATGACGGCTTGCAGGGTTCTCTGGGGGGTACCCGTGATTTCAGGCACGCTCTCCTGCGCACAGGGGGAGGGTTGCGACTTATTGCCGAGATTAAAAAAGCATCTCCTTCGCGAGGTATCATTGTCAAGGATTTCAATCCTCTTGCGATGGCCAGTGGTTATGCGGCACTTGGCGCTTCGGCACTCTCGGTGCTTACCGATCGCCTCTTTTTTCAGGGCTCTATCGATTATCTGCAACAGGTGAGCCAATCATTTTCTCTTCCTGTTCTGCGCAAGGACTTTATTATCGATGAGTTACAGATAGTTGAGTCACGCCTGATTGGCGCGGATGCTATTCTGCTGATTGTGGCGGCGCTTGAGCCCGTGCAGCTTGGAGATTATCTGAAGGTTGCAGCATCACTTGATCTGCATGTGCTGGTAGAGGTGCACGACCGGGAGGAGCTTGAGATTGCCATTGCACAAGGAGCTTCGATAATCGGGGTCAACAACCGCAATTTGAAAGATTTTTCGGTCGATCTTCATGCATCGGCTGCACTTCGTCCCTTCATCCCTGAGGGGGTTGTGGCAGTTGCAGAAAGCGGCATGAAAACGGCTGCTGATATTGCCCTCATCGAGCAGGCATCGTTTGATGCCGTGCTGATAGGAGAGGGGCTGCACACCAGCCCCGAGCTTCTGGCAATTACCTGGTCATAGCTCTGATTTTTGCAGCAGTGCGTGCAGGGTCAACAGATTTGAAGAATGCGGTGCCAGCAATCAGTGCATCGGCTCCTGCCGATACCACCTCCTGGGCATTCTCCTCTGTTATGCCGCCATCCACAGCAATCACCATCGCCGGATTGACATTAAGGCGCATGGTATGAAGCCTGGCAATCTTACCAACTGAAGAGGGGATAAACTTCTGCCCACCAAAGCCGGGATTAACCGACATCAGCAGCACGAGATCGAGATCCGGCAGAACAGATTCAAGCGTTGACACTGGCGTGCCAGGATTGATTGAAACACCTGCTTTTGCTCCAAGGCTCTTGATGAACTGAATGGTGCGGTGCAGGTGTGGACAGGCCTCTTGATGGACCGTTATCTGGTGTGAACCTGCTTTGACAAAATCCTCGATGTAACGGTCGGGATCGGCAATCATCAGATGGGTGTCGATAATCATCGATGTGCATGCGGCAATAGTTTGAACTATGAATGGACCAAAGGTGATATTGGGGACAAAGTTTCCGTCCATGATGTCGCAGTGCATCCATTCAGCGCCTGCGGCTGTGGCAATATCTATCGACTCTTTAAGGCGGGAGAAGTCGGCCGATAGAATGGATGGTGCAAGTAGTGTTGTTGTTGGTACTGGCATGATGGTTACTCCTTGATCGTGAAAAAAATAAGTCGGGGAAATAATTAAAAAGCTTCGCCAATTCCAAAATGGAAGGTACAGTTACCTATGCTCATGTTCGATATCCTCCATGGTTGCGCTGCAGTTGGGTCGTGGATTTTATAGGCAAAATCAAAACGGAACGGGCCTATGGGTGAACCAAGGCGCAACCCAACCCCGGAGTCCAGAGCGAAGTCTCTTGCCAGAGAGGAGGGTGTGAGGGCGTAGGGGCCGTTTCGGTCCCAGATGTTTCCGACATCCGTAAAAAATGTTACCCCCGAGGAGTGATTGAACAGTTTGAAAAACTTCACACGGTATTCAAGGTTAAGTTCGAGCTTGACATCTGCGCCAAAATTTGATGCTGCTTTACTTGTGCTGTTTCCAGGTCCGAGGGTATTAAACAGCCAACCCCTCATGCTGTTTGAGCCTCCGGCGTAGAATCGACGTTCTTCTGGCGTAGACTCAGCCTTGCCATAAGGCATCATCCAGCCGATACGCCCCTTTGCTGCAAGCTGGCTTTCTGGCGCAACATATTTCGTGAGCGCTAATCCGGTTTCAAACTTTATATACTGTGAATAGGTGGTGCCGAATATCTGGGGGTCTGCATCGGAAAAACTTCCATACTTTTTGGTATCGATATAGGTGTCGATAAGCCATGCAAGACTTCCTGCCTCTTCAAGGAGCAGGTCAAGTTTCCAACTGCTTTTTTCGGGAAGAAGGTTCTGTCGATTGGCAGCGTTGAAACGAAATCGGATTCCCTGGTTGAAATGGGTGTTCATCAGGCTGTCAACTGCGGCATTGACTGCAGATTGATTGGCAGGATTGATCCTGATATTTTTAGCCAGATCGGTTTTAAAGAGCTGCTTGAATCCACGGAGAGAGTCTTTGGTAACCCATTCAATTTCAAAAAAATCAAAATTCAGGCGAGATGATGGACTCAGGGGAGCGCTATAGGTGGTGCGAATTAATCCGTTTTTACTTGAAAGCAGAACCGGTTGCCTGGTGGCCGAATATTCTGCGGTTGTTGAATAGAAGCTGCCAGTTTTCTTGCGAACAGGTAAAATAAGGCTGCTTTTTATGCTGAATTCGTATGGAATGATCTTTGTGTATTGGCTGGGATCAAGATTTGCCAGAACTCTGTTGTCGGAGCTGGCCTGGGTGCCGTATTCCGATGATAATCTGAGCTTTTCGCCTCCACCGAAGAGGTTCTTGTTTTCATAAGCCAGTGATGTTCCAAAAAATGGGGGTCCATAACGGTTATCAATCAGTATTTTTGGTTCTATCTGGTGCTTGGGTGCTGTTTCAAGGTTGATGGTTGTGTAGAGAGCGCCAGCACGTGTCGAATCGTGGGTGATATAAATTGACGAAAAGATATTGGTTGCACCGAAATTCTGCAGGGTGCGCTGTTCGAGACTTTCGCGGGTAAAGTTACCAGGGCGGAATGCTATTGCTGTCGTGATAAGGTCAGGCGATACTCTCTGTTTGCCAAGAATTTTGCCAGTTATATTTTCCTGGGTAAATGTATTTTTGGCAGCCCCCCCCCCATCTTTGACGGGATTTTGAACTACTGCGTTGATTGGTCCATAGTGTAGTCGTTCTGGCAAATTCAGTTGGAAAAAAATTCCGGCGTGTGTCCCGACAGTGTCCACCTTGATGCGTATACTATCTTCATGAATAAAGGAAAAACCGTATTCCCTGAAAAATGAGACGGTGCGATCGCGCTCCTCAATAAGCCGTTCAACAGAAAAAATATCCTTGATATTCAGCCGTTTTTGTCGGAGATACTCATCGTGAAGTTTGCCGGAAATCTTTTCAAGTCCACGATAGTGGAGAGAGTCAATTCGCGATGGCTCATTTTCTCTGACAAGTATCTCCAGATCCAGCTTCGTTCCGTTATTGCGGCGGATAATCGAGTGAGTTACCTCAGCTCCAAAATAGCCTTTATAGCTGTAGAGCTTCTTGATAAGGACGATGTCTTTGGCAAATTCTTCAGGACTGAACGGTCTCGGGACCTCGCTGAACAGACCAAGTCCAAGAAAGGATTTGCTTTTTGATGTGCCTATGATCAGGCGCAGTTCCTCCGTGCTGATCGCTTTATTGCCAGTGAAACGGATGTTATTGACGTATGCAGGCTGCACCGACAGCTCTCTTCTCTCCCCGGTTGTCTCTCCACGTACAGCGAAGGCACAGAAGACAATAAGTGCTATAAGGATAAGAGCTTTTGCCAAACATGAATCCCCTTTTATCCTGAGTTCTACATTAATTGCTCTTCATCATCGTAACCAAACTCTTCGTCAGTGGGGTAGTCAGGCCATATTTCATCAAGACTTTCATAGATATCATCGCTTTCCGGAAGGTCATGCAGGTTGTCAATAACCTGTTGCGGCGCTCCGGTCCTGCTTGCATAATTAATTAATTCGTCTTTTGTTACGGGCCATGGAGCATCAGCTATATGACGGGCAAGATCTAAATTCCAGTACATAGTACAGTGATTTATGTGTTCGTGTTATGAGTGGTTATCGTTCTGTTCCAGTGAACTGTTGTGCGTTGATATGAATTTATCAGGATTTGTGTCGTTGAAGAAATAAACTGTCGGATTGACTCTTGCATTATCCTTCTGGACTTCGTAATGCAGATGCGGAGCCGTTGATACTCCTGTGTTACCAGAGAGCGCAATGATGTCACCCCGGCTCACTTTTTGGCCCTGGTGTACCAACAGTTTCGAGAGATGAGCGTAGATGGTTTTATAACCATAGCCGTGGTTGATTGCTATCATCTGCCCATAACCCTTGTCACTCCCCGAAAACGCAACAATTCCGTCTCCTGTTGTCTGTACATTTGTTCCCTCAGAGGCTGAAATATCAATTCCCTGGTGAAAAAGCGAGAGGTTATAGATCGGGTGTGTCCGCAAGCCGAATTGGCTGGTAATCGAGCCATTGACGGGCTTGATGTTAGGAATACTCGAAACAAAAGATGTTGGATTGGGATTGTCGTTCAGCCCGGTTTTTTCCCAGGTATTATCACTCTGAGGCTCTACCTGCATGATCAATTGCTCAATCATCTGTTCCGCATTTGCAATATACCCCTCTGCGATTTTTGTCTGATTCGTCGTCGTTTTTTTTGATGCGATTGGCTGTTTGTCTGATGCCAGGAGGGAGGAAGGGCTCAATATAAAGGAGGCAAACAGGGCAACAACGAAGATCGCCCCCGCAAGCGCAAGATTACTCAAGTGAAAAACACATTCATTTCGCTGGTATTCGGTCGGCATCATAAACTGATGTGTCGAAATCATGCAGTATTCGTATTGTGTGGCTGAACGACCAAGCTACTCTTGGCAAAGATTTGGCAAATATAAAAAAACTTTATGTGATAAGTCAATGAATATTGGGTGTCATCCCAGTTTTTTATTGTTTTTATAACAGTCCCGTTTGTCCGGTAAAAGGCATTATATGACCATAACATGCAAAAGACAAAAGACGGTCTGGCTAAAAGGGGAGACACCATTGATCTTTACTTAGCCCTGGTGTTATTTTCAGTGTCACAAACGATATGGTGCTCAGGATGCAGGGTGACTTCTCTTATATCTCTCAGTCAAGAGAGGATGGTATTCCAACAGGTGCAATGTCCACGCTTGCTGTTTTGACAATTTGCTTCAGGTAAATCGGCCGGTAATTGGTGGTATCTGGAGCCTTCACTTCCCGCAACATTTCTTGAACTTCTTGCCGCTCCCGCAGAGGCAAGGATCATTACGGCCAATCCGGTCTGCTGCACTGGCAAGAGCAATCCCCTTTACTTTTGACTTTTTTTGTCGGCGATCAGGCATCCAGAACTCCTTGATTCCTTCGACACATCCGGGCACCATCGTCCAAAATTCCCTGAAAGCCTCTGTTGGTAAAGGAACCGGATCATCTGGTTGGTCACAGAGCAGATCAATCGTCGACAACATCATGAATACATTGTTAATAAAGAACCCCGCCGCAAGCAGCGGGGAATATGACCCATAGAGATTTAAAAAAATGGGTGCCCAGTCTGAACTGTTAAAGTTCACACCCATCATAAAGCCTGTTGCCCATAATTTGATCAAGCCGTCTTTCACCTCCTCACTTTCACATTCAGCCGTATCGGGCAGAAGCCTGGCATCGTCCGACTCTCCGAATATCCGAACGATCACACTGATCATCATCTTCGTCAGCAGAACCATAATGCGCTCACTCTCTTCTGGACTCTTGAACTTCGGCACGTTACCTCTGCCGGTTCTGTCCCAGAAAAAAGGCTCCCATATACTGGGGAGCGTGGTTACTGGCCCAATATGCAGTGCAGTGAGAAAACCGTCAAGCATATCAAGAGGCATCGTGCCATCAGGAACCGCCTCCGAGAGGAGAAATTCCTCAAGTTCATAAAGCTCACTGTCCGTGATAGGAGCAAATTGCTCTTCTGAAAAAAATATCTTCCGCCATATTGGTGGGTTTTATTAGTCAAGAAAATATGCCGAGCTATTACGAAACTTGTTCAAAAAATGTTTTTTGGGTTCCTCTGCTGTACATGGCGAGAGCTATTGCCGCCACCATTGTCACCAGACATCCAAAACGAATGGCAATCCCTGTGCCGAAATGTTCCGAGAGATAGCCTATTTCAAGATTTCCTATTGGCATGAAGCCCATAAAAATCATCATATAAAGGCTCATCACCCTGCCCCGGAAACGGTCATCGACCGCGCCCTGAATAGTGGCGCTGAGGGTTGATACTGCCGCGACCAGCCCGAAACCTCCAAAAAAAAGAAACAGAAGCGCCACCGGTAATCGAGTGGTAAACGTAAAGCCGATAAGAGCTAAAGCAAACAGAATGGATCCCCCTGCTATAAAGACCAGACGATCAACTTTTCTTGAGTAGATGGAGACCAGCACCGTGCCCACAACCGAGCCAACGCCCGAAATACCATAGAGGTAGCCCATCCCTGAAGCGCCCATGCCAAACGTTTTTTTGGCAATGACCGGAAGCATGGTGACATAAGACCATGCAAAAATTGAGATAATGGCGATAGAGAAAATTGATGTCCTGATAACAGGATGCTTCCAGGCATAGCTCAAACCATCCCTGATTTCCAGCAGAGGATTACGGCTGATGTTGTTGACAGGTTTTTTTTCCATCCCCTTCATGGAGACCAATGAAATCAGCACAGCCAAAAAGCTGAATCCATTGACAAGAAATGCCGCGCCGGTACCGGTGGAGGCAATAAGCATTCCGGCAAGAGCGGGACCGATCACCCGTGACACATTATAGATAGCAGAGTTCATGGCAATCGCTGAAGCGAGATGCTCCCGCTTGACTATTTCGCTGAGAAAAGCCTGCAACGCAGGAACATTGAGGGCATTCACACAGCCAAGAAGAAAAGAGAGCACAAGAATAATCCATAGCGTCACGGTGCCAGTGACGGCAAACAGACCCAGCACAAAAGCAAGCAGCATCGCCGCCGACTGCGTCCAGAGCAGAATCGTCCGCCTTGGGTAACGGTCCACAATAACGCCTCCAAACAGGGAGAGGAAGAGAGGAGGAAGCGTCGAGGCTGCCGCTGCGAGCCCTACATCAAAGGCAGAACCGGTAATTTCAAGGACCAGCCACCCCTGCGCCACCATCTGCATCCAGGTGCCAATCATGGAGATGACCTGGCCGGGAAAATAACGCCGGAAATTATCGCTTTCAAAGGCAGGAAATGCGGAAAGCAATTTGCCGGAAAAGCCACGGTGCCCTTGAGGCTTCGACGCATCCTGATTGGTTGGAGGGGTAGTTTCAGCAGATAAGGGCATCACATCAAAACGTCTTCGGTTATCTCATTCTTCCGCGTTCAAAGGTATCAAAAGAATGCGAAATCTCTTGCTGATTTTCAGTGGGCAGCAGGTACGAACTGCAATATTTTTCCCCTTTTCAATAAAAATAGCCGTACATTTACGCGGCCATAATAATTTAATGACGGCCGTTGTGTAAACTTTTATCACCACTAAAAAAGGAGTTATTCTAATGAATGTTGTTAATCCGGAAGCTATCGGGTTGTTCGGGCTGATCATCACCGTCTGGGTGTTTGGACTTGAACAGTTGGGATTCGGACTTGACAAGGAGACAGATCATGCAAAACTGGGACGCAACCTTGCCCATATCGCCCTCTGGTTCGGCGGTGTTGCGCAGCTTTTCACGGCTCTTTGCATGTATCTGTTCGACATGGGGTTGCCTGCTGACATAAGGATTTACCTCGGGACCATCTTTGCCACATACGGGCTTTTCTGGGTTGTTGTTGCCATGCATTTCTACAACCCCGGTGACAAAAAGATTTATGCCCACATGTTTCTCGGTATTTTTTTTATCACGGCTGTTTTCAGCTACAAGGCTATCCTTCTTGGTAAAATCTGGCCGTTGGCCACCGTGCTGCTGCTCATCAACCTGCTGACCATTCTGCTGCCGTTTACCTGGTACAAGCAGAACGCCATCATCACAAAAATCTGCGGCGCCACAAATGTTGCCATCGGCCTCTGTGCCCTTCCGCTCCTGTTCAAATCACTGGGCGTGTAGCCTTGCCCATCCTGCCCGAAACAGCCATCAGTGTTACGGCTGTTTCGGGCCGCACCGATACCGCCTTTCAGTTAAGCAAGCTTCCCTTGATTATTTTTTTACCAATTACATTCGATTGCTTATTTCGGCAATCTTTCTTGTATTTCAACGAGGCTGAAAAGCTGGCCTGATGAAAATGAGCAAATTGCCCGAAGAGAATAGCCAATGATTGCACTGCACATCTCCATTCTTGATGGCAACCCCGTTCTCTGGAGTGAGGGAAAAAAGATAGGTATGCTGAAAGAGTTGCGACAAGCAATGAATGGTATCGGCATGATCTCCCCGCGAAGCAATACCACAAAAGAGTTTTGCGTCTGGCTGCCCTGCCATGGCGAAAAACCGCTTCCATCATCTCCGCTCATCGGTTCCATGCCCGATATTGAGGGGGAAGAGAGCCTCAGAGCCTTTCCGATTACCGCGCTTCGATTTAACTCCACATCGCTGTTTGAGCTCTCCCTTCTCTCTGCAAAAGGCAACATTCTCGGAAGTAGCATTATCTTGGGCAGCGCGATCTTGAATTTCTGTCAAAGGTACCTTGGGCAGGGGTTATTCTGGATGAAGCGCAGAACATCAAAAACCCTGAAACCAAACAACCACGTCGTTCACTTCGACCGGTGGTGGAACCCGGCAGTAGAGAACCAGGCGACCGATCGTGCGTTTCGTATCGGACAGCATAAAAACAAATTTATTACAACAGGCACTCTCGAAGAGCGCATTGACGAGATGATTGAGAAAAAGACAACGGTGGCAGGCCAGGTTCTCGGAACAGGAGAGCAGTGGCTGACTGAACTGTCGAACAATGATTTGCGAAACCTGATTATGCTCAGTCAGGAGGCAACGGGAGAGTAACCACTATGGCATACTATTGATAAACGACCAACATTATCCACCCCCAGAGCGGTGACCGGCGGCATAAAGGCCCAGAACAAACGCGGAGCGTTCGGCCAGACATGGTGGGGAAAACAGTGGATTACCACACTTGAAAGCTTTGATATCAGCGAGAAGATTACTCGCGG
Source organism: uncultured Chlorobiaceae bacterium (assembly GCA_903866255.1). Lineage (GTDB taxonomy): Bacteria > Bacteroidota > Chlorobiia > Chlorobiales > Chlorobiaceae > Chlorobium. The sequence goes on along the minus strand of CAIPMW010000030.1, from coordinate 37,038 downwards.
AAAATCTTATGCCCGGAAAGGGCAGGTAACCGACCTTGTCATCACCGCAAAAAAAGGTGTCGCGGCAAAAGTTCAGGGTTCAAGAGTCCGTCCCTACAAAGTCTCCATCACGCTGACCCCATACACAAAAGATCAAAAAGAGCTGTTGGCACACAAGCTTACTGCGAAGCCAATATACATCGCGCAGCTCCTCAGTGGAGAGATGCCTGAAAACCTTGGACGGATCCTGAAAGATGCCGGGATCTCTCTCTTTCCTGTTAAATACTACGATCTGACAACCACCTGTTCGTGCCCGGACTACTCAAACCCCTGTAAACACATTGCCGCAGTCTTTTACCTCATGGCAGAGTCCTTTGACCAGGATCCTTTTCTCCTCTTCACCTTGCGCGGAGTTGAGAAGAAGAAGTTTCTCCAGAAAATTGGCTACAAGCGGCAATCATCAGATGAGGAGGAGCTGGCAATACCGGAACCACTCCCTTCACAACATGGTGCCTTCTGGGGCTATACACCACTGCCCGAACCATCGTTTAGCCACACATCACCTGCCGTTAATGCGGCAATGGTCAAACGACTTGGCTCAATTTCATACTGGCGATCGACAAACAATTTTATCAGCACCATGGAGGAGACTTATGCCAGAGTCTCTCTTTTGGGAGAAACACTGATCAACACGCAAATCATCGAAGAGGAACAAAATTCCTCAAAAAGCGACGAATGAAAGATGGGTTTTTGCAGATTTCCATCGATTTGCTAATATGGGTGCTGGCGTAACGCACGGGTCGCGTTGCTTATAAAAAAATTTTCCAAGCACAAAAAACATAACAAACCATGAGCGCACATATCTATAAGAAAATCGAACTGGTCGGCTCTTCTGCAACAAGCATTGAAGAGGCGGTCAATAATGCTGTGGCAAAAGCTGCCGAAACAATCCGCAACATTCGCTGGGTTGAAATTCTGGAAACTCGCTGCCATGTAGAAAATCAGAAAGTTGCCTATTGGCAGGTAACCGTGAAAATCGGCTTTACCCTCGACGAAAACTGAGCAGGAACAGAGAGAAACAAGACGGGCGCCCTTGTTAGCAGGCGCCCCTTTTCATTGTTAACGATAACAACCCTGGTTGTTAATGGTCTGAAGCGTAGTGTTCCGGCGCTAACGACCACTGTGCCGGAGATTTCCAGAGCGTCGAAAGCATCAATTCACGAATATGGGGAAACTCCTTGGGCAGCCTGTCGTAAATCATTTCAAAAAGCTGCTCATGTGAAAGCAACTCATTTTTCCATGCTTCACGATCGACCGACATCAGCTTGATGAACTTCTCTTCCGTCATCTCCTCCAGACCGGTCCAGTCAATCATATCGTACTTCGGCATCCAGCCTAGCGGGCTCTCTACAGCCCCGGCATTGCCGTGAACACGATCGACCACCCACTTCAGTACTCGCATGTTTTCGCCAAAACCTGGCCAGAGGAACTTGCCGTTTTCATCCTTACGGAACCAGTTGACACCGAAAATTCTTGGCAGTTCAGGAAGCGTACGACCGACATTAAGCCAATGAGTGAAATAGTCACCCATGTGATAACCGCAGAAAGGAATCATGGCAAAAGGATCGCGACGAACATCGCCAACCTTGCCCGCAGCGGCGGCGGTCTTTTCAGAGCCCATGGTCGCAGCCAGGTAGACTCCCGAATTCCAGTTTGCTGACTGATAAACAAGCGGAACCGTATCGCCACGGCGTCCACCAAAAATAAAGGCGCTGATCTGCACACCTTTTGGATCTTCCCATGCAGGATCAAGCGAAGGGCACTGACTTGCCGGAGAGGTAAAGCGGGCATTCGGATGTGAGGAGAGTCTGCCACAATCAGGAGTCCAGGCATGACCCTGCCAGTCGATAAGATGATCAGGCGCTTCATCCGTCATCCCTTCCCACCAGACATCACCGTCTGGAGTCATCGCTACGTTGGTGAAAATGCAGTTTTTAGCAAGGGTTGACATGGCATTCGGATTGGACTTGTCCGAGGTACCGGGCGCAACTCCAAAAAAGCCATATTCCGGGTTGATGGCATAAAGAAGTCCATCCTCACCCTGCTTGATCCATGCAATATCATCACCAATGGTGGTAACCTTCCACCCATCAAACGACTGGGGGGGAATAAGCATGGCAAAATTGGTCTTTCCACAGGCACTTGGGAATGCTCCACCAATATAGGTTTTCACGCCATTCGGATCCTCAACTCCAAGAATCAGCATGTGCTCAGCCAGCCAGCCTTCATCACGAGCCATAGAAGAGGCAATACGCAAGGCAAAGCACTTTTTGCCGAGCAGGGCATTACCGCCATAACCACTTCCAAAAGAGACAATAGAGCGCTCTTCAGGGAAATGGACAATATACTTGGTGTCGTTACAGGGCCAGGCAACATCCTGCTCTCCTGGCTGAAGCGGAGCGCCAACCGAGTGAAGACAAGGGACAAAATCCCTATCCTCACCAAGCAGATCCATCACCTTGCGACCCATCCTCGTCATGATACGCATGTTGGTCACAACATAGGGCGAATCGGAAATTTCTACACCAATGTGCGCAATAGGAGAACCCAGCGGACCCATGCTGAATGGAATGACATACATGGTACGGCCCGCCATACAGCCACGGAACAGTCCCTTAAGCGTCTCTTTCATCTCCTTGGGAGCAACCCAGTTGTTGGTCGGGCCCGCATCCTGGCGTCGAATGCTGCAGATATATGTTCTATCCTCAACCCTTGCTACGTCACTTGGATCCGACCGGCAAAGATAGCTGTTGGGACGTTTCTCATCCGAAAGTTTGATAAAAGTGCCATTTTCGACCATCTGCTGACAAAGAAGATCATACTCCTCAACAGAACCATCGCACCAATGCACAGCACCGGGATTGCATAGATCTGCGGTCTCTTGTACCCACTGGATCAGCTTTTTGTTTTTCACATAATCCGGTGGATTAATCTGAAGTAACGTCATGGTAGTCGCGTTGTTGTTGTTGGTAAAAAAAAACGTCCGCAATCAACACAGACTGCGGACGTGGGGGGTAAAAGCTGATATCCGAATGTAAAGCGCTATCGGACAAGAAACCATCAATCATAACATGAGGGTCTTATTTCGAAACTATAGGTTTAGTGAGAACTTGAAGAATAAGCTGTTCAAGCGCCTCTTTGCTGAGTGCTCCGGTAATAACCCGGGTTACTGTTCCCGAAGAACTAACGGCAAACGAGGTTGGAATTGCCTGAACTCCCCCGTCAACCAACGTGTTGAAGGCACCAATAAGATTGTCGTCAACCATGACCACGGGGTAATTAATCTTGTATTTTTTTATGAATGATCGCATTGAAGGAGCTGTTTCATTAACTGCAACTCCGATAAAGGTAAATCCCTTGCGGCTGTATTTGGATTGAAGAGCCACCATATCTGGAATCTCGGCTCTGCATGGGGGACACCATGAAGCAAAAAAATTGACGATGTAGCCCTTTCCAGCCAGTTGACTTGATGACACATGCTTTCCGTCCAGGGTGACTGAGGAAAAACCAGGGGCAAGCGGGACAGCAAAAGCTGCTCCTCCGAAAAAAATAAAAAGAACACCACAAAGCACCCCTGCCCTGAAAAAAGGAGTTATAAACTTCTTCATACCATCCATATTTTACAAAATCGACTGAATCTTTCATTGAACCCCAATATACCAATTCTTCTTTTTTTTACAGACAAATAAATGACGGGGCATTTAGTCTTTGTGATTCTCTATCAAAAAAATTATATTTGCTCTTGTTTTTTCGCTTATGCTTAAGCCACCTTAGCTCAGTTGGTAGAGCAACTGTTTCGTAAATAGTAGGTCGTGGGTTCAAGTCCCTCAGGTGGCTCGTATCCGGGACATTCAAAAAGCGAAATTCTGTATCGCTCTCATTTCTGGTAAACAACAAGGTCAGTAAGCCTTGGTATAGAATGTTTGATTACATAATAAATCCTATCCACACTGTCTATTATGCAAGAAGGTAAGATTTCCCAAATCATCGGCCCTGTCGTTGATGTCGATTTCCCTGAAGGACGCCTGCCGTCAATTCTTGACGCCTTGACGATTACAAGAGCGGACGGCACAAAGCTCGTTCTTGAAACGCAGCAGCATCTGGGGGAGGAGCGTGTCCGTACCGTTTCCATGGAGAGTACTGACGGCCTTGTGAGAGGCATGAATGTCGCAAATACGGGCAAGCCAATACAGGTGCCAGTTGGTGCGGAAGTTCTTGGCCGAATGCTGAACGTTGTCGGCGAGCCGATTGATGGTCGGGGCCCGGTCAATTCAAAAAAATCGTACTCCATCCATCGCCTTGCCCCGAAATTCGACAGTATCTCAACAAAAGCTGAGATGTTTGAAACCGGCATCAAGGTTATTGACCTGCTTGAGCCCTATTCCCGAGGTGGAAAAACCGGTCTTTTCGGTGGTGCTGGCGTAGGCAAGACAGTTCTAATCATGGAGCTGATTAATAATATCGCAAAGCAGCAGTCGGGTTACAGCGTTTTTGCCGGTGTCGGCGAACGTACCCGCGAAGGAAACGATCTCTGGCACGAAATGATGGAGTCGGGCGTTATCGATAAAACAGCTCTGGTTTTCGGACAGATGAACGAACCTCCCGGAGCACGCCAGAGGGTCGCGCTTACCGGCCTCAGTATTGCCGAATATTTCCGTGACGAGGAGAATCGTGACGTGCTGCTCTTTATTGATAATATTTTCCGATTTACCCAGGCAGGTTCCGAAGTCTCCGCTCTTCTCGGACGTATGCCGAGCGCGGTGGGATACCAGCCAACTCTGGCAACAGAGATGGGCGAACTTCAGGACAGGATTGTTTCGACAAAGAACGGTTCCGTCACCTCAGTGCAGGCCATCTATGTGCCTGCGGATGACTTGACCGATCCTGCTCCGGCAACAGCATTTGCTCACCTTGATGCAACAACGGTGCTTTCACGCCAGATTGCAGAGCTTGGTATCTACCCTGCTGTTGACCCTCTTGACTCGACCTCACGTATTCTTGATCCGAACATTGTCGGTGACGACCATTATGATACCGCCCAGGCGCTCAAGCAGCTCCTCCAGCGTTACAAGGATCTCCAGGACATTATTGCCATTCTTGGTATGGACGAGCTGAGCGACGAGGACAAGCTGGTTGTTTCAAGAGCCAGAAAAGCACAGCGCTTCCTTTCGCAGCCATTCTTTGTTGCAGAGGCCTTCACTGGTCTTGCTGGCAAATACGTCAAGCTTGAAGATACCATCAAGGGCTTCAAGGAGATCATTGCCGGAAAGCATGACAATCTGCCGGAAAGCGCCTTCTATCTGGTTGGAACCATTGAGGAAGCCGTTGAGAAAGCAAAAACTCTCTAAACAGAAGTAATAACCATGGCGAATTCCGAAAAGGGTTTCCAGATAGAGATCGTCACTCCCCAGAAACAATATTTTTCCGGGGAGGTAGTCAGTGTGACCGCCCCAGGTGAGTTCGGGCAATTTCAGGTACTGAAAAACCATGCCCCGCTTCTCTCCTCACTGTTACCCGGAAAGGTAAAGCTTGCGTTGGCCGATCGCAGCGAGCAATCTTTTTCTATCTCCGACGGCTTTTTAGAGGTCAGCAGCAACAAAGCGATTCTGCTCACCGAGAACGTCTCCTGATTTCAACCTGACAACATCAAAAACATCAGCATCTTAAACGGTGTTGATGTTTTTTGGTTTTATGACAACCCTGATCCCAAAAGCCCTGCGCAACGGAGATACTATCGGGCTTATCTCCCCCTCATCACATTGCGCTTACCCTGACAAAATTGAACAGGCAGTCATCTATCTTGAAAAAAATGGCTACCGAGTGAAGCCATCACGGCATCTTAACTCAATCGACCCCAATCCTCTCATAGCAGATCGGCAGAAACTTCATGATCTTCATGAGATGTTTTCTGATCCCTCCATCAAGGCGATTATCTGCCTGAGAGGGGGAGCCGGAGCCACAAGATTGCTGAAAAAAATCGATTACACCCTCATCGCGGCCAATCCAAAAATAATGGTTGGTTATTCCGATATCACAGCACTCTCTCTTGCACTCTTTGCACAAACCGGACTGATCACTTTTTCCGGTCCCATGCTTGCCACTGAGCTCTATGAACCGACCCCATACACTGAAGAGCATTTCTGGGGCATGCTGACCTCGCCCGCTTATGCACGTTCACTGCGCAACCATCCTGACCACCTGATAACCTGTATCAGAGTGGGCACTGCCGAAGGAAGATTAATCGGCGGAAACCTCTCGGTACTCTCCTCTATCATTGGAACACCCTACATGCCAGGGTTTAACGATTCACTTCTCTTTATTGAAGAGATCAATGAACCAGCATACCGCATCGACAGAATGCTTTCGCATCTCGACAATGCCGGTTTGCTTGCACCATGCAGCGGAATACTTTTGGGGCAATTCAGCAATTTTGGGGAGATAACAAAAGAAGAGACTCTGCGGCTGGAAAATATCTTTATCCATTACAGCCTGCATGCCCATATCGATGGCCCGGTTATGAAAGGGCTCTCTTGTGGCCACATCAAGAATCTTATGACTATTCCAATTGGCGCCAGATTCAGAATGGAGATCTCTTCAAACGGGGATTTTTCACTCGGAGCTGTTGAGCCTGTGATTGAACGTTAGCGCCAAGAGGGAGAGGATGCAATGTTGCATCTTGCAAAAACAAGGCTTATCTTCTGCTCTTTAAGTTTTTTGTCTTGATCACCATGAACTCAACTCTCATACAACAAAGGACAACGGTCTGGCCTGGAATTGAGACAAAAAAGAGCGAACAGGGCACCGGCACAGAGCTGCTTGATGCGTATCGGGTCGTCCTCTTTAATGATGACGTGCATACCTTCGACGAAGTGATTACACAGCTTATAAAAGCGATTCGATGCAGTCGATCCAAAGCAGAAAAACACACATGGGAAGTCCATACCCGTGGAAAAAGCATTGTTTTTGCTGGCCCCATATCCCTCTGCCTGCAAGTTAGCTCAACACTTGAAGAGATCTCTCTTAGGACAGAGATCCAGACCATTTGAGAAGTTATACGCCGTTCGCAGAGCCTGGTGTTCACATCGGCACTCTCTGCCTTGCCACATAAAAAGAGTTTACCTCATTATACCGACAGAAAAAGTCATTACCGCGCTTATGGTTCGCGCTCGGCATGAACCAGAGTTGCCGGGCCATTGCCCCGTCCCAACGGGAAAGCAAAGGGATGCTGACCACCATGCACAACAATCTGGACAATCTTGCTGTACTGAGAATCAATCCTTATCCTCACCACACGATTCGATGGGACATAAGTCCTGAACGCATTATTTATCTTTGGAGTTGTTCCGGCAAGAACTCCAGCCGGAGTGCCAAAAGTCTGTCCTTCAGGGAGCAACTGTACAATAACATACTGCGCAGTACCTCCAATGGTAAGATAGAGCAAATCGCCACGTTCAAAGTTCTGCGGCACCTCAGGATTAAGCCAGCCAGCCTCATATTGCGGCGATTCTCCATACTCACCAGCTATCGGTGCAGCGTGACAAACAAAAAAAGGGGGGATAACAAGAGCGACAAAAACGCTCAAAACCCTCAAGTAATTTCCAACATGACGCTTCATAATTTTCTCCGTATATATGTCGCTATAAAGGCCAAGAGCCGTTTGATGCGTTTGTGTTCCAAGATGACACTTAAAACTTTGGTATACCGTTATAACAGATGTTCGGTCATATGAGTTTCCCAAACATCTGCTCTGCCCATCATATTCTAAATTGCCCAGGCCTCTTGATTGATTTCGGCATTGTTGGAGACAGGGCCTGCTTAACTCAAATCACTTGCCTCCTTCTGCGCTACAAATCAGCTGCAGCAAGCCGTTGGCACGCCTCGTCATGAATGCAGAGCTGACGGTCGTCAAAGCTTGCTGAATAATAGTCTCGACACTCTTCAGAGATGAATATCTGGATTGCCTGCGTTTGCTCACGCGGAAGGGCGAACCCAAACAGTTCATTGCCACTATGCAGAAAATTCAACAATGGACGGATGCGTTCGACCATGAAGATTTGGATCAAGTGATTGATGCCATGAAGGCCTGCAATGCATTTGAAAAATCTCTGATGCAATATCAGTTGCTCAGCCCAACGGAATTTGCTGCGGATGCTCCATAAAGAGTTCGCTGTTTATGCCGAGTATTTGCTGAGGCGTATTTTACCTGATTGTGTGCAGTCTGCCCTTTTCAGGGTCAAACTCAAACGGCATGGTATTTGATTGATGCTGTTTTTATATTTGTCTGTATTTGTATTTTCGCGAACGTATCGAGTTTTACCCTCTTCTTATGAAGCATGACCGGTTCTGAATTCAAAAACTTGCTGCAACATGATGTTCAGCTTTTGCTGTTGTTGCACCACTCCACCGACCCGGCAGCCTTTGCCACGCAGTTTCATGGCAGCAAGGAGTTGCCAGCACGAGCAATGGCTGAACAGCTTGCCTGCCGTCAGAAGGCTGAAAAAAAACTACCCACGCTTTCACAGCACAACCTGCTCTATACCCCGTTGGCGCTTGAGCAATCCTCCGGGGAGCGTACTGCGGCATACAAAGCTTCACTGATGTCGGGCAGGAGGGCACTCGATGTAAGCGGCGGACTTGGTGTTGATACAATGTTTCTGTCGCGGAGGTTTCAGGAGGTGGTTTACTGCGAGCGTGATTCGTTGCTCTGTGCCGTGGTTGAGCATAACCTGAAGGCGAGTGGCATCAAAAATGTTGCGATAAAGAACGGCGACAGTATCAGCCTTCTTGCAGAGTATCCGGATGACTCTTTCGACTGGATTTATGTTGATCCTGCACGCCGTGAGGAGGGTCGTCGCTCCATAGCGCTGGAGGCGGCAAGTCCGGATGTTGTGGCCTCTCATGATTTGCTGCTCCGTCATGCGCAGAGGGTTTGCATCAAGGCCTCTCCGGTGCTGGAAATCAGCGGGCTGAAAAAGCTGTTGCCAGCCCTGCACACGATTATTGTGGTGTCGGTTGATCGTGAATGCAAGGAGATTCTGCTGCTGCTTGAGCACGCGTACCCCTCGGATGGGCCTGTGCAAGTAAAAGCGGTCTGCCTGAACGCTGATTCGGTGGAAATAACTGAAGTTTTCGGGGGTGGAGAGGCGCCGAGAGTGGTTGCGGCTGCGGTGAAAGAGTATCTCTATGAGCCTGATCCGGCCATTATCAAGGCGAAGCTTTCGGCGGTGCTTGCGCGTGATGCTGGCCTCCAGTTTGTGAACAGGAGCGTTGATTATCTCACTGCTGACCGCAATATTGAGGCTTTCCCCGGCAGGAGTTTCCGGGTGGTTGAGTGCGTCCCTTACAAGCCGAAAAGCTTCAGGGCATTTCTTCAGCGCCATGCTATTGCCGGTGCAAGCATTCAGCGACGCGATTTTCCTCTTTCAGCGGAGGAACTTCGGAAAAAATACCGGCTTCGTGAGAGCGAGAGGGCTTTTCTCTTTTTTACCAAGGATGCTGCGGGCCATCCGCTCTGCATCTACGCAATCAGATGTTTTCCTGGAGACGAAGCTGCTCCTTCCGGGTAAGGGACTGACAGAAGCAATGAGGTTTGAAGTATCCCGTGACTTGCCAGCCTCACTCAAGATTGGGATTCAGTATCAGCCAAAACTGTCGATGGCGCCTTCGCGGGTTGCGGCATCACCGGCATCAAGATAGCTTAAAACCTCGGCATTACTGCGTTGTTGTTGTTCGTGACCACCATACAACACCACTTTTTTTGCCACACGTTCGCCAAAAATGGCCGCGACTTTGTTAAGTTGAATGAAAGACTCCTGATTGATTGTCTGCGATGACTTGATTTCAAAGAGACTTATCATGTTGCCCGCTTCCAGAAGAACATCAACTTCCAGTCCGCTGCTGTCGCGATAAAAATGGAGGTTTGTCTGCAAACCAACATTGATGCGAGCCTTGAGCATTTCAAGAACCACCATATTTTCAAACAGCGATCCTCGCAAGGGATGAGCTTGCAGGTGTGATTCCTGCGTTATTCCTATCAGCCAGGAGGCCAAACCTACATCGTAAAAATAGAGTTTGGGCGATTTTGTCAATCGTTTACCGATATTGGCAAACCATGGCGGAAGTAAAAATACAATATAAGATGCCTCAAGCAGGGTAAGCCAGCTTTTTGCCGTTACGCTCGAAACGCCAGCGTCAGCAGCAAGAGAGTGCAGGTTGAGCAGTTGTCCCACTCTGCCCGCCGCCAGACGGACAAAGTTTTCAAATTCTCGTATAAAGCGTAATTGGAGCAACTCCCGTAAATCGCGTTCAACATAAGTGGCAAAGTAATCGCCGAGCATGGCTGCCGGATCAAGGTGATCTGCATAAATACGCGGATAACCACCGGTGTGCAAGAGCTGATTAACGCCAGTGGGTTGCCCTGCATCGCACAGTTCGGCAACAGACAAGGGCAACAGTTTCAGTAATGCGGTTCTTCCGGCAAGTGACTGACTGATGTGACGGTTCAGCTCAAATTGATGGCTTCCCGTCAGAATAAATTCACCAGCCGTTTTGTGTTCATCAACACGAACCTGAATCCATGAAAGCAACTCAGGCACACGCTGTATTTCATCAAGAACGGCACCCTTTGGAAACTGGGCCAAATATCCTGCCGGATCCTGCTGTGCAAAAATACGGATATCAGGCCGCTCCAGATTGCTGTAAGGTTTTTCAGGAAAAGCCGTTCTGCAAAGAGTAGTTTTTCCTGATTGCCTTGGTCCGGTAAGCGTTACAACCGGATAGTGTGAGGCCCGACTCTGCAGGGTAGATCTGAGATGACGCGCAATCATGATATGCAATAGTAAAGTTTAGCTTTAATATTGCAAAAAAGCGGAAGATTCAAAAGAATTTGTAGTTCTGAGGAGACTTGTTCGCAACCAGGGGGCTGACAAAAGGGTACAAATGAGTCAACCCATGCTCAGACGTTTCCCCTGGAGACGAAGCAGCTCCTTTTGTGCCATGCCGAAGCGCAGCCCCTGAATGCTGACGCGGATCTCTCCGACACCAAGCAGGCGCATGAACTGGTGCAGAATCAGGGTTCCCATGGTGATAACGTCGGCGCGCCCGTCGGGAATCCCGAGTTCGATGATCTCCTCAAGGGCGCTTACTTTAAGCTTTTCGAGAAAGTCGTGTACATCCTGATACTGGAGTGGATAGTTGTGCACCTTCAAGGCATCGAAGTGTTTCAGCCCCTGGCTCACCTGTGCAATGGTGGTCAGTGTCCCGGCAACGCCGTAAACACGTTCACGTCCGGCAAAAAAGGGGATAATATTCGCTGTAAAGAGCTGATTGATGTGCGTTTTGGCAGCAGCAAACTCCTCTTGCGATGGCGGCAGTGTGGAAAAGAATCGTTCAGTCAGTCGCACCGAGCCGATATCAATACTGACACTCTCCTCTAGAGCTTCAAGCGAGCCCATGGAGATTTCGGTACTGCCACCACCGATATCGATAACAGTGAAAAGCTCCGGCAGCTCGTTCATTCCGGCAACGGCGCCGCAAAAGGTGAGCTCTGCCTCTTCCTTGCCTGAGATACAGTGAATGGGAACTCCTGATGCACGTTCAACGGCATCAATAATCTCAATGCGGTTTTTTGCGTCTCTCAGGGCGCTGGTGCCTGCGGCAATGATGGTTTCGGAGTTATGCGGATCGCTTATCCCGCGATAATCAACCATACAGTCGATGAGTCGCCGGAGGGCAGCCTGGTCAATAATTTTCTCTGCATCGACATTTTTTCCAAGCCGCAGAATGGTCTGTTTGTGGAAAACTGGCTGGATGGCGCCACTTTCCGGTTCAAGGTCGGCTATCAGCAGCAGGGCGGTATTGGTGCCGATATCAATTAAGGAGACTCTTTTTTTCATAGCGGTCGTATATAAGCTGAAAGCCACTCATCTTCGTAGATTGTCTTCACCATCTCATAGCCAAGCTGTTTGCTCAGTCTTTTCAGCCATGGTTCGTCATAGACAAGCACACCGGAGAGGAGCACCGGAGCACAGGGGGCGTATTTGCGAATTGCCGGAAGAATGCGGTCGATGACATTTTTGTTGATGTTGGCCAGAATCAGATCGTAGCCCTCTTTCAGATTTGCCACAAGATCCTCTTCGGCATCAAGCAGTTTGATGTGGATATCCGGCGCATTATTTTCTAAAATATTCTCAGCCGCATTTTCTGCCGCCCATGAGTTGTTGTCGAAGGCGAGAATGGGCAGATTGTTGCCGAGCTTGCGGGCGGCAATGGCAAGAACGCCGGTGCCGGTGCCGATATCCATGATTTTTTTGTCGTTCAAATCGAGCTGTTCCATCTGTCGCAGCATCAGGCGCGTTGTGGCATGATAGCCGGTCCCGAAAGACATTTTCGGGTTGATCTCGATGACGATTTGACCAGGTTTCCCCTGGGTGCCCTTGTCTTTCTGCACAATCAGCAGCCGGTCGGATATTTCGATGGGCTCAAGGGTTGCCTCCCACTCCTCATTCCAGTTTCTGTCGGCAATCAGGGTAGCCTGATAGTCGGGAACCCTCCCCAGCCGCTCCAGCAGCATGGCGCGAATGGCCGTTTCTTTTTCTGTATTCCATGCTGCTTCAGGCAGGTAGGCGAGCAGTTGGTGATCCTCTTCAAGAAAAGATTCTATCCCCTCGCCAGCAAGCAGAGCAATACAGAGTTCGTGAAGGTCGGCATCAAGGTCAAAGGCCAGTTCAACGTAATTGTTCAATCCGGATTGGGGCATAACATGGGGTTAAGGTTATAATGGCGAATATAGCCATTTCTCGAAGCAAAACAGATCACTCCGGCGTTATGATACGCTCGCCAAAGGCATAACGGGTGCGGTAGTAGGAGTCAAAAAGATCACTAACTCTGACGCCACTGTTTGAGGCATGGGCAAATTGGTTTTTGGTGATAATAATGCCGACATGGTCGATGTTACTGCCATCAATACTGAAAAAGACAAGATCGCCGGGTTTCAGGTTACTTTCGGGCACCACACTGCCGAGCAGGGCAAGCTCTCCGGTGGTGCGCGGGAGAATCATCCGAAACTGTTGTTTATAGAGATATTGTACAAGCCCGGAGCAGTCGAAGCCATCCGGGGCGCTCCCGCCATTGCGGTAAGTGGTGCCGAGGAGTTCATCAATGGAAGAAAAAAGGCGGTCATACGCTTGACCGGATACTTTCAGCGGCAGGGGTTTGATGACTGCGGAGCCGCCTTTTTCACCCGTACAGGAGATATGCGTTTTTCTCTTTTTTAAACTATATTTAGACTCGAAATTATAGCCTGAACCTGTTCTGAAACTCTGGCAACTGCTCAGGCCAAACAGGGCCGTGGCAATGATGGAGAGGAGTAGCAACGTTTTGGAGAGTTTCATGGAGAGATGCCATGGGTCGATATACATTGCTCCTGGTTTCATGAAAAAATCTCGATAAGCGGTTTCTTTTCTATCAGATACAGTACGCTGAATATCTTCAGCTCTCAGGAGGAGAAGACCGGTTTTTTTTGCGAGGGAATAGATTTCCCTGAATAAGATAATAGTTAACTCACAGGTTTAAAAGTTATATGGCGGTAATGAAATTCGGCGGGACCTCCGTAGGGACGGTCCAGGCCATGCAGCAGGCTATTTCTATTGTTGCGAGGGAAGAAGAGAGGGGTACTCCGCTTGTGGTGCTAAGCGCGTGCAGCGGTATTACCAACAAGCTGGTTCATATTGCCGATGCTGCGGGTCGCAGCGCCCTGGATGAGGCGATGGCGCTTGCCGGTGAGGTGCGCAGCTTCCATCTCAAGCTTGTTGATGAGCTGATCAAGAATGACGCGCTGAAGGCGGGGCTTGCCAACACCGTAGAGCAACTTTGCGCCCGTCTTGAACTGCTGATCAAGGGTGTAGATATTGTGGGCGAGCTGACTGAGCGTTCGAGGGATATGTTCTGCTCGTTCGGTGAACTCTTTTCAACGACTGTTTTTGCTGCGGCAATGAAGGAGCTGGGGCATAATGTTGCCTGGGTGGATGCCCGCATGGTGATGATCACCGACGACAATTTCGGTTTTGCCCGCCCGCTTGATGAGGTGTGCGAAGCAAAGGTGAAGCAGATCATCAGCCCCCTGATTGCTAAGGGAATAACGGTTGTGACCCAGGGATACATCGGGGCGACAAAAGATGGCAGGACCACGACGCTTGGCCGTGGCGGTTCCGACTTTTCAGCCGCACTGCTTGGGGCATGGCTTAACGATACTTCGATACAGATTTGGACTGATGTTGATGGCGTCATGACCACCGATCCGCGTCTCGTGCCTGAAGCGAGGAGCATCAGGGTAATGACATTCTCTGAGGCGGCGGAACTTGCCTATCTCGGCGCGAAGGTGCTCCATCCCGATACGATTGCTCCTGCGGTGCAGAAAAATATTCCGGTCTATGTGCTGAACTCGCTGCATCCCGATGCCAAGGGCACCATTATTACCAATGATCCCGAACGCCTTTCGGGGATGAGTTACGAGGGGCTTGTCAAATCCATTGCGGTAAAAAAGGGGCAGTGCATCATCAATATCCGCTCAAACCGTATGATGGGGCGCCACGGATTCATGAATGAACTGTTCGATGTCTTTTCCCGTTACGGTGTGTCGGTTGAGATGATCTCAACCAGTGAAGTCTCGGTATCGCTCACCGTTGATGAAAAAAGCTTCTGTGACGAGCTGATTCAGGATCTAAAAAGTTTGGGTGAGGTAGAGATTGAGCATCATGTTGCAACCATCAGTGTTGTTGGCGACAATCTCCGCATGTCGCGCGGCGTTGCAGGCAGAATTTTCAGCGCCTTGAAAAATGTCAATCTCAGAATGATCTCCCAGGGAGCATCGGAGATCAACGTCGGTTTTGTAGTCGAGGAGCCGGAGGTGGCTACCGCCGTCAACAATCTCCACAAGGAGTTTTTCTCTGCTCCCGAGGATCATGCAATTTTTGAAACACCGGCAGGAAGCCGATAAAACGAGAGGTGCTGAAGCATGGATTATAAAAAGGCCGGAGTTGATATCAGTGCGGGTGAGGAATTCGTCCGCATGATCAAGCCACAGGTGCGCCAGACCTTTACGCCGGGAGTCATCACTGACATCGGAGCTTTTGGAGGTTTTTTTCTGCCTGATTTTTCTCAGTATAAAAAGCCGGTGCTGGTCAGCAGCATTGACGGAGTCGGCACCAAACTCAAGATTGCCATTGAGCTTGGCAAGTACGACACCGTTGGTTCATGTCTGGTCAACCATTGTGTCAACGATATTCTTGTCTGCGGAGCAAAGCCGCTCTTTTTTCTTGATTACTATGCCTGCGGCAAACTGACCCCGGAGATTGCCGCCGCTGTGGTGACAGGGATGGTGAATGCCTGCCGTGAAAATGGCTGTGCGCTGATCGGCGGTGAAACGGCCGAGATGCCGGGTCTCTATCAGGAGCGGGATTTTGATCTTGCCGGTTCTATTGTCGGGGTAGTTGATCATGAAAAAATCATCAATGGCTCTGCTGTCAGAGAGGGCGATGTGCTGATCGGCCTTCCTTCGACCGGCCTGCATACCAATGGTTACTCTCTTGCCAGAAAAGTGCTTGATGGCAGGATGCACCAAACGCTTCCGGGTCTTGAGGGAACAGTCGGTCAGGCGCTTCTGAAGGTTCATCGCTCGTATCTCTCTGTCATTGCGCCCTTCTTTGGTTCACCTGATATCAGGGGTCTGTCTCATATTACCGGGGGCGGTCTCATGGGTAACACCATGCGCATTGTTCCAGATGGATTGAGACTTGATGTTGAGTGGAATTCGTGGCCGGAGCCGCTCATTTTCGATATCATTCGCAAGGAAGGTCAGGTGCCTGAAGAGGATATGAGAAGAACCTTTAACCTCGGTGTGGGTTTAGTGATGATTATTGAAAAAAATGCGGTAGAGAAGGTGCTCGCGGCCTTGAAATCTCAGGGTGAAAATGCGTACATTATTGGAGAGGTATCCATAACCTGATAATCGGAAAAGTTTATGATGACGTTACTGGCCATTTTGGCTGTGAGCTATGTTATCGGCTCTATTCCTACCAGTCTTATGGCGGGAAAAATGCTCAAGGGGATTGATATCCGGGACTTTGGCAGTGGCAATGCCGGAGGTACCAATGCCTTCAGGGTGCTTGGCTGGAAGCCCGGGCTTATTGTAACGCTTGTTGACATTATCAAAGGCATTGTTGCCGCAGTGGGAGTTGTTGCTTTTTTTAAGCTTCATCCGATTGGCACGTTTCCAGACATCAATGAGGTTGCCCTGCGCCTGCTTGCCGGAATGAGTGCCGTCATTGGACATGTCTTTACCCTTTTTGCCGGTTTCAAGGGTGGCAAGGGTGTCAGTACAGCCGCAGGAATGCTGATCGGTATAGCACCAGTAAGCATGTTGATGGTTGTCGGCATATTTCTGCTGACAGTCTATCTTTCGCGCCACGTCTCTGTTGCCTCCATGCTTGCGGCAGTTGCGTTTCCCCTGATCATTGCTATCCGAAAATACATCTTTGAACTTGGTAGTGGCCTGGACTATTATATCCGACTTTTTGGCTCGCAACTCTTTTTTCATGACAGCCTCGACTATCACCTCATGATTTTCGGGCTCATTGTGGCGCTTGCCATCATCTACACCCACCGAGGGAATATCAGAAGACTGATTTCTGGTACGGAGAGCCGCGTAACTTTTGGTAAAAAGTCATGAGCCACAAAGCACCTTTATGAATATTGCTGTTCTGGGGGCAGGAAGCTGGGGAACAACTCTGGCTGTGCTTCTTGCAAAAAAAGGTTATCAGGTGCGCTTATGGGCACATCGGCCTGAGTTTGCCTTTATGCTTGATGCTGAACGCCAGAATCTTCGATATCTCAAGGGAGTTCCCTTTCCTGAAACCTTGCAGATTACCCATCATTTACCGTTACTGGTCGCCTGGGCAGAGATGATTGTCACTGCGGTTCCCTCACAGGCACTCAGGGAGACAATTCTTGGCTTCGGGGATGTTGCGCTTGACGGCAAAATAGTGGTTAATGTGGCCAAGGGTATAGAAATTGGAACAGGGAAAAGGATGTCAGAGGTGTTGCTTGAGGTGCTTTCAGATCTTCAACCATACCAGGTGGCAGCCCTGTACGGACCAAGCCATGCTGAAGAGGTTTCAAAAGACCAACCTACGACCGTGGTTGCATCATCACCATCGATTACCACAGCAGAAACGGTTCAGGAGGTTTTTCATACAAACCGCTTCCGCGTCTATGTCAACACTGATATCATCGGGGTTGAAATTGCTGGCTCAGTGAAAAATATCATCGCTATTGCAGCAGGCATTTCTGACGGTTTGGGGTTCGGCGATAATGCCAAGGCAGCCATCATCACCAGAGGACTTGCAGAAATATCAAGGCTTTGCAGTAAGCTTGGGGGTGACTCCATCACCATCTCTGGACTTTCGGGCATTGGGGATCTGGTTGTGACCTGTTTAAGCCAGCACAGCAGAAATCGCTACGTTGGCGAGGAGATTGGCCGTGGTCGTACCCTTGAGGAGATTATCAGCTCAATGAACATGATTGCTGAAGGTGTCCACAGTTCGAAAGCAGTCTATGATCTCAGTCGTTCAGTTGGCGTCGAAATGCCCATTACCAAAGCGGTGTATCAGATGCTTTTTGAGGCAAAGCCCGCCCAGCAGGCTATTTTGGAGCTGATGAACCGCGATCTGAAACAGGAGCGTGATTAGCCTCGTCATTGATACTTTTTCGGATACTCATACCAGATCAACTTCCCGCCCCCTGGGTTTGCATCACTCCACGACTCAATATCCAGATCAATACGCACCACACCACAGGTTGCAATACTGTCAATATCCCCTTCTGCAAGCAGGTTTGAAAATGAGGTCATCGTGGGGTTATGCCCAAAAAGCATGACGGTATTGCTGGTATCGGCAACCTTCTGAAGAATGGTCAGCAAACGGCCTGCGCCTCCCTCGTATATCTCCAGACGCTTCTCAATACACTCCTTCGGGCAACGAAGAATGTCACAAAAGATCTCGGCAGTGTTCAACGCTCTCTGCGCAGGGCTGGCAAGGACCAGTTCTGGAACGACACCCCTCTCCTCAAGAAGCTCAGCCATAAAGTGAGCCGCTTTCAGACCAACTTCGTTGAGCTTTCGATCAAAATCCCCGTTATGGGCGCTACCCAAACCTGCTTTTGCATGACGAACAACATAGATGGTTTTCATGGCTAATCGAGATGATAACGTTGTTTGAGTTCCATGATTCGACGGTATGACTGGTCAATACGCTCTGGAGTAATAATCTTTCGGGCCAGCAGCGACTTGATGATTTCAGTAGCTTTTAACGCAATAGCCGGATCATAAGCCGCGTTATTGCCAAAAACAAGAATATCCACTCCGGCCTCAATGGCCTTCTGAATGGCTGCTTCCAATCCATAGTGGTCAGCAATAGCCTTCATCTGCATGTCATCGCTGATAATCACTCCCCGAAAGCCAAGCTTGCCCCTGAGCAGCCCCTGAAGTGTTGCTTTTGAAAGGGTTGCTGGATAGATCGGATCAAGCAAAGCATTGAAAACATGCGCAGTCATGATAACATCACGATAGCCGGAGGCAATGAGAGCCCGATAAGGTTCCAGCTCGTTTTCTGACCAGGTGGCGGTGACATCGGTAAAATCGAGATGCGTATCAGTGGTTGAACTGCCATGACCGGGAAAATGTTTCAATGCAGGAATGATGCCCGCATCACGGTAAATACCAGAGATCAACCTGATATTGCTTGTCACCACTGCAGGATTAGCGGAAAAACTCCTTTCGAGCATTCCAATCACCGGATTCTGCGGATTACTGTTCAGATCTGCAACAGGCGCAAGGTTCATGCCAATATGAAGCTCCTTCAGTGTTCGGGCGGTCTGCACTGCGGCTGCGGTGGTACTGTCGGGATTGTTGAGCTGCCCGAGATGTTGCGCCGATACGCTGGCAGGAAAGCCTCTGAAAGATTGAAGGCGATTGACCTTTCCCCCCTCCTGATCGATGGCAATAAAAAGCGGCACCTTCGACTGTTTCTGTAAATCCTGACTGAGCCGGGCGACCTGCCTGGGTGTACTGATGTTCCTGTTATGAGTGCGAGAAGGAAGATCGTACTCAAAAAGCACAACTCCGCCGATATGGCGCTCTTTGATATCTGCGACGATCTCAGGAGAATCTTCAACAGTACATCCCCCGAAACCGATCATCAGCATCTGCCCGATTTTGATTGCCAGGCTGTCAGACTGCACAACCCCATAACAGGGCATCGCAAAAAGGCACAAAAAGAGCAGCAACGCCGCAGACAAAAACAACTGTTTCTTCATGGGCACAAACAATTATGCGGAACCCTTCACGACAATCAATTCACTTCCTGACATATCAACAACAACCTCCTCCCCCTCCTGCACTTTTCCAGAAAGAATAAGTTCTGAAATTTTGTTGGTAATCTTGCGCTGCATAACCCTCTTGAGGGGTCGCGCACCAAAAGCGGGATCAAACCCTGCCTCGGAAAGCCAGGCAACCGCCGCCTCGGAAAGCGAGAGAGAGATACGCTGGCGCATGGCTGCAGCGCGAATATGGTCGAACTGAATCAGTACAATTTTTTTCAAATCCTCTCTGGTAAGCGGAGTAAAGAGGATAACCTCATCAATACGGTTAAGAAACTCGGGGCGCACCTTCTGTTTCAACGCCAGAAGAAGTTTTTCCTGCAGACCGGAGAGTACCGACTCACGGTTAACCCCATCTATCCTGGCCATTTCAGCCTGGATAAGCTGGGCACCGATGTTGCTCGTCATGATGATAATGGTGTTCTTGAAGTTCACCGTCCGACCTTTACTGTCGGTCAGGCGACCGTCATCAAGAATCTGCAAGAGAATATTAAACACATCAGGATGCGCCTTCTCAATTTCGTCAAGCAGGACAACAGAAAATGGTTTGCGCCTCACCGCTTCGGTGAGCTGTCCACCCTCTTCGTAGCCAACATAGCCGGGAGGGGCGCCAACCAGACGGCTGACATTATGCGACTCCATATATTCGCTCATGTCGATGCGAATCATGGCATCCTCATCATCAAAAAGGTAGTCGGCAAGGGTGCGGGCCAGCTCGGTTTTACCCACACCGGTCGGGCCTAGAAAGATAAATGAGCCTATTGGACGTTTGTCGTCGCCCATCCCTGCCCGTGAGCGCTTGACAGCATCACTGACTGCCGTGACCGCATCATCCTGACCGATAACCCGTTTATGCAGCTCCTCCTCAATCAACAAGAGCTTCTGCCGCTCCGACTGCAGCATTTTGCTGAGGGGAATACCGGTCCATTTCGAGACAATATCGGCAATATCCTCGGCATCAATCTCCTCTTTCATGATCAGATTGCCCGAAGCTTTCTTCTCTTCTATTTTTTTCCGGTTCTCCTCCAGCTCCCGCTCAATCGCCACAATTTTTCCATAACGAATCTCGGCCACCTTGCCATAGTCCCCCTGGCGCTCAAACTCCTCCGCTTGCACACGAAACTCCTCAATCTGTGATTTCAGAATTCGTGACGACTGCACCAGCTCCTTCTCACTCTCCCATTTCACCTTGATGACCGTCTGCTCTTCAACGAGATTTGCAAGCTGTTTTTCTATCTCCTCCAACCTTTGTTTTGTATCTGCAGTACTCATTATTTTCAGTATTTGATTACAACGTGTGAATAAGAAATATTGTTGTAAATTTAACCCTTAAAATGTTAAATCCATCAATGGAATTTATGACTCTTCAAGAAAATATCGATGAGCAGCACGCAAAAGTTCTCAATTGGTTCACTCTCCGTTCCTGACGACAACATTCCGCTTTTTATAGCTGGCCCCTGCCTGATCGAAAATCGCGCAATGGCCTTGGAGACGGCTGAAGAGTTGCTGCGGATCAGCCAGGAGGCGGGGGTTCGTTTTATCTTCAAGGGCTCCTACCGCAAGGCAAATCGTACCTCTGGCACCTCCTTTACCGGCATTGGAGATACCGAGGCGCTCGAAGTGCTTGCCGAGATTCGCCAGAGGTATAACATGCCGGTTATTACCGATATCCATGAAACAAAGGATGTGACTCATGCCGCCCGTTACGTTGATGTGCTGCAGATACCGGCATTTCTCTGCCGGCAGACGGAGCTTCTGGTGGCAGCAGGAGAGAGTGGTCTGGCGGTCAACATCAAGAAAGGACAGTTCATGGCACCGGATGACATGGCGCTTGCCGCCGCCAAAGTGGTACAGACTGG
Source organism: uncultured Chlorobiaceae bacterium (assembly GCA_903866255.1). GTDB lineage: Bacteria > Bacteroidota > Chlorobiia > Chlorobiales > Chlorobiaceae > Chlorobium. The sequence continues at coordinate 15,709 of CAIPMW010000030.1, read as the reverse complement.
AAATAAGAGGGTTATGCTTACTGAACGGGGCTCAAGCTTTGGCTATCACAATCTCGTCGTTGATTTCAGGGGATTGGCCAAAATGGCTGAATCGGGATATCCGGTACTTTACGACGCAACACACAGCCTACAGCTTCCAGGGGCAGGTCATGGCGTATCTGGCGGTGAGCGTCAGTATGTGATGCCCCTTGCAAGGGCGGCGGTTGCTGCCGGGGTGGATGGACTCTTTTTTGAAATCCATCCAAACCCGTCAAAAGCGATGTCCGATGCTGCCACCCAGGTGGCGCTGGCTGATTTTGGAACCATTGTCAAACAACTGCTCCACCTTTACCGGTGTGTGCGCTCTCTTCATTCACTCTAAAATATCATACCCTTTTGGAAGGTTTTCAATATTTCGGGATGCAGCCTTCATTGGCTGATCCATCATCAAAAATCGATCAGGCCCTCAAAGCCGTACGCGCCCTTGTCTTTCCGGTTGACGGAGTGCTGAACGGCAGCAGAATTACTTTCGACAGCAATGGTGGGGAACTTTGCTCAATTTCAGTCAGAGATGCAGTTGCCATCAAAGAGGCGCTGAAGCAGGGAATACGTATTGCTGTTGTGTCGGAAAGAGATGCGGAAGGGTATCGGCCTCTACTGGAGGCAATCGGCGTGCACGATCTCTACCTCAATGGAGAGAGTCCTCTCTACTCTTATGATGCTTTCCGTCTGCGTCACAATCTTGATGATGAGGATTGCGCCTATATCGGCGACGATATCGGCGACATAGCCGTACTCAAAAAAGTTGGCCTCCCTGCGACCGCTATTGACGGTGCCAATTATCTGAGAAACCGGGTTGGTTACATCTCGGGATTTGAAGGAGGAAAGGGCTGCATAAGAGAGCTGGTCGAGATGATTCTCATCCGGCAAGGCAAATGGCCTTATGTTGATCAGGGAGAAGAGGAGGAATAGGGAGTTCCGGTTATCGCTCTTCAGTCACAACCCCCGGTGAGGGGGAAGGATTGAGGAGCATCGCTGTTTCAGCAAGTGACATAATCCCCATAATATTTGTGCCATGGTTTGGCTCAACATGGATATCTCCCCGATACTCTGCCCCCTGTTCCAGCGCAACCTCAAGCGCATCTATTTTTCCCAGAAGACTATATGCCGCAGATTGCGGTGTTGAGCAGGCGACAGGTGGATTGCTCTCTCCATGCAGAAAGTACCCTTCAGGAAGCTGGAAGCTGGAGGGATAGTCGTGCCAGTGCGTCATTGATGCCCCAAAACGGGCCAGATGGGATGGAAAGTCGGACTTTGGGTTCAACGTCATCAGTATACTTGCCACCAGGGCATTTCCAAGTGCATGGGCAAGTATCGTCAGTGTATCGAAAGAGGGCTTGGCAACCGTCTCGGGGGAGTTCCCTGCCGGAGTCTTCAGCCATGCACGCCCCTTACCCTCTCGAAACATAAGCCCGATCTCCACAAGATCATTTTTTGGATCAAGATGATTTTTTCTGCAACCTGACCTCGTGGTAATAACACTTATCTGCGGAACAGGCACAAAATATTCTCCTCCTTGCAGATAAACAGGAATCAACCCTGCTCCAGCGGAAAGACGGGCAGGCTGTACAACAACCGGTCGCTGGCTTGCAAAAAATCCATAGCTCATCCCGCTCCGCTGATCAAGGTAGCGGGCAACAATCCGTTGATAAAAGGCGCTTCGATAGTCGAGCCCTATGGTTGAGGTATGCGTCAACAGTGAAACATTATTGCTCCACAAAGCGCTGCACTGCATAAAATCTGTGGCGACAACCTCAAACTCCGCTGTCCCGGTATTCAGCTCTCCCTGCATGATGTCGAGATCTTCCGCCCTTGGAGGAACAACCTGTGCCGTCAGTTTTGGCACCAGAGTATCGCGCACATCCCCTTGCAGCGGATACTGAGTGTCAAAGGTGACAACACCACCATTCATGGTGCATATTGTCCATGATCGATCAGTCACATAGACAAGAATATGAACCATATCACGGGCAAGCCTGCCCACAATGGCATCAAGGCGCTGCTGGGGAGAGGAGTCGCAGGTGAGCGGTGCCGGCTCGTCGTAGATGCCTACAATAATGTTGTTATAGAGTGTTGTCACCCTGTTGATGGCCAGCCGTTCATCAGGAAAATATCCTGGTGCGAGAATGACCTGCCCCGGCGCAAATCGCCCATCCTCACTCAGCGCATCATCACTGGAACAAACAGCAATGCCAAGCGACTGCATGACCGCAACAAGGGCATTGCAAAACTGCTCCAGCCGAGCCGAGAGCGCCGGGGCTGGATAAAATACCGGTTTAAGCCGACCACACATATCGCCAATGCTCAGTGGTGTATCCAGAGGAATACCAAGCAGATTATACAGTGATCCGGAACTGATGCTGTTATTCATGAAACTGTTTCAGGCGGATTCATTCGGAAAAGATAATGGGGAAGTTACTGACCGAAGTCATGTTCACGTCCCCAGAGCAGTTTTGTGCGCAGGATTTCACTGAAATTCCTGCTTTCATTGGCGACAAGATTAATGACCACCGGAGATTTTCTGACCGTAATGCTCTCGTGTGGTAAAAGCATTTTTTTGAGAGTGCCATCACAGTTGAGTGGAAAAGAGCCGTCGGGAGCATCAACAGAGACTTCAATCATCTTGTCATCACTGATAACAATCGGTCGTACTGTAAGCATGTGCGGGCATATTGGCGTAATGACAAAAACACTTGATTTTGGCGCAATGATCGGGCCACCTGCCGACATGGAGTATGCGGTCGAGCCCGTCGATGTAGCAATAATGATACCATCTGCCCGGTATGAACTGAGCAGTTCGCCATCAAGCTTTATGATAAAGGTCGGAATACGAGGATAAGCGCCTTTTTCGATAACCACATCATTCAAAGCCCTGAGATGCTGCATTTGATGATCAATACAGATAGTTGCCTCAAGCTGTGAACGGGTATGAATAGAGTAGCTTCCATTCAAGACCATCTCTATCGCCGCAAACATTTCCGCCTGGGTAAACTCCGTCAAAAAGCCGAGATAGCCGACATTGACTCCAATAACCGGCTTCGTTACGGCATAATGCGAGGTAAAAAGCAAGGTTCCATCACCGCCAAGTGAGATAAAGGCGTCACAATGCTCAGCAAGCTCCTCAATGGGGGCTGAATTGTCGATATGCAGATGTTCTGCGGAGAGCGCTTCAAACAGGTAATCAACACCCCTTGCTTCCAGCCATTCGGCAAGCTCACGGGCCAGAACCAGTGCACGCTCTCTTGAAATATTGATAACAATCCCGAATTTCATGACCGGTTGATCTCTTTAAGAGTTTGATAGAGCCGATTTGCCTCACCAAAGCGCGATTCAAGCTGTTTCAGGTTGTGTTGCTTAACCTCATCCGAAAGAAGAGAAAGCTCTGCCGAAAAATGGTCAAGCTCCTCGGCAATGTTCTCGCTGTTGGTGACTATAATATCCCTCCAAATCTCCCATGAACTGCCCGCAAGCCTTGCAAACGTGGCAAAACCAGGACCTGACATCGTGAGCGACTCCCCGCAAGAGCCGATCAGCAGCGTTGAGAGCAATTGTGGGAGATGGCTTATTCTGGCAATCACACGGTCATGATCCGCCGGTGTCATGGAGAGCGTTGTGCAGCCCGCCGACTCAAGTAACCTGACGAGAAACATGCCCTTTTCACTGGCAAGCAGACCATTATCGTCACAAAAGATAACGCGCTTGTCACGCAGAAGCTCTTCATGGCTCTCTCGATAGCCCTTCTGTTCCTTGCCCGCCATGGGGTGCATTCCAATGAATGGGAGATCAAGTTCCCGCGCTCTTCGGGCAATGAGTGACTTGGTACTCGATACATCGCTGACCAGTGTTGCGGGAGGCGCAAACTGCTTTATCTCGTCGAGAAGAGTGATATTGACCTCGACCGGAGCTGCAAGAATCAGCAGATCGGCTCCATAAAGGTTTTTTTTATCTCCTGTAAACAGGTCGAGTCCAAGCTCTTTGACACGGCAACAATCTGCCTCGGTAAAATTTGGATCAAAGCCCTGAAAGAAAATTGAACTTTCTCTGGCTAGCGGGGAGCTCCTGATAGCCTGCAACAGCGACATACCAATCAACCCGAGCCCAATAAATGAGATGCTTCTGACAGGTGAATCCACCATCATGCCCTTTAATTTTGCTTGTTTGCCCGACTTCCCGGAGCATCTATCGGCAAACCCTCCTTGCAGAGTGGACACTCTTCAGGAGCATAGCTGATCACCTCCATCAAAAGAACCGAAAATTGATCATCTGCAAGCTTCACTCGCCCATTACTGCGGTCGACCACTGAACCAACTCCGACGAGCAATGCTCCGGCGCTGTTCATGCACTCAATGACTTCGGCCACTGAGCCACCAGTGGTTATCACATCCTCAATCACCAGCACTCGCTCACCCGGTTCAAGGCTGAAGCCACGCCGGATCGTCATCACTCCATCTTTACGCTCGGCAAAAATGGTCTTGACACCAAGCTGACGACCAACCTCTGTACCAACAACGATACCTCCAATGGCAGGAGAGATGACCGTCTGAATACCTTTCCCTGCAAAATGCCCGGCAATCCTGCTGCAAACTGCAGACAAATGCTCTGGATACTGCAAAACTTTGGCACACTGAAAGTAGGCGTTGCTGTGGCGGCCTGATGTCAGCTTGAAGTGACCATCGAGCAGCGCACCGGTTGATTTGAAAACATCAAGCAGAGATGGAGTACTCATAAAAGACAGTATTGCTGGTGAATGTTTATATATCAATGATGGTAAAGATAAAGAAGCCGCTCCCAAAAGCTAAAGGAAAACTTCGCCTGATCGAGAGTATACGCCATTGCAGGCTACAAATCCCGATACACATCGCGACGATGCCGGATGTACTGAATGACAATCTGCTTGTCCTCTGTATCGACTTGATAGACGATACGATAATCTCCCACCCGAATGCGATAAAACAGCTCCCCGCCTGCAAGTTTCAGAGATTGCGGAGGAAATGGATCGGCTGTCAGACCATCGATTCGCTGAAAAAGACGATCAACCACAGCCACTGGTATTTTTCGTAAATCTTTTTCGACTGAGGGCTTAAAGATAACACTATACTTGCTCATGGCACTGTAATCTCCGTCTCATCTCTTCAAGAGTCACCGGGGTTTCGTCCCGACGGGATGCCAGTATCGTCAGATCATGTAAATCCTCTACAATTTGCTGGTATTGTTTCAAGGATAACAGTACCCCTGTCTTTTTCCCTTGAGTATTAATAACATACTTCCCTTGTGGTCGCTTTGATTCCATAGAGGTACTCAGCTTTAATCCTGTCCCTGGTGAGTGGTGATTTATCACTTTGATACTGCTAATTTAATAATAGTAACGCTTTTCTCTACCCGCTCCTGTCGCAATGTTCAAGATATTCGCTGAGCAACACACATGCCGCCGCGCTGTCAAGCCGACCTTTCTGCTGGCGCTCCTTTCTTGACTTGCCGGAAGCAATCAGAATCTGGCGTGCGCTCCTTGAAGAGTGGTGTTCATCAACCGTTTCTATCGGTAACAGCGGAAACTCTGCCCGAAGCTCCTCAAGAAATCGGTCAACCACTCGGGTCATGGCATTGGTCTCATCACCGTCACTGAGCGGATATCCAACAAGAATCAACGCAACATCATCCTGCTTCACCATTGTCGCAAGGGCTACGGAGAGAGCGATACGGTCAAAGGTACCGACGGGCTGCGCAAAGAGCCATAGGGGATCGCTCTTGGCCACTCCAATACGTTTGGTGCCATAATCAATGGCAACTATTCTCTTTTTTGGCCTCATGAGATGATCAACAATATTGACAAAACTACGCGTAATGCTTTTCAGTATTATGCCAATATACCAATTGTACGATGCACATCTTCTCAATGGAAGCACAAGCTGATTTTTTACTGGCGTTATTATTCTTACATTTTGGAGATGGTTCATTTAATCAAACGCACCCTATGAAGCCGCACTATTATTTTATCGGGGCAACCTTTTCGATACTCCTCTCCATCTATATCTTTATTTTTGGCACAGGGGTACATCATGAGCTGGTTGCCATTTTTGTCGGGTTATGGGCTCCGACCATTATCTGCATCGGTATTTTTAATACCCTGCTCGGCATCCTCGACGAAATGTGTTGTGCACACAAACGGATAGAGGATGGGCAATCTTGCGGTCACAACCGTTAAGAATTATGTTTGACGAGGCAGAACATCTTGCAGGTGGCGGATTATGAAACATGCCAGTGCCATAGCACTTGTCGGTCTGGGCGGCTTTCTCGGTTCTGTTGGACGCTATGTTGTGGCGTTGTTGCTTGCTCCAGTGGCAACAGGATTTCCGTTTTCCACGTTGACGGTCAACATTTTGGGCAGTTTTTTGATTGGCTTTTTAAGTGAACTGGCAATTTCTACCACTCTTGTCTCCCCTGAAGCAAGGCTTTTTCTGATCACTGGCTTCTGTGGAGGTTTTACCACCTTTTCTGCCTATATGTTTGAAAATGCAGCTCTTCTCAAAGACGGCCAGCTTTTTTATGCCGCCATATATCTTGCGGGCAGTATCGCAGGAGGATTTATTGCGCTCTATACAGGAATACTTCTTGCTAAACTTTGGACATAACGGAGGGAATTATGGAATTTCAGAATGCAGAGATGCTGCGAATTTTTGTCGGCGAACAGGCGCGGCACGGCCACCGGCCACTCTATGAAGAGATCGTCCGCGAGGCTCGAGGCATGGAGATGGCAGGAGCTACCGCCCTGAAAGGGATGCTCTCCTACGGTCACGACATGAGCATCAAGGCCTCGAAAATCATGGAGCTGGGCACAAACCTGCCAATGGTTATTGAAATTGTGGACTCCGCTGAAAAGATTGACGGCTTCCTGCCGATACTTCAAAAAATGGTCAGGGATGCTTCAGCGCGCGTGATGATTACCAGAGAACTTGTACGAACAGGAATCATTGAATAGCATGAGAAAAAAAAAGGGAGGAATGGAACCTCCCTTTTTTAATATCTCTCTTCCGAAAATTATTTCTCGGAAACCACAAGGGCATTGTAGTTTGCCTTGATGGTTTTTTCCAGATCCTCATCGGTATGCACTGCGCTGATGAACATCGCCTCGAACTGAGATGGGGCGGTATAGATGCCCTGATCGAGCAGTGAGTGGAAATACTTGCCGTGCTTTTTAACGTTGGCGGTGATGGCTGTCGAATAGTTCACCACCGGTGTTCCGGTAAAGAAGAGGCAGGACATGGAGCCAACACGGTTCTGCACATAGTTCAGCCCAAGCTTTTTCAGGTTATCGCTGAAGCCGGCCTCAATGATCTTTGCTTTTCTTTCGAGTTCTGGATAGGGATCCTCGTCGATAAGAATTTTCAGGGTTTCAAGACCTGCGGTCAGCGCCAGAGGATTGCCCGAAAGTGTGCCTGCCTGGTAGACATCGCCAAGCGGAGCCACACGCTCCATAATTTCGCGTTTGCCGCCAAATGCTCCTACCGGAAGACCTCCGCCGATGATTTTGCCCATGGTGGTCAAATCAGGAGTAACGCCATAGAGACTCTGCGCGCCACCAAGCGCTACGCGGAATCCGCACATCACCTCGTCAAAAATCAGTACAATGCCTTCAGCGGTGCACAGTTCACGAAGCGCGGCAAGAAAGCCCGGCTGGGCCGGAATAACGCCAGTGTTGCCTGCTACTGGCTCGATAATAATAGCGGCAACCTGACCCTTGTTCTCATTGACCAGCAACTTGACCGACTCAATATCGTTATAGGTCGCATTCAGCGTATCCTGCGCGGTGCCTTTGGTCACACCGGGACTGTCGGGAGCACCGAGCGTCAGAGCGCCTGAACCCGCCTTGATGAGGAAGCTGTCGCCATGGCCATGGTAGCACCCTTCAAATTTGATAATTTTATCGCGGCCAGTATAGCCACGTGCAAGGCGGACTGCCGACATGGTGGCTTCCGTACCGCTATTGACCATACGCACCATCTCAAGAGAGGGAACAATTTTACAGAGAAGCTCGGCAATTTCGATCTCCATCTCAATCGGGGTACCAAAACTGGTGCCGATATTTTTCAGCGTGTACTCAAGCGCGGCAGTGATTCGCGGATGCATGCTGCCAAGAATAAAGGGGCCCCACGAACCGACATAGTCAAGGTAGGTGTTACCGTCAACGTCGGTCATGTATGCCCCCGACCCCTTCGCCATGTAGATTGGAGTTCCGCCAACCGATTTGAATGCTCGCACCGGAGAATTTACGCCGCCGGGGATAAACTTCTTTGCTTTTTCAAAGAGTTCAATTGATTTGGTGATTTGAGGCATGTCGGAAAATGCAGTTTAGGATTGAAGACCAGAGGTCATAAAAACAAATAAAATGTCCGGTCAAGATATAAATAGTCCAGAAGATATAAAACTCCAAAAAAAGAGCTGCCGCGATGTTTTTACAGTATTTGTGAGACAATGACCATACTCTTGCGTGACCTGACATGACCCAAATGCACACCACAGTATTCCTGCAACAAATCGCAAAGCATCTCAATATCAGCAGCATCAGCATGAATGGAATCAAGCGCCGAAACTGGTGTGGCCGCCATGGCTCCAAGCTGCATGGCGAGAGGCACCGTGATAAGCCGTTTTCTGCCAAAGCCCGCGCCAGATGCTGCTGGCAGTGCGAGTCCGCCTGGGTTCATCACAAAATAGAGTTCTCTGAGCTTCATTGCGCTGACTGCGGGAACAAGCTCCTCCCCACTGAAAACACATCTCTTGAGAGAGGGCTGATAGCCAAGCACAGAGACAAACCGCAACAGGAACCAGGCATAAAGCTTCCGAAAATTAGTATCGGGACGGTAAAGCTGTTCCAGAGTTCCTGCCAACAGCGTGAAAAGCGGCAAGTTTTTTTCATCTCCATCGGTTGTCTGCTTTACCAGGTCAATGATTCGGTAGAGAATAGCAAATCGCTCCAGATCCGAAGCGGGAACCATTGGATTTAAAACAAGGTTTCCATCACTGACGAGCTGAATCTCTCTGCCATCTCGTTTATAGAGTACGATGTCGACAACATTCCCCGGGCTGAAAAGCGATGATAGTCTGTTTTTTGGATTGCGAGCTCCCTTGACGATAACCGACATTTTGCCAAATTCACGAGTGTAGAGTAAGCAAATCTTCGACTGGTCGCGGTACCTGGTTTCGCGCAAGATCACCGCACGGGTTTTAACGATCACTGCCTGAACTTTTATATGTTGGGAAATATATTTATATACAAAAACATGGCCACATTATTCGGCTATAGACTTTTTAAACAATGGACTGATGAAGTCAAAGAGCAGTCTGAACACGGTTAATCAAGGAGAATCATAGAGATGCCAACCTACCAGTATCGATGCAAAAGTTGCGGGAATGAACTTGAAATAGTACAGAAAATGAGCGATAGTTCTCTTACAGTCTGCCCGAAATGTGAAAAAGAGAGCTTTGAACGGGTCATAACAGCCGAGGGAGGATTTGTACTGAAGGGATCCGGGTTTTATAAAACAGACTACAACAGCAGCAAACCCCCGGCAGCTCCAAGCCCCTGTGCTTCCGGCGCCTGCGCTGGTGGTTCCTGCCCGATGGCTTCCTGAAACAAGCCTCTCAGGCAGCGCAAAACCTGATGCAATAGACTATCGATGATCCTGTTTCCAGAAAAGCCTTCCCGTCTCACGGAAGGCTTTTCTGCTGCTTAAAAGGATTTTCCCTCTCTCTCCAGAAAAAGTTTGACAGATTAATTCCCTTGTCTCCCCGGAAACTTTCCGGGTACTGTTTTCCCTCAACACCACCCACGACCGTTACCCGACCAAGAGCACCATCCTTGAAAAACATCCGGATCATGTCACCGCTCGAATAGTTGATACCCGATGGTTTTCGTTTTTCATCATAGAGGTGATAGAGACTTTCTGCCTGGCTGGTAAGTGTTATGCCGGTTATTTTCGACCTGTCGTTCAGTCGAATGAGCATACTTTTTCCGCTGAACTGGTCGTAAACTACAGGCAAAACAAAAAGCGTGTCCTGTGCGGCAAAAAAGGCCTTCCCCTTCACCTCAACCTCATCAACACTTTTGCGCTTCGGGCTTCGAGCAACCTCCTTGAGATGGAGGAGAATCGTGTCGCCACTGATCTGCTGACGCTCATGCCAGACAAGCACATCATCGTAGAGCATAATTTGATTGGTAACCCTGTTGACCGTTGCTCTCCGTGCTTTACCGGAAAGCGAGTTATCCAGCATCCTGCCCCTGACATTGCCGCTTAACTCTCCAATTCCCTTGTCAGGAGAGTAAACCCCATTGTCACCATAAATTTCAACCGAATTATCGGTAAAATAAACATTGCCTTTCAACACGATCTTGTTCTCCTGCCCGTAATCAGTAGCTCTGTCGCACTTCAGTGTCATGGTGTCATGCAAAAAAACCACATGACCAGTAACAGCTCTGAAACTTCCGCTTGCAGCCTCACCGCCTTCAATGGTATCAGCGTGCTGCAGAATAATTTTCTTTTTTTCAGCAGGGAGTGCTACCGCCTGAAACAGAAAAAAAAGAGCGATCAGGAGCGGAACTGAAAAAACTTTTCGCATGGTCAGGCAGATATCGATTAATGGCATCCCGAAAATTGCTTCTCCCCCAATGTAACAAACCTTTGTTTTCACTCTGAAAAAATTGCTTTTATCAATATTGAATAAGCCGCTCAAAAATTCCCGAATAATGGGACGAAGCCGCTGCGGGCTAAAATTACTCCGGGCACTCTTTTTTCTTTATGATGAATTTTCGGTAGTTTAAGGGGGGCGCAATCGAAAAATTGACTAATAAAACAATGCTATGTACTGGGATATAAAAAAAGTAAAGCCACTGCCCGACTATAAAATCTACGTAGAAACCGTGGCTGGCAGAAAAGGGATCTTTAATGTCAAGCCCTATCTTGATTTCGGGGTCTTCAGAGAACTGCGTGACATCAACTATTTCAATCAGGCAGGCATCAAAAATGGTTCGGTCACCTGGCCTCACCAGCAGGATATTCCCCCTGAAACACTGCTCGAGGGGATGCTGCCTGTTGACAAACCACTCTGATGCAGCTCCATGGCCGGGTATTTGCAGCATCAGCCGAAACTTGCCTTGATTTAAAACGACGGGAATCACACTCCTCTTGACTAACGAACCATCGATCAGAAAAGGAATTATTTCTCCCTATGGCAAAAAACAGGTCAGTAAAAGAGATCAAAGAAGAGCCCATAGAAAAACAGCTCTGGAAAGCCGCCGACAAGCTGCGCAAAAACATTGACGCTGCTGAATACAAGCATGTCGTGCTCGGCCTGATGTTTCTCAAATACATCTCTGACTCTTTTGAGGAGATGTACACCAAACTTCAGGCAGGCGAAGGTGAATATGCCGGAGCCGACCCGGAAGACAAGGATGAGTACAAAGGAGAAAATATCTTCTTTGTACCCCAGCAAGCTCGCTGGTCATTTTTGCTGACAAGTGCCCGCCAGTCGGATATTGGTATCCTTGTTGATGAGGCGATGGATATTATTGAAAAGGAAAATCCCATGCTCAAGGGTGTTTTGCCCAAGGTCTATGCACGCCAGAACCTCGATCCCGCAAGCCTTGGCGGTTTGATTGACCTCATGAGCAATATCGCCCTCGGTGATGCCAAATCACGGAGCCGCGATGTGCTTGGTCACGTTTTTGAATACTTTCTCGGAGAATTCGCTCTCGCCGAAGGCAAGCAGGGCGGACAGTTCTACACCCCGCGCAGCATTGTTGAACTGCTTGTCTCCATGCTTGAACCCTACAAAGGCAGGGTTTTGGATCCCTGCTGTGGTTCTGGCGGTATGTTTGTGCAGTCAGAACGATTTATTACCGAGCATCAGGGCCGAGTGAAGGATATCTCAATTTACGGTCAGGAGAGCAACCAGACCACCTGGCGGCTGGCAAAGATCAACCTTGCTATTCGCGGTATCGACAGCTCACAGGTGAAATGGAACAACGAAGGCTCCTTTCTCAACGATGCCCATAAAGACCTCAAAGCTGATTACGTTATAGCCAATCCGCCCTTCAACGACAGCGACTGGAGCGGAGAACAACTGCGTGGTGATGGCCGCTGGAAATACGGCATTCCGCCCGCAGGCAATGCCAACTTTGCATGGTTACAGCACTTCATCTTTCATCTTGCCCCGAACGGCATTGCCGGTGTCGTGCTTGCCAAAGGTGCTCTTACCAGCAAAAGCAGCGGCGAGGGCGATATCCGAAAATCCATGATTGCTGATGGCAACCTGATTGACTGCGTTGTCAACCTGCCCGCCAAGCTTTTTCTGAACACCCAGATTCCTGCTGCTCTCTGGTTTCTGAACCGGGCACGGAACAACGGCCACCCGCGCAAGAATGAAATTCTCTTTATTGATGCCCGTAATCTGGGTCACCTCATCAACCGCCGTACCCGTGAACTTTCGGGTGACGACATTGATCTCATTGCCGAAACCTATCACGACTGGCGAACCGGAGAGGGTGAGTATGAGGATAACAAAGGCTTTTGTGCCTCCGTGCCGTTGGAACGAGTGCAGGAGCTCGATTATGTGCTTACACCCGGGCGCTACGTTGGCCTCGCTGAAGAAGAAGATGACTTTGATTTTGCTGAACGCTTTGCGGCACTGAAGGCTGAGTTTGAATTGCAGTTGGTGGAAGAGGCTGAGCTGAACAAGGCAATTGCGAAGAATCTGGCGAGGGTGAAGGTATGAAATGGTTTTTCCGCAGAAAGCTGGAGCTGATGCGCCAGTGGCATCGGTTCTTGACCGGGACGAATGCAATTGTGCAGCAAGCTGCTGCACAATCAGGCCGGTCAGCAATTGCGCAACAAGCTGTTTCGCAATTGGATAAACCCCCAATTAGGCAGCAAGCTGCTGCCCAATTTGAAAACTCTCTATTTGGGCAACAGGCTGTTGCCCAAATACCCTTGGTGAATAATTTCGGAATTAGGGGGGAGCGATGAGTGAATGGTGTGACTACAAATTAGGCGATATTGCAGAATATGTAAGCAGAGGTATTTCGCCAAAATATGTTGAGAATAACGGTATCCCTGTAATAAATCAAAAGTGTATAAGGGGGGGGGCTATTTCTTTAGACCTTATTAAATATCAGGACAAAGAGAAAAAACACGCGAATGAAAAAAATGTTCATAATGATGACATTCTAATTAATTCAACTGGTGTTGGAACCGCTGGCCGTGTTGCAATATTTAGACAAACAGGAAAAGTTTTTGCAGATAGCCACATTTCTATTTTGAGATTAAATCGGAACATAGCACATCCTCTATTTGTTTATTATAACCTAAGAAAAAGAGAAACTGAAATTGAAGGCTACGCTGAAGGCTCAACGGGTCAAATCGAACTTAGTCGTGAAAAGGTAAAAAAGATAGATGTTACACTTCCTCCTCTTCCAGAACAAAAAGCTATTGCCGCCGTTCTCAGCAGTCTCGACGACAAAATCGATCTGCTGCATCGCCAGAACAAAACCCTTGAATCCATGGCCGAAACCCTCTTTCGCCATTGGTTTATTGAAGAGGCGCATGAGGGCTGGATAGATACAACACTTGATTGCCATAGTGAAGTCATGAGAGGGCTTAGCTATAAAGGCAGTGGCTTATCCGATTCAGGTTTTGGCATACCAATGCACAATTTGAATTCGATCTATGAAGGTGGTGGGTATAAAGAAGTCGGCATTAAGTATTACAGGGACACATTCAAAGAACGTCATCTTGTCAGAAATGGAGAGATTATCGTTGCAAACACTGAGCAAGGACATGAATTTAAATTAATCGGATGCCCAGCAATTGTTCCGTCTTTTTATGGAGAAAAGGGATTGTTTAGCCAACATATTTACAGGGTTATTTTAAAAGAAAAAAGCTATCTCACTACAGAGTACCTGTATTACCTCCTTCTGACACCTTCTGTTAGAGAGCAAATTATCTCTGCCACAAATGGCTCAACTGTGAACATGCTTGCAATAGACGGCTTGCAAAGGCCCAAGTTCAAATTACCTCCCAAAGAAAAGGTTGTTGAATTTTCAGAACTTGTGAAGTCATGGTGGAAAAAGAAAGACGTGAACCATTTACAACTTCGTACACTTGAAAAACTCCGTGACACCCTTCTTCCAAAGCTGATGAGCGGAGAAGTGACGGTGATAAATTAAGTTATCAGATATGAAGATATCGAACGAACAAGCTGAATACCTCTTGAAATTGCCCAAGAAAATTATTGGGCCTGAAGGTTTGCTGGAGAGTTTGACGATTGACCAGCAGTTTCCGTTTAACCAACGTTTCGAGATTATTTCAGCAAAAGATGATGAGTTTACTTTTTTATGGGAAATAAAACAGAGCCAGAAAAAAAGTATTCGTGTCAGTTTTCACCATCAGGAAAACGATACTAAAACAGGCTTGCTGCGTGTCGATTACAATAGCGGGCATCAAAACCCTGAGGGGATTTCAGAATTTGTTCCCGAAAAATTTCATCCCTACGTTGGAAAATCTTTTTCAGATAAGGAACACCACATTCATTACCATGTACAGGGGTATAAATCTCTTGCCTGGGCAATCCCTTTGACCGATGATGATTTTCAAATTAAAGAGTTGAACAGAGGTGCCCAGTTGAACAACACCTTGGCAGATATCGTTAGAGTGTTTGCAAAGACAATCAATCTGGAGACGGTCATTACCATAAATCCATTACTGCTATGAGCTGGATAGAGAATAGTATCAAAGAATATTACAACTGGCTTCACGAAAAAACCATTGTAACCAAAGATGAAAATACAGGATGGAGTGCTATAAGCACCCCGTATTCAGGCTTGTTTAATGATACTATTGAGATCTATGCCAAGCTTGAAAATGGCAGGCTCATCTTGTCTGATGATGGCGTAACATTAGCTAATTTAGAACTTGCAGGAGCGCCTCTATTGCGTTCTTCGAAACGCAAGGAGTGGCTCGACATGGTTTTACTGAATTATGGAATAGCATTGCTTGATAATGAACTTCAGGTTATTGGAACAGAAAAGGATTTCAATCAAAAGAAGCATAACCTGATTTGTGCAATTTCAGAAATTTCGGACATGGCAATGATGGCAAAACATACCGTCTCTTCTCTTTTCAAGGAAGATGTCAAAGCCTATCTCGATGAACAAGGCATTATTTGCACTCCACAGTTTATTGCGAAAGGCTCTACAGGTATTGAATTTACCTTTGACTTTCAAATTGCGGGAAAGCAAAAAGAGATTGTCATTAAATCTTTTAATTCTCTGAATAAAATTAATGTTCCGAATTTTCTCTTCGGGTGGGAGGATATAAAGCCAACCAGAGAGAAGGTTTCCTGCAAAGAGTTAAAAGGTTTGGCTATTGTAAATAATGAAGACAAGGAGATAAAGAGAGAGTATTTGGATGCCCTGAAAAGTAAGGGTGCTGATATTATCCTGTGGGATCAACGCTATCAGCGAGAAATGTTAGATAAATTTGCGGCGTAGCATCAACTTGCCCCAGGCCCCTCGGGGGACGACATAGTTGTTGTGATCCTGCACCTGGGAACGCCGAGCTCCAGCTCGGCAGAAGAAATTATAAAAAGAAGAGCAGGAACTCGGCATTCCCAGGTATAAGCT
>CAIPMW010000029.1 GCA_903866255.1 uncultured Chlorobiaceae bacterium | reverse complement strand
TTTGTGGCCAAGATCAAATTTTGGAACTGGATAAAGGTATTCATCATGTCTAATAGTCGGTAGCATAGTCAGCCTCCTTTATTACAAGATTTTCTTGTAATAATAGCAAACGCGACTGTTAACTACAAAATATTCTTTTTATAAGTAACGTTGTAGGGATAATAACCATGCCCGTCACCGATTTCCAGTCCACTCTCCCGTCATCTTTTTTCAGTAACTCTCATCCGCCGACGGAAAATCGCGCTTCCGAACATCGTCAACATACTGCCGGGCGGCCTGCTCAATGACGGTATTCAGGTCGGTGTATCGCCGTACAAAACGGGGATGAAACTCGCGGTTGAGACCGAGAATGTCGTTGATAACCAGCACCTGGCCGTCGCATTCAACTCCGGCGCCGATGCCAATGGTGGGAATGGTGAGTGAGCGGGTCGCTTCGGCAGCCAGGGCTGAGGGGATTTTTTCGAGCACAATGGCAAATGCTCCTGCCTTTTCAAGAATAACGACATCTTCAAGAAGCTGCTCCGCCTCTTTCTCCTCCTGGGCTCTTACCCTGTAGCTGCCGTATTTGTAGATGGACTGTGGCATCAGACCGAGATGGCCCATGACGGGTATACCAACATCTGTGATTCTCTTGACCGTATCGGCAATAACCCGGCCACCCTCCAGCTTGACGGCATCACACTCATGCTCTTTCATGATTTTACCGGCATTGCGCAACGCCTCTTCGCCTGAGAGCTGGTAGCTCATAAAGGGCATGTCGGTAACAACCATTGCACGGCCGCTCTCATCATGCACGCCTTTTACAACCGCCTTTGCATGATAGATCATCTCCTCAATCGTGATCGGCAACGTTGTGCTATGACCGGCAAAGACATTGCTGGCGGAGTCGCCTACGAGGAGCACGTCAACACCTGCACGGTCGAGAATTCTTGCCATGGTATAGTCGTAAGCGGTCAGCATGGATATTTTTTCACCGTTCTGTTTCATGTCAAGCAATCTTCTTGTGGTGACATGGCCTGCTTTCTGCTGAACACTTTTGTTCATGGTTCTACCGCTTAATTGATTGAAATATGTTGTTATCCTGAAAAATTTCTGACAGGTCATCGGGATGAAGCACGACGGTTTCAACGCCTTGCATCTCCCCGGCTGCGATTTGCATCAGCTCTGCAAGTCGTTCGTATGCTGGCATGTAGCCAAGAATCTCTTCGAGTGAGGTGGTTTTTCGCTCCATCTCCTCTCTTGTATCATCATTATAAATCTCACCATCCTGCAGTGCAACAAAGGCGCCAAGCTCCTTGTGGCGTGATGAAAGTGGCAACGAGCCATGTTGCAACAGAACATTACGGCTTCTGCGCTGCGCTGATCCGACCAGCTTCCGTCCTGCTACCTGAAGTTCATATTTTGCCGATGCAGTAAAACAGCTTACAGAACCGGAGCAGGCCTCACCCTGCGGCCTGCCCAGCGTAGAACGACAAAACTCGGCATGGATGCCAAGCCCTTCAAGTGCACATTGAATGACCTCATGCACCATCCGGTAAAGCGTCGCATTGTGCTCTACTGATTCGGTATAAAAACTGTAGGTAAACTCTTCGGCGTGAAAGACCGCCCTGCCCCCAGTGGGTCTTCTGACAATATCAATGCCTGCCGAGGCGCATTTGATGCTGTCAAGAGCTGAAACATCCTGATTATAGCCTACAGTGATGGCATAGGGGCGCCAGCTATAAAACCTCCAGAGACAACTGTTGTGGCCAAACCGCTGCTGAAATCGACCATCAAGAAACGAGGCCATCAAGCGTCGATCAAGCTCCATATTTTCTTCTCCGGTATGCAACCCGGAATCCAGAGAGTAGACTCTGGAAAAAAGAGTGTTCATTCCTGAAATTTTGAAACAAGATAGCTGAAAAGGATTTTGCATCAAAAAAAGTGTACGGAAATGTTCTCCCGGAGGGCTATTTTCCTGAAAACTTTTATTCAATTCAATTGTCATCAGGAACCGAACTCATGCCACCTTTTACGGTTGCCCTCATGTTTGGAGGCAGGTCCGCTGAACATGAAATTTCAATCATTTCAGCTCAGTCCATTGCAGCCAATATTAACCCTCAACTGTACAGTGTGCTTCCAATTTACATAACTCATAAAGGGGCGTGGCTTTGTGGAGGGGTTGCCCAGAATATTCTTAACCTTGATCTTGCTGCCTTGCTGAGAAACTCTTCCATCGAAAAGGCACAGGCAACCCTTGTCAGCATGGTTCAACAAGCTGGACAAAATCCGTTTGATTTGAACTTCAGGGCAGCCGCGATTGATCTGGCCTTTCTTGCACTGCATGGGAGTTATGGAGAAGATGGACGTATTCAGGGCTTTCTGGATACCTGCGGAATTCCCTATACCGGATGTGGCGTACTCTCTTCGGCACTGACCATGGACAAGGCATTGACCAAACTTTGTGTTGCTGATGCAGGAATTGCTGTTGCGCCATCAGTCACCATTTTCAGCGCTGATTATGTCGTTGAACCAGAAGCAATACATAGGCTGATTGAACAGCAGGTTGAGTACCCGTTTTTTGTCAAGCCAGCCAGTCTTGGCTCATCAATCGGCATTACAAAAGTACATCATCAGGGAGAGCTTCAGCCTGCGCTTGAGAGCGCCTGCTCCCTTGACTGGAAGGTGCTGATTGAAAAAACGATCAGGGGACGGGAGATTGAAGTGGCCGTGCTCGGCAATGAGCAGCCAATAGCCTCCCTTTGTGGAGAAATTAAACCTGGCAAAGAGTTCTACGACTATCAGGACAAATATATTTTCAACACCGCGCAGTTCTATATTCCTGCCCGTATTCCTGTTGATCTTCAGGAAAAGGTGAGAACTGCAGCACTGAAGGCTTACAGGGCGCTGGGGTGCAGTGGCATGTCGAGAGTGGATTTTTTTGTTGATGAACAGACAGATGCCATTGTCCTGAACGAGGTAAATACCATACCGGGCTTTACCGATATCAGCATGTATCCAAGGCTTATGGAATCGATTGGCATCTCCTTTCCCGAACTTGTGGAGCGTCTGCTGGAACTGGCGCTGAAAATGAAGCGGCCATGATCACCAATCCACATCTTTTTTTTGCAGAAGTTTCGCTTGATATTTCCAGAAGAGAGTTCCAGTCAGGCATTGAGAAACTTGAGATATATGCAGACCACTTTACAAGCTCATATCTTTTTCACCTGCTCTATGCAAAGGCGCTTCTGGGTCTCAATCGTAGCGCTCTTGCTGGTGCCTCTCTCCGAAAATGTTGCTCCATTGCTCCGGCAAACCAGCTTGCATGGAGAGAGCTTGCCAGTATCCAGGTATCAGGAAACAATGATGAACCCTGTATTGGCGCTGTACTCTTCGACCCTGTCATGGATGAGCTTGAGCAGCTCTCTGCCGCACTCATGAATTTTGAACCGATGAAAACTGCGGAAACTGCGGATCCAACCTCAATCGTTGAGCAAAAAAAGCCTTTTTCAGATGATACCGCCATTGCAGTGCCAACGGAAACTCTTGCAACCCTTTTTTCAGCCCAGGGCGCCTATAAAAAAGCTATCAAAATTTACACGCATCTCATTCAACTTAAACCACAGAATGCTGCGCACTATCAGGAAGAGATCAATGTGCTCCTTGACAGGCTGTAGACGGTTCGAATAATAAGGTAAAAGGATGAAACGATTTGAACAACAGTAACATTATAAAGAGTGAATTACATTTCAGGCGTGAATATGGCCGTAAGAGACTATCCATGGTAAACACAAGGTTTTTGATTCCAAAAATTCTACTTTTTTCTCTTATTACTGCGTTTTTTATCGCAAATCCCCCCAATAGTGCTGGCGCTGAAGTGGCAGAGCTGAGACTCTCTCTTGTCACGTGCATCAAGATTGCGCTCGGCGACGCAACATCGGCAAAAAAGGGTGAAAACAACCTGAAGCTCCAGGGCGCTGAAGTTATGAAAAGTTATGGCAGCTTTCTGCCCCGATTGTCCACCACTGCAGGCTATACTCCTTATACACTCAGCCGTTCGTACAGTCCGCTCTCTAATCCGGTAACGATCAATAAAACAACCTCACAATCGTTAGATCTGACCGTTACAACCACCCTCAATCTCTTTAATGGCTTCAGGGACTACGCATCCCTTCAATCAGCCCTCAACAGGGAGCGTGCTGCGGAATACACCCTTTCTCGTGCGCTGGAGAGTGTTATCTACGATATTACACAAACCTGGTATCAGGCGCTTCTGGACCGTGAACTCCTGAAAATCTCGCGTGAAAACCTGTTGTCGGTGGAGGATCAACTGAAACTTGCTGACCGGCAGTTTCAGGTTGGACTGAAATCAATAACCGATCTTTACCAGCAACAGGCAGAAGTAGAACAAAGTCGCCTCTCGGTCATGAAAGCTGAAACCCGTATGGAGCGAACGCAGTTGGAGCTGGTGCGCCGACTGCGAATTGAGCCCCGGACAAAAATCAGCCTTGAGGCAGACTCTCTGGCATTAACGTCGCCTCCCGCTATGAAGTTTGACAAAGAGGAGCTGGTTACTCGAGCCCTTGATCAACGAGAAGACCTGAAAAGCAAGGCAATGGAAAACAAAGCTGCACAATGGCAGCTCAAGGCATCACGCGCATCATGGTATCCAAGCGTTGACCTAGCATTGAATATCAGGTCACAAGGAGTGGAGTATCTGAATCATGAATACCCATATCCTCCTCTTTCAGAACAAGTTGGAAAAACTGTCGGGTATTCGGCAAGGCTGAACCTCACTTGGGCGATCTTTGACGGCTTTCAGACCCGCTACGCCGTAGAGTCGGCTAAAATCAACCATTTGAACCAGTTGCTTGATTATGAGGATCTGAAAAAAAGTATTGTCATTGATCTTTATCAGGCCGCAGGCGATTATGCATCGGCATATACTCAAATTGAGACAGCTCAAGCAGGCTATACAGCAGCTCGCTCTGCCTTTCATGCGGTCAAAAGAAAATATGAGCTTGGAGCGGCAAGCTTTGTTGAGCTGAGCGCTGCAAGGGCAACATTGTTCAATGCCCGATCAAACCTCTCACAAGCCACTTATAATCTCGCGTTGCAAAAAAATATTCTTGATTTCACAACGGGAAACGTAACCCAACCACAGTAACCTGAATCCGGTTTATCATCCGATGAGCAGACAAAAATTCTCGCTGAAACGAACATCCCTCCTGTTCACCCTTGCTGTGCTCCTGCTTACCGGTGGATCGTTGATAACATGGCTCAAAGTTCGGGAAAAACCTGTAGAGGTCACCACTGAAAAGGTACTGGTCAAAGAGGTTGTGCATGTTATTACCGCTACGGGTAAAATTGAGCCGGAACTTGTGGTGGCCATGTCGCCTGATGTATCGGGTGAAATTATCGAACTCCCGGTCAAGGATGGCCAAAACGTCCAGAAAGGAGATCTATTATTTAAAATTCAGCCTGACCTCTATATTAACCAGGTGGAACAGAGCCTGGCCCAGCTTAATGCCGCCAAATCACAAAGTCTTGAAACTGCGTCGAAAAAACTGAAAGCTGAGGATGATTTTCGCAAGGCGGCTTTACTGTACAAGGAAAAGCTCATCTCTGAATCTGATTATATCCTCTCAAAAACCAATGCTGAAGCAACACGAGCAGCATTTCAAGCCTCGCTTCATGGTATTGAACAGAACAAAAGCCTGCTTGTCCAGAATCAGGACCGGATGAAAAAAACGGTGGTGCGTGCGCCGATAAGCGGCTCCATCATTGCCCTGAACAGCAAACCGGGCGAGCGTGTTGTCGGCACTGGCCAGTTTCCTGGCACTGAAGTGCTCCGGCTGGCAAACCTTGACAGTATGAGGGTTGAAGTAGAGGTGAATGAAAACGACATTGTAAATGTCAAAGTCGGCAATCCCGTTGCAATTACTGCGGATGCTTATGGAGAGAGGATCTTCAGGGGGATAGTACATGAAATTTCAAATTCAGCCATTGTAAAGGCTGCTGGCAGTCAGGAGGAGGTTACCAATTTTTCTGTTAAAATACGTATACTCAACCACGATCGTCTGCTTAAACCAGGAATGAGCGCTACGGTGGATATTGAGTCTGTACGGGTACCGGGTGCCCTTGTGGTTCCAATTCAAAGTGTGACAGTACGGGGTGGAGCCATACCGGAAAAGGGTGAATCGAACGGAGTAACTATCGCTTCAAAACACAAAACTACTGACAGCCGGCAGGGAGTGTTTATCATTACATCAGGAAGAGCATCGTTCCGACCGGTGACAACAGGTACGACCGACAATACCCATATTATCGTCACCTCAGGAATTAAAAAAGGAGAGGAGATTGTTTCCGGAAGTTACACCGCCATTACCAGTCAACTCAAAGATGGCTGCCTGGTCAAACAACAGAAACGATAGCCCTGTGATGCAGACACCATCAATCATCACCATGCAGTCGCTCAGCAAGTTCTATGAAATGGGCGATCAGACAGTCAGGGCACTTGACTCAATCAACCTTGATTTCAGAAAGAACGACTATACTGCCATTATGGGTCCCTCAGGCAGTGGAAAGTCAACGCTTATGAACATTCTTGGCTGTCTAGATACGCCAACCTCTGGTATATATGAACTTAATGGGCAGAATGTTGCGAAAATGGATGACGATGAGTTGGCACGCATCCGCAACAAAGAGATAGGGTTTGTGTTCCAGACCTTTAATCTTCTCCCCCGCCTCAACTGCCTCCGCAATGTTGAATTGCCGCTGATCTATGCCGGAGTTACGCCTGAAGAGCGTGAAGAGCGTGCATCAGAAGCTTTGATCAACGTGGGACTTGGTGACCGAATCAAGCATAGGCCTGCGGAACTCTCGGGTGGTCAAATTCAGCGGGTGGCCATAGCAAGAGCGCTCATCAACAAGCCCTCCATCATACTTGCTGA
Organism: uncultured Chlorobiaceae bacterium; assembly: GCA_903866255.1. Lineage (GTDB taxonomy): Bacteria > Bacteroidota > Chlorobiia > Chlorobiales > Chlorobiaceae > Chlorobium. Next base: position 80,996 of record CAIPMW010000029.1, on the reverse strand, counting down.
TGAACCCACAGGCAATCTTGATACAACAACCAGCCACGATATCATGAATATCTTTGGAACGCTTTCTGAGGCAGGGAACACCATCATCCTTATCACTCATGAAGAGGACATTGCCCATTATACACGCCGTATCATCCGGCTTCGTGATGGAATAATCGAAAGCGATACCAGGCAATGAAACTGACCAGCCGACAGTTTCGCTATGAAACCGGAGAGAGCCTGAAAATGGCGCTCTTTCAGATCAGGGCGAACAAAATACGGTCGTTTCTGACCGCGCTTGGGGTTATCATCGGCATTGTTGCCATTACCATGATGGGTACGGCGATCAACGGCATTGATCGGGGATTCGACAAAAGTCTTGCTATGCTGGGATATGACGTTATCTATGTTCAAAAATCGTCGTGGAGCACCATGGGTCAATGGTGGCGCTACCGAAACCGTCCTGACATCAAGACGACTTATGCTGAACAGATCAATCGGATTATCATTGAAAATCCTCGATCCGAGCTAGCCATAGCAGTCCCTCAAAGCTCCACCTATCAGGCATCGGCAAAATATCGGGATCGTAATCTTGAGCAGGTTTTTGCGCTCGGCACAAACCATAACTACCTTCAGACTGCCTCAGGTGAACTCTCCTCGGGCCGTTTTTTTACCGCCGGAGAAGTCGCAAGCGATGAGATGGTCTGCGTTGTTGGCGACGATATTGCATCAGGTCTCTTTCCAAACGAACCGGTACTTGGTAAATTTGTGCAGCTTAAAAATCGAAAGTTTCGAATTATTGGCATATTCAGAAAACAAGGGAAGTTTCTTGGCCTTTTCAGTTTCGATAATCAGATTATTGTGCCGCTTGGCGCTTTTGAACGGGTGTATGGAAAAAAAATGTTCACCAGTATCAGGGTGAAAATGAAAGAGCAGACTCGTGTTATTGAGGCAAAAGAGGAGCTTCTTGGCTTGATGAGGCGAATCCGCAGAATTGTTCCCGGAAAGGAGGAGGACTTTTCAATTAACGAACAGAGAGCCTTTAAAAGTCAGCTTGATCCCATCAAAAACGGTATAGCGCTCGCAGGTATTTTCATTACTGGAATGTCGCTTTTTGTTGGCGCCATCGGCATCATGAACATCACCTTTGTCAGCGTTAAAGAGCGTACCCGGGAAATTGGACTGCGCAAGGCGCTTGGCGCAAGACAACGGACGATTCTCTTGCAGTTTTTGATCGAATCGGTCATGATATGCCTTATCGGCGGGGTTGTTGGATTGGGTATAACGCTCTTCATCACCTTCGCTATTGGACAGTTTTTTCCTGCACTGCCGATCCAGCTCTCTTTCGACCTTGTTTTTGCAAGTCTTGCCGTCTCCGTCATCACAGGAGTTGTCTCCGGACTTGCGCCTGCAATATCGGCCTCAAAACTTGACCCTGCGGATTCTCTGCGTTATGAATAGGAGTGCTTATGCTGCTGCGTGAAACGGTGACCCAGGCGATCTACTCTCTTGCCGTTAACAAGCTTCGCTCATTGCTTACCATCATGGGTGTGGCTGTAGGAGTTTTTTCAATTATTGCTGTGATGACCGCCCTTGATGCTATTGATAAAAGCATTGAGTCAGGTCTGACAAGCCTTGGTGCCAACACCTTTCAGATCCAGAAAAATCCAGCCACAACGTTTGGAAGTGGACACAGCAAAAATCTTTATGCAAACCGCAAAGATATCAGCTACCAGCAGGCGCTCCTTTTCAGAAAAAGCATGGAGTCAAAAAGCCGAAATATCGGGTTCATGATATCGAGCATGGCCAACCAGGCAAAATATGCCAACCAGAAGACCAATCCTGATGTCACCATCACAGGAGGAGATGAAAAATTTTCCGCTTCCAGTGGCTATACCGTTCTTTTTGGAAGAAATCTTGCAGAAAGTGATATACGATATGCCAGAAATGCGGTTGTTCTTGGAAGCGAAGTGGCATCAACACTCTTTCCTTCGGGCGAAAACCCCTGTAACAAATCTATGAAAATTAATAGCGAGGTGTACACTGTTGCCGGTGTTTTCAATAAGAAAGGGTCCGCTTTCGGTCAGAGTCAGGATAATTTTGTCCTCATTCCGATTACCCGTTACCTTGATCATATCAACGAAAAGAGCAGTCTTGCTATCACTGTTGAGGCTCTCTCCCGTAAAGACTATCCTCTGACCATGGAACACGCAATCGGAGCAATGAGGTTAGCGAGAGGGCTGACAGTCAAAGATATCAACGATTTTGAGATCAGAACCAATGAGTCCCTGATCGACTCTTTCAGGGAGATACAGCTCGCAATTGGCACCGGGGCATTTATCATCAGTTTTATGGCGCTACTAACCGCCGGAGTGGGCATTATGAATATCATGCTTGTCAGCGTTACAGAGAGAACCAGAGAAATTGGTATCAGAAAATCAGTTGGCGCACCAAAAAAAACCATTCTTCGCCAGTTTCTTCTTGAAGCACTCTTTCTTTCTCTCGTTGGCGGAGTAATCGGCACTATTGCAGGTACCGCAATCGGCAATGTTGTAGCGCTGCAATTCAATCTCCCATTGATCTTTCCCTGGTTATGGATTACGGTTTCGATGGTTGTCTGTTCGGCAATCGGAATGGCTTTTGGACTTTTTCCAGCATGGAAAGCTGCAAATCTCAACCCGGTGGAGGCGTTGCGACCAAAATGAAGATAAAAAACAGTGTCGGAAAAAAAATTCAAAAATTGGTTACTTTTCTGCCGAACTGCTTATCTGTCAGAAAGGTATAGTAACAGGAACAAAAATTGAGAATATTATGACATATTATAAGACTCCTGAAGAGGTTCTTTTTCAATGGGTTACAAGAATTTGTAGTGGGAATGCTGATGATATTGCTGCTCTGTATCATGAATCTGCCGTCCTTATTCCGACTTTTTCGCCCCACACGGTAACATCACCTGCAGGCATCAAGGATTATTTTGGGCAACTGGCGACACGGGACGGGCTCGGAGTGCGTCTGCACAACAAGGCACTCAGGAAACAGTCGCAAAACGATGCACTGCATACGCTGAGTGGTATCTGCTCCTTTGAATTTGAGGTCGATCAGGTATTGCTCTCTTTCCCTTCCCGATTCACGTTTGTGATCGACATCTCCCTTGACAGACCCATTCTCCATCACCATTCATCACAGGTGCCGAGAACTCTTTCTTAAAGCCTGCCACGTCCGGAACAATTGACGCTGACCTCAATTGTTCCGGACGTTTACTCCCCCTTTATTGCTTTCAGCTCCGATTCGAGACGGTCAAGTTTTTCCTTCATGGTTCCAAGGCTGCGCAACATCGCTTCATGCTTCAACTGATCGCGCATGGGCTGAGCGGGATAACCGCGAAGAGCTGTGCCAGGGTGCAGAAAAGATTTCGACACCCCCGCCTGGGCAGCAACCTGGATTCTGTCAGCAAGCTCCAGATGACCGGCAAGTCCAGCCTGTCCAGCAATCACACAGTGACGACCAATGGTAACACTTCCGGAAATACCAGCCTGGGATGCAATAACCGTATGATCACCAATACGGCAGTTATGGGCAATCTGTACCAGATTATCAATTTTCACACCAGTACCGATAATTGTGCTCCCCATGGTTGCGCGATCAATTGTGGAATTTGCACCGATCTCTACATCATCGCCGATCTCTACAATGCCCATCTGGGGAATTTTAACGTAAGAGCCATTTTTCTGTGGAGCGAACCCGAAACCATCTGCTCCAATAACACTGCCGGAATGAATAACCACCCTTTTCCCTATAATGGTACCGTCATAGCAGGTAACGGAAGGAAAGAGCGATGTGTCATCACCAAGAACAACATTGTGCATCAGAACCGTATGAGCGCCAATCACGCAGTTGTTCCCGATCGAACATTGATTACCAACAACAGCATACTCTCCAATAGAAACACCTTCACCAATAGAAACACCATCGCCGATTGACGCAGTTGACGCAACACCTTTTGCTGCTATGGTGCGGGGCATGGCAAATTTTTGGAGCAAAAAAACAAATGCAGAATAGGGATCATTGACCTTGATGAAAAAGATTTTGTGAATAAACTCATCCACATTAACCGAATGATGAACAATAACAAGCGAAGCCTCTGTAGAGGCAAGGAACTTTACATATTTATCATTGGCAACAAAAGTTACCTCTCCACTCCGGGCAGTTTCGATCCTGGCTGGTGCAACAATCTCACACGCTCCCCCTCCTGTCAGCTCCAATGCATCAAAAAAATTGCCAAGGTAGTCGCAGATCTCCAGAATAGTCATAGTTATACAGGCAAATACCCCCCCCGTTAGAAAGAGGAAAAAATATATTAACTTTTCACCCTTTATTCATTATATTTGGCTCCGTATGGCTGTAATGACTGCTGTCGAAAAGCGGTCAGAACCAGTCATTGAAGTTGAACTGTAGGCCAATATAATCCCTTTCATTAGAAAATGCAGGACACAAAGGCAAAACCCATTAAAATTTTCGCAGGGCGCAGTAATCCTGCTCTGGCTGAAAACATTGCTCAATACCTCGGTATTTCCCTTGGAAATGCAAAAATCGAAAACTTTTCTGATGGGGAAATTTCGGTCAATTTTTTTGAATCAATCCGCGGCTCTGATCTTTTTATCGTTCAGTCAACGAACCCTCCAGGTGATAACCTGATGGAAATGCTGATCATGATTGATGCGGCAAGAAGATCATCATCAGCAAGAATCACGGCTGTTATACCCTATTACGGTTACGCGCGACAAGACCGTAAAGACCGTCCCCGCGTTGCCATTACAGCAAAGCTGGTGGCTAACCTGCTCACCAAAGCTGGGGCTAACCGCATTCTGACCATGGATTTGCATGCACCGCAGATTCAGGGATTTTTCGATATTCCATTTGATCACCTCTACTCCAGTGTAGTCTTAATCAATGATATTCGTCAAAGAGATTTTCGCGATAATCTGGTTGTTGCCTCTCCCGATGTCGGGGGTGTCAAACTTGCCAGAAAATTTGCTGAAGAGCTCGGAACAGATCTTGTCATCGTTGATAAACGTCGTCCAGCCGCCAATGTTGCCGAAGTGATGAATATTATTGGTGATGTGAAAGGCAAAAATGTCTTGCTCGTTGATGACATGATTGATACTGCTGGCACCATTGTCAATGCCGCCAAGGCTATTCGTGAAGCGGGAGGGCTCAAGATTTACGCAGCAGCTACCCACCCAATCCTGTCAGGGCCTGCTATTGAAAGAATAAATGCTTCAATACTTGAAAAGGTCATCGTGACCGATTCGGTTATAACCAACCACGCCTTTTCATCAAAAATTGAAACCATAACCGTCAGCCACCTCTTCGGTGAAGCGATAAAACGTATCTATGAAGATGACTCTGTCAGTTGCCTGTTTGACAGCAAAAATATTTCAGAAAAACTCACAAACATCCGCTAAACAAAAGCGAAAAAGAGATAAAGGAAGAGCATGGAAACTATTGTATTGGGGGTAGAGCCTCGTGTTATAAAAAAAGGTGAAGCGGCAAAAATTCGCAAGGATGGGGTTGTGCCCGCTGTTGTCTATCATAAAGGCGAAGAGACTGTGTCGATCAGTGTCAATGAGCTTGCATTGAAAAAACTGGTACATTCGGCTGAGTCGCATATTATTGATCTCCAGTTTCCGGATGGTAAAATCAAACGCTCCTTTATCAAGGAGGTTCAGTTTCACCCTGTAACTGACAGGATTATTCATACCGATTTTCAGCTCTTCTCGGCTGAAGAGGTGATTGAACTTGAGGTACCTGTCTCTGTTACTGGCGACAGTGCGGGAGTTGAAAAAGGTGGCAAACTGCTGATTATTCTTCACGCACTCACGATAAAGGGCAAGCCTGAAAATATGCCTGATCACCTTTTGGTTGATGTTTCTGCGCTTGAGATTGGCCATTCTATTCATGTCAGGGAGATTCCGATGGACGCATATAGCGGATTGGAGATTATGGATGATCCCGACATACCCGTTATTACCGTTCTTGCCTCCAAAAAAGAGGCAGAGGCTACTGTCGAAGTGGCCACCACTACAGCAAGCTGAGTGCTTTTTAACCTCTGTTAAAGCTGTTTTTCTTTCGGGAAAAGCAGCTTTTTTTACGTTCTGCGAGACAACATTCAACGATAGCCATACGAGTTTGAACACCGAGAGAGATTCCGGAGGAGCATCTTCCCTGCTCACCAGTGAACGGCCATCCATACCGATAACACAAAGGAAGAGAGGGAAAGATCTATTTTTTATTCTCTCTGCATTTGCTTTTCTGCTGATTTTCTTTATCAGGAAAGAGCTGGTGCTGATCAGTTTCCGCTCAATTTTTATTGCGGTCGCGCTTTTTTTTTCCGACCAAAAAGCATTCAGCGATATATTTACCCCTGAAATCCTTGAATTCTGGATTGGAGCCATCTATCTTGTAGTGGTTCTTGTCTCTCTTGCCATACTTGGTCTAAAATCTTTGAAAAAGAGAAGTTATTCCACGCGCCAGGAAGCAGGCCCTCGTACAATAAGTCTCAAAGCATTCATGCGACATTCCGTCGCCGTGTACGCCTCAGTCATCATATTTATTCTTTACTCCGCAGCATTTCTTGCACCATTCATCGCGCCATTCAGCCCTTATGATCAGCAGGATTTTCTCGTCACGGCATATCAGCCTCCTCTTTCACAACTGAATGCGCTGGTACTGAAACAACCCAAAGCGCTGATTATTCCCATGCAGGAGGGTGATGGAACGACCATTCGTCTTGCAAACAGACTTATCAGGGATTTCCAGATACTGAAAACACGCAACGAACCCAATGCTATCCGGTTTGTTAACGAATATCACATTGAGGGCAACACTGTTATCTACCGTCAGGGCATGAGAACCAAAACCATGCCCGTTGAGGAGCTTGCAGAAGCGGGAAAAGGGAAACTTGCAGTGGCTCGTACATTTATTTTAGGAACAGACCAGTATGGGCGGGATATTTTCAGCCGGGTTATTTACGGGTCAAAAATTTCGCTCTCCATAGGCTTTCTGGTTGTTCTGATTTCGGTCTCCCTTGGCACAATAATCGGAGTCACATCCGGATATTTTGGAGGCTGGATTGATGCCATCATGATGCGAGTTGTGGATGTGCTCATCGCCTTCCCGGCACTCTTTCTTATCCTTATCATTATCGCCACCTTCGGCAACTCCATCTTTCTCATTGTTATCACCCTCTCTTTTACCGGATGGATGGGGGTAGCGCGAATAGTAAGAAGCCAGGTGCTGTCGCTCAAAGAGCAGGAGTTCATTCTTGCTGCAAAGTCCCTCGGTCTGTCAAATATGAGAATCATTTTCCGTCACCTTGCTCCCAATACAATGACTCCGGTTATAATAGCCGCGACACTGAGAATTGGCAGTATTATCCTCACAGAGGCCGGGCTCTCATTTCTCGGACTTGGCGTTCAGCCCCCTGCACCAAGCTGGGGCAATATTATTAACGAAGGACGCGACAGCCTTTTAAACTATTGGTGGATCTCAACCTTCCCTGGTATTGCCATTCTGTCAACCGTCGTATGCTTCAACCTTATTGGTGACGGGGTGCGTGACGCACTGGATCCGAGGATGAGGGGATAAGCTCCAGCATAACCAATGAGGGGATGGTATATGAAAAAATCGGATCAACTCTCTCTGCTTGAGACGACGATAAAAGAGCTTGGTTACACGCTGCGTTATGAAAAAGGGAACTTCCTTGGTGGGGAGTGTCGCCTGAGAGATGAGAGAGTGGTTGTTGTGAACAAATTTCTCCCTCTCGAAGGAAAAATCTTTACACTTGCGATGGTTATCAGCAACATGAATCCTTATGGACTTGCGCCTGAGATCACAAAATCCGTTGATACATTGATCAAAAACGACCTGTTTTCGAAAAAAAGCTGATAATTGAACAAATTCCCGGCCTCTGTTTTATTATACTGGAGCCATAATAAGGGGGGGGGGTGAGCACATCTGTTCCAAAAAAATAATTTACCATAAGCTTTTTTTTACCTTACTTATCAATAATGTTTTATGTGTTGGGGTTCGTTATGTTTCTTTATCAACAAACCTGATAATCCATCGCGTGGAATAATTTGCTATATGATTTATAAATAATGATTTATATGACTCATTGTTAGATTTTGCCATGAAAAACTCAGTATCAACACGTAAAGAATTAACCGTTCTGAAGATTGAGGAAGAGGTGTTTGATTTTCGCCACCGCGATTCGTTCCGAAGTTCGATTGATGTGATGGTCAACAAGGAGAGCACCAAAAACCTGATCATTGATTTTTCCCAAGTGAAGGCTATAGACTCATCAGGCATCAGCTCAATGCTTCTTGCCCATCAGCTTGCGAATCAATCTAGCGGCCTTGCCATTTTTGTATCACTCTGTAAGCAGATAAAGGATCTGCTGAAACTGACCAATCTGGACAAACAGCTTTACATTTTTTCTTCTATCAATGAGGTGATGACACTTATTGAGCCAGCAATGAAAACCAAACGAAATAATCGGGGGAAATCGCCTTCCCCTGTTGATGAAAGTATCGACGAACTTCTTGGCGATGAAATTGACCTTATTGTTGAGCAGGATCTTCACGATGAACATCTTGAGGAACATCTTGAGGAACCTGATGAAATAAATGATGAACCCGTCCTTCCTGACCAATTGGATGAAAAAGAGGGTGGTTCAAAAAAAAGGGGGCGTCCAAAAAAGGCGTAAAGAAAATTGGTCAGTTGTAAAGAAAATGGTTTGCGGGAATCAATCGGCTGAACGCTTCTCTCTGCTTGAGGCTCTCCTCCATAATATCTTCGACTGGTCGCTGGTTTATTATCATCTTCCGCAAGAGAGGCGTGCCCGCGAGTTGGTCAAATAATCTTCCGTTCTTGTCCAGTCTGATATTGAAAGAATACAAACGCTGAAGCTCAAGAAGTAAAACTGTTGCCGTTCTGAATGGCATGAATGCTCTCCTGTCGGTCAAGACAAGTTTGATGCCATGGCAGATCTCCTCGCTGAACTTGCTTGAACGGGGCGTAAACAGCGCTGGCTCAAACGTAATGCCTGGAAGCTTGTATTTCCTGACAGCAGCAAGAAGAGCCTCACTGTTGATAAATGGAGCGCCAAACTGCATAAATGGAGAATCTGTTCCCCGTCCTTCACTCAAGGCAGTTGCCTCAAGCAGAACCGTTGCCGGATAAACAATTGCAGTCTCAACATTGCGGATGTTCGGCGAAGGACTCCTGAACGTAAACCCTTGCTGTTCATCGCCAAATTTGGTCCGTTGATATCCCTTCATCGGTATCACCCGGAGGTCAAGCCGTTTATAGTACTGTTTCCGCAAAAGCATCGCAATCTCCCCGACCGTCATCGCATGAAGAAAAGGAATGTTGACTGCTCCAACAAAGGACTCATATCCTGATGTCACCATGAAACCGCTTTGAGCAAGTGGTACAACCGGATTGGGACGATCAAGCACCATAAAGGCTATGCCCGCCTGCTCACAAGCTTCCATAGCATACTTCATCGTTGAAATGTAGGTATAGCAACGGGTTCCAATATCCTGAAGGTCAAAGAGAAGCAGATCAATCTCCCGTAATTGCTGAATATCTGGTTTTTTTGATGCGCCATAAAGTGAAAAGACCGGTATGGTATCGGCAATTACTGCGCGACCAACTTTTTGGCCAGCTTCGATGTCAGCAAGAAAACCATGCTCAGGAGCCATGAGATACTTCAACTTGACACCATGTCGGAGCAGAAGCGCATAGCTTGACTCCCCTGTTTTGCTGAGACTCCTTGCGTTTGAAATAAGAGCAACTCTCAAACCTGAGAGTTCACGACATTCTGAGGCATCAAGCCGATCGATACCGCAGAGCAGCTCTTCTGCATAAGCCCTGGACATCACAGGAATAATCAGCGCCACCAGAACTGTTGCAGCAAGTATCCAAACAGGCTTTTTCATTCTCATACTGATGAAGTATAAACAAAAAAGCCACCCTTTTCCTAGGCGGCTTTTACTGGTGGTGGGGACAGGACTTGAACCTGCAACCTTCGGGTTATGAGCCCGACGAGCTACCAATTGCTCCACCCCACGATGTTTGTGCAACAATGTAAGGAATTAAATCTTATCCCCAAACAATTATTGTATCTGTTTACCGTTTATTTCATCTCCTGAGGGCTCTACGACAAAAAGCTTGCCGTCAATCCCTTCGACAGCAAGAATCATTCCCTCTGAAACTTCATCACGAATGCTCCGCTCGGCAAGATTGGCTACCAAGAGCACATTTTTACCAACCATCTCTTCAGGGGTGTAATGCTTCGCAATACCAGCAAGCACCTGTTTCGTGACAGAACCAACCTGCAGTTGCAGTTTCAGCAATTTTCCTGCTTTCTTGACCGTTTCAGCAGCAATCACTTGTGCCACCCTCAGGTCAACCTTCAGAAAATCGTCAAAAGTGATCACCGGCTTGAACTCCATGCGACTCTCCACAGCGACAGCTTCCCTTTTTTCTGCTTCGGCCAGCAAGGCCTCTATTTTTTTTAGTTCAGGGGCAATATCGGTATCCTCAATTTTGGTGAAAAGAATTTCAGAAGTTCCAGCGAGTTTGTGTCCCATGTTCAATCCAGGATTTTTCGCCTGCTCCCAAAGGGAATCCTCTGGGTTATCCACTTGCATTACAAGGCTTTCGATCGTGCCGTCAAAACCAAGCATGGCGTGTATACGATTGCAGGTTTCAGGGATAACCGGATAAAAAAGAATTGAAAGAGAATGACAAAGATTAAGTGATACAGACATAACACGAGCCGCAGCTTCATGATCCGTCTTTATGAGTTTCCATGGTTCGTATTGCGTAAGAAACCGGTTAGCCTTACGCGCTATATCCATTGTTTTGGAAACTGCCTCACGGAAATGGAAGCCGTCATAGGCATCTCTGATTTCATCAATCAAATCAACAAGATTTACCCTGTTGCCAAGCTCGTCAATTTCAACATCATTGTCATGAGTCAGAATAACTGTAAAAGAGCTCATAACATCCAGAGGACAATCAATCGGGACAACTCCACCGAATCTCGAATTGGTAAAATCAACCGAGCGCTTTATAAAATTACCGAGCGTATCGGCCAGTTCACCATTAGTACGATTCTGAAAATCCTGCCAACTGAAATCGGTATCCTTGTTTTCAGGATAGTTCATCGCAATGCTGTAGCGAAGGGTGTCTGCAGGAAACTTCTCAAGAAATTCACCAAGATAGACCGCATAGTTTCTTGATTTTGAGAACTTCCTCCCCTCAAAATTCATGAACTCCGATGCCGGAACATTATCAGCAAGATTGTAGAGGTCAGTGGCACGACCTTTGTTCCATGCCATGAGGATAGCTGGAAACATCAGGGTATGAAAAACAACATTATCCTTGCCAATAAAGTGAACAAGGCGGCAGTGCGGATCCTGCCAGTATGATTTCCACAGTTCGCTCTCTCCCCGCTGTGCCGCCCACTCTTTGGTAAATGAGATATAACCCAGCACCGCGTCAAACCAGACATAGAGCACCTTTCCAACAGCCTCTTCGCTCTCAAGAGGCACCTTTATCCCCCATGACAGGTCACGGGTAATCGCCCGATCATTCAGTCCCTGTTTAAGCCAGGTATTGGTATAGTTAACCACATTTGAGCGCCAGTCTTCCTTGTGAGTATGAACATAGGCCTCAAGTTGCTCCTGAAAGCGTCCAAGAGGAAAATACCAGTGCATGGTATCACGCAATTCAGGGGTTGCATCCGAGAGTTTGCTCTTCGGGTTGATCAGTTCAAGTGGACTTAAATGGGTGCCGCACTCTTCGCACTGATCGCCATTTGCCTCAGAATTATTGCAGATTGGACAGGTTCCGGTCACATATCGGTCCGAAAGAAAGCGGTTTGCGTAACGGTCAAAAAAAAGCTTTTCATTTTTTTGTTGAAAAATGCCCTTTCCCTCAATCTCAAGAAAGAACTCCTGTGCCGTTTCATGATGAATGGCTGAGGTTGTTCTGCCATAGTAATCAAAGGAGATTCCACATTTCGAGAAGGCATCACAATTCTTATGGTGATAGCGGTCAACAACATCCTGCGGTGAAATCCCCTCCTTTTCAGCGGTAATGGTAATGGGGACTCCGTGTTCGTCTGATCCACCAATATGAATGATATCCTCACCCTTGAGCCTTTTATAACGGACAAAAATATCAGCAGGAAGATAAACTCCGGCAAGATGACCCAGATGAACCGGACCATTGGCGTAAGGAAGGGCTGAAGTGACAAGCGTTCTTTTAAAATGATGCATAAATGAAAAGCATTATTTGTTGACAGAGAGGGCATTGAACTTGTCAAGCGGGATCCTCCGTGTCTGATCGTTCTTCTGGTAACGCAGCCAGACAAGTTTTTTCTGAGGATCAATATTTTCAACCACGGCAGCGCCCTCCGGTGTTGATATCCTGCTGCCAACTACGGGCATTGCTGGATGAGCTGAAGAGTGGTTGCGACACCCCTTCTCAAGTTTTGAATAACCAAGACAGCACTTTGGACGGTTACATATCCCGGTAATGTTAAACGCATGGCTGTCATTACCTGCCACTTCAGCATAAGGGGATTTTTCAGCAAAGGGGTTCGCATGAATTTTTGGCAGCCAGCTTGAACAACACAAAAGGCAACCGCACGGGCCAAAGGAGTTTGCCCGTCTGGCCTCCTCACGGGTTGTAATTTGTACCATCTGGATTCTGGCCTTGAACTCACCAGCAAGATCACGAACCAGCGCCCTGAAATCAACACGGTGCGAAGAGGTATAGTAAACCGAGAGCTTCTGCTGGTCCATTCGCAATTCGATATCAACAAGCTTCAGATCGAGTTCATGTTTTTTAATCTTGTTCTGACATACACTACGAATATCAACCTGCCGTTGTTTCAGCTCAACAATTGCCTGACAGTCACTCTCATCAGCAATTCGCAACACGGCCGTACACTCATGACCATTCTTCTCCAACCCTTTGAGCTGGAACTTTTTTCTGGCAATCTGACCAGTGGAATAGACAACACCGAAATCATAGCCACCATCCGATTCAATAATAACCTGCATTCCTATAGCGAAAGGAATTCCCGTGTTATTGAGAAAAAAATCACGCCGGCAACCCTGCAACTCAACCTCGCAGATATCCTCAACAACCCCTTCAGGGTATGCCCCATAAATCGATTCCATCTCGTTGTGCAGCAACTGTGAAAGGCGTAACCTCACCTTTGCGTTATTACCCAAAAGACAACTGCATATAACATTACTCATGAAAATATTGGACGGTATTGATTCTGTATATTTACTGCTCTTTATCTGTTCTCATCATAACTCATAAGCAAAACCTTATCAGAAAATATTCCCCCCCATGCCCATACGCATAAAACGCCTGAGGGCCTCACTTTTTCTGTTAACAGATGCTCGCCCCTTGATAATTGTCTTTGCATCGCCCAAATTCCGGTTTTGAATCTTTTCTCCAAGCTCATCAAGATGATTCTCGGTCATCCCCTGCATATATGCTGTGAGATTATCAGCGCCGGGAAAGTTCACTTTGGAAACAAGATGCGGCTCTTTGAATGACAAAAAAAGCTCTGGTTTCTGGTCCTCAAGATATTCAATCCTGCTGACAACTGAAACAAGATAAACACATGGAACTTTTTCAAGCAGACGTGAAACAATTGACGCTGTTCCTCTATAAAATACCAGTGGTCGCTTGTCGACATGCTCCATCTTGCCCTGAGGAAAAATCCAGAGGGCATTCTGTCGCTTATTATGCTTGCTGAGCAGTTCCGCTGCATAGTTGAGTGTGGCAGGGAAACTTCTTGGGCGAGACTGGTCAAGTGAAAATGCGCCAATTCGTGTAAAAAATCGGTGCTTGCGCAATTGCTGATATTCAATGATGATATGGAGTCGTTGACGAAAGAACTCCTCAGTACAGAGTTGTGACCAGAAACCATCCCACCAGTAGGCATGGTTAGCATAAAAAATCACCGGAGTACGAATATCCATCTCTCGCACTCCGGATTGCATAACAACACGGACTGAATTAAAATACCTGCTGAACTGCCGGCGGGAATACCAGCCGAACCACAACGTATAGAGTCTGCTGCGACGAACTTTGAGCATCGGCGCCACCTATTTGAACGCTCTCCTGATACGGTTCACCGCCTCCTCCAATGAAGCTATCGAAGCGGCATAGGAGAGGCGAAGGTTTTCCGGAGCTCCAAAGGCATCACCTGGCACAGTTGCAACATGATGCACTTTGAGGAGATATTCGGCAACATCTGCCGAGTCCTTCATCACAACACCATTGAACGTTTGGCCAAGGACACCACTGATATCCGGAAAAATATAGAACGCACCCTGGGGCAAAGCGGTTTTAAAACCGGGGATGCTGTTAAGAGCCTGGTACATGTAATCCCGACGCCTCTCAAATTCTGCACGACGCTCTTCAACAACTCCCTGATCTCCTGTCAAAGCCGCAACAGCCGCTTTCTGGGCTATGGCATTTGGATTTGACGTTGTCTGTGATTGTATTTTGTCGCAGGCATCTATAAACCATTTTGGACCAGCAAGATAACCAATTCTCCATCCTGTCATCGCGTATGTTTTTGATACACCGTTGCTGACAATAACCCACTCCTTCATAGCGGGGATCCTTGCCGGAGAAAAGGGACGAACATCACCATAGACGATCATGTCATACATTTCATCGGAAATGACAAAAATTTCGCGACCTTCAAGAACCTTCATCAGAGCCCTTATCTCAGCTTCAGTGTACACAGCACCTGTTGGATTGGAGGGAGAATTCAAAACAAGAGCCTTTGTTTGTGGGGAGATAGCAGCCTCAAGCTGAGCTGGTGTCATCTTGTATTCGTTTTCCAGGGTAGTATGAACAATGACTGGAGTGGCGCTTGCAAGACGAACCATTTCAGGGAAACTGACCCAGAAAGGAGCAGGGACAATCACCTCATCATCCTCTTGACAAAGCGCCAAAAAGGTGTTTGCCAGGGTCTGCTTGCCACCATTACTGACGATGATCTGGTTTTCAATAAACTCAAGACCATTATCGCGCCTGAACTTTTCAATAATAGCTTTTTTCAGATCAGCAATACCAGAATTTGCCGTGTAACGGGTAAATCCGGCATTGATTGCATCGATTCCTGCCTGGTTGACATGAGCTGGAGTTGGAAAATCGGGCTCACCTGCTGAAAGGCTGACAATATCCAACCCTTCAGCTTTCATTTTACCTGCAAGATTAGAGATTCGCATAGTCTGCGATTCCTGCATAGCGAGTACCCTGCGGGTAAGATATTTTTCCCCCGGGAGTATTGTTATCGGCATAAACAAATATGGTTTGTTAGTATTATTTCTGGTTATATTCTTCACGTTTTTTATGCATCATATTCAGAACACAAGGATGCACAAACTTCCTGACATCTCCCCCCAGCATGGCAACCTCCTTGATGATCGATGAAGCCACATAGGTATATTTGACATTTGGCATAAGAAAAACAGTTGTCACCTCTGGATAGAGTTGACGATTGAGAAGCGACATCTGAAATTCATACTCGAAATCTTTCACCTGTCTCACCCCCCTGACAATAGCTCGAGCGCCAACCTGACGGGCATAATCAGCAAGTAATCCTTTATGGAGTACCTCAACACTGACTCCGGGATAGTTACCTGTTACCTGTTTTGTCATAATGAAGCGCTCATCAACGCTGAACAGTGCGCTTTTATGACAGTTCTCTGCAATGACGACCACAACCTCCTCAAAGATGTTCAACGCACGTTCAAGTACATCAAGATGTCCATTGGTGAATGGGTCAAAGGTGCCTGGATAAATGGCTTTTTGTTTCATCGTCCTGAAAAGGTCATTGCTTGAAAAAGGTAACTCTTGTCATACCATAATCTTTATGAAAAGAGTAATGTGGCGATGATGTAAACATAAATTGTGTGCTGTGTTCGATAAGCAACAAACCCTCTTCAGCAAGAAGGACACCACCTAAAATCTTCTCAATCAGTCGATTGTAATCAAGCCAGGAGTAAGGTGGATCACAAAAGAGAAGGTCAAACTGGCCCGTTGCACGACCGAGAAACGCTGAAACATCTGCATTGACAATTCTGACATGCTCCTGTACACCTAACTCAATGGCAGTTGCCTTCAACGCCTTCAGTGCGTCAACATGCTGATCAACAAAGGAGACAGATGCTGCGCCTCGACTAAGCGTTTCAAAGCCGAGAGTACCAAATCCGGCAAACAGATCAAGCACAGAAATTCCTTCAAAATCAATCCTTGCCGCAAGTGTATCAAAAAGAGACTTCTTGACCCTGCTGCTGCAAGGACGTATGGCCTGTGACGACGAACTCCGAATTTTACGCCCCCTGTATGTGCCTGCAAGTATCTGCACGAAGCAGCTTCAGACTAAAAGTCACCAAACACAGTCTCGCCAAGAATGGCAAGAGCCTTTATGGCATCATCCTTCGACGGCGGTTTACCGTGCCAGTTACTCCTGTCCGGCATGGAACCCTCAAAAAAAGGCACACCTTTTCCCATAATGGTCGTAGCAAGAACCACCGTAGGCATGTTTCGATCAGAAGAGGCTTTGATGGTTTCAAGCGTGCTGACAATGCTCTCAATATCATGGCCATCACAGGTGCAGACATTCCAGCCAAAAGAGCGCCATTTGTCAGCAAATGGTTCCACACCCATAATGTCAGAAACCTCACCGTCAATCTGGAGATTATTACAATCAACAATACCGATAATGCTGCCAAGCCTGAAGTGAGATGCACTCATGGCTGCCTCCCAAATCTGCCCCTCCTGACATTCACCGTCTCCCATCAGGCAGAAAACGTCACCATTTTTACTATCCAGCCTGAGGCCCAGCGCAGCGCCTACAGCCACGGAAAGACCCTGGCCCAGTGATCCTGAGGCAATCCTGATACCCGGAAGTTTCGATTCGGAGGCGGGATGACCCTGGAGAAAAGAGTTGACCTGACGAAGTGAGTTCAATTCGTCAAGCGGGAAATAGCCTGAACGTGCCAGCACACTGTACCACACCGGAGCTATATGACCATTAGAGAGAAAGAGAAGATCCTTGTCATGATTATTCCAGAAGTTGTGAGGATCGTGCTCCATCACCCTGAAGTAGAGGGCTGTAAACACATCAGCCATACCGAGAGAACCTCCCGTATGGCCGGAATTAGCCATGGCAAGCATCCTGATGATATCACGACGAACCTGACGAGCCATCTCCTGGAGATCATCAGTTCCGGCAAGCTCCAGCAGCACACCCTTCCTGGATGTTGGATAAAGTTTTAACTCTTTTGACATGATGGATAGGTATAGTCAAGAAAATTTATAGGAAAAATCTCAATCACTTGCTTTGTTTTTTTAGCCTGACAAAACTCCATACAGAATATACAACCGCAAGAATAAAAACAATGGAAACAGGAAGACTGTATAATGCCACATACTCACCGATATCCTGCCAATTGCTGCCAAGAAAAAAACCACCAGCCAGCAGGAGAGTATTCCAGACAAGCGCACTGGCCAGGGCCGCCAACAAAACAAAAAAAGCCCTTAAATGCATCAATCCGGCCATAACCGAAATAACCGCCCTTGAACCAAACAAAAAACGGTTTGCCAGCACTGCAAGATAACCATGAGCCGCAAACTTCTGCCTCAGCAAATCCATATCAGAAGGAGGAAAAAAGCGGTGAACACTTTTTGAGAGCCGATGTTGAACCGCGTTTTCCCCTTCTGCATATAACTTCAAACCAAGCGAGCTGCTCAGTGCATAAACAAGCATGAACCCCGCAGAGGATCCAAGTGTTGCCCACAACAGGGCACTGACGAAGGTGATTCCGCCATGTTCGTAAATAAGATACCCGATAAAGGCAATTGGCACATCACCGGGTATAGGCGGAATAACATTTTCAAGGAACGCTATCAGAAACAGAAACAGGTAGACCGCATACGGGTCAGCATGTTGCAGCCAGGCAATCGCAGATTCAACCATGTACAAACCCGTTATTACTGATTACAGAAAGTTTCAGTCAAGCTCAAGCACTCTTCTTTGTACCTCGCCATACGCATGCTCAACACCACCAAGATCAAACCGAAAACGATCCTTGTCCATTTTTTCATTCGTTTCAAGATCCCAGAAACGGCAGGTATCCGGGCTTATCTCATCACCCAGAAGAATTTCGCCTTTGTGACGACCAAACTCAAGCTTGAAATCCACAAGTTTCAGTTTCCTCTCTGCAAAAAACTGCTTGAGCAACGCATTAATTGCCTCGGCACGTTCTTTCAGGACGGAGAGTTCTTCAAACGTGGCCACCCCAAGCGCTACGGCGTGAGATTCGTTCATCAACGGATCATCAAGCTCATCATCCTTCAGATAAAACTCTATAATCGGATGCTCAAGAACAGTGCCCTCTGCAAACCCATACCGCTTCACCAACGAACCGGCAGCAATGTTTCGTGCCACAACTTCAACCTTGATAATATCGAGATGACGGCAAAGCATCTCGCGGTCGGAAAGCTTCTCAACCAGATGAGTACGAATTCCGTGCTCTTCAAGCATGGTAAAAAGTTTGCAGGAGATAGCATTGTTTACCACCCCTTTCTCGGAAATCGTCCCCTTTTTCTTGTTATTGAACGCTGTAGCATCGTCTTTGAACTCCTGTATCACCAGGTCACTGTCGTCTGTCAAAAAAACCTTCTTGGCCTTGCCTTCATAAAGCTGTGTACTCTTTTTCATGATAAAACGTTTTTATATTAAATGAGTTATCGGTGATGATAACCCTTACTGCCAGAACTATTGTCTCTCTTGATCACCCTCACCGCTGATGAGTGGCTGCCTGCTGAACTGCTCCGGTCAGAACAATAGTGATCTGCTCATCAGTCAACCCCTTGTCTTTCAAAAAGCTCATAAACCTGAAAACGCCAAAATCGGAAAGCATCGCTTTCGGCTGATCCGGGTGACTCAGCCCCCTTGTACGGCTGTACTCTTCAGAGGTTTGGATCCAGTCGTCAATAAACTGCTCTGATTTTCCGCTTTCAAGAAAAAAACCGGTCACAATCTCTTTTACTTTGTCGGCTTCTGGATCCGGATGCGCAAGAAAAAGTAGTTGCATCTCTTCGGAAATCCTTGACAGCACAATAACTGCCTCCCTGTCAAGGGTCTCTTCGAGAATATCTTTTGCCTGATCTTTAACATCACTCCGCTGGGTCATAATGCTTTCCGGATCGTTTGAGAAAAATATTGAAAGATCAATAATGCAGATTAAGTTGCGTAAGTTACATAATCATTATGGTAAAGAAAAAATTTACAGCGAAAGAGGTTATGCGAAAATTACTCTGTTGCTTTTTTTCACTGTTCATCGCCGCTTCATGGATTTGTACTTCAGCGATCGGGCGCCAAAAAACGGAAAAAACAGTGCTTTTTATGTGGTGGAACGTTGAAAATCTCTTTGATACCCGTCACGATGCTCAAACAGATGACAATGATTTCACCCCGGGAGGAAAACTGCAATGGACCGAAAAAAAACTTCTTCTCAAACAGATGCGCATCCGCCACGTTATCTCCGCAGTGCAGGCTCACCCCGACTACCTGAAATATCCCGATGTTCTTGCGTTTGCAGAAGTAGAGAAACAGAGCCTCTTTGAGGAGACACTCGCAGGGATTCAAGGCATTACCTACAAATCCATTTACTACGAATCTCCTGACCCGAGAGGCATTGATATCGCCCTTGCCTGGAATCCCAAAACCCTCAGTGCCGGATCATCAAAAGCCTACACCGTTCCCCTTGCAGGCAGAGGAACAAGAAAAATCATTGTTGCAGGTTTTTCGGCAGACAACCATCCGTTTCAGGTGATTCTGAACCACTGGCCATCACGCTCTTTTGATACAGGCTGGACTGAACCAAAACGAATTGCTGCTGCAACAGTTGCCCGACATATTCTTGACAGCCTTCTTGTCGGAAATCCGAAAGCTGATATTGTTGTTATGGGTGATTTTAATGATGAAACATCAAACAACTCACTGACACAGATACTTGGTTCCACCTTCGATGCTGAGCGAGTGAAAGCAGAGAGCCACAAATTCCTTTACAATTGCTGGAGTGGCTATGAGGGAATTGGCAGCTACTTTTTCAACAACCACTGGCAACAGATTGACCATATTCTGCTGACTGGAGGTATGCTTGACCGCATCGGACTTCATGCATCAAAAGAGTCGTTCCGCTGTTTCTGGTTTCCACCCATGCTTGAAAGTAACGGAAAAAAGCCTTACCCAACGTACGAGAGAAGAGCATACAAGGGAGGCTACTCGGACCACCTGCCACTGATTCTTAAGACACAGATAACTCCTTGAGGAACTCCTCTATCGAAATATCTTGCCTGGCAGACTGCTTCTTCACTTGATATAATTGAGCTGGGCAGGTTCTCTCAAAAATTCAGTCAAACCGTGGCTTTACCCCCTTGATATCGTGACAGGAGACCACTCCAAGGAGGTGATCCTGATCATCACTGATAGGGATGGCCCGAAAGGAATAGCGGAAAAACATGTCAACAGCATCATGGAGTGAGTCGTCAGGGCTGAGGGTTATAAGGTTATCAGTCATTATGTCGCCAAGGGTCTGCCCGGGCCTGGCGGCAATCAGCTCCCTGATATCGACAACTCCCTGGAGAATATTATCGATGTCCACGACATAGACATACATAATGACATCCATGTCACCAGCCACCTCCCGAAAATTATCGATCACATCCTTGACCAGCGTATTGGTTGGCCGCCTGATAACCTGCTGGGTAGAGTAAAGCATAATGTTTTCATCGTTCTGATCGATAATCTGTTGTACCCGCTCTTTGTTGTCACTATCGACGTACTCGATAATCTCATCAGCTTCAGAGGCTGGAAGTACCGAAAGAATACCGGCAACCTGTGCCGGGCTCATTTCATTGATCAACCCGGCAGCCTTCTCTTTTTGCATGGAGCGTATCAGCTCTCTCTGCACCCTTGGTTCTACCTCTTCGAGCGTATCGGAGGCCAGCTCAGGTTCAATCTCGTTGAAAACCGCTATACGCTGATTTCCTTCAAGCTCTTCAAGAATATCGGCAAGATCAACCGGATGGATATCGTTAATATTTTCCTTGAGCACACTCAGTTTAACATTGCCTTCAAAACTTCCGATGGTTTCAGGGAGTGGCTGAACGTACATCCATGAGATACTCGAATCCTCTTTTTGTCGGGCAAGGTAGTTAGCCAGCTTTTTAAACCCCATACGTCGCAGAATACGGAAGCGGTTAAAATCAACTTCACTGACAAAGAGCTTTTCGTTCTGAAATACAATTTTAACATCATAGACCACCTCTACCTCATGACCATCCATATCAAGAATTTTCTTGTCGAGAATGTAGTCTTTGAGAAAAATATGGTTATTGATCGGGTTCAGCACATATTCCTCTGCATTTCCGATATCAGCAACAATCTCTGTGTTGGAGATGAGAGTAATGTTCTCCCAGGGAATCAGCAGATTAGGGTCGCCGTAGGGGCGTTGAACCAGCAGGTGAGTCACTTCCGGAATTTTACCAGCATTCTCCTGGATAACAAGATCCTTGAGTTTGCCGATTGAGTTCGACTTCAGATAGATGCGCCGACCGACAATCTCACTGAGAAAAAATTCACGATCCAGTACTGTTATCATTGGTTTTTCGGTTTTATACAACCTTGATGACGGTGATGAATTTGTAGATCATCAGCACAACGAGCAGAAAAAGATAAATACGAAGTACCGCCAGAGAGAATTTGACACCTCGCGACATTACCACCGTCGGGTGTGCGTAGCGCTGGTTGATCTCCCGGATCTTGCTGAAAAACTGATTGAGCGTCCTCATTGCCTGATACCTTAATTACTGGAATATGTTGGGAAAAAGTGCACTGACACCATACATTGTCGAAAGTATGATAATTCCCCCCACAATGGTGGTGCTGACTATATTCTGAAGAGGGGTATTGGCATACTCCCCCATCGTTTTTTTGTCGTTAAGCAGCAAAATCAGAAACACCAAAGCTGCGGGCAGAAGCGTTACCGCGACAACCTGCACAAAAAGAGTGATAAGCACAAGCGGAGCACCCGGTATCAAAGGAACAATCCCGGCAGTAACAAGAGTTATGAAAAATGAGATATAAAACCAGGGAGCTTCCTTTACTTTGGTGTTGAGGGAGTGCGCCCAGCCAAAGATCTCTCCGAAAGCCCAGGAACTTGCCAGTGATATGCAGATTGCACCAAGTAAACCAGCGTTGAACAAACCTATTGCCATAAACGCCCCAATATAATGGTTGCTCTGCATTAACAGTTTGGCAGCAGTGGCCGCATCGTCAATCGGAACACCATGGAGTAGCGTTCCGGTAACAATAACGACAAAGACAGCAACAGTGACAGTAATTACAGAACCAATAAAGGTGTCGACCTTGCCCATCTTGATATCTTTTTCGAGCAACCCCTTGTCGACAACGGAGCTTTGCTGGAAAAAGAGCATCCATGGCGCAATGGTTGTGCCAATATTAGCCATCAGGAGGAAAAAGAGCTCATTAGTGAGACCACCGGGAAGATTGGGAATCAACCCCTTACCAACGATGTCAGCAACAGAAGGATTGACCATAAATGCCGCCGGAATATAGATAAGGTTCAGCAGACAGAATCCGAGGGCAATTTTTTCCCAAGTCCAGTATCGCCCATTCAGCACGACCATACCCATGAGCAAAATCACACAAATGACCGTTATCCAGGCCGGAACGCCAAAAATAGCAAGAGCAGATGTCATCCCCACAAACTCGGTGACAAGCGTCAGCCAGTCAACAATCATAAGGTCAATCAGTGAAAACCACCCCCAGAAGGCACCGAAACTTTCAAAAATAGCCTCGGCATGCCCCCGTTTGGTTACAGCGCCCAGCCTTACGGTCATCTCCTGCACATAATAGGCTATAGGAATGAGAAGAAGCAGAAACCATATCAAATGATAACCATACTTCGCGCCTGTTGCTGCATAGGTTGTTATACCGCCAGCATCATTGTCAGCAATCATCACCACGAGGCCGGGACCAGCAATAACGA
The DNA here is from genome assembly GCA_903866255.1 of uncultured Chlorobiaceae bacterium. Classification (GTDB taxonomy): domain Bacteria; phylum Bacteroidota; class Chlorobiia; order Chlorobiales; family Chlorobiaceae; genus Chlorobium. Next base: position 57,816 of record CAIPMW010000029.1, on the reverse strand, counting down.
GATAGAGACGAACCGCTTTCCAGACTTTTTTAAACCGGAAGTAGAGAACGGAAAAAAAATCCATATCCGTTGAGTTGGATGTTGACAAAACCCGGCATTTCGATTGAACAGGAGAAGGACCTTTTTCTCATGAACCGTTAGCCATGAGTTACCCGTCAATCTGGCCCAAATCTACAATTTTCCTTGTCCTTTTACAAAAACGGGATTGTTACAAAAAAGGAAATTAGCGTTTGCAGCCAAACGTCATACACTGCAGGGAAAGAGTTCTCTTTCCCTGCAGCCGACCATAATAAGCATGTCACACTCAGAATGGACAATCGTCATTTGAAATAACACTTCCGCTGTCACTCTCAAAAGTGGGCGGAGCGTAAGTTGCTGGCTCATCGTAATATGAAGCAGCTCCCCCCCCCTCGTTAACACCCTCAATTTTCCAGGCCTTGACATCGGTATACCACTTCCCGTTAAACTCGCGGCTTTCAATATCAAACGAAATATTGAGCTTTGATCCCACTTTAAGCAGGTTTCTGTCGTGCTTCTCACCCCATAACGAAATGCATACTTTTTTCGAATATTGCCCATCAGTTTCAACAATGATATCCTGTTTTTTCCATGGGCCATTTTTTCCGTTACCCGTCTGTTCGGGAAGAATAGAGGCAAGTTTTGCTGTAATCTGCATAATATCTTTATGTGAGTGATGTTATGGTTAGACTGTTCGTATTTGTCTGGTGAAGATTGACTCTCAAATAATAGACCGCACAACCATAGGCGAAACCCGCCCCACCAAGCAGAAGGTTGTTGTTGAGAAAAAATGCGAGAAGAATAGCTGAAGATGACAACAGCAATACCGTAAGCTGCACGAAGGCCCTCTTCATGACACCCTGGCCAACCAGTAGTGAGAGTGCATTCTTGCTTCTCAGAGTTTCAAGAGAATTTGAGCAGATGATTGAAGGAATAACGATGTAGATCATTCCGATGAAGGAGAAGGTTATCCATCCAAGTAATGCCGCGTGAGTATGGGAATGGTAAATCCACATTCTGTCGAAACGAAGTGGGGGAAGTGTTCCGAAATGAACTCCCTTGAGATAATAGATGTTCATAATACCGAAACCGCCTGTCGCAAAAAGAAGGGCAATGCCACTCAACAGAAAGGCAAGGGCTGGATGATGAAACTTGTTTCTGAAAAAATTATAAAGGTAGATTGTAAAACTTCCGAGAAGAGCCATGACACCAAGAAGCAGAATATGGCTTATCATCATCATGCTCAGATAGTTCTCAAGCAGGATCACAATCAGAAAAAAGAGAACTCCGCCAACAAAAACATAAAACCAGAGACTGAACAGCCGTTTTGCCAGCTCACGCTTCGAGGAGCTGCTCCATGCGTAGGTATAGAGAAAACCCATCACACTGATACTGAGTGGAAATGATGAGCCAAGAAAATAGGAGGACTGGGTTACAAAGAAAGGAATAATCCGCAGATTTGGAAAAGCCTCTTTAAGGCCGAGTGTGAAAAGACCGATATTGGCAACGAGTAAAAAAAGCACATCAAAAATGTAATAGCGCACCGAAACCTCTTTCCAGATTCTCGGTACAGAGAGCGTCGTAAAAATCTCTTTGATTGGTCCTGCAACAATAACCATGAGCAGCAACCCTGTCACGGCTTTCAAAAGAGGCCACTCCATGGCAATTGAAACGGTAATCATGAAAAGCGCAAAGAGTATGGCATAAATGTAATGCAACTGCTTTGATGGATCAATCTTCAGCTCAGGATAAATGGCAGCAGTTAAATAGCGGTTGAAAATGAGTATGGCAAGGTTGCCAAATCCAATAAAAAAGAGATAGGGATGCAGCTTCAATAAAAAAAGATTGCCAGTCAGGGCTCCCGCTGCTCCAAAAAAAGAGGCAAGCGCAATAACGGTGACAGAGACAGAGAGGAAGATTCTGGCAATAGTGTTCAACTCCCCATCAAAACGAAACAGCCTCATTCAGATCCGGGTTTGTGGTATTTGTAACTCCCCTGCGGCTATTACTGAGAGCGCGATCAGCGCAACATTCAGTGTCAAAGGATTGAATGGTAATGTAAACATTGCGGGCTCAAACAGGGCAACAAATAACAGGAGACCGATTAAAGCTGCAATATTGAGCCAGAAAACCCAATGCCATCGGGTCACCAGCAGGAAAAGTCCAAAAAGTATCTCTGCCACTCCCATCCAGAAAACTGCCTGGCATGCCCACTGATAATCTGGTAAAATATGACCAAGCAGGTCAATTTCTCCCCTGCTCCGGCAAACTATTTTAGGCACAACGCCCTGATAAACCCATGAAAAGGAGATTGATGCGCGGCATAGCAAAAGCACGGGAGTCTGATATGAAAAAATGCGCATGGCCGGTCACCATTTATGAAATTTACAAAAAAACCTGCGTGATCAACCTCTTTTTAAGAGCAGCAACTTTACGCAGAAGGTTATCGAACCAGACATAAACCACCGGAATAACCAGAAGTGTCAGAAACATCGAACTGAAAAGACCTCCCACAAGGGCAACAGAGAGGCCCGATTTCCACTCTGAACCTGAACTTTGCGACAACGCAATGGGAAGAAGCCCGAAGATCAGTGTCAAGGTGGTCATAAGGATGGGGCGCAGACGCTCTTTGGCCGATTCAAGGATTGCTTCGGAAAGCTCCATTCCCTCCTGGCGAAACTTGTTAATAAAATCAACAAGCAGAATCGCATTTTTTCCAACAAGACCAATGAGCATGATAATACCAAGAATCGTAAAAATACTGAGTGACTTCCCGGTTACCGCAAGGGCTGCCAATGCCCCGATAAGGGCAAGAGGAATAGAGAACATCACCACCATTGGCCAGACATAAGAGTCGTAGAGGGCGACCATAATAAGGTAAACAAAGATAATGGCAACAAGAAAAGAGAGCAAAAGAGTTGAATTAGACTCTCCCTGCCGCTTGAGATCCGATTCGTAGGCAGAAGAAACCGTAGAGGGCATCAGACCACTCCTCTTCATATTGAGCAAAATGCGATCAATCTCTTTGCCAATAGAACCAACAGGACGGCCGACAACCTGTGCCTTTACCCAGACGGCGTTATTGCGGTTTTTGCGCTGCAACTGAGAATAGCCCCGATCCTGTTCAAAAGCGACAAACTGCCCAAGCCGTACAAGATCTCCCTGCGGAGTACGAAAGGTTATCTCTGAGAGTGTTGAAGTATCCTGACGATAGTATTTGTCGAGCATCACCCTGATATCGTACTCATCTGCACCATCACGGTATTTCCCTGCTTCATCGCCAGCATAGGCGGTACGCAGGGCTGCACCAACATCGGCTATTGAGATCCCGAATGTGGCCATTTTTTCACGATCGACCACAATGCGCATCTCAGGATTCCCCACTTGTGAAGTGAGCTTGATATCAGCAGTTCCCGAAACGGTTTTGAGACTGTCTCTCAAGAGTTCGGCAACACGGGTAACCTGGCTTCTCATCGGCCCGCTGAGAATAACCATCACCGGAGTCTCATTGGCCGTTCCAAAAATACCGATAGGGTTGATACTGGCCTTGAGCCCTGCAATATCACCAAGAGTTGCCCGAACAGAACCCATAACAGCATCAGTTGAGCGGACCCGCTCCTCTTTTGGGGAGAGCGTGACACTCAGCTCAGAAATATTGTCTGCACTCTGGTTGAAAAAGCCCTCACTCGAAGAGCCAACATTAACCATTACTTTTCTTACCTCCGGCATTACACGAAGACGGCGTTCAACAGCTCTTGTCAGTCGATTGGTCTCTGCAAGCGGAGTGCCAGGCTCAAGCTCAAGTTTTACAGCAAACTCTCCACGGTCAGAGACTGAGATAAACTCCCCTCCGATAAAACCCAAAATTGGCAAAAGAAAAGAGAGTACCAGCAGCAGCATAGCGCTGAAAAAAACTTTTTTAGGGTTACCGAGACTCCACTGAAGAAGATCGATATACCACTGACGCAATCGAAGAAAGTTACGTTCAAAAGAGAGCGCAAATTTCTCCACAATATTTTTACCGGAAAAATGCTCCACTTTTGAAAAACGTGAGGCGAGAAGCGGTGTCAACGTAAAAGAGACAAAGAGACTGACAAGCGTCGAAATAACCATCACAACCGAAAACTCTCGCAGTATATTGCCAACAATACCACTGACCAGTGAAAGCGGAAGAAAAACAACCACATCAACCAGGGTAATGGAAAGTGCTGTAAAACCTATCTCATTTCTGCCTGCAAGAGCTGCCTGGCGTGGCTCCTCTCCACGTTCGAGATGACGATAGATATTTTCAAGCACCACAATGGAGTCATCTACAAGAATACCCACCACCAGCGACAGAGAGAGCAATGTCATAAGGTTCAGGGAAAAGCCGAAGAGATACATGCCAATAAAGGTGGTAACCAGCGACGTTGGAATGGAGACCAGCACGATAAGGGAGTTGCGAAGACTATGCAAAAAGAGCAACATGACAAGCGCCACAAGAGCAACAGCAACAAGAAGGTCATGCTGCACGGCTGTAACTGCATCAAGGGTAAATGTCGATGCATCCTGGGCAATATCAAAACGGAGATTATTGCTGCTGTAAAGTTTTTCAAGCTTTGCAAGGGCCAGTCGGGTCAGTCGGCTCACATCGACGGTATTGGCATCACTCTGTTTCATCACCATGATACCCACCGCACTCCGTCCGTTAAGTCTGGTAAGTGTTGTAATCTCCTTGAAACCATCTTCCACTTCAGCAACATCACGAAGCGCTACCGTTCCCGACACTGTTGAACGCAGAACAAGGTTTTTTAACTCCTCCAGAGAAGTAAACTTCCCTGCAAGCCTGACCACAAACTGACGGTCACGATCATCAATTTTGCCAGTCGGAAAATCAAGATTAGCCTTTCCAACCTCTTTCAGAAGATCCGGCACAGTGAGACCATAGCTTTGAATCTTTGCCAGATCAATATTGACCCTGATTTCACGTTCACGCCCTCCAAGAAGGTAAACCTGGCCAACACCATCAACACTGGAGAGCTGGGGTTTGACATTATCCTTGAGCATTTGGTAGAAAGCAGCATCAGGAAGTGAAGAGGTTGCACCAATACGAAGCACTGGCACCTCATCAAGTGCAAAACGGGTAATAACCGGAGCCTTTGCCTCAGTTGGAAAACGATCCCGTACCTCATTGATTTTGCGCTGGGCATCCTGCAACGCCTTCTCAATATTGGCAGAATTTGAAAACTCGATGGTGACAACCGACAACCCCTCGGTAGAAGTTGAGGTGATTGAGACTATTTTCTCAATAGCCGAAACAGCCTCTTCAACCGGTTTGGTCAACGATGTCTCAACCTCACCGGGTGAAGCGCCAGGATAGACGATGGAGACGGTAACAACAGGCGGTGTCATTTTTGGCAGCAGCTCATAATGCAACTGCTGATAACTGAAGAGTCCAAGAATACCAAGGATCGTAAACAGCACAACAATGAGTGTTGGCCGTTTTATGGCAAGCTCAGTCAGCGTCATGGTGCCTCAGTGCTCTTTTTCTGGTCGATCACAAGAACATTTGCTCCATTATAAAGCTCGTTCTGACCACTGACAACCACACTGTCTCCAGGAGCAAGACCTTCAAGTACCTCAAGGTTTTTGTGCAGTTCCCTTCCAACGACAAAGGGTTTCAGAAAAGCCTTTCCGTTGCGAACAATAAAAAGTTCCGGTTTTCTGATCCCTGAAACAAGAGCAACACGTGGTACCACAAGAGCTGGCCGATCATCTTTTCCTGACGAAAGTACCCGAACAAACATCCCTGACCTGAACTTTGCGTTACCGCTGTTCTGCAACACCAGCTCAACCCTGAACGTATGATCACGACCTGATTTGTCGCTTACCGAGCTGACTTTGGCTGTGAATATGTCACCGGGCAAAAGGTCGCTGGAGACCTTGAGCAGTGCACCCTCCACAAACTTCAGAATCTCTCTCTCAGGCACATAAAGAATGATTTTGACTTTTGCAAAATCAACAATGTGGGCGACCTTCATTCCCTCACGTACCAGCTCTCCCTGCTCAACAAAACGTGCTGTTACAACACCTGCATAGGGAGCTTTTATCTTTGCATCACTGTTTTTGCGAGTGGCAGCAACCAGTTCGGCTTCTGCATCTTCAGTTTGCAACTGCATTGTTTCATAGGCTGAAAGTGGAATAGCGCCTTCACTGAAAAGGTTTTTGTATCGTTCAAAATCTTTTTTCTTCAAGCGATACAATGCTTCAGCCTTGCGCTGTCTGATGGTGGAAAGCTCATCATCAAGGACAAACAACCCCTCTCCAGCTCTTTTGTGATCTCCCGGCTCAGCAGAAACCCTTCGAACAACACCTGCAGATTCCGAAAATATGTCAGCCTCCCTGAAAGCCTCAATGGTACCAACCGTACTGAAACTGTCGCGAACCGCAGTTCTGAAGACTTGAGCAACAGAGACTGGTATGCGATCAACAGACTTCGCTTCAAGAACTTTGGGAGCTTGAGGCTGTTCATGACGCTGTGAAAGCACAACCAACCCTGAAACAAGCAACATCAAAATCGCAAGCAAGAGAAATCTCTTCTTAATAATCCATCTGACCATTCTTCGGGTAAGTCTTTATTCTCTTCAGCAGAAATTACTGGCAATAGAACAGGAAATATCCGCTGAAGCCTTTATATGTTCAACAATGGAAAGAATGCCGGTAAGGTTGGTAATATTCTGATCGTTCACTGATGACTCTATCTTTGCAACAGCAGCATCGTAAAGAGACTGGATTTCAGTCATCATTACAAGGGTTTCACTGGCATGTTTAGAATTGCTGCTCACATAGGCTTCAACCGATTTCTTGATCATTTCTGCCGTTATATCGCCCATAGGCTTCAAACCGTACTCGTCCTTGTGCAGATCCTCAACATTTGCAAACCGCACATACTCGGCCTTGTCAGCAATATTGAGCGCCAACTGGGCCAGCCGTTCAAGATCCTTGAGAATCATCCTCGCATATTTGATTGCCTTGAGATCCTCTGTGCCAAGATTCTGAAAAGAGGAGTATGCTACCGTAAGATATTCAACCTCAAATTTTCCTTTTCGGATATAGGCCTCATCAAATTTGAAGGCCGATGATGCAAGTTCAACATTTCCCTTGGTTGAGGCTCGAATGCTGAGCATCAGGTTATTTTCGACATTGGACGATAGTTTGGTGAGCTTCTGCTTGAGTGATTCAAGCTGTACGAAAACAGTCCCCTGGGGTTTCGTGGAAAGGGAGAACTTGACTGGATCAATTTTGATGGTAAAAGCTTGCGGGGTTTCGGCGGTTTTCGGTGCATCACCGAAAAATTTTCCTAACAATGTAGCCATAGGGTTCAAACACCATACTTATGTTTAAAAAATACAAAGTGACGCTAATTTAGCAGAGATGCAAGGTTAAATGCAAGAAAAAAACAAAAAACTCTGCTGACACTCCCCCCTTGAACCATTTCCAGGGTTCACTGTGGCTTCGTTTCTAAGAAATCATCATGAGAACCCTTGTGTTTGACAAGTTCACCAGTCACTATTTTTGAATGGGTATATATTGCTTACTTATTTTTATAAAGCACGTTAATAACTACTTGTAACTCTAAAAACATAATCATTATGAGCTATTCACTCAGATAAGCGCTATCAGATTTCACCTATATTTAACAGAGTCTCTCTTCTCGGCAGCTTGTGAAATCGCTAATATCTCCTATTCTATATTACAGATATTGTACTCAGTAATATTCATGTGATCTTCATTGCTGACAAACCAATTAACGAGAAGCAATAATGTCAAACGAAACAAACGACGCTTGTCCGGGAAACGCAGATATTGATGGTGTCCTGACTGAACTCGCGCTCATCAGGACGAATATTGTCTCAGAACTGGCTATGTCGCAGAAACGTCTTGATGAGGTTCATGCGAACAACAGGGAGAGTGCCCGTAACCTTCTTCATTATATAGCCTTGCGTCGTCACGATTTGCGCTCGTTGCAGTCGCGGCTGGCGAAGCTGGGTTTGTCCTCACTCGGCAGGGCTGAGTCGCATGTTCTGGCTACAGTCGATGCGGTTCTTGGTGTCCTGCATTGTATGGATCAGCGCGATTGGCACCACTCTTCTGAGGAGGTCCCGGTCATGGATTTCTTTCACGGTGAACGATTGCTCGCCGAACACACGGATGCCCTGTTTGGACCTTCGACCACCCCGGGCAAGGTTCGTATCATGGTCACCATGCCGAGCGAAGCGGCAGATGATTACCTCATCGTTCACAACCTGCTGCAGCAAGGCATGGATTGCATGCGCATCAATTGCGCTCATGACAATGCCGATTCCTGGGCGCGAATGATTGAGCATCTGAAACGAGCCGAGTTGTCACTGGGACGCTCTTGCCGAGTTGTTATGGATCTGGCTGGACCGAAGCTTCGCACCGGACCACTGGAACCTGGCCCAATGGTGCTTCGGATTTTTCCCACTCGCGATGTCTACGGGCATGTCACTGCCCCTGCGAGCATCTGGTTGACCCCGGAGCACTTCCCTCAGCTACCACCTGCTCCAGCGAGTGCTTGCCTCCCTGTACCGTCAACTTGGCTGGACAACCTCGGCATTGGGGAGTGTGTGACGTTCACTGATGCACGTGATGCGAAGCGGGTGCTTAAAGTCGTTGAGGTGACAGAGTATGGGTGTTGGGCAGAGGCGACCGAAACGGCATACATCGTCCCCGGCATTATTCTGACGAGAGAGCGCACAGGATCGTTTAATAAGAGAGAAGGGCGTGTTGGTGCGTTACTGCCGAATGAAAACTTCATCTACCTTCAAGATGGCGACTTGCTCATCGTGACCAGAGATCTCAAGCTTGGTTGCCCGGCAATCTACGACAAGGACGGAAAAATTTTAACCCCGGCTGTAATCGGTTGTACAATTGCGGAAGTATTTGATGACGTCAAGGCGGGGGAGTCTATATGGTTTGATGATGGCAAGATCCGGGGTATCATCGAGAAGGTGGAAAATGCACGTGTACTCGTTCGTATCACTCAAGATCATCTAAAAGTCCTGAAATTGCGTACCGACAAGGGTATCAACCTTCCTGAGAGTAACCTACGCCTTCCGGCTATGACCGCCAAGGACATCGAAGACCTCTCTTTCATTGCCCAGCATGCCGACATTGTCGAGTTGTCCTTCGTCAATAGTGCTCAAGACGTAGAGTCGCTCCAGCAGTGCCTGGATAACTTCGGGGGGCACCAGCTTGCCATCGTACTGAAGATCGAAACGCGGCAAGGCTTTGAGAACCTGCCGGATATACTGCTGACTGCCATGCGTGCACCATGTTGCGGAGTGATGATTGCCCGGGGTGATTTAGCCGTCGAATGTGGATTTGAACGAATGGCGGAAGTTCAGGAAGAGATTCTCTGGTTCTGCGAAGCTGCGCATGTCCCCGTGATTTGGGCTACCCAGGTACTGGAAACTCTTGCCCAAAAGGGGTTGCCATCGCGTGCCGAGATCACGGATGCTGCTATGGGACGCCGTGCTGAGTGTGTCATGCTTAACAAGGGTCCTTACGTGTTAAGTGCTTTGCAGTTACTGGACAATATTCTTCGACGGATGCAGGCGCACCATGCTAAAAAGTCCTCCATGCTTCGGGAGTTACATTTGGCTCAGCTTTTCCCGGACGGCTTTGACAGGTAGACTTGTACGTTTTTTGTAATAACCTGGGCACAAGGAATTTGCATAGATTTAACTGAATTCCTCTTGCCTTTACCGGGAGAAATCGATAAAATTATCTGTATTAAATTATGATGTTATGTGTAGTGTAATTTTGATATAACTTCCAAGGATAACAAGTTACCGAGAAAACCCATTGCAAAAAAATCAAAACATGAGGAAGTTTCTGCTGCAACATCACCGGAACAACAGGAAGCAGATATCAGACTTGCAGCGTATTTCATTTGGGAATCAAAGGGAAGGCACAACGAAAAGGCTCTGGAGAACTGGCTTGAAGCAGAAGAATTTGTAAACGGCTGATACCTGACACTACCGATCATTCTGAAGAAAGGCCACTCTTACGATAGAGTGGCCTTTCTTTTTACCATACTTATGTTCGATAATGCCGTTAAATATTTGCAAAAAAAGCTAAATGGAAGGTAAAAATCATCAACTATCTATTGATGTGCAAAACCTTTGCGGGTGGAAACCCGTTAAAGTAAGTTGATGACGCGTGACTGTAGGCTCCAATATTTTCACTGTAGAGTAAATCCCCTATCGCAAGGTCTGCGGGCAAAAGATTGGCCATCGTGATCGTGTCGAGAGCATCACAGGTAGGGCCATAAACCGCACACATCTTTTCGTTGCCCTCTTTGACGGATTTTACAGGATACTCGCAGTGATCAAAGATAATCCCTGAAAAAGTATGATATACCCCGTCATTGACGTAATAACATCTTTTGCCGTCACGATACGCTGTGCCAATAATCTCCATAACAACCCATGCGGCAGTTGCCACTAAAAATCTTCCCGGCTCGGCTATGATTTCAATGTCGGGCGGAAAAAGCCGGTCAAATTCGGAATTGAGCATAATGGCAAGCTCGGCAAAAGGTTTTACATTATTGTCATAGGGGGCAGGAAAACCGCCGCCAATATCAAGAATTTTTACCTCTTTATATCCTCTATCCCACGATTCCTTGAATATATTAGCCGCCAGATTAAGGGCTTGGATATAATTTTGAAAATTTGTGCATTGACTGCCGACATGGAAGCTTAAACCTTCAACCACCAATCCGCTCTTGAACGCTTTGTCAATCAGATCAACAGCTTCTCCAGGATCTGCACCGAATTTGGAAGAAAGTTCTACCATAGCTCCAGTATTAGGGACTTTTATGCGTAAAACAAGACCCGTATTCGGTGCGTAGGTAGCGATTTTCGCTATTTCATCTTCATTATCAAACGTGACCAGTGGTTTATATTGGTCCAGCTCCTTTAGCGTAGGTATTGGTTTTATCGGATTCGCATAAATGATCTTATCCCAGATAAAATCCTGTTGCTCAACAGGTGTCAGGCTTTTAATATTTTCATAGACAGTAAGAAACTCAGGCATTGATGCGACATCAAAGCTGGCTCCAGCATCATAGAAGGTTTTAACTATTTCACGTGACGAATTTGCTTTAACAGCGAAATAGGCCTGAACCCGTGGAAGATGCTTCTTGAATTCATAGTAATTAGCGCTCAAAACTTCATGATCTACCACAAACAACGGTGTACCATGCTCTATCGCCAATTGTTTTAACTGTTGAGCTTCCATCAGGTGTGTCCTGTATTAATCATTATTGGTAATAAGGAAGTTCTTGAACTGCCAGGGATCCGTTTCATCAATATCAGGTGTATTAAACCCTGCAAAAAAGTTGGGATTGTATTTTAAAGGTGTCCAATCGGAAGCTTTTGATATAAAGTTGCCAAGCCAGGGTTTTGCAATTCCAAGGATATACTCATGATCGATATTATCCGGCACAACAACCCCCCTGTCAGGATTTTCTATCATCCACATACAGGCTGCGACGACGGATATTGCCACCTGCATCGTGGTAGCATTCTGATGAGGTACCAGCGCTCTGGATTGCTCTATACTCAGGTCGGAGCCTGTCCACCAAGAATTAAAGGCATGACCCATCAGTAATGCGCCAAGAATATCTGAACCCTTGGTGATTTCATCATTCATGATTCTGAACTTGGACTGAAGTCTGTAATCATAACCACGCAGTTCATGAAGAGAGGTAATAGCGGCATCACTCGGACAGTAGGCGTAATGTACCGTCGGACGGTAGATGGCTTGCCCCTCTTTAGAGACCGTAAGGTAGTCTGAAATCGTAAATGCCTCGCCATGGCGAACCACCATGCCACGTATATCATAATCAGGAACCCAGGAGCACACCCAAGTATTCATCCCCATTTTAGCAAGACAAATCTGGTTTTTTGGTCCTTCCTTATGGGTATAGGCAAATTCCGGAAGCTCTTTTTCATGGGTTCCCCAACCCATTTCAGCCGTTGTCATCCCCTCTTCGCGGAATCCCTCAACACTCCAGGTATTAACAAACTCGTCAACCTGTTTTGGAACGTCAGAGATTTGCGTGTCCCTTTCGGAGCAATGAATCACTTTGATGCCAAGCTCCATAGCAAGTTCATTAAAAATTCTTTTTTCAGCCAACTCTTTAATAATTTCGGCCTGGGGAGGGCCGACCTTGTTCCGGGCAATGACTGCGCTGGCAATATCAAGTAACCCTTGTTTGGTAAAATGCGATATCAATCCCGGATTGGCGCCATGCTCCAGCACCGCAGTGACACCTTTCTCTTTCCATTGTGAAGTCATGCGACGGATGTTCATGTGCCGGTAGTACAGTGTCCTTTCTGTGGGATGCTGAGTCTCAATCCCTGTATAAGGATCCCACACCTCTACCGAGGTGTTCATATAGAAAACACCATGATCATGACACCATTGAAGAATTTCACAACAATCAATATTCCACGCTAAATCTATGATCAAATCACCATCGGTAACATAGGCCGAAAGGGTTTGTGCTATATTATACGGTGTTATTTGATGATTAATGTAAGTAACGCCCAATGCTGTCCACGGCGATACTTTTTCACGAATATCCTCAAAGTCCATAATAGTGACATGAGTATAATCGACGTTGATGTGTTTAAAAAGAAGAGGGACGGTACATTGAGATACTGACCCAAATCCAATAATCAGTATTTTTTTGTTAAAATTAATCACGAGTTTTCACTTTTTATTTCAGATAACCTTTTGATGTATCATTCCTGAATGACGGGTCCATACGCAATATTATTCATACCCCTGTGTGGTGCTCCGATGAATTATCCGTGTTAATTGATTCTATAAGCTTTTCGTAAAATCCCCCACTATGGCGAACAATCTCTCCGGTAACCAGATAGATGACTTCATGAGCTATTCTTGATGCGTGATCAGCCATACGTTCGATATACCTTGAGATGCTGAGCGCGGCAATAAGCTGATCAACATCAGAATCAGGACTTTTCATTAATGCAGTTACCTTTTTGAAGACCGAGCGGTGCATCACATCAATCCCTTCATCAAGTGCACACACCTCATCGGCAAGCATCCGATCTTTTGAGATAAATGCCTCAATGGATTTCTTCACCATATCACCGGCCTGCATGCCCATATCTTCAAAAGAGAAAGATTCAAGCATTTCAGGACTGATTTCAGGCATACGGTCAATAATATGTACCGCAAGATCGCCAATGCGTTCAAGGTCGTCGTTAATCTTTATAATGGTGATAATGGTTCGGAGATCTCTTGCAACTGGCTGCTGGAGGGCAAGAAATGCCAAACAACGCTCTTCGAGGGTCACCTCTGCCACGTCAATCTCCTGATCGACAATTCTTATCTGACGAGCACCCTGCTCATCCTGATGCTTGACAGCATAAAGTGCGTTATACAAGTTTCCTACAACTTTGTCCGAGATCTGGACAAGAACCATTGAGAGTTCTTTGATAAGCTCATGGACCGGGCGTGATGACATTATTCTTGACGATGGTTTCGTTAGCTGAATCTTCCGGTGATGTAATCTTCAGTCATCGGATCTTTTGGATTAGTGAAAAGTTGTGCCGTAGAGGCATGCTCAACAAGAACACCCTCGTAAAAAAACATAGTGGAATCCGACACTCTTGATGCCTGTTGCATATTGTGCGTTACAATCATAATGGTATAACTGCCGCGCAGCTCCTGAATCAGATCCTCGATTTTTGCTGTAGCTTTCGGATCAAGCGCTGAGGTTGGCTCGTCAAGCAAAAGCACATCAGGTTCAACAGCAAGAGTTCGGGCCACGCAGAGCCGTTGCTGCTGTCCGCCGCTCAGCCCAAGCGCATTCTTGTCGAGACGGTCGCACACCTCATCCCATATTGCTGCTTTTCTAAGGCTCCGCTCGACAATCTCCATAAGCTTTTTCTTGTCGCTCACCCCATGCAAACGAGGGCCGTAAGCGATATTGTCAAAAATAGATTTTGGAAAGGGGTTTGGTTTCTGGAACACCATCCCCACCTTTTTGCGGAGCAGCACCTCATCGGTATATTTTCCATAAATATCCTCACCATCAAACAGGAGTGAACCGGAGGTGTGGCAGCATGGAATAAGGTCATTCATACGGTTTATAGCACGCAAAAAGGTGCTCTTGCCACATCCACTCGGCCCGATAATGGCTGTCACATATTTCGAAAGAATATCCGCACTGACCTTTTTCACCGCTTCAAACTCACTGTAGTAGACAGAAAAATTTTTAGCTGCAATATGAGCCGCTCCCCCACCTGCCACCATTTTTCGTTCAGGAGGCAGATAGATATCTCGTGTTGCTTTCTTTGCTGACGCACTTTCTGAAGTTGTCATTACATCAGTAGTCTTTAATAATTATAAGTTGTTAGCCTTTCAATTTTTTTGAAATTCGAGCACGCAGTACTATCGCTGAAAGGTTCAATAACAATACAATAGTGACCAGCGCAAGCACCATGCCATACTGGACATGACGTATTTGCGCAGCCGCCTCATGTTCACTGGCAAGGTTATAGATGTTCCAGGAGAGGGCTGGCGTCGGTGACGAAAAAACATCAGCAAGACCTATAGCCGAGCCAACACTGACTGCAGCAGTAAAAATAATCGGAGCGGTCTCCCCGGCTGCCCTGCCAAGACTTATAACCCCGCCAGTAAGAATCCCGGGAAGCGCTGCCGGAATAATAACTGTCGCAATAGTATTCCATTTAGTGGAACCAAGACTGAGCGATGCCTCCCTGTAGGTTTTTGGGACAGACAGAATTGCCTCTTCCGCTGCACGTATGATAGTCGGTAAAATCATGATCGCCAGTGTCAGTGAACCGGCAATCACACTTTTTGATTCAGAGACTCTCATTGTGTTGATAAAAAAGGCCAGACCAAACATTCCAAAGACAATACTTGGCACGCCGGCAAGGGTACTGTTGGCACTGCGGAGCATGCTATTTAAAAACCCGGGTTTGGCATATTCAGTAAAATAGACCGCAGCAACAACACCAAGGGGAAATGCAAAAAGCATAGCACCCATGGCAAGAAAAAACGTTCCCTGGATTTCCGGCCAGATACCTCCGAAAAAGTGCGAATCAACCGAGCTGTCCGTAATAAATCCCCAATAGGCAGTAAACTCAGGGAGAAGCATCTTCCTGATATTAGTTTTTACGTAGGGAAACATGGGGGCAAGCGAGGTGCCTTCAAAAGCTTTCGCCCTACTCACAAAGTACTCTTTGCCCATAATATCTGCATTTGAGTTATCCCATTTTGACTCATAAAGCAGTTCATGCAACTTCTCCTCCGCCTTTTCCCATCGTGTCTGGCCATATTTAAATCTGGTCAGCATTGGCGCGGAGTCACCAGGCAATGGACCTAACAGAGCCTGAAGAGCTGTTTTTACCTGTAAATATTGTGACTTATACTCCCTCTTTTTTTCCGGGGCCATTGTCTCAAGTTCACCCTCAAAGGTGTTGAGTATCTCGTAGAGCCTCGCCCGATATCGTTCTGATGAGGCAACCTCGCTTGCAAGATTTTGAACGTCACCCCTCTGGAATTCAGTGCGCAACATCTTGCGGTGCTCAATCGTACCCGTAAAAATTATGGCACCTATACCATTCGAGACAATTGGCACAACAACAATCATAAGAGCCAATGCCATAACAATGATTGATCCAACACCAACAGCGGTAAATGAACGATCGAGTATTTTCCTTGTGCCAATATTCATAAACAAAAGGTTTAATGGAAAAACATATTACTGGCCGGAGAGTATTTTTCGCTGACGAACAACAATTCTCTCACTCACCAGATTACTGATAAAGCTGATAATCAGCAGTAAAAGACCCATCGCGAAAAGGACATGAAAACGGGCTGATCCCGTTACCTGATCAGCTTCGCCCATATCACCGGCAATCGTTGCGGTCAGGGTACGAATAGCTTCGAGATAGTTGAACCATGGCTCAGGAATATGAGAAGAGTTGCCCGAAGCCATCCAGACCACCATCGTTTCACCAAGAGCTCTCATAACTCCGAGAATAACCGCTGCAAGAATGCCGCTGCTTGCCGCTGGAAGAATCGTCTTGATAATTGTTTCTGCCCTTGTCGCTCCCAGGGCGTAACTTCCCTCACGAATGTCACGCCCAACAGCCTGAAGGGCATCTTCAGAGACACTGACAATCGTTGGAAGAGCCATGAAGCTCAGAATAATCGAGACGTTAAGAGCATTTGTTCCGGTAAGAATCTGGATGCCGTTGAGCACAGAACCAACCTTGAACAAAAGAACAACAGCAATCAGGCCAAAAAGAATAAGCAAGAGCACATAGAGTTGCTGACGACGTTTTTCCTCCTTGATTGATGCAGTCAAAAGATCAGAGCCAACAATGACGGCCAGAAGCAGAAATGGCGAAACAAGAATCCACCAGGCCCACATAAGCATCGGACCACCACTGTTCTGCATAAGAGGAGCCAATACAACAAGTGCAAAAAAGCCGAAGGCAACCGAAGGAATAGCCGCAAGCATTTCAATGACAGGTTTGGCATACTGTCTTACTGAAAAGGGAAGAATATCACTCAGGCATATTGCCGCTGCAACACCCATGGGCACAGCAATGATGGCGGAACCAAGCGTCACCATCAAACTACCGTAAATAATGGCAAGAGCACCAAATTGTCCTGGTTCATCAGCCGGATACCAGTTCGAACTGGTGAAAAATTCACTGAATCCTCGAAGTTGGAAAAAAGGAACTGCATCCCGCGTCACGAAATAAAAGATAAAAAGGACAATGACAGCAACAAACGCAGCAACGGAAAAGAGTACAGACTCCCCTGCTATTTGCGCAATCTTCTGCATTGTTCGTTTCCGGGCGCTCATCACAAAAGCATTCGACCGGTTGCTCTCACCGACACTCTCTCCAGCCATAATCGTGAATGATTTTCTTTACTAATAATTACTGCATACCAACACGTTTGCTCTCTGTAATTTTTGTGAGAAGTCTAATCTATCAGCTTTCATCATAGAAAACAAAGGCGCATCTGTTACAAGTGTGAAACATTTCGTACAAACAGCATAATGAATCATCTCCAACGCAGAGTTTCTGTTGGTTTCTACAACTTTATTTTATTAAATTCTCGTAGAAGAATTCTGCATGTAAACATTGTGTACAGGAACATGTTTTGAAACGATAATTTTTTTCCAATAACCCTAAAATAATAACATCCATGGCAAACGAAACGAACGATCTTTCTTCGGCAGTAAGCGCCCTTTTTGATACGGCTGGCAAGCTGGCCCAGCAGCAGGTTGACTTGTTGAGCGCCGGTGTCAAAGCTGTTGGCCAGGTTGTAGAGCCTCTGGCGAAGACAGCAATTGACCTTGTTGGAAGTGCATCAAATACCATTGGACAGGTGTTGCAGGGCGCATCATCAGCCATTGCACCAAAAAAGTAGGAGTTCATCTTTTGAACCAAGGGAGCACCCTGTGCAGAACGCACAGGGTGCTTTTTTTGCGCCCAATGCAGAACATGAATTGCTCAATCAATCTAACTTATGGCCTTCAAAGCTGTTATCTTTGATCTTGACGGAACGTTGCTCGATACGCTGCAGGATCTTCTCAATACGCTCAATACCGTACTTGATCGGCATGGTTATCCGGTGCATACGATCGAAAAGTGCAAGTTTCTTGTCGGGCATGGAATGAGTGAACTGGTACGGAAAGCGCTTCCTGCAGGAATTGGTACCGAGGAGACCATCAATCGCTTGCTTCCTGACTTTTTAGCGCACTATGCCGACCACTGGAACGTCTGTTCACGCCCCTATCCTGGCATCAATACGCTGCTTGACACGATTACCGAAAAAGGGATAATCATGGCTATTCTCTCAAATAAAGCTGATCACTTTACCCGTCTCTGTGCAGATGAGCTTCTTAAAAAGTGGACTTTCGACGTCGTCATGGGTCATCACAGCGGTATAGCTCACAAACCTGATCCGGCAGGCGCACTCCTTGTTGCCCGCATGCTTGGAGTAGAGCCTTCATCAATTCTATATGTGGGGGACAGTGGCATAGATATGCTGACCGCCACAAGGGCGGGGATGTTCCCACTCGGCGTACTCTGGGGATTCCGACCTGAAAGCGAGCTTCTTGCATACGGTGCAAAAGCCCTCGCCCGGCACCCTGACGACATTATTGACATGCTGAACAAGTCAACCTGACACAGGAGACCGATGCTTCCAAACCCGAAAACACTCTCTTTCAGATTGAACCGTACCATTTCTTTGGAGGAACTATCTGAAAAAATAATTCTCACAGGATTCAAACTTAAAACAGTTTCTTCATCGAAAGAGCAAAGAGAGTATTATGACACCTTTGAGTGGCAGGCTTTTGAAAAAAAAGTTGCGATAATAAAAAAAAAGGGAACTCTTTTTCTTGTCGACCTCAATACCGGCCTGAGGATCACCTCGGAGCCATTTTCCAATACATTCACCTCCTTTTTTTGGGACGCTCTTCCCCCTTCAACAGCTAGAGAAAAACTCTCTTTGTGCAGCAATATCAGGGCATTTTCAAGACTTTGTACGCTGGATGCAATCAGTTATTCACACCGTATTATTGACGATAACAACAAAACTGTCGCGATCCTGACCTCTGAATCACTATACATTGCGGACAACAAGAGCCAGGAACCATTTCTCCACCTCTTTTCTCTGTCGCCTCTCAGGGGATACGAGGATGAGATGACTCCTGTTGCGCTATCGTTTTCAACCCTTGATGAAGTAACCACTACCCTTGATGTCCGAGAGTACTTTCTGTTGATCATGCGTGAAGCCGGGCATAACGTTCAAGGCTATTCGGCAAAAATAATGCTTACCCTCAACCCTGATGCCCCCATTCACGAAAGCGCCAGACAACTTTTACAATTCACCTGTTCAGTCATGCGACTGAATGAAAAGGGTATAAAAAAAGATATTGATTCAGAGTTTCTGCACGATTATCGGGTAGCCATACGCCGGACACGTTCGGTTATGAAGCAGCTTCAGGGAGTATTTGACTCCAGGGAAACCATCTATTTCCTCAATCTCTTCAGGGATCTTGGCAAACGAACAAACGAATTACGCGACAGGGATGTCTATCTGCTCAGGAAGGAGAGCTATTTCAACTATCTGCCTCCGTTTCTGCAGCCATCTCTGAGGCTCTTTTTCCGAAACATTGCAGCATCCCGCAAACCATTGCACAAACAATTCTGCCATTATCTGTCGTCCCGCGACTATCATTCATCTCTGAAAGAGTGGGAGGTATTCATCAATCATGAAGCACTTCCTGATGTTGAACAAGCCCCAAATGCTTTCTGTTCAACAAAAGAGGTTGCCGTTGAAAATATCAGAAAAGCGTGGAAAAAAGTAATTCACCATGGCCGGCGGATCAGCAGGGCAACAACTGATGAAGAGCTTCATGCTCTCCGGATTGATTGTAAAAAACTCCGCTATCTGCTTGAATTTTTTTTCTCAATTTTTCCGTCAGAAACCATCACTCCAGTAATCCGACAACTGAAAGAGTTGCAGGACAATCTTGGTGACTTTGTTGATTTTGCCGTTCAACTCCACTTTCTTCATGAACAACTTGCAACAATGGCTGAAGAGAAGTTACTTGCTGCGTCAACAGGCGGACTGATGACAACTCTCTTTCAGAAACAGGAAGCTGCTCGCCTCAAATTTCATACAACCTTCAGTTCATTTGACCACAAAGAGACAAGCCAGCTCTTTCACGATCTTTTAACCTGTACTCCGACATGAAGACAATAGCGCTTTACAGCATCAAGGGTGGTGTCGGCAAAACGGCGGCGGCGGTCAACCTCTCCTGGCTCTCTTCCCAGCTCTCGCCCCCAACCCTGATCTGCGACCTTGATCCCCAAGGGGCAAGCTCTTTCTATTTCAGGATTGCCGCATCCAAAAAGTTCAACAGCGACAAATTTCTCAAGGGAAACAAAAAGATATACCGCAATATCAAGGCAACCGATTTTGAGAACCTTGACATGCTTCCCTCCGACTTTTCGTACAGAAATCTCGACATCGAACTCGCCGATGAGAAAAAACCTCAAAAAAAACTCAAAAAAAACCTTGGAGAGCTGAGTGACGACTACCAGTTTATCTTTCTTGACTGCCCGCCAAACCTGACACTTCTCTCTGAAAGTGTCTTTGCCGCCTCCGATATTATTCTGGTGCCATTGATTCCCACAACATTGTCCATGCGCACCTTCACTCAGTTGAAAGAGTTTTTTGAAGCCAACAAACTCGATAGCTCTAAAATACGCCCATTTTTTTCCATGGTCGAAAAACAGAAAAAGCTGCATCGCGATATCCTCGACGAATTCCGCAATACTCCCGGCTTTCTCTCCCAAACGATTCCCTACAACTCTGAAGTTGAAAAGATGGGTATCTACCGTTCGCCACTCAATGCGGTTCTGCCAAACTCTCCAGCCTCAAAAGCCTACCGGAACCTCTGGGAAGAGGTGAGAGCGCTGCTTGAATTGCCAGGTGACCACCATGCAGGTTAAACTCTCGTTCAGATTTGGTATTGCTACCGGATTGATTGTTTTTTGTGCCATGCTCATCAGCTCTTTCTCAATCAGCGATACCTTGAGAGAAATAGTCTCCACAGCAACAAAACAAGAGCTTCAACGAGATCTTCTGCTCAGCAGACAGATACTTCAACAACAGCCGGAGGGGTGGAAAACAACGCCTCGTACCAATGCGTGGATAAAGCAGATCGGACGAACACTTGATATCCGGGTTACCCTGATTGATCTTGACGGCAGGGTACTCTCTGACTCTTCAGTTCCACAGGAAAAGCTTTCCACTGTTAAGAACCACCGTCAAAGAGTTGAGGTAAAAGCAGCGCTTGAAAAGGGATATGGAGAGAATACCCGTTTCAGCCAAACGGTACAAGAGTATTCACTCTATATGGCAGTTCCTGTTGGAATACCCAAGCCCTGCGCTATCCTTCGATTCAGCAAACCGCTCTATGATATTGAATTGTTTGAGAGTGGAGTTGAGAAAGAGATCGCACTGGCCCTCTTGCCTGCTCTCATGTTATCCATTATCGCAGGTATTCTTGCAAGCTTTCTTCTTGCCCGCCCACTCAGCACGCTTGCCGAAACAATAAAACACAACAAAGATGGTTATTTTTCAGTAAACACCTCCCTCTTCCAACGTCACGATGAAATTGGAACGATTGCACGTGCTATCACAGGGATGGCTGATGAGATAACAACAATGCGACGCAGTGAGGAGTGGTATCAGGCTGTTTTTTCGGGCATCCGTGAAGCAATCATTGTCACCGATGCCTCCGGCAACATCATTCTTGTCAATCCCGCAGCATCGAGAATGTTCCGGATTGATGGCGCCATGTTCAAATCACGTCCGATCAGGCAACTTTCGGATAACAAGCTTCAGGAGCTGTTTATAAGAGTTCACACTACCCATATCACCTTGCGTAAAGAGGAGATGTCGCTGATGACCACAAAAGGTGAACGCATCATGCAGATCAGCTCCATGCCACTCTTAAAAGAGAACCAATTCGAAGGGAGCGTTTTTGTCCTGAACGATATCACAAAGCTCCGCAACCTCGAAAAAATACGGCGTGATTTTGTCTCCGGTGTGTCACACGAACTCCGTACTCCGCTGACAGTCATCAGTGGCTATACAGAAACCTTGCTCGAAGGGGCCATGGACGATCCAAAACATGCAACACCATTCCTGAAAATAATCTTGCAGGCAAGCAAACAGCTCACGGCACTCGTCAACGACGTGCTTGACCTCTCCAAAATTGAATCTGGATACATTGATTACCAATTCGCACCTGTTGACCTTGCCGGTGTTCTTATGAAATCGGTTGATCTGCTGAAGCCCTCTCTTGAAAAAAAACAGATCAGGCTGGATATCAAGATAGCCAGGGAACTCCCCCCCGTTTATGCCGATGCCCGTTATCTCGACATTGTTATCCGCAACCTCCTCGACAATGCTATCAAATATCTAGACAATAGCAATGGCAGAATCAGAATTACAGCGTTCAGAAGTGGAGATGATGTTCGGTTAGAGATTGAAGATA
The DNA here is from genome assembly GCA_903866255.1 of uncultured Chlorobiaceae bacterium. GTDB lineage: Bacteria > Bacteroidota > Chlorobiia > Chlorobiales > Chlorobiaceae > Chlorobium. The sequence goes on along the minus strand of CAIPMW010000029.1, from coordinate 35,627 downwards.
ACGGAATCGGCATAGCGAAGCAGGATCTCGACCGCATCTTCGAGCGCTTTTACAGAGTGGACAAGGCACGCTCACGCCAGCACGGCGGCACCGGCCTCGGGCTCTCGATTGTCAAGCATATTGTCCTGGCCCACAAAGGCGACATTGAGGTTCGCTCACGCCTCAACCACGGTTCGGTGTTCAGTGTGGTGTTGAGAAGGGCGAGCGTGGACTAATCATGTGTACGATCAATCCATTTGTCAGGTTTTCAATGCTGATGCGTCGAAAAATTGCCATGGTGCTGCAAAAGCCCATTCATGTTTGAAGGCAAACTCCTTGAAAACCTGCAACGCCCCTTTCTTTTTCGCAATATGGCTAAAAGCGATGAAATTACCCGTGTGCTTGATCTCGTACAACTCTCTATTAGACACCTGAATGATTTTTACAAGGCAAATTATCATTTTCTGAATCAGAAATACAATGCTTTTTATATTTTTCCTATTTTGAAAGTGCATTTGACTGGTATATCCACAAGTAGTAGATGCAGCCATAAAGGAGTAATATCGCGGTAGACACACTATTGAGACCACCTTCCTGCGGACGAGTTGAACTCTACCAGCTTTTTCCAGTTAATTGCTCCGTTGGCCTCACAATACTCCACACCAAATTGCTGAGTAAACTTGTTGATCATCTGCGCATAAGAGTGACAAAATTCATCATTTCTCTCCTTTGCTGTGTGCCCCAATGGATCGATAAGGTCGGTGTAAAGATTTGGATCTGACGAGATAAACTCCCAAAAGGTCTGACCACAGTATTTGAAATAGTCGCCCTGATCGGGAGTATTGCTCTTTCCGTAACAGCATCCATTGACCGCAACAACCTGAATCCCTGAATTACTGGTGCGAAGAGTTTTTGCCGCTGTTTTGAAGTCGGACTTCATCTTGGCAATCTGACTGCCGTTTCCCCAATTCGGGCCTGATTTGATGTTGACGATGAAGCGCTTCCCATCGTTGTCAAACTCAAGATCGACTCCGGGAATACCGGATTTCCAGCCACCATAAACCTTGCCGTTGATAAATATGGCCAGCCCCTCCAGCCAGTCACCAAAAACAGTCTCCTCGTTTGACGAGATATGGGCATCAACCAGCCCTTTGACAATATCGGTGATTGTCTGAGCAGGTTTTAAACTCAAGCGATATGGATTTTGTTGTTTCAGCAGTTCGGAAAGGCTCAATGTTTTAAGAACAGTTACTCTTTTCTGGTTCAAGGTGCCGATGCTCGCTTCAACATAAATCGAAACGTCGTTCAGAGCAAATGGGGTCATAATCTTCTTTTTGTTTGAGCGGATAGAGTCTACGATTAGTCAAAAGAGCTCGGAAAGTGGCTTTCACGTACCTGTACCTGTGCGGACCTTCGACCCACAACTGAGAGTTCAGCAATGTTTGCAAACTTATCCATCTCTTCAAACTCCTTGACCTTCGCTTTGTTGAAACCCTTTTTAAAATTCTGTTGCAGCCAATGCTCGTCAAATTTCACATTATAGCGCAAGTAGGTAATCAACTCTTCTCGACCAAGCTGATCACTACGCAGATTGCCGATTTCACTGTCGATCATCCATGGGGTTGTGGTTTGTGCCATCCACTGGAGCATGGTCTGGGCAAAATTATCACAGTCGTCTATAAGCCCCTTCAACGAGTAGAGTGCTACATTGGCTGGAAGTTTGTGCAACCACTTTGCAGGATTGTAGCTTGAAAGGAAATGATCCGGTGCCAACAGAGACGAACAACATATTTTCAGCTCCGAGAGGCCAAAGAAATCCATAACCTTTGAGTGCTGCAAGCATGAGTAACTGGAGTGCCGGATTATTCGACGGACTGACACCACCATCGACAAAAAGACCATCCACCTTTTCTCCATTCGGCTTGTTTGCAACACTGATACGCTCTGGCTTGAAAAAGCTGGGCGCGGCGGTACTTGCACGAACAATCGCAGCAAGCAAATAATCCTTGTTGGCTGTGGCCTCGGAATTCCATGGATCTGGATCATAGAATGGGCCGTTGGGACAATTGTGCAAAGGCCAAGGGCTTCCGGTATCAAGACGTTTGGTCATGACCATGAGACCTGTCAGAATCTTGTCACTTCCCAGAGTAGTCTTCTCTCCAAGATAAAGCTCCAATGCATCACGAAGCGGCTTTGCGGGAAATTTAGCAACAAAAACACCTCTCCTTCTCCAGAGACGGCGCTTGAACACTTTTTCTGCCAACTCTTCATACAGCTTCTTGATTTCAGTCACACTGCGACCACAGGCAAGCATTGCTGCGATAATAGAACCAGTGGAAGTTCCGCCGATAAGGTCAAAGTAATCGCTGAGACGGAATTGTTCAGGTTTGCCACTGCGACCGGCAAGAATTGCCTCGATACGTTCGAGAAATTCAAGTGTCAATACCCCGCGTATTCCCCCACCATCAAGAGCAAGCAACCTTTTGGGGCCTGGAGATTGCAAACGAGCAACAAGCTTTTCGTTCATGGTTTATCAGCGATTATGCGGTTATTTGTCTGGCGGAATTGGCAGACCGCAGCACTGCACGATGAACTAAATCTCCCTCGACACCATTGCACAGCTTATTTGGTATCAGAATCCAACACCATCCAGACACAATTGTTTTGTGCCGCAATACGGTTCCATTTATCTGCATCTCTTTTGCTCTTTGGATATTCGACGATTGGCCTTTCCTCTCCCATAGATACTGTCTGTACATTTTTCAACCCGAGAGGACGCGCGATTTCTTTCACTGTGGCCGCCAAGCTATGCCCAAACATCAAAGCCCATTCACTAGTTACACCTGGCCCCGCAGTATCTCCTCGATTTAAGTGCTTCAGTTTCTCGTTTGTGGCGAGCTCGAGTTCGCCATTCTGGGCACCCTTACGGCTAATCTGATAAAATTCACCTACATGACCCTCAAATATAATTTTGCCATGAAAACCAAGAAGCTTGAGTTTAACAAGAACAGCCTTCAAAAGGTCTTCGGTATATTGCTTGCCAAACTCGCTTTTATTGAATGGGAACTTCGCCTCTCTGTTAAATATTTTTCGAAGCGTATCTGGCGAATCTGCTTTGATGACTATTTCACTTAGCACTTCGGCTTGTCTCTGAGCCTCTTTTGCTTTAACAGTCTGTTGCATAGCATGTTCTGCTTCACTATTTGCCCGATTCGTCGCCTCTTTGGCATCCTTTAGTGCTGTTTGAGTAGAATCCCGTGCTATCTTGACCACAGTCAATGCCTTGCCTGTAGAATCTCGTGCGACCTTGGTCACCCTCAATGCCGCACGAGTAGAGTCGCGACTGGCACGGGCACTGGCAGTCGCTTTGGTTTCCTTGTTGTACAAAACCCATAACAAAATGATCATCATACAAAAAAAAGCAAGAACCCCCCCCACAAGCCGCCGCCACTTTACGTTCGATCTGGCTTTTTCTGGTGCTGTAGCAAGACGTTCAACAAGCTGTTCACTTACAATCCCCGTTTTCACACTCTCTTCCGACTCGTCAAGCCATATCCGTTCCTGTTGATCAAGCCACTCCTGCGCACTGGATGCAAGTAATGGATCTTGAAGCGCTCCACCAACATTGATGATAATCACCGGACGTTTTGGATGCTTCTTTCGAAATTCCTCAACCTCCTTGCTCACCCATCGCGGATCCTTCAAAGTCCCACGATTTGCAATCACGACCAGACATTTTGAACGATGCAAAGCAGTGCGCAGGGTAGTGTCAAGATGCTCGCCAGGCGCAGCTTCCGTCTCGCTGAAGAAAACTGTAAAGTCACGCTCGCTCAGGCGACGGGCAAGATCTGAAGCATAGCTACGCGTTCCTCGCGGCGGAGGACCGAGGGCGAAAGAGAGAAAGATGTCGTATTCAAAGAGACGAGATGCAAAATTTCGCTTTGGCGCACGAACATGAGCAGCACTGGCAGTTGATGCCGATACGTTGTCGGCATCAGCTATATCTTCCGGGTGTCTATCCATGTTACCTGCCCTGTCCTTTGCATTACTTCGTTATACATGTGCGCGGTCCCGCCAGGGCCATCGCCTCCACCACCATTCCATAAACAGATAAAGCGCACCTTGTCGATTCCGTAGGAGAGTGCAGTATAAAAAAGCCAGAGGTTGCAGCGCTCGTAGGGATAACCCGGCTTGGCTCCCGATGGCATTTCACCAAGGGCGTCTGGAGCAGATCGAATGGAATCCTCACGTCCCGACTTCGCATCAAAATAGCGTTTGCGCCACTCTTCCGCACAACAGATAACAGAATTCTGAATGAATTCAGCTTCGTGAAACGGTTGCAACCAGTCCACCTTCACCCCGCGTTTCAGACAGGCTTCCGTAAAAAGAAGATCACCACCACAGGCGCCCTGGGTAAGGGCAAGATCACCCGGTCCTGCTCCAAGTTGATCAAGTGCATCAGCAATTTTTTGTGCCGCTACGGGCTCCTTTTCCGCCGGAAAACGAGGAGTCGGCCGATTTGGTGCATCAATCATGTGACCACTGAAGAGGAACACCTGGCGCGGGTTGATCGGAGCTTTAAATTTGTCAATGGCGTGATCAAAAATATCAAGTACGGAAGTAACCACTTCGGGGCGAAATCCCAAATCACGCAGGAGATGGAGCTGCTGGCGGGATGAGTCGAGAGAGAACCAGTTATCAGCCGCAATAACGGCATCACAGTATGATTGCTCAACAATACTCTGCTCAGAAACAAGCAGATCAAGATCACCAAGTGTAACCCTTGCCCAGTAATCTTTGTTATGCATGGTCTCTTTTGACAGGGCACTTTTAAGAGTCCAGCGAATGCCCCCCTCCATCTCCTTGCATTCCGCAAGCATACTTTCATCTCCAGTCAAGTGATACAAAAGTCTGATAAGGGTTACTGCATTGATGCCTGAATAATAATGATCCGGTTTCATTATAAAGGCTTTTGCGTACGCTTTGATCGCCTCCCGAAGGAGTGCTTTGGCTCGGACAGGCTCCTTTTGCATCTCAGTTACTGACCGTCCCTCCTTTCTCCACGACCCTGTCCAGGCATCTTTTTCGACCCGCCCAAGAAGTGCAAGCGACTCTGCGTCCCCGGGATTATCATTAACCAATTTTTCCATATATACCCGTGCCTCAACATACTTTTGTAATCGGCCAAGAATTATCCCTGTTTGCTGCTGACTCTCAAGATCTTCGGAATCTATGGCTAATGCTTTTTTGTACTGTTCACGGGCAAAAGCAAATTGACCAAGCAAGGCAAGTGATTTTCCAGCCTTGCGATATGTTTCAAGTTGCAGCACATGAACAGGCGCTTCTTCAGCCAGCACAATAATATCTCCCGGATACCTGTTTCTCTGTGCAGTTTTGACACGCACTTCCCAGTCATCATGCTTCTCCCAGAACTCACGTACGTTGCCCATTCGCAAGGACTTCCACTCGTTTTCCTGCAGATTCGGAATCAACTGATAAACCGGGCTTATCTTGAGTCCACGCCATGATTCCATCGTCTCCCTGGCCATTTTGGCAAGAGCTGTTTTGTCTGATTCAATACATTTCGGATCAGGAATACTATCTTTAATGTGGTATTGCAGCTTCCGATTGGTATAGATATCAAAAGGCTGATAGTTCCGTTGAGTCTGAATGAGCACAATACCACGCGCTCTCAGGGCGTGCCGCACACCCAGTTCATACCAGACATTCGGGTTATCAATGGAAAGGTCTGCTACAACCAAATCAGCCAGAAGGAGCTCTTGGAACATATCTGTCAGAATATCTCCTCCGCGGCGCTCTTCGTCCGCACGGAATACCTCATAGCCTTCTCCTTCCAATGCGGGTTTAATGTAATCGCTGTACACCTTATCGAAATCAATCCCACCCTTAACACCGAAGGGCATGACGACAAACACATGCAGTGCCATACTCGGTCTCCATTTGCCTAAAAGATTTGGTACAACTTATTCTATCCTGTTGATGCGTTTCATGACAGTGACTCTGTTCGTCACTCCATTGCTCTTGGGCTGCATTCAATACCGCAGCGGATCAAACTTACATTTTTTTTATGATTATTACAGCAGAAGTTCTGGGGACAAAAATATGGCACAATAAAATTATACCGATAAACCCATTTCACCTTCATCAGGCAATATGTCCGCCTTCATCAAAGCCACCTCAAGCTCGGCTTTTCTGGCCTCCAGTTCTTTCAATCTCTTCTTCATTACCGTCATCTCTTTTTTGATCACCCGCAATTCAGTCTGGCGGTTTTGCTCCACCAAATAATCAGCGCCAAACTTTTCGGTGATTAACTGTTCCAACTGCCCTCTCAATACCCTCAACCAGGGATTGCCCTACATATTCCCCTCCCGGTATGCCAGCTTGCCTGCAGAAATACCATTCACAATGAAAGTATAGTCTACACCGTACTCCTTCAGTGCCGTAACATCGCTGAGAGTTGCGCCCTTACGATGCCATTCACCTTATTCTGCAATAGTTTATGATGGTTGAAGCTCTAAATGACGGGGCCTGACACGATACCCCATTGCCTGATAACCATGATAGCGTTTTTGCCACATTCGCGCAAGCTGCACATTATCGTGCTCGATGTAATCGTAAATGCGTACATCCTGCTTGCTGGCATGTTCCCTGTGCAGGCGCCCCGCATATTGCTGTAATGTCCCTTTCCAGGAGATAGGCATAGCGAGCACCATGGTATCAAGAGGAGGATGATCAAAACCCTCCCCAATAAGACGCCCTGTCGCCAGAATAATGCGTGGAGCTGAACCATCCAGTTCATTCAGCTCCGAAAGTGTCGCCGAACGCTGTTTTTTGGTTAACCGCCCATGCAACAGAAAGATATTGGTGAGATGTTCTCCAAGATTGTCACGCAAGAGTTGCAGTTGCTCGGTCCGCTCTGTCAACACAAGTATCTTTCGCCCTTCACGATATGCCGCCAAAATATCTTCTGCAATGCGCTGGTTTCGTGCAGCATCGTGAGCAAGAATCCAGAAAAGCTCCTGAATAGCAGATTCTGGTGGAATCGGAGGCGCAAGCATGTTGAGCGGCCACACCTCCAGTCTAACCGGGGCATTTTCGGCCTGAAGCGCACGGTAGCGTACCGGGCCGCACTGCATGAAGATGATCGGCTGATGACCATCGCGGCGAATCGGCGTGGCCGTTAATCCAAGGACATATTTTGCTTTGGCTTGTTTCAGAATGGCCTCAAATGAGACAGCAGAGAGGTGATGGCACTCATCAACAATAATCTGGCCATACCGGTCGAGAAGTTCTGCAAGATCATCACGCCGTGAAAGCGACTGCATGACGGCAATATCAATAGTGCCGGTCGGCTTTTTCTTGCCCCCGCCAATCAAGCCAAGAGTAATGCCGGAGAGATCCAGAAAGCTGGTTAACCGTTCCTGCCATTGGCGAAGCAGCTCAGTACGATGAACAAGAATCAGAGTGCTTACCTTTCGTCGGGCAATTATCGCCGCAGCCATGACTGTTTTGCCGAATGCCGTTGGGGCGGAGAGAATGCCAACCTCATGGTTCAACATCGCATTGACCGCCGTTTGTTGATCGTTTCTCAACGCACCGGCAAACTTGACCGTTATCTCAGAACCTGTGATGCGCTCTTCCTGAATAGTCACCCTGATATTGTGCTGTTTGAGCAGTCCTGTCACTGCATCAAGGCATCCCCTCGGCAGACCTATATGCAATGCAAAATTCTCGGCGCAACCAATAACACGCGGTATCTCCCAGACCGAGCGACGCATCGCCTGGGCCTTGTAAAATTCGGGGTTCTGAAAAGCTGCAAGACGGATCAAGCTGTTGGCCAGCGCTCGCGGGAGATCAGCCTTGGCGATAAAGATCTGATTGCCAAGCACGAGTGTGAGAGATTCCGGCAAGGGGCCTGATATCGCGCTGGTATGCTGTAACGAGCGTTTCCAAGGCTCCTTTTCATCCTCTTCAGCAATAAAGGCAATATCAAGCGGATGGCGACCACCACTGACACTCAAAAGAGTTGTGTCCAGTTCAAAGCGGGAGATTTTCTGAATTGATGCAAGATATTCCCATTGATCCGGGTAAGGGAGAAGGTTCTCATCAACAAAAACAGTGAATCCTTTTTTTCGGGGCTCTCCCTGCAATGGCAGCGCAATCAGGTTACCGAAACCACCCTTGGGCAGTGTATCCTGCAGGGGAATAAAGCGATCATAACTTCCCATGGCAAGCTGACGGGTGCGCTCACAAGTGTGGCTGATCAGGGATGCGCCAAGTTGCCGCGCCTCACGTGCTGGTACCGGATCGGCAAAAAAGAACCAGATATGAGCACCGTTACCTGATCGGGATATCTCCAGCGCCACAGGAATAGTGAACTCCCTGCACGATTGCATGAATGCGACGGCATCTTCTCGCCAACCATCATCATCAAAATCCGCCACCAGAAAACAGCAGGTATCGTCCTCCAGCATCGGGAAAATGCCGACAGTATGCCGACCCTCAAGATGGCGATAGATCACCTGCTCGTCAAGCGGCAACAACTGGCGGTTGCTGCAATCTCCACATTTGATCCGGGGCTTCTGGCAAACACCCGTGCGCCATTCGTTCCCGCACGCAGGGGCGTACCCGGACTTGCCTTTTGCAGACTCCCAGCGAAGTGGGTAAACGTCACTCCGTCCACGAAAAAAGCTGCGAAAGAGAGCAACCTTTTCCGATGCAGAGCGTGGTGAGAGGGATGGAAAAGAGACTTCTGGGGAAAGCAAGGGTGTTTCGATCGCAACAGGTTCATCCCAAGGGATATTATGGAGTGTCAGGAGGGCTTTCAGGCGAGCGTTTTCTTCCTGCAACTGTTGCAACTCGGGGGAATGCTCGCCACTTTTCTTCAGCTCCATAGGTCAGCATTAGTTTAATAATCGCCTATGGAATAAAGTATACGTTTTACGTTGAATCCCCATCAAAAATAGAGCGGATTTCAGCTTCAGACACAAACAATTGCCCCGGAATACTCAACCAATTCGTTATTGCGCAGAAACACGCAATGAAAAAGCAATCCGAAAAAAAAAATTTGATTGACGTAAGGGACTACAGACGCAAACCTGTCGCAGAAAACAGAAAGGATCAGAAATAAGGAGATTTTCGTTCAATGACGAGAGTTTGAAATCAGCCCCCCGGGAGCTGCTTGCGAGCGCCCGGAGAGAACTGATACGACTTTTCTTTGAGAACTATGCGTTGGCCTTTTTGGTGGCCTTTGCCCTCAAATTGACATCAAGGATTTTCTTTCTGAGCCTGATGCTCTGGGGTGTTACCTCCAGCAACTCATCATCATTGATAAATTCAAGCGCCTGCTCGAGTGAGAGGATTTTCGGCGGTGTGAGACGAAGCGACTCATCGGTGCCTGAAGAGCGCATGTTGCTCAGCTTTTTCGTCTTGCAGACATTGAGCGTAATATCAAGACCTCGGGTCGATTCGCCAACAATCATTCCTCCATAAACCTTGGTATTCGGCGACACAAAGAAGGTGCCTCGATCTTCAAGAGCGCTCAGCGCATAAGCGACGCAGATACCCGCCTCGGAGACGACAAGCGCGCCAGTCTCACGCGATGGCAGCTTGCCCTTGAAGGGCTGGTAGTTATAAAAGACGTGCGACAACATGCCCTCACCTTTCGTATCGGTGGTAAACTCAAGATTGTAACCAATAAGACCTCTTGTAGGAATTTCAAATTCAACCCTTACCATTCCGCCACGAAGCGTCCCCATGTGGGTCATCTCGGCCTTTCTGCGTCCCATCTTTTCGATAATCACGCCGGTGTACTCTTCGGGAATATCTATGGTGACATGCTCAATCGGCTCAAGCAGGTTGCCATCCTCGTCGTCATGCATGATCACTTCAGGCCTTGCGATGGCAAGCTCATATCCTTCGCGTCTCATGGTTTCGATAAGCACAGAGAGGTGAAGCTCCCCCCTTCCTGAAACACGGAAGGTATCTGGGCTCTCCGTCTCTTCGACGTTGAGTGCGACATTGGTCATCTTCTCTTTCATCAGTCGCTCGCGAATTTTACGGCTTGTAACCTCTTTACCCTCCAGGCCTGCAAAGGGGGAATCATTCACCGAAAAGAGCATGGAAAGTGTCGGCTTGCTGATGTCAAAAGAGGCAAGTGATACAGGGTCGTCAACAGAAGCAAGGGTCATTCCTACTGTGGCATCAGGAATACCGGCAATAGCGATAATGTCGCCTGAGGTCGCCTCTTTGGACTCAATTTTCTGAAGCTTGTCAAAAAGAAAAACTTTTGTAACCGTTCCCTTACCCATAACGCCATCAGGGCCGACTACTGCAAGCTGACTGCCGGGGCTGACCTTGCCGCGCTGGATACGGCCAATGGCTATCTTGCCAATATAATCGCTGTAGTCAAGCGTCGTCACCAGCATCTGGAAGCCTCCGTCGTCATGAGCGACCGGTGGCGGTATCTCCTTGACAATCATGTCCAGAAGCAGACTCATATCGCCATCTTCGTCGTCCATGCTGTATTTGGCAACACCATGTTTGGCCGATGTAAAAATATAGGGAAAATCAAGCTGATGCTCTTCGGCGCCAAGGGCAATAAAAAGGTCAAGTACCTGATCGTGAACCTTGACTGGGTCAGACTGAGGACGGTCAATCTTGTTGATGACTACAATCGGCTTCAGGTGCAGCTCAAGAGCTTTGCGCAACACAAATTTAGTCTGCGGCATAGGCCCTTCAAAGGCATCAACGAGAAGGAGTACCCCGTCGACCATCTGAAGGATCCGCTCTACCTCACCACCAAAATCGGCATGACCCGGTGTGTCAACAATATTTATCTTGTGATCGTTATAGACTGCTGCTGCGTTTTTTGAAAATATGGTAATGCCCCGCTCCCTCTCTTGGGGGTTGGAGTCAAGCACTCTGACATTGACCTGCTGATTATCCCTGAATGCTCCGGTCTTCTGAAAAATTGAATCGACAAGCGTGGTTTTTCCATGGTCAACGTGAGCGATAATTGCTATATTTCTGATATTCTTTGTGGATCTCATCTTTTTTCCTTGTAAATAAAGTATATTTGCACTGCGTAATGGCCGGAATATACATTATTTATTTTATATAATGCGGCCACAATATCTGACGACCTCCTGATACTATCCCATGAACAATATATTACTCAATAATACACCTCTGCTGCTTCTTAACCAGCTCCTTTCAATACTTTATATTGCAACAACCTATCTATACGGCATCCATTTTTTCAAGGATCATCGGGGAGCAAAACAATTCAAACAGCCTTTTCTCATCTTGACGGTGCTGACCCATATCGTTTATCTTGCTCTTCTTACCTCTACTGAAGGCTACAGAATCAGTTATTCAACGTTGAATCTGATGAGCATGGTAGGATTTACCCTCACCACCACCTATCTTTTTACCGAGTTTACCACAAAGAGCGATAAAACCGGATTTTTTGTAATCTCCTTTGCCGCAGGGGCACAATTGATCTCTTCAATTCTGACATCCCAGGTACAGACCTCAGGAACAACATTCAGCGGAGTTGGCATAGGAATACATCTTCTTGCAACAGTCTTCGGTTTCAGTGCCATTGCTATTGCCGGTCTGTACAGCATACTTTATCTGCTCCTGTTCCGTCAGATTCAGCAGAACAGGTTTGAATTGTTTTTCCAGAGACTGCCGAATCTTGAAGTTCTTGAAAAACTCACCATGCACGCAGTCTCCCTGGGATTTCTTTTTCTCACTATTACAATTTTTGCCGGCATCTTTGAGCAAAAAGCTTCAGGGGAAGCAATTACCTTTTTTGAACCAAAACTGGTGACGCTGATCATTATCTGGCTCCTTTATGGTACCGGCATTATCGTCAAGCCTATTATTGGATGGGATATCAAGCACATGGCCTATCTGATTATCTTTCTTTTCCTCTTTGTCACGGTTTTGATTGTTTTTATGACATTCTTTTCACCAACCTTTCATGGTTTAACTAAATAGACGCTCATATTTGAAAAATATGAGGCTTTTAAATATATTGAGAGCTGTATCGTAGTAAACAAAGTTGCCAGATCATTTAAACTACCCTGCCATGAACATCATTTCAGTTGGTGTCAACCACAAAACTGCACCTATTGAAATCCGTGAAAGAATCTCCCTTTCTGAAGTTCAGAACAAAGAGTTTATCACCGGCCTGATTTCAGGCGGCCTGGCCCAGGAGGCTATGGTGATTTCAACTTGCAACCGCACGGAACTCTATGTTGTGCCTGCAATGCATGAAGTCACCTGTGAGTATCTCAAGGAGTACCTCATCTCTTTCAAGGATGCCCGCAAGGAGGTTCGACCGGAACACTTTTTTGCCCGCTTTTATTGTGGCACAGCACGTCATCTTTTTGAAGTAGCAAGCGCCATTGACTCTCTCGTTCTTGGTGAAGGGCAAATTCTTGGTCAGGTCAAAAATGCCTATCGCATTGCGGCTGAAACACAGTCTGCCGGAATTCTGCTCACCCGTCTCTGCCATACCGCATTCAGTGTCGCAAAAAAGGTCAAGACAAAGACGAAAATCATGGAGGGGGCTGTCTCTGTCAGCTACGCCGCTGTTGAACTGGCCCAGAAGATCTTCTCCAACCTTTCACTGAAAAAGGTGTTGCTCATCGGCGCAGGTGAAACCGGTGAACTGGCCGCAAAGCATATCTTCCAGAAAAACGCCCGCAATATTGTTATTACCAACCGAACTCTTTCAAAATCTGAAGCGCTTGCCGAAGAGCTTGGCACCAATCAGGTACTTCCATTTGAATCGTTCAGAGATCATCTCCACGAATTTGATATCATCATCACCGCAGTCAGTACCAAGGAGTACATCCTCTCGGAACCAGAGATGCACCGCTGCATGATCAAGCGCAAGCTTAAACCGGTGATTATTCTTGATCTTGGCCTACCGAGAAATGTTGATCCCGATATTGCCAAACTTCAGAACATGTTCCTCAAGGATATTGATGCCCTGAAGCATATTATCGACAAGAATCTTGAAAAAAGGAGCAAGGAGCTACCCAAAGTCCATGCCATCATTGATGAAGAGCTTGTGGCTTTTGGTCAGTGGATTAATACCCTGAAGGTGCGGCCAACAATTGTCGATCTTCAGTCAAAGTTTATTGAAATCAAGGAAAAGGAGCTCGAACGCTACCGCTTCAAAGTAAGCGAGGAGGAGTTGCAGAGAATGGAGCACCTGACAGACAGAATCCTGAAAAAAATCCTTCACCACCCCATCAAAATGCTCAAGGCTCCAATGGATACAACCGACTCCATACCGAGCAGAGTCAATCTTGTGCGAAACGTATTCGATCTTGAAGAACCAAATCAGTCATACTAAATAAAAATCTGTAATTGCTTTGAAAAAACAGCTTATCATCGGTACCAGATCCAGCCCGCTCGCATTGTGGCAGGCAGAATTCACCAAGGCGGAACTCTCCAGACATTTTCCAGAACTGGATATTACCCTGAAACTGGTTAAAACAACCGGTGATGTCCTTCTTGATTCACCTCTCTCCAAAATCGGGGATATGGGGCTTTTCACCAAGGATATTGAAAAACATCTGATTGCCAAAGAGATTGACCTGGCAGTTCACAGCCTGAAAGATGTTCCAACAGGCACACCTGAGGGACTTATCATCACCTCATTCACTGAGCGTGAGGATACGAGGGATGTCATTATTTCAAAAAATGGCATCAAGCTGAAAGATTTGCCACCGAACGCAAAAATGGCCACCAGCAGCCTTCGCCGTATGTCGCAGTTGCTGAGCCTTCGCCCTGACCTTGATATCCGTGATATCAGAGGCAATCTCAATACCCGTTTTCAGAAGTTTGACAATGGTGAATTTGATGCAATGATGCTTGCTTATGCTGGTGTCTTCCGTCTGAATTTCAGCGATCGCATCTCCGAAATCCTTCCGCACGAAGTTATGCTTCCTGCTGTTGGACAGGGCGCTCTCGGCATTGAGACCCGTGTTGATGATGAGCAGACGAGAGAAATCGTGAGAATTCTCAACCACTCTACAACAGAATATTGCTGCCGTGCAGAGCGCGCATTGCTTCGCCATCTGCAGGGTGGATGCCAGATCCCGATCGGTGCTTATGGTTCGTTTAAAAATGGCACGCTCAAGATCCTTGCCTATGTCGGTTCTGTTGATGGTAAAGTTGGTATCCATAACGAGATCACAAAGACCGGGCTCACCTCCCCTGAACAGGCTGAAGAGGTTGGTATTGCTCTTGCTGAGGAGCTTTTGAAACAGGGCGCTGACGCAATTCTTTCGCAGATCCGTAAAACTCGCTGATGAAAACTGTTCTTGTTACCCGACCCAGGGATCAGTCGGCCTCTTTTGTCAGTATGCTCGAAGGCTATGGTCTGGACTCGGTTGTTTTTCCTACAATCGAGATCAGACCAATTTCGGGCTGGTGTGTGCCCGACCTTGGACAATTTGATGGCGTTTTCTTTACCAGCACCAATAGTGTCCACTTCTTTCTGGAAAAGTTACGGCTTGAAGCACCCGATCAACTGACTACTCTTCAACAACTCAAGGTATGGGCTGTCGGCAAAACGACAGGAAATGATCTGGCGAAGCATGGTATTGAAACCCAACCAATTGCCAAAGTTTCCGATGCCGTCACCATGATGGAGGAGATTGCAAGTGAAACAATTGCTGGCCGCACTTTTCTTTTTTTGAGAGGAAGCCTCTCGTTGGGAACGATACCTGCAGTGATTACAAAACGGGGAGGAATCTGTATTGAACTAACCGTGTATGAAAATCTGCCTCCTTCCCTTGAAGAGACCGCCAGGGTGAAAGCGCTGCTTGAGAGTGGCTCACTCTCTTGTCTCTCGTTCACGAGTCCCTCCACAGCCATCAATTTTTTTGAAGCAATGGGCACAACCGCCCTGCCTGATGGTGTCAAGGTTGCCGCCATAGGCACCACAACCGCCAAGGCTCTTGCAAAGCTTGGAGTTCAAGTGGATATCATCCCGGAATCATTTGATGCGCCGGGGTTAGCCAGGGCAATAGCGGAGGCTTTGACAGTAATCAGTAATCAGTTGCTGCATCATTCTCCTCTTTAAGGGGTTATGGTGGCGAGCAGGGCCGTGCCGATCGCCTTGTTGGCGCTGACCAGTCCCTGACCTGATATTGTTGTCACTCCAGTGTAATCAAAACAGCAGCCACCCGCTTCGGTCACGATTGGAATGAGTGCAGCACAATCCCAGGGACTCATGATTTTGTCAACCGAAACCTCTGCACGACCTGAGGCAACAAGGGTATGTCCGTAACAGTCGCCCCAACCCCGAACAAGTCCAGCATCATGACGCAGCATATCCACCGGATGAAGGGATAAAGAATCGAGCAAATACTCTTTTTCAGTAAACAGCACCGTTGCAACGGAGATATCAGAAACCGACGAGACTTGTATCGGAGAGCCATTACAATAAGCTCCACACCCCCGCTCTGCATGATAAAGCTCGCCAAGGGCCGGAAAATATACAACACCAAGTTGCTGAGTTCCCTCAATCTCAAGGGCAATCATCACTCCGAAGAGAGGCACACCATGAATAAACGCTTTTGTCCCGTCAATAGGATCAATAATCCAACGACGACGATTATTACCAACATGCTCTTCAAACTCTTCGCCCAGCACTCCATCATCAGGATATCGTGATTTGATGGCCTTGCGAATAAGCTCCTCAGCATTTCGATCAGCTTCAGTAACCGGGGAGGAGTCTCTTTTTGTGAAAACCTGAAGGGATTTTTTGGAAAACCAGGAAAGAGTCAACCTTCCAGCCTGTTCGGCCATTTCAACAGCATGCTGCAGCTCAGGAGTCATGGATTTGTCGCTTTCTTTTGGAACACCAGAAGTATTAACAAAAATAAAATATTATTAATATTCACAACAGCATAGGGTTATTCCCTTTTTTTTCCAATATTCGGGGGCAATATACATAAATACAGAGATTGAGGGTAAGCTCTCTGCACGGTGCCACTGCATAACCGGGACAATTTTACTGCTCGTATGGACAGAGGGTAGTTGTTCAGACAAGAAAATATTGTCCGGCAAGTTAGTTAATCAATATCCTAAAACCCAATGAAACGCTTGATTGCGGAACGCGATAAAGCTCGCCTCGGGGGCGGACAAAAACGCATAGATTCACAACATAAAAAAGGAAAATTTACGGCTCGTGAACGCCTCAACTTGTTGCTTGATGAAGGGAGTTTTGAAGAGTATGACATGTTCGTCATGCATCGGACAACTGATTTTGGCCTCGACAAGGAAAACTATCTTTCAGACGGCGTAATTACCGGGCACGGGACCATTGACGGGCGTCTTGTCTATATTTTCGCTCAAGATTTTACCGTTCTTGGAGGTTCACTTTCAGAGACCAATGCACTGAAAATCTGCAAGGTGATGGACCAGGCAATGAAAGTCGGTGCCCCCTTCATAGGAATCAACGACAGCGGTGGTGCAAGAATCCAGGAAGGCGTTCGCAGCCTTTCCGGCTATGCAAGTATTTTTCAGAGAAACGTCATGGCATCCGGGGTTATTCCCCAGATATCTGCCATTTTCGGGCCATGTGCGGGCGGCGCGGTCTACTCTCCTGCGCTTACTGATTTCGTGGTCATGGTAGAAAAAACCAGTCACATGTTTGTCACCGGTCCGAAAGTTGTCAAAACCGTCACCGGAGAGAGCATCAGTGACGAAGATCTTGGAGGCGCTTCGGTACATGCCACAAAATCAGGAGTCACCCATTTTGTGGGCGCGGATGAAACTGAAGGAATCCTGCTGATCAAAAAACTGCTCAGCTACCTTCCGCAGAACAATCTTGAGGAACCACCTCTTGCTATATGTGACGATCCGGCCGACCGACTTGACGACAAGCTGAACTCCATCATACCCGAAAAGCCATCCATACCTTATGATGTGAAGGATATCATCTATTCGATTGCTGACAACGGAGAGTTCCTCGAAGTACAGCGGCAATATGCAAGAAACATTGTTATCGGTTTTGTCACCTTTAATGGCATCTCTACCGGTATTGTTGCCAACCAGCCCAACTACCTTGCCGGGTGTCTTGACATCAACGCATCGTGCAAGGCAGCCAGGTTTGTCCGATTCTGCGATGCCTTTAACATTCCCATTGTCACCCTTGTCGATGTTCCAGGTTTCCTGCCCGGCAGCGCACAGGAGTTTGACGGCATTATCACCAACGGTGCCAAACTGATTTTTGCTTATGCTGAAGCTACGGTGCCAAAAATCACCATTATCCTGCGAAAAGCTTATGGCGGGGCTTACATCGTCATGAGTTCCAAGCAGCTTCGCGGTGATGTCAACTATGCCTGGCCGACTGCCGAAATTGCTGTCATGGGCCCGATAGGCGCCATTGAGGTACTCTTCAACAGGAATCTGAATACCATCGAAGATGTGGAAGAACGGGCAAAGTTTGTTGCTGAAAATGCAGCGGAGTATCGTGAAAAATTCGCCAATCCTTATGAAGCAGCAAAATTCGGATATATCGACGATATCATCGAACCACGCAACACCCGTTTCAGGATAATCCGCGCACTTCAGACGCTCTTGACCAAAAAAGATAACAATCCTCCCAAAAAGCACTCAACACTGCCACTTTAACCGGTAATCGTCGATTTAACAATGATCACACTATTTTTGCCGATTAACTTTTCAGCAATCGGCGCGGAACATCTGGCGCTTGCTGTATCATGTTACGTCATTGTCTTTTTTGCACTGTTTCTGCTCTCACTGGTTTTTGGCATCCTTCCCAGGCTTCACACGCGAAACCTGAGAAAACAAATGCAGAAAGAGGGTGATGAAATCGACACCCTGTTTGCTGGCAAAATGGTTCCGGGAGAGGTAAGCGCAGCAATTGCCATGGCTATTTCAATGTACTTCGAAGAGCTGCACGATCAGGAAACCGCTATTCTGACCATAAAGAAAGAGGGGAAAAGCTACTCTCCCTGGAATTCAAAAATATACAATGTCATTAATTTTAACCCTGTTAAACGATGAGGCGATATAAATTTACCATAAGTGGTAACAAATACAATGTTGAAATCAAGACTCTTGATGAGGATGTCGCTGAAATTGAGGTAAACGGCACCAGCTACCAGGTCAAGCTTGGCCATGAGATCAAAAAAACGCAAACCCCGAAACTTGTCCGTTACACTCCCCCGACGCCACCAAAAGCGCCAGTGTTCATCACTCCAGGCCTGAGCTTGCTTAAGGCTCCGCTTCCTGGAACAATTATTTCGATTTCTGTAGAGCCGGGTATGCAGATCAAGATGGAAAAGCCTGTTCTGATACTTGAAGCAATGAAAATGGAAAACAATATTTTTGCTGAAAAGCCAGGCATCGTAAAAAGTGTAAGAGTTGCCGTCGGCGATACGGTCATGCAGGGCGATATTCTTATAGAAATTGAATAACACCATTATGGAAGGAATTATACGATTTCTGGAGAATTCAGGTTTTGCCAATGCCACACCGGGTCACCTCTTGATGATCCTGCTGGGATTGCTCTTTATCTACCTTGCAATCCGCTATGAATATGAACCGCTGCTGTTGATACCGATAGGGTTTGGCATACTTATAGGAAACACGCCGTTTATAGAACATGCAGGGATGCAACTCGGGCTCTATGAGGAGGGCAGCATCATGAATTTCTTCTATATGGGCCTGCTCAAAGGTATTTTTCCATCGCTGATTTTTCTTTGCATCGGCGCCATGACCGACTTTTCCACCCTTATTGCAAACCCCAGGCTTATTCTGCTTGGCGCTGCCGCTCAATTCGGCATTTTTATGACCTATATCGGAGCCATTACCTTGGGCTTCAACAACCTTGAGTCTGCGGCAATCGGTATCATTGGTGCCGCTAACGGGCCAACGGCCATTTTTCTTGCCTCAAAACTTGCCCCTCATCTCATGGGCTCCATTATCATTGCCGTTTACTTTTACATGGCGCTGATACCGGTGATCCAGCCACCAATCATGCGGCTGTTAACGACAAAAGAGGAGCGAATCATAAAAATGAGCCCTCCGCGTGCGGTAAGCAAATATGAAAAGGTACTCTTTCCGATTGTAGCTCTTCTTATAACCGGCTTTATAGCACCCGCATCACTGTCACTCCTTGGAATGCTTTTTTTTGGCAATCTGCTTAAAGAATCAACCGTGACCAAACGGCTGGCCGATACCGCCAAAAACGGACTTCATGACATCGTCATTATCATGCTTGGTGTTACGGTAGGTGCTACAACGCAGGCAACCACCTTTCTGACACCTCAGTCGATGTACATTTTTGTCCTCGGTGCTGTTGCATTTATGATTTCAACTGCCGGAGGTGTTCTCTTTGCAAAATTCATGAACATCTTTCTTTCACAAGAGAACAAAATCAACCCGTTGATAGGGGCGGCAGGTGTCTCTGCCATGCCCGAAAGTGCGCACGTTGTCCAGCGTGAAGGGCTGAAGGCTGATTCAAACAATCATCTGATCGTCCATGCCATGGCGCCGAATGTTGCAGGAATGATTGGTTCAGCAATAGCCGCAGGCATTATTATGGGATTTCTCCGTTAACATGCTGGCGTGTGGAAATCCTTCGTGATATTCATTGATTTTTGTATTTTTGGCTTTTTCAAACCCTAATCAGCTCTTCCACCATGAGTCAGCTTGATTTACTCAATATTGTTCAGCGCCCCAGAAGACTCCGCAAAAGCGCGGCCATCAGAAACCTTGTGCAGGAGAATACCCTTACGGTCAATGACCTTGTCTACCCACTCTTTGTCTGCCCTGGTACCAATGTTGTTGAAGAGGTAGCCTCCATGCCAGGCAGCTTCCGCTATTCAATTGACAAGGCTGTCACAGAGTGTCAGGAACTCCGGGATCTTGGCATTCAGTCTATCGACCTCTTTGGTATTCCTGAGGTAAAAACTGAAGATGGCAGCGAAGCCTATAATGAGGATGGTATCATCCAGAATGCTCTCCGAGCCATCAAGGCAAAGGTGCCTGATCTTTGTATTATGACTGATGTCGCACTTGACCCCTTTACCCCATTCGGGCACGACGGTCTGGTCAGAGATGGCATTATTCTTAATGATGAAACCGTTGAGGTACTCTGTAAAATGGCCATCTCCCATGCCAATGCAGGAGCTGATTTTGTCTCCCCGAGTGACATGATGGACGGACGTATCGGCGCTATCCGTGAAGCGCTTGACGACACAGAGTTCTCTGACGTCGGCATTCTCTCATACGCAGCAAAATATGCTTCAAGCTTCTATGGACCATTCCGCGACGCGCTGCACTCTGCGCCACAGTTTGGCGACAAGACAACCTATCAGATGAATCCGGCCAATACTGATGAGGCAATGAAGGAGATTGAACTCGACATCATGGAGGGCGCTGATATTGTAATGGTCAAGCCTGGACTTGCCTATCTTGACATTGTTTACCGTGCCAAAGAGCGCTTTGATGTGCCTGTAGCAATCTATCACGTCTCCGGTGAGTACTCTATGGTCAAGGCTGCAGCCCAGCGCGGCTGGCTCGATGAAAAAAGAGTGATGATGGAGTCATTGCTCTGCATGAAACGTGCTGGCGGCGACCTTATCTTCACCTACTATGCAAAAGAGGCGGCAAGAATTCTGCGTTAAGCATTGTAACAAGCCCGGCATGCACCCTCCCGCTGCCGGGCATTGTCATTTAAAAAAACATGATACGATATTTTACCGCTGGCGAGTCGCATGGGCCGGCACTTTCAGCGATTGTGGAAGGAGTGCCTGCTGGCATCACCATCTCCCTGGATGATATCAACACCCAATTGGCCCGCCGTCAGCAGGGATATGGCCGAGGGGGACGGATGAACATCGAGACTGACAAGGCTGAGGTTTTATCCGGCATCCGATTTGGCAAAACCATAGGTTCACCGATTACCCTTGTCATTAAAAACCGTGACTGGGAAAACTGGACAACCATCATGGCCCAGTTTGATCAACCTGCTGAAGAGATGACAAAAATCACCATTCCAAGGCCTGGCCATGCCGATCTTGCCGGTCGCATCAAGTACGGTTTTGACGATATCCGTCCGGTTATTGAGCGTTCATCAGCACGAGAAACTGCCGCCAGGGTTGCTGCAGGGACGTTTGCGAAAATATTTCTGAAAGCTCTTGGCATTGAGATTGGGAGCTATATCTCTGCCATTGGATTGGCAACAGAATCACCTTCCGACAGACTGCTTGCCGAACTTCTCGGCAAAGGTGCAGAGGCTGTGTCAACGCAAGCCGACCTCTCACCGGTACGAATGCTGAGCAAAGCCACCGAAACTGATGCAGTTGCAGCAATTGATGAAGCGAAACAAAGAGGTGATACCCTCGGTGGCATCATTGAACTCTTTATCACTGGAGTCCCTGTTGGATTTGGCAGTTACGTCCAGCACGACCGCAGGCTTGACGCAGCACTCGCTTCGGCAATTCTCTCCATTCAGGCCATCAAAGGTGTGGAAATTGGAACCGCTTTTGCAAATGCCCGAAAACCAGGTTCTGAGGTGCATGATGAGCTTCACCTCTCCCCCGCTGAGGGTGTGATCCGAAAAACCAACCGTGCTGGAGGGATTGAAGGAAGCATGTCAAGCGGGCAGACCATTCACCTTCGTGCAGCCATGAAACCAATCTCTTCACTGATTACTCCTCTTCAATCCTTCGACATTGAATCGCTTCAGCCAGCACCATCTCGCTTTGAACGAAGCGACACCTGTGCAGTCCCCGCTGCAGGCGTTGTTGCCGAAGCCGTTGTGGCCCCGGTTATTGCCAACGCGCTGCTTGAAAAGCTTGGTGGCGACCACCTTGATGAAATCCGTGAGCGATTTGACTACTATCGCAAAAACCTTCGCAACACCTTCTCCACTGAACATCCCCTGTAATATTCTCTTTTTTTGTCAAGCCTGAATGGGCTCCCGGACGAGATTGTCGATACAGCTCATCTCTTTGTCAAACAAATTTATTTTTGTTTGATCATAAAATATTTACGTAATAATATTTTTTATTTTACGCGAAAAATGCTTAAATAGGCCGTGAGGATAATTGTAAGAATACAGTAATTTGGCTATAACAATAAGTCTGAACTGAATCTTAAACTGCACTCACATGAAAACAACCCATCGCTATATCGGAAGCAGTTCCCGGGATCCCTGGATTATCGCTGCGATTGTTACCCAGGCATTGCTTGGCGGCAACAAGGTACTTGCTCTTCCAACGAACGGAGAGGTGACTGCCGGACAAGCAACCATCACCTCCCCAACAACCTCAAAAATGCTTATCGGGCAAGGAAGCAACCATGCTATTATCAACTGGAACTCCTTCGGCATTGGCAAAGGCGAAGCCGTCAACATCTCCCAGCCAACCACCCAATCAACTCTGTTGAACAGGGTCATCGGAAACGACCCTTCATCAATTTTTGGCACGCTCACTGCCAATGGTCGAGTCTTTCTGATAAACCAGAATGGAATGATGTTTGCCCCCGGAGCCACAGTCAATGTCGGGGGGCTGGTAGCCTCAACGCTGTCGATTAACAACGCTGACTTTCTTGCAGGGAAATATTCATTTCGGCACAATAACACGAAGAGTTCATTAGTAAACGAGGGCTCTCTGACCGGTGATTTTGTGGCGCTGGCTGGCAACGACATCACAAATAAAGGAACCATTGTCTCCACCAAAGGCTCCACAAGCCTCGCAACCGGTAATGCAATTATCCTTGATCTGAACACATCCGGCCTTGTCGCCATCAAGGTAGAAGAGAGTGATTATAACGCACGGGTGACGAACAGTGGAGTGATTGAAGCTCATGGAGGCACCATCTTTATGAACACTTCGGTAGCTCATGATCTGCTTGGTGCGGTAGTGAATAACAGCGGGATAATACGAGCCAGCAGTATGACCGAGAGAGACGGTAACATTGTAATTGAGGGGGGCTCTATCGTCAATACCGGCACACTGAGCGCTTCTGATATCAACGCACACGTAAAAAACCTTCTTGATGCGGGTAGTTGGAATGCTGATGGCAGCGCCAAAGCAGGAACAATCGAGATCAATGCAACGGACAATATTGAACAAACTGCGGACAGCCGTATAACAGCAGATGGAAACATTGGAGGAAACATCCGCATTGAGGCCGGGGATGGCCTCTACCTCTCCGGTACACTCAGTGCAACTGGCAGTTCCGGGAAAGGAGGCCAAATCGCCATTACAGCTCCAAAAACACTCCTCGCAGGATCCTGGTTAAAAACTGACGGACTCACCGGGGGTGGGAACATCCTGATCGGTGGTGGTTGGCAGGGCAGCGACACCTCCCTTGCCAATGCAGTAAACACAACTGTTACCAACAGCAGCAGGCTGACGGCAAATGCTCTTGAAAACGGCAACGCTGGCACTGTAGTGATCTGGTCTGATCAAGCGACCGATTTTGCTGGAACCATTGAGGCCAAAGGTGGAGCCTCAGGCGGGAACGGAGGAAAGGTCGAAATATCGAGCCACGAGAATCTCAGCATGCATGGCCAGGTGGTCACAACCGCACAACATGGTGAAAGCGGTCTGCTGCTGCTCGATCCCCGCAACATCACCATAGAAACAAGTTCTACGCCTCAGCTTTTCTCTGTCATTCCGCTTCTCGACCCAAACCCTGCCGCCGGAGATCAACATGGATCCGGAAACATCATTGAGTTGCAAAACGGCAACATTGTTGTTGCAAGCCCACTTGATGACTTCATTGCAACCGATGCCGGAGCAGTCAGACTCTACAAACCTGATGGCACACTGCTTTCGACGCTTATCGGCTCAACTGCCAATGATCAGGTGGGAGAAAAAGTGATCACCCTGACAGGAAATAACAATGCTGTGACCATGAGTCGCAAATGGTCCAATGCCGGATTGGCAAACGTCGGAGCTGTAACCTGGATTGATGGAAATACAGGCACAAGTGGCAGTGTCTCCGAGAGCAACAGTTTGATTGGATCTGCGCTCAATGATGCGACACTCTCTTCAATAACTCCACTTGCAAACGGCCATTATGTGGTTTCTTCACCAGGTTGGGATAATGGTACCATCGTTAATGCGGGGGCAACTACATGGGGAAATGGAAGCGGCGGCACCATTGGGGTAATAAGCTCACTCAATAGCCTTGTCGGAACCAAAATCAATGATGGCGACTTGTCAAAAGTAATCGCCTTGAGCAATGGTCATTATGTCATTGGTTCGCCAAATTGGGACAACGGAGCGACGACCAATGTCGGGGCTGTAACCTGGGCAAATGGACAACGTGTTACTGCAGGACCAATAAGCTCCTCCAACAGCCTGGTAGGTTCCAATGGAGGTGATAATGTCGGACTGGTACTCACGCCTCTGACCAACGGCAACTACGTGGTGGGATCACCAAATTGGGACAATGGCTCAGTCACAAACGCAGGCGCTTCAACATGGGTAAATGGAAACACTGGAGCTGCTGGAGCAATAAATGCGTCAAACAGCCTGGTCGGATCTGCCGCAAATGACAAAGTTGGCACTGCAGTGACCGCTCTTTCAAACGGAAATTACGTCACAAGCTCACCAACATGGGATAATGGAACAATCGTCGATGCTGGTGCAGTAACCTGGGGAAATGGCATCATTGGTACTGTCGGGGCGATAAACGCCGCAAACAGTCTGATTGGCAGTAGCGCAAGTGATGGTCTCTCATCGACTGTGATGGCTCTGACCAACGGCAACTACGTGGTTGGCTCTCCAAATTGGGATAATGGATTAGTAAGCAATGCCGGAGCGGTGACCTGGGGAGATGGAGTTAACGGCACTGTTGGGGTGATAAGCGACACCAACAGCCTTGTCGGGTCAACAGCCAATGATGGCATAGCCTACACCATGGCAGCCTTGACAAATGGAAACTACGTTGTCGGGTCATCGCATTGGGATAACGGATCAATTATCGATGCAGGAGCGGTGACATGGGGAAATGGCGCTGGTGGTACGGTCGGAGCAATAAGCAGCGCAAACAGCCTGATCGGCTCTACAGCCAACGATGGCGTGATGTACACCATAACACCTCTCACCAATGGCAATTATGTTATTGGATCGCCAAACTGGGATAACGGCTCAATCATTGATGCAGGAGCAGTGACATGGGGAAATGGAAATGGAGGAACTGTTGGAGCAATCAGTGCGACAAACAGCTTGATTGGTTCAAGCAAATATGACTTTGCTAAACCGGACAATACAGGATCAAATACAATAACAGCTTTAAAAAATGGAAATTACGTTATCTCATCTCCTGGATGGGACAGAGGAAGCGCCACCAATGCCGGCGCTGTAACTTGGGGAAATGGATTTGGGGGGACTGTGGGGGAGATAAACCTCACAAACAGTCTCGTCGGCACAAAGTCAGGGGATCAGGTTGGAACCATAACGACAGCTCTCCCAAATGGCAACTACGTGGTGGGATCTTCAAATTGGGATAATGGCTCAATTTCAAATGCTGGCGCTGTAACAGTAGGCGATGGAGCGAGTGCTCTTCTTGTCGGCACAATAAGCACAGCCAACAGCATAACAGGATCCAAAAAAGATGATTTCACTGGTTCAAGCGGTATCATTCCACTCACTGTAGGAAACATGAATGGCAGCTTTATTGTCAGCTCAATGAACTGGTCTGCAAACACAGGCTGGGTGGATATTGTCGCGCCACAAGTGACAGAAGCTTCAGTGCAGCAGGAGTACAACACCAACCCCGGTTCGGACAACACCTTCACTCCAGCACAGATCACTGCACTCCTCAGTACTGGTAACAATCTCATACTGAAGGCCAACAACAACCTTACCCTCAATTCAGCCATCGTCGCAAATAATCCACTTGGCAATGGCGGTAATCTTGAGATGAATGCAGGACAAAGTCTTTTTCTTAATGCAAATATTACGACTGACAATGGCAACCTGACACTCATTGCCAATGACAAGCTGGCAAACGGAGTTGTTGATGCCATGCGATCCACTGGTAACGCAGCCGTCACCATGGCTACTGGAACAACTATTGATACCGGAACTGGCAGTGTGACCATCGAACTGCGTGACGGTGCGGGACTGACCAACAGGGAGAGTGGCGACATCACCTTGCGCAACATCAACGCTGGAACAATTAATGCAGTAAACTACGGGCAAACTACCGGATCAGGAATTACTCTTTCAGGCACTCTGGCCGCCAGCGCTACCAACGGTAACAGCATCGTCCTGGCTGGTCAGGATTTCGACAACAATAGTGGCTCGATTCTCTCCACTGCCGGCACAGCACGATGGTTGATCTACTCAGGTAATCCGGGAGCAACCAGCAAGGGTGGATTGACATCTGCCTTCCGTCACTATAACAGCGGCAGTTATACCGGCTATGTACCAACAAGCGTGAGCGAATCCGGCAACGGCTTCATTTACGAGAGTGCTCCCGGACAAATTTTGGTCAACACCACTCTGGCAAGCGGAACATCCAGCGGCTACTACGGAGATCAGCCCGATGCCACATACGGCTATACATTGAGCGGTTTTGCCGATAATGAAGATAACGCTCAAAATATTGGCCTGACCGGCACCATGAACGTCAGCGGCACTCCCACAGCCACCTCAAACACTGGCTCCTACCCTATACTTTATGCTGATGGTTTGTCAAGCAGTGTCGGATTCACCTTCACAAGCGGAACCGGCATCACCTATACCATTGAGCCAAAGCCGATTGATATCACTGCTGATCCAGGAGACAAAACCTACGGCTCCGGTGATCCAGCCTTGACCTGGTCTCCAGAAACCCGGAGTAACGGAAGAGGCCTTATTCCCGGCGACATCTTCACCGGTGAGCTCAGCAGAGCCCCGGGCGAAAATGTCAGCGATTACGCCATTCTCCAGAACACGCTTGACAACAGTAACTACGATATTAACTATACAGGGGCTTATCTCACCATAAACCAGAGGCCGATTACCCTAAGCGCAGTGGCGGTCAACACCATCTACGGCGAAGCCGATCCGGCGCTTTCGGTCAACATTACCGGTGGCAACCTCGGAAGCACCACCGTCAATGATTCCATTCATGATGTCACCGGTCAATTGATCAGGCAAACAGGAATGAATGCAGGAAGTTACAATATCAGCCTCGGCTCCGGCACTAAGGCTGCAAACTATGCCATTACCTTTGATAACAGTAATAAAGCTTTTTCAATTGATCCAAGACCTGTCAATGTGTCGGCCAACGCTCTCACGAAAACTTATGGTGACTCCGATCCATCACTAACCTGGTCAGCAGAAAGCCAGAGTACCGGGCGCGGCCTTCTTGCGGGCGACAGTTTCAATGGCGCACTCAGCAGAATCGCTGGTGAAAACGTAAAAGCTGAAAACTATGCCATCACTCAAAATACGCTGGAAAACAGCAATTATGCGATCAACTACACTGGAAACTATCTGAGCATTCAGCCGCGTCATATTACCCTGAATGCGCTTGCAGCCACAAAAATCTATGGTGAACCAGATCCGGCACTGGCAGTCACCATCAGCAATGGCAGTCTTGGAAACATAACCGTAACAGATGCACTCACCGATGTCACCGGAACACTGAATCGCCAGACGGGATCAACTCCAGGCATTTACGACATCGCTCTCGGATCAGGCAACAAATCAGGTAACTATGAGATAACCTATGCCGCTGACAACAACGCCTTCACCATCACCAGACGCCCGATCAATATTACTGCCAACGCTCTCAGCAAAACCTACGGCGATGCTGACCCTGCGCTCACCTGGCAGGCTGAAGCACCTGTCATCACTCAGAGAGCTGCAAGCCAGCCAATGGCTCTGAACAACGCCTCTCAACTAAATAATTTTGACAATGGAGTCATCTCTCCAACTCCTGTAACAGACAATCTGCTCGTCTTGAACAACAGCAGTCAACGTCCCGCAGCGGGTTCTCAATCTTTCAACAACCTCACCGGCACATCCACCGGCTTTACTGCCGCCAACCCGATTGTTGTGCCTGAACCTGCTGGCGCATTCTTCGAGATTTCTCTTCCCGGGGAGATGTTTATCCATAATAACCCGGATGCTGTTGTTGCTCTTGCTGTGGGTTCCGTCAATGGCTCATCAATTCCTTCGTGGATGTCATTTGATCCAGATCAAAAGGTGATAAGTGGTACGCCACCACATGATGCAATCGGGGATTACCAGATTGAAGTTATTGCCAAGGATCAGTTTGGAGGCGAAATGAGAACAACTGTTTTGGTAAAAGTCGGTTAAACACACAAACGATGACAATTATCCATACCATCAGTCCTGAAAAGTTCATCTTTAAAAGATTGTTGTATGTACCCCTTATCAAAAATACTCTTGTTCATTGTAATCATTCCGGCTGGCATCTCATTTGCCGCAGACCTTCCCGATGCTGGCCGGTTGCTCAAGGAGAGTATTCCGCCACCATCGCTCGTTCACCAACAGGCTTCACCAGATCTGCGTCAACAGGTGAAGCCTCTGGAACAAAAGAGAGATAACACTAAAATCAAGGTTGCAAACTTTACTTTTACCGGGAACACCATTTTTTCCGAGTGTGAGTTAGCAGGTTTAATGGCCAGGTACCGTGGTAAAGAGTTGACACTTTCCCAGCTTGAAATCGCAGCATCCACAGTGACCAATGCCTACAGAAAACGGGGGTATTTTCTTGCATCGGTCATCTTTCCACCCCAAACAGTGACACCGGGTGGAACTTTGACTATTGAAGTGCTGGAAGGGGTCCTGGAACATATCCGGGTTGAAACAATTTCAGCAACAACAAGAACTCATAAATCTGTTCTGGAATATTATGCCAATCAGGTGCCAACAAACATTCCGCTCGACGAGCGTTCCCTGACCTCCATGGTCATGAGAACCAATGAACTGCCCAATATCACCTCCCGCATTATGCTTGAACCAGGCTCCAGACCAGGCACAACAAAGGCAAACCTTCAAGTCAGCGAAGGCAAACCGTCGAGTTTTTCACTGAACATTGACAACTATGGAAACCAGACAACCGGCGAAAATCATTTCAGTGGCACGATGAATCTTTACTCTCCATTACATGTCGGGGATCAGTTCAGTTTCCGGTTACAAACATCAACTACCGGTAACCTCCAGACAGTACAGAGCAGCTACACAATGCCATTGATGTTATACGGAACAAGAATCGGATGTAACTACAGCCAGGTCGGCTATCAGATGGGAGGATTGTTTGAAGCATTGCTCGCGAGCGGCAATGCCCGGAATCTCAGTATCTCACTCGCTCACCCTGTAATACGGCAAAACAATCTGATCCTGAATGCAACATTTGCTGGAGAAGGAAGTCTGCTCGACGACCGGATAGCAAGTGTCGGTTCAAGAAATCAACGTTTGAATACATCCTTTCAGGCAGGCATCAATGGCATACAAATGGATAACAATCCGAACGGAGGTGGCGGTTTCACCTCTTTTTCAGTCGGCTTTGTTACTGGACAACTAAGCATCAGAGACGCGGAAACACTCTCCATCGATCAATCGTCAGGAGGACTGCACACCAATGGAAAATATACAAAGGTGAATATGGCTCTTGCCCGAAGCCAGACACTTTATAATGGATTATCACTCTACACCGGAGCATACGGTCAGTGGAGCAACAATAACCTGGGCAGCTCTGAACAACTCTCCCTGTCCGGTCCCGGCGCGGTTCGGGCATATCAGACCAGTGAATCATCCGCCGACAGGGCGGTTGTGTCAACGGTTGAACTACGCTATCTCTTCGCTTCAACCGGAGAGCTTCCGGGGAACGTTGAGCTCTCCGCATTTATGGATCACGGTTATGCTGCGCTTCACACAACTCCCTTACCTGACGCTGGGAAAAACGTCCGCAGCCTCACAGGAGCAGGACTTGGCATCAAATGGTTTGATACCAATAACTACAGTCTGCAGTCGACAGTTGGATGGAAAATCGGTGGTGAAAGCATTCCTGCCGAAGGCCCCTTGGTCTATGCCCAGGCAACTAAAAATTTTTAAGTGCCGGACAGCCTCTGCCCATTATCTACAGCGCACATAATCCGGCTACCTTCCGAAATTCGCGAAACTTTATTTTATTGCGTACACTTGGGCCTGCCACATCCGACAAGTAAGCCAGAAACGATAATTTTTTTACCTCCATGCGCATTTCACGAAAAATCGAGATTGATTACGGTCATACCCTCCCTAACAGCTTTTCCTTCTGTAATCAACTGCACGGCCATCGCGGGATGATTGTAGCAACTATAGAGGGCCTGGTGATTGAGCGTAAAGGTGACAGCGAACAGGGTATGGTGATGGACTTCAAATTTCTGAAAGAGATCATGACTGAACAGATTCATGAAAAACTTGATCATGGTTTTGCTGTCTGGAAAAATGATACTGAAGATCTTGATTTTATCGTCAAGCGGAATTCACGAGTCCTGATCACTGATGAGCCCCCTACGGCTGAATACCTGGCGAAATGGGCATTTAACCAGATATGCCACCATCTTCCACAGGGGGTAATACTCAAACAACTTCGGTGGTACGAAACTCCAAACAACTGGGCAGACTGCGACGGCGAATAAATTGATCTTGCAGTGATTCTTCAGAATTGCCCACCAACACATTTTTGCTTCTTGTTTTTTTTTGTAAATTCAGCAAATACATCTTTTTTTCATTTGATATACTTCCCTTAAGGCGTAAAATACTTATAGAAATGCGACTCCATGATTTCGACCCGGAAAACAGGCCGAGAGAGAGGTTTCTTACCAGTGGACCAGCATCGCTGAGTCCGGCAGAATTGCTGGCAATTATCCTGCGCTTTGGGTCACGAAAACTCAACATCGTTGATACCTGTAACGAAATTATTGCCCGTTTTACCCTTGAGAAGCTCGTCAACATAACCATCGGTGAACTTCAGGAGATTAAAGGTATCGGAGAGACCAAAGCCATGCAAATTGTCGCGGTCTTTGAATTGAACAAACGGTTGCACTACGCAAAGAACAATAAAAGGAAGATCCAGTCAGCAAAAGATATTTTTGAATACATGACAGACCGCATCCCGGATGAAACAAAGGAACACCTTTTTGTCCTGCACCTCAACACCAAAAACCAGATCATCAAAACCGAGCAGGTCTCTGTAGGAACGCTCAATGCGGCACTCATTCACCCACGTGAAGTCTTTAAAGCCGCAATCAAGGAGAGCGCACACGCCATTATCCTTGTGCATAACCACCCTTCCGGTGATGTTGAGCCAAGCAATGCCGACAAACAGATTACAGAACTTCTGAAAAAGGCAAGCACCGTCATACAAATTGAGCTGCTTGACCATGTCATTATTGGCAAAACCGACTGGTTCAGCTTTCGGGAAAGTGCTTTGCTGTGATGAAGATATGGGCATCCTCCAGTAGCCGCACGTTATCACGTCACAGGGCTGCACCCTGTGTCTACAGATGATGCCCTTTCAGGGCCTGGAGACAGCATGAAAAGCCCCGTAGGGGCGACAGATGCTAACGATGGGTGCAGCCCATCGAAGAAAGCACCACTTTTCTATCAACCCAACCACCCTAAAACCTTATCATGAAACACATCATCATCATAACCGGCGCTGGCAAAGGAATCGGGAAAGCAATTGCCCTTGATTTTGCAAAGGCCTCAACAACATACCACGATTTTGAGCCGCACCTGATTCTCGTTTCCAGAACGCCTTCGGATCTCGAAGCTGTTGCGGTTGAATGCCGTGCCTTAGGTGCCGCTACAGAGATCATCCAGGCGGACATTGCCGATATGGCACAGATCGACCAGCTCGTCAGCACTACGCTGGAACGGCATGGCACCATTGACTGCCTGGTGAATAATGCGGGAGTTGGCCGCTTCAAGCCATTCACTGAATTGACCGAAGAAGATTATGAATACACCATGGCAACCAACCTGAAGGGCACATTTTTCCTGACACAGAAGGTCTTTCCTGTCATGGAAGAGAAAAGGGCGGGCCACATCTTCTTTATCACCTCCATCGCAGCCGAGACAGCATTCAAAAGCTCTTCCCTCTACTCAATGTCCAAATTTGGACAGAAGGGGTTTATTGAAGCTCTCCGGCTCTATGCAAAAAGCTGTCATGTCAGAATTACCAATGTGATGCCCGGCGCTGTCTACACTCCAATGTGGGGAGAGGTTCCTGAAGAGATGAAAGCTGTCATGATGATGCCTGAAGATATTTCAGCACCTCTGGTCAATGCCTATCTTCTTCCGCTGCGCACATCGGTGGAAAAGCTGGTCATCAGACCGGTGGGTGGCGATATCAATGAATGAAGAAACCACACTCAAATGTGGGAAAGCTGCTTTTTTCCTTTATTTTGTGGTTCACCTTATAACATTGCTGAACATACACCACCATGAGTCTGAAAGAGAAAATAGATCAGGATCTGAAAAGTTCGATGAAAAGTGGCGATAAAATCCGCCTCAATGCCGTTCGTTCAATTCGCGCAGCACTGCTGGAAAAAGAGGTCTCCATCCGTGTTGGCGGCACCGCCGTGCTGACGGAAGAGCAGGAGCTGGAGGTTCTGGTGAGCCTCGCAAAAAAACGGCGTGATGCCATTGAACAGTTCACCGCAGGGAATCGTCTTGACCTTGCCGAAACCGAGCAGACAGAATTGGCCGTGCTTGAGGAGTATCTTCCTGCGCCGGTCTCTGACGAGGAGGTTACAACCGTCATACAGAATATTATCACGACAACAGGTGCTGCATCCATGAAAGAGATGGGCAAGGTGATGGCAGAAGCGATGAAGGCGCTCAAAGGAAAGGCTGATGGCACCAAAGTTCAGCAGATTGTCAAGTCACTGCTTTCAGCATAACCCCTTCCATCGACCACTATGCTTAATATCAACTATATCCGCCAGAATCCGGATGAAGTTCTGGCTATGCTTCACCACCGCCAACTCTCTGAAGAGGAGCCAAAGCTGCGCCGGGTTCTTGAGTGCGACAAGGAGCGCAAAGAGCTTGTACAGCGTTCAGATGAACAGAAAGCGCTGCGCAACAAAGTCTCCAAAGAGGTTGCCGAAATGAAAAAGCAGGAAACCGGATCGCCGGATGAGCTGATCATCCAGATGAAATCGGTCTCCGAAGAGATTGCCCGTATGGATAGCATGCTCGGCCAACTTGAAGAGGAGATTGAGAATATTCTTCTGGCGCTCCCCAATAAACTGCACGCTTCAGTTCCAACCGGCCGAAACGCTGCTGATAACCAGATTTTTGGAGAGCCTGCCGCCTTTGTACACGACCTTGACTTTCCGGTTAAAAACCACCTTGAACTGGGCAAATCCCTCGGCATTCTCGACTTCGAGCGTGGTGCAAAGGTGAGCGGCGCAGGATTCCCTGTATATATCGGCAAAGGTGCCCGTCTGGAACGCGCTCTTATCAACTTCATGCTCGACACCCATTCTGAACGGCATGGCTACACCGAGGTGTTTCCCCCTTTTCTGGTGAACAGGGAGTCGCTCAAAGGCACAGGACAGTGGCCAAAATTTGCCGACCAGGTCTACCACATCGGCGAAGATGACCTCTATGCCATTCCAACCGCAGAGGTACCGCTCACCAACCTCCATCGGGGGGAGATGCTTGATACTGCAACACTGCCAATCTCTTATACCGCCTACTCAGCCTGTTTCCGTCGCGAAGCGGGTAGTTATGGCAAGGATACACGAGGGTTTCTCAGAGTGCATCAGTTCAACAAGGTTGAGATGGTGAAGTTTACCCGACCAGAAGAGTCGTACGCAGCGCTTGAGGAGATTCGCTCCCATGCTGAAGCAATTCTTGTAGCACTGAAGATCCCCTATCGCATTCTCTTGCTCTGCAGCGGCGACATCAGCGCCAACGCGACAAAATGTTACGACATTGAGGTCTGGTCACCGGCGGAACAGAAATATCTTGAGGCATCGAGCTGCTCAAACTTTGAGGATTACCAGGCAAGAAGGTCGAACATCCGTTTCAAGCCCGACAGCAAATCAAAACCGGAGTTTGTCCACACCCTGAACGGCTCAGGTTTGGCAACCTCGCGACTGATGGTCTCCCTGATGGAGCATTACCAGACAGCAGATGGTCATATCAAGGTGCCGGAGGTATTGCAGCGCTACACCGGATTTGAAGAGATATAAAATCCGGGCCTCGATGCTCCCAGGCCAAAATCATGGTTCAAGACAGACGATCAAGAAAACTCCTCACCATGCCACTCACCGTTGCAACATCAATAAGAAAAGCGTCGTGACCATAAGGCTCATCCAGGTAGAGAATACTTGAATTTGGCATAAGACGGGCAAGCTCCTCCTGCTCCTCTTTGGGATAGAGAATGTCAGAATTGATGGAGAGAATCTCTATCGGCAATTTCATGGAGCGCAACACCTCTTCGTACTCTCCCCTGCCTCGGGCAAGATCGTGCATATCCATCGCCCTGGTGAGCGTGATGTAGCTGTTTGCGTCAAACCGCTCAACAAGCTTTCGGCCCTGATGATGAAGATAGCTTTCAACCTTGAATATTGTTCCATCTTTGCCAGTCTGAACCGATCGCCCGAAACGCGACTGAAAATTCTCAAAGCTGCGGTAGGTACACATGGCCATCATCCTCGCCGCTGCAAGACCTTTCGCCGGGGGATAATCCTCGCTGTACCAGCCACCATTCCAGTGTTGATCTGAAAAGATCGCCTGCCGCTGTGCCTCACTCTGCCCGATACACCACGACGAATGTCGTCCTGAGGCACCCATTGGCATCAATGCCTGAACAACCTCTGGATAGAGACAGCCCCACTCAAGAACCTGCATCCCGCCAAGAGAGGCTCCAACCGCAAGTTTGACCTTGTCAATACCAAGTCCAGCAAGCAGGAGACGCTGCACACGCACCATATCCCTGATGGTTATCAGCGGAAAATCGGGGCCATAATTCCGTCCGATCAGCGGATTGATTGAAACAGGACCCGTTGTGCCATAACAGCTCCCGAGCACATTGGTACAAATAATGAAATCAGCAGAGTCATCAAAAGCGCCTCCTCCGGAAAACATCCCTTCCCACCAGGCATCAGCATCAGCGGAGCCTGTAAGCGCCTGACAGACCAGAATAACATTATCTTTTCGGGCATTGAGTCTGCCCCATGTCCTGTACGCTATGCGCAAGGAGGGAAGCAGGCCACCAAGCTCTGTGGTAAAGGATTCACTTACATCGAAATAGCGTGTTTTTTCTGAAATGAACTCAGTGTATGCTCTCATGCGCTTTATATCGTTTTGCCAAACTTGTTCAAAAGCCACCTTGTGAGTGGGGCTATCGCTTCCGGAGTGCGCAACAGCACTGAGTATGAGCAAAGGACTACAGAAAAATATCTGAAGTGAGGTATGAACCCGAAGAGAGGCATACATCCTGATTTCCCGATAATATTATAACGAGGAAGCACCAAACAGCACAGCAATGTTTCTAATTCCATGAATTATAGGTTATTCGGTAAGGATGTATTGCAATCTTTGAGCTTATACCCGGGAACGCCGAGCTCCAGCTCGGCA
>CAIPMW010000028.1 GCA_903866255.1 uncultured Chlorobiaceae bacterium | reverse complement strand
GAAAAGATTTCTTTCATCTGGACGAGCGTTGTTCCCCGTTGCGCAAACGTCTGCCTGATGGCTTCTGCGAGACTGGCACCTTCGAAGTCATACTGGCGTGAGAGCATCCAGATATCATAGAAATCTTTCATCCTGCTGTTGAGGATGCCAAGCTTAACCATCACCTCAAACTTCTCAGCAATCATGCTTTCCCTGCTATAACTGTTCAGCAGCCTTTGCCTGACCGAGGCGCCAATATTTTTGATCCCTTTTGCGTTCACAGCGTTTCCTCCAGATACGGTTTCATGACCGAGGCAACACGACACAGCTCTGCATACTGCATGAGCGCATGCAGATTCTTTTGCATTCTTTGCCGATACAGTTTGAGCGCTTCGAGCACGATATCCATTCCGATCCTGTTTCGGAATTTGAAGCAGTCGACAAGCGTCTTTTCCGGACTGTAGATCTTCACCGGGACACCATCGAGCTGATGCGTTTCAATACCGACCTTAAAACAAGAGGGTGAAAACCGGAAAACCGTAACCGGAGGATACTCGATTCTTGGTTGTTCAGCACCTTTTTCAAGCGCAAGAGATACGTTGTGTGGAACCTGAGTGGTAATTTCGTGAAAGGAGAGTGCCGAAACCAGGCAAAGGACACCATTCGGAACCCTCACAACGGTGACAAGATCAGGATATTCGAGCTGTTTCCGCCCTTTGAGTTGGTAAATGCCTCGAGAAAGCTCTTCAAGCTCACCACTGTCACGAAGACTGTAAATCGTCCGGGGATGAATACCAAGACTGATCGCTTCCCGGGTACGGATGAGGCCGCCCTGGGCAAGAATAAGAGCTTTGGCCTTATCTGCAACTGTACTTTGTTGTGACATTGTTCATACGGATAGAAATACCATACATTATGCATAAGTATAGGTATATTTATCATAACCAACAATAGACCAGAGAAGTATCGAAAAAGGCTCAGGGAAATTTTCACACCTCCTTCCTCAACCTTTGAGCAACCTTTGAGCCGTTCACTGATAAATTGCCTGAACTGGCTGAACTGACATTGTATTTGTTATTGCGAAACCGTATCGTTACAAGTGGAGCCAAGGTCTCCCGTCACAGTATCATGAACCTCAACTTAAAGCACTGATGCTTTTCAGAGTCATGTCCGACATCCATAACGAGTTCTGTCGAGAAGAGAGAAGCGAGGACTGGCAGGTTCCGGAACTTGCCGAAGACAGTGAATCAGTGCTCATCCTTGCTGGAGATATCGGACTGCTGAGCAGAAAACAGACATGGTTCGGCTTTCTTTCGCAATGCTCAAAGCAGTTCAGAGCTGTTTTCGTCATTGAGGGCAATCATGAATGGTATCACGGCAACATCGAGAAGCACTCCTGGCCGAACGCCATCGCCGAGCATGAATTTCACAACGTACACACCGGTCCGCTCATTTTGGAGGAGCAAAAAATCGCCATTATCGGTACAACGCTCTGGACAGACTTTTTTGGCGGCAACCCCATCGCCATGTTCGATGTCAGTCAGGGCCTCTATGACTATCGGCTGATAAAAGTCGGAGCCGATTATCACCGGTTACGGCCAGAGTACCTTCTTGCTCTTCATCACAAACAGAAAAAAAGGCTTTTTGAAGATGTCGATCACTATACGAAACTCGGATATAGCGTGATTGTGGTCACCCATCACCACCCATCAATGCAAGGAATCGCACCTTGTTACAGGAATGATCTCCTGAATGCAGCATACGTCTCAGACCTTGAAAAAGAGGTGCTCTCCCATAAAATAGACTACTGGATCTGTGGTCACTGCCATACCGCCATGGAGTATTCAATCGGCGAGACCAGAGTGATCTGCAATCCCAAAGGATATCCTCACGAATACGGCAACGGTTTCGATCCGCTCAAAACTCTTAACGTTCCGTGAGTTAACATTTGGAGATTGACCAAATGAGAGGTGTAATACCTGCGGATTGCTGAAATGTTCATGCCATACCGCATCAATTCTTGACTTATTATGTACGACCAATTTTTGAAGATGTTGTAACTCTTTTGAGTAGAATCCTTTATTATAAGCAATGCTCTTGAAGAACCGCAGCAGATCATTGAAATGCTTGTTGGAATAGAGGAGCAAAACAAGTCAATGACCATCTTTTGAACATGGGAATAAAATTATGAACATTGGACTGTCCCGTGACAACGCTTACCAGAGCCTCCTGGATCGTATTTCCGAGGTTTACACTTCAGGACAAGGCAGAGCGCTGCAATCGGTCAATAACGTCATTACCGAAACCTACTGGCAAATTGGCCATGACATCGTGGAATTTGAACAGGGCGGCAAAATTCGTGCCGAGTATGGTAAAGCCCTGCTCTCTACCCTCAGCCGTGATCTCACTCTTCGGCATGGCAAAGGATTCAGCAGAAGCAACCTTATTTACATGAGGCTTCTTTACCGCAACTATCAGAAAGGTCAGAAGCCTTCTGACTTATTGAGCTGGTCGCATCATAGGCATTATTCTTACTCGTCACAAGGATGATCTGCTCGTGGAGTATGCTACCTACAAAATGAACAGTCAGCTTTTTGTCCAGAAATATCAGCTCTACCTGCCTGATAGGGAAGAACTTCGCAGGGAATTGGAGTTGACACTTCGTGAAATCGCCGATGGAGGTGGCGAATGATAAGACCAGGATACAAGCGGACTGGGGCAGGATTGCTTTCACAAGAGCTTTCAGGTGGTGCTGACAAATCTCTATGCTCATCTTGATGATTATCGGTGAGGCTCTATCGACTGGCCGGAGAATACTTCAGATAAAACATTATCTTCATCGTCTGGAGAGCATTCAAAAGAGTGTCTGATCTTTGGTTCTGTCTCATTTTGACGACGCTTTAAACCTCATTGTAAGAGACCAGCAGGTACGAACCACCATTTGCAAGACAACCGACGACTGAACCATTCATGAATCACAACGGAAACAACATAGAGTCAAGGCTTTGGGCGGCGGCAGACGAACTTCGGGCAAACTCTAAGTTGAAGTCTTCGGAATACTCGGTTCCGGTGCTTGGGCTGGTCTTTTT
Source organism: uncultured Chlorobiaceae bacterium (assembly GCA_903866255.1). Classification (GTDB taxonomy): domain Bacteria; phylum Bacteroidota; class Chlorobiia; order Chlorobiales; family Chlorobiaceae; genus Chlorobium. Next base: position 19,718 of record CAIPMW010000028.1, on the reverse strand, counting down.
GCGATTTGCCGACCACAAGTTTCAGGTGGCAGCCAAAGAGCTTGAGGGGTCGGGTGGCGGGCGGCGCAGCATAGGCCCGGCGGACTACCAAGCCCAAGGTGTACTCTTTCTGCCGGAAGAAGCTCGTTTTTCGACACTGATACAACTCCCTGAAGGTGTCAATATTGGTGCGGCAATCAACGAAGCCATGCGGGCCATCGAAGCGGAGAACCCCGATCTCAAGGATGTTTTGCCCAAAACGTACAACCGTTTTGAGAACTCCCTGCTCAAGGAGCTGCTCAAGACCATGAACTCGGTGCCAATGGACATTGAGGGAGATGCTTTTGGCAAAATTTATGAATACTTCCTTGGCCACTTTGCCATGAGCGAGGGGCAAAAGGGCGGAGAGTTCTTTACTCCAACCGCCATTGTTCAGCTCATTGTCAGTATCATTGAGCCGTTTCATGGGCGTATTTTTGATCCGGCCTGCGGCTCCTGCGGCATGTTTGTGCAGAGCGCCCGCTTTGTGGGTGAACACCATAGGAACCCGGGTGCCGAGCTGAGCGTTTACGGGCAGGAGAAGGTTTCGGAAACGGTGCGGCTTGGCAAGATGAACCTTGCGGTGCATGGGCTTGGTGGCGATATTCGTCAGGGGAACGCCTACTACGAGGATCTGCACAGCTCAACGGGCAAGTTTGACTTTGTGATGGCCAACCCGCCCTTCAACGTTGACCGAATCGACAAGGAGCGGCTCAAGGACGACCGGCGCTTTCCTTTTGGCCTGCCGCGTACCGATAACGGCAACTACCTCTGGATTCAGCTCTTTTACAGTTCTCTCAACGAAACTGGCCGGGCCGGGTTTGTGATGGCCAACTCGGCATCCGATGCCCGTGGTTCTGAAATGGATATCCGCCGTGACCTCATTGAAGCAAGTGCTGTGGATGTGATGGTTGCCGTCGGTTCCAACTTCTTCTACACGGTGACGCTCCCCTGCACCCTCTGGTTTTTCGACCGGGGCAAACGCAAGGGGCTCCGAGCCAGCACGGTGCTCTTCATCGATGCCCGTCACCTCTACCGCCAGATAGACCGCGCTCACCGCGACTGGACTCCGGCACAGATTGAGTTTTTGGCCAATATTGTCCGCCTCTACCGTGGTGAAGCTGTCGAGAATCTGCATGATAGTGCCGGATTGGTTGCAGAGCACTTTCCTGATGGCCACTATGCCGACATAGCCGGTCTCTGCAAAGTGGCAACAAAAGACGATATCGAAGCACAGGGGTGGAGCCTCAACCCAGGACGTTATGTGGGTGTTACCGCCAGAGTTGAAGATGACTTCGATTTCAGGGAGCGGCTTGAAGAGCTGAACGAGGAACTCGAAACCCTCAACATTGAGGCGCGGGAGCTGGAAGAGCGGATTGCGGAGAATGTTGTCAAGCTGCTGGAGGTGGAGTAATGGCGAACAAGCAAAGAGAGACCGACGGAATGATGCGTTTATCGCCTCCACTTCTGGAAGAGCTTCGCAGGATGATTGAAGAGAGCCGCAGGAGCCTGGCCGGAGCGGTTAATGCTGCAATGACCATGCTTTACTGGCGAATTGGAAAACAGATTGTTGCGACGCTGTCGCAACAATTGAGTTGGTCGCATTTCTGCGAAATCATCCCTCTTGAAAAATCTTTGCAGCGTGATTTTTATGCTGAAATGTGTCGTATTGAACGTTGGAGCGCGCAAGGGCCTGCTCGAAGTGTTGGCAATTTGCTGAAGGAGGTGGCGTGACGATGAGCACCTTCAACAATACTACATTCCAGAATTTCGTGACCCTCCAGAGAGGGTTTGATCTTCCAAAACAAGATCGAAAAGAAGGAGAGTTTCCTATTGTGGCATCAACTTCTGTTCAAGGATACCATGCAAAATATAAAGTAAAACCACCAGGAGTTATTACTGGGCGAAGCGGCTCCCTTGGTTTCGTGCAGTATCTTGATGTACCATTTTGGCCTTTGAACACGACGCTTTGGGTTAAGGATTTCAAAGGGAATGACCCAAAATTTGCTTACTATTTTCTGAAAACTCTCAGTTTGGAGCGATACAATTCAGGAGCTGGTGTCCCTACATTAAATCGTAATCATCTGGACGCTCTTGATGTTGCTATTCCCCCACTCCCAACCCAGCGAAAAATCGCAGCTATCCTCTCAGCCTACGACGACCTGATAGAAAACAACCTGCGGCGAATCAAGATTCTGGAGGAGATGGCACAGAACCTCTACCGTGAGTGGTTTGTCAAGTTCCACTTTCCCGGCCATGAGCAGACCCGCTTTGTCGATTCACCTTTGGGCAAGATACCGGAGGGGTGGGAGGTGCTTCGAGTTAAAGATATTGCTGATGTGAATGCAAGGAGCATTAGAAAAGGAAAGACTCCGATGGAAATAGCCTACGTCGATATCTCATCAGTTTCATCTGGTAGTATTGACAAGATTGAAACTATAGCGTTCTCCAAGGCTCCTGGCAGAGCAAGAAAAGTTGTGCAGCATGGCGACTAATATGGTCATCGGTTCGCCCAAACCTTCGCTCATTCAGCTTAATAGTCAATCCTCCCTCAAATTTGATTGTTTCAACGGGTTTTGCAGTGATCTCTGCCAAGAAAGTGCCGTTTACATTTCTTTATCAGACGCTTACAACAGAAGATTTCATTTCCTACTTGGTTAATCACGCTAAAGGTTCAGCTTATCCAGCCGTTGGTGCTGCTGATTTCGAAAACGCTTGTGTAGTAGTTCCTTGTAAAAAATTGCTTACCATCTTTGACAACGTGATGTTGCCAATTCCTATTATCACCAATAGGCTTCAAGCAAAAAACGCCAACCTTCGCCGCACACGCGAAATGCTGCTGCCCAGGCTCATCTCCGGCGAGGTGGATGTCTCCAGACTTGATATTGCCATTCCAGAGGAGGCTGTTGCATGAAGATTGAAACGTTCCTCAGCCGACCGGAGGGAAAAAACCTTGAGTTCAAATCCGGTACGAACATCAACCCGGACACACTGAACGTCCGGGTTGCGTCCGGGTTGTTTGCAGGGTTCCGTAACTGGAAAGAGCGATCCTTGCTCTTGGTGGAGGTCTATCCCAGCGCATTGCGTCCCCACTGGCTGAAATCGCAGGGAATCATCAACGGTGTACTGGTGCGGGTGGGTTCTACCAACCGGCAGACTGATGAGCCATTGACCGCAGAGATGCGACGTTCAGCACTGAACATCTCTTATGATGAAGAAGCCATGCTGGACATCAACCCGGAAGCACTGAACTTCCGGGTTGCTTCCGGGTTGCTTCCGGGTTGTTTGCCGGGTTCCGTGAAGCCATTGGCAAAAGCGCTTACGACCCACAGAAACGATATTTGCCAGCAAAGGAGTCCCAATCATGACACCACCTCCAGGCGGATACACCGAAGATGCTCTTGTTGAGCAGCCAGCCATTGCCTTGCTCTCAACCCTCGGCTGGGAGAGCTTCAACGCCTACCGTGAGTTCGACCACGGTGTCAGCCCGCTTGGCCGTGAGACCAAAGCGGAAGTGGTGCTTAAAACCCGCTTGCGACTTGCCCTGTTGCGCCTCAACCCCGATGTAGCGGTCGAGTCGATCCATCAAGCCATCGAAGAGCTGACCCGCGACCGGTCACGCATGGGTGCCGTTGCAGCCAATCGCGAAATCTACCTTCTGCTCAAAAATGGTGCGCGGGTTTCGGTAGTCGATCCCGATGGAGATGGCGACACGGTGGAAGTGGTTCGGGTGGTTGATTGGGAGACTCCGGCCAACAACGACTTTCTGCTCTGTTCGCAGTTCTGGGTAACCGGTGAAATGCACACGCGCCGTGCTGATCTGGTTGGGTTTGTGAACGGGTTGCCCTTGCTTTTTATCGAATTGAAAGCTACCCATCGACGGCTTGAAGCGGCCTGGAAGGATAATCTGCGTGACTACAAGGATACCGTACCGCAGCTTTTCTGGGCCAACGCACTCATCATCCTCTCCAATGGCAGCCAGAGCCGCCTTGGAACCTTGTCTGCCGGGTGGGAGCACTTTGCTGACTGGAAAAAGATTGGCAGCGAAAGTGAGGCCGGGCAGGTGTCGCTGGAGACCATGCTGCGCGGAGTCTGTGACCCGGCACGGTTTCTTGACCTGGTTGAAAACTTCACCCTCTTTCAGGAGGTCACCGGCGGATTGATCAAGCTGACGGCCAAGAATCACCAGTACCTCGGTGTCAATAACGCGCTTGAAGCTCTTGCCGATATTCGCCAGCGGGAGGGGAAGCTGGGAGTCTTCTGGCACACGCAAGGAAGTGGCAAAAGCATCTCGATGATGTTCTTTGCCCAGAAGGTGCTGCGCAAGGTGCCGGGAAACTGGACGTTTGTGGTTGTCACTGACCGGCAAGAGCTGGACGGCCAGATTTACAAGCACTTTACCGCTGCCGGTGTGGTCACTGAAAATGGCGCCCAAGCGGAGAGCAGCAGGCATCTGCGGCAATTGCTGACGGAGGATCACCGCTACGTGTTCACCTTGATTCACAAGTTCCGCACCGAAAATGGAGAGGCGCACCCCATGCTTTCCGACCGCCGTGACATCATTGTCATTACCGACGAAGCTCACCGCAGCCAGTACGACACTCTGGCCATGAACATGCGTGCCGCTCTCCCGAACGCCTCTTTCCTGGCCTTTACCGGAACACCGCTGATTATCGGGGAGGAGAAGACCCGGCAGGTTTTTGGCGAGTACATCAGCGTTTATGACTTTCAGCAGTCGGTGGCCGATGGAGCAACCGTTCCTCTCTATTATGAGAACCGTATCCCCGAACTGCAACTGGTCAATGAGAACCTCAACGAAGATATGGAAGGCCTCCTGGAAGCAGCAGAGCTGGACGAAGCACAGGAGAAGAAGCTTGAGCGGGAGTTTGCCCGTGAGTACCATCTGATTACCCGTGATGACCGGTTGGAGAGGGTGGCAAAAGATCTTGTGGAACATTTCACCGGGCGCGGCTTTCAGGGCAAGGGGATGATGATCTGCATCGACAAGGCGACAGCCATCAAGATGTATGACAAGGTCAAGAAGCATTGGACGGCGAAGATTGCGGCGTTGCAGGCTGAACTGATGCGGAGTACCGATGCAGAGAGGCGAGACATCAAAGATCGCATCGCACGGATGAAAGAGACTGATATGGCAGTGGTGGTCTCTCAGGGGCAGAATGAGATTGCCGATATGAACGAGAAGGGGCTCGACATTCGACCGCACCGGAAACGAATGGTGGAGGAGGATCTTGAAAAGAGATTCAAGGATCCGGTTGACCCGTTCCGTCTGGTTTTTGTCTGCGCCATGTGGATGACCGGCTTTGATGTTCCGAGCTGTTCTACCCTTTACCTCGACAAGCCGATGCGCAACCACACTCTGATGCAGACGATTGCCCGTGCCAACAGGGTTTTTCTCGACAAGGTGAGTGGCCTGATTGTGGACTATGCTGGTGTGTTCCGTAATCTGGAGAGAGCGCTTGCCATTTATGGTGTGGGCAAGGGCGGCAAGAAGCCGGTTGAAGACAAGTCCGCATTGGTGGTTGCATTGCAGCAAGCTTTGGAAGAGACCCGGAGCTTGTGCACACAACAGGGCGTGAACCTTGCCTCTATCCAGAATACTGAAGGGTTCGCGCGTGTCGAACTGCTTGACAATGCCGTCGAGGCAATGATTGTCTCAGAAGAGGTCAAGCGACGCTATCTGGACCTGGCCAACACCGTCCAGCGGCTTTTTAAGGCCGTCTTGCCCGACCTGCGTGCTCATGAGTTTGCTGCTGAAGTATCGCCCATCAAGGTCATTGCCGATAAAATCCGGGCACTGGTTCCCTCTGCCGATATTACCGAGGTGATGGCGCAGGTGGAAGTTCTTCTCGACCAGTCGATTGCAACAGAAGGTTATGTTATCCGGGAGGTGGGCGACACCGACAACGACGACCACCTGATTGACCTCAGCACCATTGAGTTTGACAAGCTGGCGGAAAAGTTCAAAACCAGCCGGAAGCGAACGCTCAACGAAAAACTCAAGGGAAGTGTGGGGCAGAAGCTGATGGCAATGGTTCGGCTCAACCGGACTCGTATGGATTATCTTGAACGGTTCCAGCAAATGATTGCAGCCTACAATGCCGGAAGCCTCAACCCTGAAGAGTTTTTCCGCCAACTGCTCAATTTTGCCCGGAGCCTGAATGAGGAGGAGAAGCGAGGAGTGAGTGAACAGTTAACCGAAGAGGAGCTGGCACTTTTTGACCTGCTGATGAAACCACCGATTGAGATGAGTGCTTCTGATCGGGAGAAGGTGAAAGCTACCGCAAAGGAGTTGCTGGTGACACTCAAGAACAACAAACTGGTGCTTGATTGGCGGAAACGGCAACAGGCGCGTGCAGCGGTCAGGGTGGCCATTGACAAACTACTGGATGACCACCTGCCAAGGGCATACACGCCGGAACTCTTCAGGCAGAAATCAACCGCAGTGTTCCAGCATGTCTATGATGCCTATTATGGTTCAGGACGTAGCGTGTATGTGGCGGCGTGAGTGTGCCTGATATGTGACAAGCAAAGTGGTTGGGGGGGGCGAAAGGGTGTCTATGAATTTTGCCGCTGTTTGAGGCACTCAAAGGGTGATTATGTCGATCTGCTCGACATATTTTTGAATATTGTACTGTACAGCATTGTATCTCTTTTGCTTTTCAGTCAATCAGGTCGCCAAGTCTGTATCTTCCTCCATGGGCAACCGCCACCACATACTTTGATAATTTTGGATCGTAAACAGCAACCGCCTGATAGAGGTGATTGAGCTTGTGGGCCAAGGCAAAAGCGACGGGTATAGTCGCGGGGCCATTCAGTTTTATGAGTTCGCCTCCTGTAACCTTCCCATCATTGATCAATGTCGTGATGATTTGTACCGCCTCTTTTACAAGCATATCATTTTGTGCTGAAGTCTCGCCAAATTTTAGGCGAAGGATATTATCCGGCTCAACAGTAATATTGTAAGTCCCCATTATAGAGTATTTTGGATGGTTTTCCATTTGAACAACAAGCTGAGCCAGCTCAATAACCGTTGGACGAGTTTTTATGGTGACATCGCCACGTTCGAGATGATGCACTGATCCTCGATAAACATTGTCTGTATCAGAGATGGATAGTGGTTTATCTGTGGTGCCATGTAGATCACTATGAATTTCAGCAATAATCTGAAGATTCAACTTCGCACAAAATGCACGCCAAGGATGTAAGGCTTCAAGGTCTCCCGCAACGAGAACAGCGTGGGTTGCATTTTTGCAGATCTGTTCATTGGATGATTCTGGTATTCCTCCAATATCAATAATAATAAGTGGCTCTGAGGATTGGTTAACCCAGTCCGCCCACATCTCTACTTTTTCAGAAGAAAATTTACTTTTGTAGGGGAGTTTGAGCTGTTGGGCAAGCTCATGATCATTGCTGTACGCTTCCTGAAACCAGCAGCCCTCTCCATCAGGGCATGCAGTAATCACATAAGGATAGCAAGAGGCGGGTATGCTTTTGATGGCCTCCTTCAGGCCATAGCGAAGGCACGATTTCCCCGAATGAGGGGGGCCACCGAGAATAATTTTCATGGTCAGACTATTTTTAACTCAAAAGGTGAAGTCCGCCGAAGCAAAGCAAATATACAAGAATATTTAACGTAGTTAACGTTTTTAGAACTGGAAAAATATTGAAATGTATTTTTGGGATGATAACTATTGTGTAAATTAGGGCATATTTGGTTAACATGCACCGATACCCTCAGGGTGTGTCTGATTAATATAGGTAAAACTCAGAAAAAATGTGGTTTATAACATCATTTTTCTATAAAGCCAGATACAACAAGCTCGGGTTTATCATGGATAACTTTACACAAAGCTATCAGAGTGAGTGCAGAGAATCCATAAAGAAAGAGTTGGTTGAACTTACATCAAAATTGCCGAATATCAAGACACGGTTAAGTTTAAAAGCGGCTAAACAAAAAATGCACGATTACTATGTTGATATATTGGGACGCTCTGTGCCAGTGAAGCAGCCAATATTTACACAGAATGAAGTTGAAGATTTTAAACAACACCAGAGATTGTATGGGATCGTTCTCGGTGCGATGGTTTTTTTTGAAAGCGCTATATACTCGATGATGGCTAATCTATTGCTTTCAAAGCAGACATTAAAAGACTGGGAAGGGCTTAATATGCTTATTGGTTTAGCTTTTGCTCTTATTTTTGTGGTGGCATTGCATTTTGCTTTTAAAGGTTTTTTTGAGTTCTTTGAAGCAAAGCATTTGATCGAAAAAGAAAAACATGACAAAACTAAATTAAAACCATTTTACACAAAGTTAATATTTTCGATTATTATTTTTATTATTTTCTTAATTACAAATTTTTATACAGGCTATATCAGGGCTACTTGGATAGAGGGGGGAACAGCATCAACAAGCCCATTAATGGCAAAACTCCATTTTCCGTTGCTTGTCTTTTCGGTCATGATCACTTTTTTGGTGGCATTTGTTATGGCGAAGCTGGAAAAAGAGATTGCCGAAAAGGGCGTAAAAATTAAGGTTTATGAAAATTGGGTAAAACAACAGAACGAACGAAAAAAATATAATACCCATTTAAGAGAAATGTATAAAAATAGTAAAGAGAAAAAAGATGTTTTGATTGAGCAATATTGGAGTGTTTTGAAGGATTTACAAAGAGTGTTCGAGCGAGAAGTTGATCAAAATCAGGAAGGCTTGTATGCCGATTTACAAGAAAAGATTTTATCTGGAGAGATCAATATGCAAGATATTGATGATAAACTGTATCAACAATATTTGCCAGTTGCAATAAACCGTTTTGAACTTTTCAGGTATGGCATTAACTCTGATCCATTTATTACTGAAGCTCTGAAAACTCTGAAGACTGAGGTGGATGGAGTTGATGAATTTGAACGGTTAAATACCGCTGACTGCTTAGGTAATGAAGCTGAAATTACCGAGGAAGATATAACTAAAAATAATTAAATGTTAAGATTATGAGCAGGTTATACAGAAAAAAAGGGTTGCTTATCGTTGTGGTACTTTTGGCATTACTCTCTTCATGTGCATTACTTGGAAAAAAAGATGCGCCAAAAGGAAAAAATATTATTTGTATTGTCGACTTCTCTGACAGCAAAAATACTCAACAGCGGCTTCATTTTTATATGAATGTCATTAAGGATACTGTTATCCCAAAGCTTGGTCGTTATGATAAAATAACTGTTATCCCACTTGATCAAGCATCAATAACAAACTCTACAGATATTCTTTTTAATGATTTCTCTTTGAACGATTTTGAGCCTGAAATAGCAAGTCCAATTGAAGTGGATAAACTTACGACGGAGAAATTGAATCAATATAAGATGTCTGTATCAAATGAATTTGTGCAAAATTTTCAGAAGGCTATTGATAGCAGAAATTCCTCAAGCCATGAAACTGATATTTTTGGCGCTTTGGGTGTCGTCAAAGGAAAATTACGTTCTGCTGGAGGTAACTATATTATTCTATTCAGTGATATGATGAATTGGAGTAGCGCTCTGAACATGGAGCCTCAGAATAAAAATTTTAACAATGCAACCATTGATAAGATTTTACAGAGTGTGCCGAATTACGAAATGCCAAACACAACAGCCCTAGTTTTGACTGCTGAGCAGGTTGAGGCTACGCCAGCACACTTTAAACTGGTGCAATCCTTCTGGACTAAATATTTTGAAAAGAATAAAATAAAACTTTACGACTACAATTCAGCATCACTCTCAAAATTGAATGAACTCCTTGCTCAGCAGGCAGGCAAATAAGAGAAGAGGGTTCTTGTGAAATATCTGCCTGAACAATCTCTTCGCTCCTCTGCCTGCAGCGCAGAGGAGACGTAACGGCAACTTCCACAGTATATCGTACAGTATCCCTCCAAAGAGTACTCCCCACGCTTCCTTCCCCACAATTTTTTTGAAGCTCATCGATATGACGATGAGCAATCCCGGAATAACAACCCATAACGGCAGCTCTTGAACAAATGCAATCAAAAATGGTGATAACAGGGCCATAAGCAGAGTTGTCTGAAAGAGTTTCATACCAAATTTCCGAAATCCAACAATTATGGCAATTGCCGCAAATATAAGGAGTAGCAGGCGAAGTTGGTTATGTACTATCGAAAGATTCTCATCCATATCAGCTATCGTTTATCTCTTGAAGAGTGGCGTATCTCTCTAAGATTCAGAATTTCGGCTACCTCAAATTTCTCTTTTGAGCCAATAGTGCCAGGTCGTAAATGAACTACATCGGGAAAGTAACCAATACGACCATGAATGCCTGCTAACAACACTGACCAAATTGCTGAATATCCTGCCGAAATAACAACAATATTCGCAGTTTGCCATTGCTCTGCAGATAAGTCAATTTTTTCAATAACCTTAAGAATATTGTCAACAAATTTTTTATCCTCTGCTATAGTTCCCACCTGCACATCAATCACCTGCGATAATGGCCAGTCCAATATTTTGCTGATTGTGGTGATTTGACCTGATAAAACCGGGTGGCCTGAAAAGTTCAATATAAGATATTTAGTGCCATCAGGTACCTGCTTTCTGAAACGGCGAATCACTTTTTTCCAGAATTTTTGTAATAATCGAATAAGCCATGGAATATTTTTTGTTACTAAATATTCCAATAGCTCAATAAAAGAAACGACACCTGCCGTAACAGTAAAAAAAGTGAGAAGATTATTTGTCGAAAAAAGATCATTCATAATTTTAGTTTTTGAGATTTAAAAAGCTTTTTGTAATTGCGGAGGGCAATCCGCTATGCATGCAATAAGATATGATCTGAAAATTTCATTTGTCGCGGGGAGTTTTTTTCCTGGCTGTCGCAATCCGCTATGCGTGCAATAAGATATGATCCGAGTTACCGGCAGTTGGTGCAACAGCGAGTCGAGGAGCGTCTGTCGCAATCCGCTATGCGTGCAATAAGATATGATCCATGAAAGCAACTCAGGGACAGATTCAGATGGAAAAGTCGCAATCCGCTATGCGTGCAATAAGATATGATCTGCAGATTAAAGAATGTAAATGTGAACACAAATATCAAGTCGCAATCCGCTATGCGTGCAATAAGATATGATCCCTAAAACAGCAAAAATTCAGCAGACACTTTCTCATTCTGTCGCAATCCGCTATGCGTGCAATAAGATATGATCTAACGAGACGATGAAAGATCTAAAAAAGGAATAAAGTCGCAATCCGCTATGCGTGCAATAAGATATGATCACAAACGAGGACGGCACGCCAATCGTGCCAGACAAGTCGCAATCCGCTATGCGTGCAATAAGATATGATCAGACTGAGGCACAAAAAGTAGAAGTATTCGGCCCGAAGTCGCAATCCGCTATGCGTGCAATAAGATATGATCGTTTTGGTTTTTTTTAATCCTTCTGCTTACTGCGCCAAAGGTCGCAATCCGCTATGCGTGCAATAAGATATGATCCGAAGTTGGCTACCTTTGCAAAATAAAAAATAAAGAAACAGAAAAAGTCGCAATCCGCTATGCGTGCAATAAGATATGATCGGACTTTGAGTCCGGCGACGGCTTCATCATCCAGTTGGATGTCGCAATCCGCTATGCGTGCAATAAGATATGATCGATACGCAGTAGCGGAGCTCGTTGAAAGACGAGGCTTATAGTCGCAATCCGCTATGCGTGCAATAAGATATGATCGAGGAGATACCAGAAGATTATTCTCCGGTAATTCTTACAGCTGTCGCAATCCGCTATGCGTGCAATAAGATATGATCGCGGGGGTGGTCCAGGGTGGCCTTGGCTGGAATATTGTCGCAATCCGCTATGCGTGCAATAAGATATGATCGTTGCTTGTTCACTCTTGAAAAAAAGGGGGGATTGGTCGTCGCAATCCGCTATGCGTGCAATAAGATATGATCTTTTGAGAGGCAAAGAGCTGATGCTCAAGATCTCAAGGAAGTCGCAATCCGCTATGCGTGCAATAAGATATGATCGAAGTAATGAGGTGAAGAGTGTATCTGCTGTTCTAAAGTCGCAATCCGCTATGCGTGCAATAAGATATGATCAAAAGTTTTTTGTTTTGATTGCGATCGCAACTACTAGTCGCAATCCGCTATGCGTGCAATAAGATATGATCGCCAGGTGTGTGCCGGAGTTGTATTTTTGATTGTTTGTACGTCGCAATCCGCTATGCGTGCAATAAGATATGATCACACCGGCCAATCAGCTTGCAGCCACCCGTCATCTTATGTCGCAATCCGCTATGCGTGCAATAAGATATGATCGGGAGAAATCCCAAGAAGTCCTGGGTGAGAAACACTTTCCAAGTCGCAATCCGCTATGCGTGCAATAAGATATGATCTTAGTTAGCAAGGTAGACGAGAACAATGTCAATGATCCTGAAAGGGTCGCAATCCGCTATGCGTGCAATAAGATATGATCTTCCATCGATTCGTAGTGAAGCGAAAATTGGATAAAAAACCGTCGCTATCCGCTATGCGTGCAATAAGATATGATCAACCACGACATGTGGGACAGAACCCTGAATGTATCATTCAGGGTGTCGCAATCCGCTATGCGTGCAATAAGATATGATCAGAGGTTGAAAAAAAATTGGGTCTTGGTGATACCGAGGAAGCAGTCGCAATCCGCTATGCGTGCAATAAGATATGATCTCAAAGAGGTGTTAAATGAGGAAAAGAGTTTTGTTTGTTGTCGCAATCCGCTATGCGTGCAATAAGATATGATCTTTTGTTGTATCAGAGTTCATAACGCTACTGGTTTCAAGTCGCAATCCGCTATGCGTGCAATAAGATATGATCTCACGGAAGAACCGAGTTTTTACCTCTACGAGAGTAGAGGCGAGATAGTCGCAATCCGCTATGCGTGCAATAAGATATGATCCTTGGTTTACTTGACAGTAAATAAAATGACCGAAGGTCCAGTCGCAATCCGCTATGCGTGCAATAAGATATGATCCCCCTGATAGGGAGTTCAAATTCTCCCATGTGATTGTGGAAAGTCGCAATCCGCTATGCGTGCAATAAGATATGATCATCGGGCATTGGAAGTGGCAGACCAACAAAATTGACAAAGAAGTCGCAATCCGCTATGCGTGCAATAAGATATGATCAAAACGAAGTAAGGATCATGGAAAAGAAGTTACAAAAAGTCGCAATCCGCTATGCGTGCAATAAGATATGATCTAACGAATGCATAGTAGATTACATTGAAAAAAACATCGTCGCAATCCGCTATGCGTGCAATAAGATATGATCTTACCGAATTAACGGGAATTACCCAATGGTAGAATTTAAGTCGCAATCCGCTATGCGTGCAATAAGATATGATCGTAAATCTTCTGGAAAACGAATTGACCAAGTTTTAAAGTCGCAATCCGCTATGCGTGCAATAAGATATGATCCAGGACTGTGACGAGTGGCAGTGGTAAGACTACAGCTGTCAGTCGCAATCCGCTATGCGTGCAATAAGATATGATCCTCGTATGCACTTACGGGGAAACGTCTTGAGGGTGAAAGGTCGCAATCCGCTATGCGTGCAATAAGATATGATCTAAATCATCGGTGGTGTTTGAATACACCGCCATGAAGTCGCAATCCGCTATGCGTGCAATAAGATATGATCGCCGGGTATGTGTTCACTCAGGAAATGGCCCGTGTCCTTTCGTCGCAATCCGCTATGCGTGCAATAAGATATGATCGAGCCCGACAAGTTTTGACGAACAACCGAAAGTTCGAAGTCGCAATCCGCTATGCGTGCAATAAGATATGATCGCAGGAATGTAACCGGCGGGAACGGTACTAAGTCTGCAAGTCGCAATCCGCTATGCGTGCAATAAGATATGATCATGCTACAGCTAAAACATTTGACGAAATTGCTGTAAGTCGCAATCCGCTATGCGTGCAATAAGATATGATCTCTATCAGGATGGTCTAATGCCAAAAAAGATGGACTTGTTTGTCGCAATCCGCTATGCGTGCAATAAGATATGATCCTCACGGATGGGTCAAATGGAACATCAGATGAAAAAAGTCGCAATCCGCTATGCGTGCAATAAGATATGATCGAACTATTCTTGAGAAGCACCAGCAAGCAATAAAGCTGACGTCGCAATCCGCTATGCGTGCAATAAGATATGATCGGCAAACTTGCCGAAATATTATCAGGTTCTTAAAAAAAAGTCGCAATCCGCTATGCGTGCAATAAGATATGATCTGATTCACGCAAAAAGTTCCTGGAATCATTTGCTGATGACAAGTCGCAATCCGCTATGCGTGCAATAAGATATGATCTTGTCGCTGTCAACAACTGGCCCGCGAACTTCCGCCGCGAAGTCGCAATCCGCTATGCGTGCAATAAGATATGATCAAATTTATACAGAATGTCTAAATAGCGGAGAGAAAAAGGCGGTCGCAATCCGCTATGCGTGCAATAAGATATGATCTAACGGGAAAAAGGAGCTTCAGCAGGCATCAGTGTGTGTCGCAATCCGCTATGCGTGCAATAAGATATGATCGGAAAATCCTCTCATTATTCCTGCTGGGGCAGTTGGTCGCAATCCGCTATGCGTGCAATAAGATATGATCTTTCAAATATCTTGATCGCTTTGAGAAGTTGGGAATCATCTTGGTCGCAATCCGCTATGCGTGCAATAAGATATGATCTTATTAATTTTAAATCCGGAAAATCATTCACTACTAAGCAAGTCGCAATCCGCTATGCGTGCAATAAGATATGATCAGAAAGCTGTGAAGTGGAGTATGTGGAAGGCGGTAGGATTCGTCGCAATCCGCTATGCGTGCAATAAGATATGATCTGCGTTCACTTGCTTCTTTTCAGTCGGATATGTTGGAGTCGCAATCCGCTATGCGTGCAATAAGATATGATCCATGAAGATGAAAAAGGTCGACAGGATCTCGAAGAGCTTATAGTCGCAATCCGCTATGCGTGCAATAAGATATGATCTTTTGATTGTCGTCCGTTATGGAAAAAATTACTGAAGTCGCAATCCGCTATGCGTGCAATAAGATATGATCTTGCTTCTGATTCCGTGTACGGGATCGAGGTGACAAGTCGCAATCCGCTATGCGTGCAATAAGATATGATCGTATACGATTGGTCAGCTTAACGCCTTAGTAAAGCTACTGTCGCAATCCGCTATGCGTGCAATAAGATATGATCAAAAAAGCTTACTTGTATTGCGTTTCAGGGAGAATGATTCTTTCGTCGCAATCCGCTATGCGTGCAATAAGATATGATCTCTTTCTTTGGGAGGATGGGGGGATTATTTATGAAGTCGCAATCCGCTATGCGTGCAATAAGATATGATCAATGTGGAAAATCGGAAAGGATTCAAAAGCAAAACCTCGTCGCAATCCGCTATGCGTGCAATAAGATATGATCTGTGAACAGTGTGATGATCCAAAAGGAGAATACTTTGGTCGCAATCCGCTATGCGTGCAATAAGATATGATCTGGAACAACCGTGACCCATTCTTTTGGGTCGAAAAAAGTCGCAATCCGCTATGCGTGCAATAAGATATGATCTCTACCTCTGGAAACCCACGCCACAGAAGGGCTGCTGGAGCAAAATCCGGAGGATCTATATTTTTCAGCAATGTCAAAGGACATAAGACTGAGTTTTAGTTTGACGAACGTCTGTATGTTATAAAATAATGATGAGTTATACAACTTCTTGAGGATAATTCTTTTTTGAAAAGAAAGTAACTTACTATTGTATAATGCGATAATCCAGATTTTTTCTGAAAAGGGTGTTGCCGAAAATTATCCTCCGGTTTTTACCATTCTGTTCTGTAAGGCTCATACAATGTCCTTGTTCCGGCAAGCACTGCACTGATTTTGACCACCTGCGACTCAATATGTCGTCTCATGTTCATGGTTTTGCCGCTCAATGGGTCGCGTGACTCTTCCCACATACGCTGTTCAAACAGTTCAAGAAACTTTTTGCGGGCCTCATCAGTCATAAAGCAACCGGTTTTGTCTTTACGATAATAAAAATCCTTGTTTCGCAAAACCCCTTTATTGAGTGTGTAGAGGGTCATTGAGTCGATAATGGTTCGGAACTCCTCAATGAGGTCGTTGATGAGTGATGGGTTGCCTTTGTCTTCAGCGTGCAGAAAGCCGATATAGGGGTTCATCCCCTTCATGCGCACGAGGGAGAAAATATTGTTGTGCAAAAGGGTATAGCCGAAACTGAGCAGGCTGTTGACCGGGTCAGTTGGTGGTCGGCGTACCCTGCGGAAAGTTTTGGTATAAAAGGGAAGTTCCTTTTTGAAGAGCAGGCCGAATAACTCAAAATACAATGCGGCTGCTTTGCCTTCAAGCCCTCGGAGTGCCTCCATGCTTTCGCAGGTTTTGGTATGCTCGGAGAGCGATGTCAGGAGGTAAAGGGTGCTGTCAAATTTTTCTTTCAGCTCTCCATTGCTTTCCCATGCCATGGCTCTCCGTTTCTGGATCATGGTTCGTGAGTTTTTGATTTTTGCCTCCACAATGCGCCGGGCAATAGCAAAGGCAAAAGGTTCATCAAGCGACCGGAGGTACTGAAAGCGTTCAATTGCCGAGTTGTCGGCGGCGGTGGCTTCGAGCCTGCCGAAATAACTCCCATGCTGCGACAGAAAGGTGACGGGGATGTTGCTTCTCAAGCAATACTGCATTGCGGGAGTGGTAAGCGTGATGTTGCCGAGCACCAGAATTTGTTCGACCCTGCGGACAATGATTTCGTTGATCTGCCGACCCTCTTTTTCAACGCTGAACCGTTCGCCATCTTTGCGCAGAATGCTGCCCTGCTCTTGCAGGTAGAGTGTATTGAGCAGTGGATGGTAAAGTTTATTGAGGGCCGCCTGCTTCTCCTTTTGCCGGAGTATATCCTCTTTGGCAGTTTTTTCAAGAAATTTGTCAACATCAATCTGCTGCTTTTCAAGGCTTTGGAGCAGTTTTTCGCCAAATTCGGTCTGAAGGAGAGTCTCTTTGGTGACGGTTATCGTGCCGGAATCGCCGGTGTGCAGTTCGTACTCATCCGTATCGGTTTCAGTGAGCTGTTTCGGCGCTTTGCGGAGCTTCAGTTTACCGAGTTTGTCATACCACTCTTCAGGGTGCATTTTGGTGGGCAGTACCAGTGAACGGATAAAAAGGTAGCCGAGGTATTTGAACCCTTCAGAAAAAGTGGTGATTCTGGTTTTTTCGTTGTTGAGCTGCAGCTTCAGCTCGGCCAGCGCACTTTCTGAAAGCTCAAGAGCAGCTTCAGCTTTTGGTCTGGTTTTGCAAAGAATGAGAAAATCGTCAGCAAACCGCACCAGCTTGAACCCCTCTTTTTCAATACGCTCATCGAACTTGTCAAGATAAAGGTTCGCCAGCATCGGCGAAATCGGGCAACCTTGCGGCAGACCGGTGGTGTTCTTGACCTTTGGGTTCTGCCCGTCAACAATGAGCGCTGTCAACCATCGGCTTATAAGCTTCAGCAGCTCTTCGTCGTCACAAAGTTCACGAAATCGCTTAAAGAGCAACTGGTGGTCAACGGTATCGAAAAAGCTGCTGATGTCGGCATCAACAACCCAAGTATAGCCAAGGTTTCGGAGCCGTTCGATTTCGCGGGCAGCGGTCATACGCGACAACCCTGCACGATAGGCAAAAATATTGGCCCCAAGTTCCGATTCGACCAGCGGAGTGAGCACAATTGCAGCCGCAGTTTGCACGACCCTCTCCATCACGGTTGGAATCAGGAGAATGCGCAGTTTTCCAGTTGGTTTGAGCATAACAAGTTTCAGCAGCGGCTGTGTCTCGTAAGTGCCGGTCAGAAGCTGCCTGCCCAGAGTGGCAAGATGCTTTTCAATATTCCAGGAATAGTCGGTAATCGACTGCTTGTCGTACCCGGCCATGCCGTCGTTGGAAGCCACTTTGTTCCATGCCTGAAACAGCGTCTCAGGCAAAGCCATCTGGTTATACAGCCATCCCATGTGTTGCTCCCTGTTTATTAAAGCGTTAAAAAATGGTGATAGAACAATAATTGTACTGACGGCAATCAACAGTTGGCCGATTAGTTGGCAAATTACGTATTTTGCGTTTTTCCGACACGAGTAAAACAAACAAAATGACGATAAGGGGTTCTATTTTTCCTGGTTTATCTGAGCGGAGCGAACAAGCGGTGGCACATTATTGGCAAACAAGAAGAGCCCAGGGCAGATAAAAAAGCAGCAAGAGGTTGGCAAAGCAGATCAAGGTCTTCGCAGTGCGGTTACCGGCGGTGCTCAAATGGATGGCTTTATTGACTTGTTTACGGAAATTATTATCAATGCAGGTATTTCGGAACAGTATGTGTTCAGAAAAAAATCGGTTGAACTTCCGGGATATTTCAGGCCAACAAAAGAGTGGGATCTTCTGGTTGTCCGGGATCAAACGCTTCTTGCGGCTATTGAAGCAAAATCTCAGGTGGGGCCCTCTTTTGGAAATAATTTTAATAACCGGACTGAAGAGGCGATGGGCAGCGCTCTCGATTTGTGGACAGCATATCGTGAACATGCTTATCTTGATAGCCCTCAGCCCTTTCTTGGATATTTCTTTATGTTGGAAGAGTGTGAGGCATCGAGTCGCCCGGTAAAGGTTAAACAGCCTCATTTTAAGGTGTTTCAGGAGTTTGAAGGGGCTTCGTACCAGCGTCGCTATGAACTCTTTTGTCGCAAACTTGTGCTTGAACGGCATTATACTGCTGCTGCTTTTATAACTTCTTCCGACAAAGAAGGGGTTGACGGTAGTTTTCATGTACCGGCAGATGACCTTTCTCTTGAACGGTTTGCTAAAATTCTTACGGGTCATATTGGAACATTTGTATGAACAGCAGTCACAATAATACGTTACACAGGCTCATTAACGGTGATGCCCGCGAGCTTTCATTCCTTGATGACGATTCGGTGCACCTTGTCATAACCTCACCTCCTTACTGGAACCTGAAGCGGTATAATGAATCTCCTGATCAGCTTGGCCATATTGATGACTATGAGGCATTTCTTTTTGAACTTGAAAAAGTGTGGCATCATCTCTACCGGGTTCTTGTGCCAGGAGGGCGCCTTGTGTGTGTGGTCGGAGATGTTTGCGTTGCCCGGCGCGATTTTGGGCGGCATCTTGTTTTTCCCCTTCATGCAGATATTTGTGTTTCTTGCCGTCGAATTGGCTTTGATAACCTGAATCCGATTATCTGGCACAAGATTGCCAATGCCTCTTATGAGGTTGCCAATGGCTCCAAGTTTCTTGGCAAGCCGTACGAACCAAATGCCATTATCAAAAATGATATGGAATTTATTCTTATGCAGCGAAAACCGGGAGGTTATCGCAAACCAAGTGAACAGCAACGAGATGCCAGCAGAATCAGTAAAGATGATTTTAACCGATGGTTTCAGCAAATCTGGACTATTCCCGGTGCCTCAACAAAACAGCATCCAGCGCCTTTTCCTCTCGAACTTGCCTTGCGGATTGTCAGAATGTTCTCGTTCGAAGGCGATACTGTGCTTGATCCTTTCTGTGGTTCAGGCACATCCATGATTGCAGCGCTGAAAACTGGCCGCAACAGCATTGGTGTGGAAACTGATCCTGATTATTGCCGCATGGCGGCACGATATCTGAAAGCTGAAGCAAGTGATTTTTT
>CAIPMW010000027.1 GCA_903866255.1 uncultured Chlorobiaceae bacterium | reverse complement strand
TCCTGCTGTTGCTGCTCGTAGCCGGGAATGGGAGTACCAAAAATGAGCTGGTAGCGCTGGGGATAACGCACCGCCCAATCACGATAGGCGAGACCAATCGCCCGAAAACGTTCAAGAAGCTGCTCGGGCGGAAAGCTGTCGGGCACCATAGACCATAGAAGAGTTCCGAAGATTTACCTCATTCCCTGTCAATCCCAAAGAGCAAGGGATTCTCTACAGCAGCGGAGCATGAAAGATCGGGGATATCAAAAACAGTGACCCCAAGAAACTTGCTTTTGAAATGGGAAAATCGAGCCAACTCTTTTTATCAAAACAAAATCGCTTAAAATGTAACGGAGGTGATGATGGCCATTAATGCACAAGGCTACGCTACACAATCTGCAACAAGCGAACTTATTCCGTTTAAGTTTGAACGCCGTGGTCCACGTCCCGGCGATGTGGCAATCGAGATTCTTTATTGCGGTGTCTGCCATTCCGACATTCACTCTGCCCGTAACGAATGGGGGAGGACTCACGATCCCCTTGTTCCGGGCCATGAAATTGTCGGACGGGTAACCGCCGTCGGCAATCAGGTTAGCAAATTGAAGGCTGGTGATTTCGTCGGTGTCGGCTGTGTGGTGGATAGCTGCCGTAGCTGTCACTCGTGCAACGAAGGTTTGGAGCAATATTGTGACAACGGCTTTACCGGAACCTACGGCAGCGAAGACAAGATCGGGGGCACACCGCACAAAATGACTTTGGGCGGTTATTCAGACAAAATTACGGTTGAGGAGCGTTTTGTCCTCCGTATTCCGGCCAATCTCGACCCTGCCGCAGCCACTCCCCTGCTTTGTGCCAGCATTACAGCCTATTCGCCGCTCAAACATTGGAAAGTCGGAGCCGGACAGAAAGTGGGTATTATCGGGCTTGGCGGACTTGGACATATGGGCGTAAAATTAGCCCACGCCATGGGTACCAAGGTGGTGATGATTACGACATCACCAGAAAAAGGAGAAGATGCAAAAAAGCTGGGTGCTGACGACGTGCTGCTGTCAACGAATGCCGATGCGATGAAGGAGGCGGAAAATAGTTTTGACATCCTGCTCAACACCATTCCTGTTGGGCAGGATGTTGATCCTTATATGGCGCTCCTGAAGCGTGATGCCACCATAGTGGTGGTTGGAGCCGTTGACTGGAGTAAGTGGCATTCCATTCATCTTCCGTCGGCGTTCTATGGCGGGTTCGCTGATAGGCGAATTGCCTGAAACACAAGAGATGCTGGATTTCTACGGGACACACAACATCACTTGCGACATTGAGATGGTCGATATGAAGGATATTAATAAAGCCTATGACCGCACAGTCAAAGGCGACGTAAAATATCGCTTTGTCATCGACATGGCTTCCTTGAGAATGACATGACACAACACACGCCGACACATGTTATCGTCGTTATTGGAGGTGGATCAATCGGCCGGGCAATTGCTCGGCGGATCAGTGCGGGGAAACATAACAGAACTTTACAATTGACCTAAACTGAGCGATAATTAAAGCCAAGTACCAGAATAAGGTCCGAAATACAGCAAAGAAAAACAAGAATGAAAATTCACAGCCAAAAAGCTGAAATAAACCTGATTTATACAAAAAAACGAATATCCATGAAGGCTCTGGCTATCGATATTCTTGATAGCAAAGCTCCGAGTGGAAAAATATCACTATGTTACTGTTAATAAATAACTGTAACAATAGACTTAAAATTCGTATATTGTCGTCATGGAAATTCATGATGACAATACTGAACACATCCGAACCCGATTTCAGAAAATTGCGTGGGCATTGGATGAACGCATGAGGCGTCTGTTTGCTGCTTCAGAGGCTTTTGCATTAGGTCGCGGTGGGATCAGCAAAGTTGCATTGGCAACAGGTGTCTCACGTCGTGCAATCCACGTCGGCCTGGAAGAGTTGCTGTCTGAAAGATTGCCGGTTGCAAACAAAAAAAAGCGAATTCGGAAAGCGGGAGGCGGAAGAAAATCGATTATCGAGAAAGATTCTGGAGTAATGGATGCGCTTGAAAAGTTAGTGGATCCGTTATCACGAGGTAATCCAGAATCGCCTCTGCGCTGGACCAGCAAGAGCCTGCGTAACTTGTCTGATGAGTTAAGGTTGGAAGGCCATGCGGTAAGCTATCCGAAAGTGGGTGATTTGCTCGAAAAGTTGGGTTATAGCTTACAGGCAAATCGTAAAATGTTGGAAGGAAAAGACCAGCCAGATCGTAACACCCAATTCGAGTTCATTAGTGAGCAGGCAACACGATGCATGGCGGAAGGCAACCCTGTTATTTCAGTTGATACGAAGAAAAAGGAGCTTGTCGGCCCCTACAAGAACAATGGTAAAAGCTGGCGCCCGGAAGGAGAGCCTGAATTAGTTAACGTTTATGACTTCGTTGATAAGGATAAAGAGATGGTGCATGTAAGCCCTTATGGTATATACGATATCGGGAGCAATACCGGGTGGGTTAGTGTTGGAACGGATCACGATACAGCCAGTTTTGCGGTAGAGACAATTCACCGATGGTGGTATATGATGGGCAAACCGCGCTATGTTAACGCATCTAAATTAATGATTACTGCTGATGGCGGTGGCAGCAACGGCAGTCGGGTGCGGCGTTGGAAGTTGGAGCTCCAAAAATTGGCCGATGAGATCAATATCCCAATCTATGTTTCCCATTTGCCTCCAGGTACCAGTAAGTGGAATAAAATTGAACATCGTCTCTTCTCTTATATCAGCATGAATTGGCGTGGACAGCCCTTGATTAGTCATGAAGTGATTATTAATCTCATTGCAGGAACTACGACGAGAAAAGGACTGAAAGTTCAAGCCGAACTGGATGATTCATTATATCCACCAGGCATCAAAGTGAGTGATACTGAATTTGAAAAAATCCACATCATACGAAATGAATTCCATGGTGAATGGAACTACAAAATCGAACCAAATTCCGGATAAATTGTTATAGTTATTTATTAACAATTACTAAGTGCACCAACCTATTTGCCATTGCCAGTATTTGTCTGTGGGTGTCGGGAAAACATGATTTCAGCAAGTCAGCCAAACCGGTAAGTTTGGAAAACTCATTGAGTACTGCCACTGGCCCGATTAACTGGGCTGATGCAGTGACTGCCGGGTCCCGAATGGCCGCCTGCTGTGGGCTCAGTCGTTTAGAGGGAATGGACGTACCAGTAGCAGGATCGATCTTGCCGACACACACCTGCTTGTTACGCGACTGCTTGATTTCCTTATTATAGGTAGAGACAGCCTCATAGAAGTAAGTAACTCCACTTTTCTTATTGAGTTGATGAACTATTTCTCTTTTGGTTAGAGTTACAATAATAACTCTATTTCTTGAGAAAAACAAGCAATAAAAAGCTTGCAACCCGCTTTATTTTATCAAATTAGTTATGGTATAGTTATAAAAATCTCGGGAAATTAGGATGTAAAGGTCTTTTTTGCGGCTATTTTTTGTATCTTCTGACGCAAAGCCTCCTGATTTTTTGGTTTGTGTTACGTTACAAATGGTAATTTACTGTTAACCATTATAATATAACATATTAACCAAGAATATTGAGGCTTTTTTTATGTTAAATCGCGCAGTTTAGGTATTATGCAATGTTTTTCAGGTTGTTTGGTTCCGATTAACATAACAGGTGTCCATGTTTAAAAAACTGTTTATGAACAAGGCTTGGACGGTCTCCGCCCTCTTCGCTATCTCGCTGGCCCTTTATGGCATTGACTTCAGCATTTTCGGTAACTTGAGGGAAATATCTGCCAGCTTTCTCGGCAATCTCGCCTTCCTGCCCATTTACATCATCGTTGTCACGATCCTCGTTGAAAGAGTGCTCAGGGAGAGGGAGCGCCAGTCGGTCATGAGAAAACTGAACATGGTCATCGGTGTCTTTTTCAGTGAATTCGGCAACCGACTGCTGAAAGAGTTGTCGGGACAGGTGGTCGGAAGCGAAGAGCTGAAAAATCGCCTGCGTATCACCGGGTCATGGAAAAAACAGGATTTTGACGCGGCACTCGACTATCTGCGCCGTAGCAACCAGAGGATCAGCATTGATAGTGGCACCCTCCCCGGCCTGAAGCAGTTCATGGTTGGAAAACGGAGCTTTCTCCTGAGCCTGCTGGAAAACCAGAATCTGCTTGAGCATGAAAATTTTACTGACCTTCTCTGGGCAGCGTTTCATATCGTTGAAGAGCTTGAGGCAAGGGAATCCTTCGATCGTCTTCCTCCGAGCGACCAAGAACACATCAATGGCGACATAAAGCGGGTTTTCGGTCATCTCATCCGGGAATGGATCCTCTACATGCTGCATCTCAAGGAGGCTTACCCCTATCTTTTCTCTCTGGCGGTTCGTCTCAATCCCATGATCGACTCACCTGATCCGGTGGTGTATCAGGAGTGAGTGCTAAGCGTCATTGATGACGCTGGTTGGTGTCATCATTCAAGAAGGAACTTGTTTAACCATCGAATGAAACAACGCGATAGTGAGGAATCTGTCAGCTTTTCATTAAGTTTCAGGAACCAGTTCCGCAGTGACAACGACCGATCAGTCACTTTTCTGAACTCTGTGAGTCGAGCACAGATTGCCGTTCGAGCAACTCATCACCCATCAATGACACACGGATAACAATGGAAATAATCGGGAAAGAATTCTATGGCCGCTTGCATCAACAATCATCTGAGTCGTTACGGCGGTCTGGCCGTCGGGCGTGAAGAGGAGCAGAAACGATACTTTGAGCAGAAAAGGCTCTATGCGCTGCAAATTGAAACCACCGATGCCTGTCAACAGGGCTGCGTCTACTGTTATGCCGGGTCTACACCCTTGGAGAGTCGCGGACTCACCTCGGATGAAATCCGAAGCCTGCTGGGCGATGCGGCTGCGCTGGAGATTCGGGCCATCGACTGGTTGGGAGGCGACCCGCTTGCCAGGCCTGACTGGTATGAGTTAATGCAGTATGCCCGGTCGCTGGGCATGATCAATAATGTCTGGACCAGTGGACTGCCCCTGAAAAACAGGCGAATTGCGGCTCAGGTCCATGAGGTGAGCGAAGGGGGCTTTGTGTCGGTTCACGTCGATTCCATCACGCCTGAAGTCTATGCAAAACTCCATCGGGGGGGAAATCATCACTTCATCGATGCCATAGTGAAAGGGGTGACCAATATGCTTGAGCTGGGCAAACCCGCTGAAGAGATGATCAATTGCATCACCTACACTGGACGGCAAGGCCCGGAAGATGCCATCAAAACGATGCGATGGTGGTTTGAAGAGAAGGGGCTCCGCACCTGCCTGACCATGTTCAACCCCGCAGGAATGGGTGCCGAGTGGAGAGCCTTCGAGCCCGATCTTGCTGAAGTGCAGCAAGTCTATACGGAGCGCGACCGTATCAATTACGGTGGTGACAACATCTCCATAGCCGCTATGGATACGGATAAATATTACTGCGGCACCATGGCAACGGTGACCTTTTCTGGTGATGTGACCCCTTGCTCGGTGATCCGCGAAGGCGTAGGCAATATCCGCACAACGCCATTCAGGGAAATCATCGCCCAACATGGCAACACCCTCGTCCACGGAGATCTGCACGATGCCTGTAACCTGCCCGATCCCTGTAACACCTGCACCAACAACCCGCATTGCTGGGGATGTCGGGCCAGTGCCTGGCACTACAATGGCGATGCGGACGGGCTCGATCCAAAATGCTGGTTGATTCGGGAAAAGCAGCAAAAAGAGTAACCTGTACGACCATCAACGACCCGGTAAGGTCAGAAATTCTGTCAACAAACAAAGCTTCGGGGAGTATATCACTGGGGCGACTCAACAAGAAAGCAAGGAGATATTCAAATGAGTGGAAACAGACTTGATGTCACCATTGAAAACGTCAATGAAGTCTACGATGGCCCAGGCGGAATCTTATGGGAGATGCTTATGGGCGAAGAAATTCATGTCGGCGGTGAACAGGAGACCAACATTCTGGCGCAAAAAGCGGGAGTCACTGCGGAGAGTCACCTGCTTGATGTGTGCAGTGCGCTGGGTGGTCCGGCTCGTCATTTGGCTCAAACGTATGGCTGCCGCGTCACTGGCCTTGATGCAACCCAACGGATGCACACCGAGGCCATCTCCCGCACAAGGCAAGCCGGGTTGGATAACAAGGTCGAATACAAACTGGGAAACGCTCTCGACATGCCTTTTCGGGCAAATTCGTTCGATGTGGTCTGGGGACAGGATGCCTGGTGCTACATCACTGATAAAAAGCGGCTCATCGAAGAGTGTGCCCGTGTCCTGAAACCGGGCGGCACTCTTGCCTTTACCGACTGGCTGGAGACCGGTTCAATGGCCAGCGATGAATGGCAGGCTCTCTATACGTTTATGGTTTTTCCCTCGATGGAGACGCTGAATGGATATGCGACCCTGGCCGAAACTGCCGGACTGACGGTCATCGAGAAGGAAGACCTCTCACCCGATTTCGCCGAACATATTCAGATATACCTGGACAACGTGCAGCAGGAGTTTCGTCAAGGAATTCTGGACAACTATGGCCAGGAGATGTATAACGAAGTAGTGCGAGGCATTACCCTCTGGCGCGATGCCTCAGCGGCAGGCAAGGTGGGCAGAGGACGGATGATTGCCCGCAAAGCGTAAGGTTTATTTTTCCGCTCATCGCATGGCGACAAGAAATAATGATAGAGAAAAAACTCTGCTGCGCTGAATTAAGCGTAGCAGAGAATAAAGCCATCAATCAAGGATCAAATCACTACCGAATAAAGAGATACACAATCATTCCTGCCAACACAGTGCCAACTCCGGCAAAAAGGAGCGATTGACGAATGAGACGGATTCTATGCAGCTCAATCCGTTGCACCAGCGACGAATTCTGTTCTGCTAACGTTTTAAGCAAACCAGCGGATGCCTGAAGTTGCTCCTCCAAACTCCCTGCTCTCTCTTCCAGTCTCTCCAGTCGGGCTTTAAGCAGATCACCCTCCGACAACTCGGCGCTGTATGATGAATACGCTATGCTCTCATCAACTGACTGAGGCTTGTTTTTGCTTTTAATGCTCTTCCAGAGAGTTCCCGCCCTCTCTGCAACTGAGGGCGCAAGTTCAATCACCTTGTCCCATGGAATCTGTGAGGCAACCTTGAGTATTGTTCTTGCTATCATAATTTTTTACAGGTGATGAATGGTGATGAGGATCATTTCTTCGATTGACGCAAGCGCCCCAGACGAACAATCTCGTCCGCCATCTGCTGGCTTTCCTGAGGCAGGTCGCGCAATTTACCTCCTGCGTCCGCAAGAGTGTAGAGGGCCTGAATGAAGGGCGCGAGGAAACCCGCCGCTTCGCTCTCTGCCATCCAATCGGCAAGGTGCTCGCCAAATCCAAGCTCTTGGGATTCCTGTACCTGTTCTTTGATGCGGAAAAACGCGAGTTGATTACCACCCTGCGCCGCAGTGGACAAGGCATGCAGTGCATCGGCCAGGGCGCGGTCGTATTCCCAGTCATGGTTTGAACGCAAGTCGGCGTGGCCGTCGTGCATCGGCCGCTGTTGGGCAAGGGTACACAGTTCGTCGCTGCTGGACCACAAGCGCATGAACTCCACCAGCCAGCCGAGACGGCTACGCTGACGGCGAGACGAAAAACGCATCAGGTACCAGATATTGAAAAAGCGCTCGGCAGCCTGATACCCACTCCGGGTGGTGCCATGCAGAGTGGTCTTCTCTATCAACCCATCCAGTTCGAGACGCTTCAGTTGCGGGCTGATACTGGTATTCAGTACTTGGGAAACTGCCGCCAGCTCGCCAACAGAGATCGGTGCCCAATGCTCCAGAATGTGGGCGAAAAGCTTGCGCGGCAAATCGGCCAAACTGTCCATGCGTGCCTTGTAAAGTGGTGTCATATTGTCGAGCAGGGCTTCCAGGTCACTGCGCACACTGCCATTCTGCCCGTTAGCGAG
The DNA here is from genome assembly GCA_903866255.1 of uncultured Chlorobiaceae bacterium. GTDB lineage: Bacteria > Bacteroidota > Chlorobiia > Chlorobiales > Chlorobiaceae > Chlorobium. The sequence continues at coordinate 26,127 of CAIPMW010000027.1, read as the reverse complement.
AATCTCGTAGAGCATGACCGTGGTACGGGGATTACCGCCAGAGAGCTGACGCAGGGTAGGCAGTCGCTCCGGCTGGGAGACGAGTTGCCGTTCCATCTCCTGGCGTGCTGCCTCTCCGCCAAAGGTTTCGGCAAGAGCCTGGAGCGCCTGGGCCATCTCGTCAAGGCGCAGAGGGCGCAGGGTGATGACGCGGAAAAAGTCGAGGAAAGCATCGTGGTAGTTACTCTCCGCTTCCAGGCTCTGGTAGCTGCCACCGACCCAGAACAGTCGGGGATTGCTTTGCAAGGTGGCACGAAGCTCCCACTGGGCATCTCGCCCAATGTTATGAAGCAAGAGATCGGTGTTATCCATCAAAAGAAGCAGGTGCTGCCCGCGTTCGTCGGCGCAACGGTCAATGGTGGCAAGGCATGCGGCGGCCTGCTCGGCGGCGGGCAGAGTAGCGATGCGTTCTGCGGCGGCATCCAGCTCGTTGACGGGCAACCCCAAGTGTTGCAAGGCGTCGGCCAGACTATCGAGAACGTTGGCCCAAAACTGGCCAAGCGTGGCCACCGTGTATTGCTCTTCCGGAAAGCGCAGGGGCAGCCAGGCGGTGGAGAGGTCAGGGTCATCTTCCACGGCCAAAGCCAAACGCCGCATGAGGGTAGATTTGCCCATTCCCCGAGCGCCGACCAGCAAGACGTGCTGGCCCACAGTGTCGGGCGGCGTGGTGCGCAGGGTGTGCAACAGGTCGGCCAGTTCGTTTTTCCGTGCCACAAAAATGGCGCGTAACTGCTCCGCACTCCAAAGATGCGGGTTGTACTTGCTGATAGCGGCGAATCCGCCAACAGGCTGGCTATACGTTGAAAAAGTGTCAGACATGATTTCTGTTCCACCAATCGCGTAAAGGAAATGAGAGAAACTGGACACGCCTGTTGCTGTCAGGCGTGCTGGTATAGCCTTCGTCGGTCAGTCTTGCCAAAATAACGATTACCGGCAAAGCAAATGTGATCTATTTTCATGTAACGCTAAAGTTTACTCAGTTTCAGGGTACGCCAAAAAAAGTCCTCCCCGGGTTCGGGATTGCCAAGTTTCATGACAATCCATCAAGACTTCAAATCTATTCGCTCTCGAGTATATTCATTTTTGAATTTATTTACAAAACAATCAACACCCAATCATTTATCAGTGACGTGAACAAAAATAATTAACCACTGGAATTAGAGTGAAGTAGTATTGGGGGGGGCTGACAAGGCTTTTTCAGGACGACCTGCTTGATATAGCCCATCCGGCTGAAACTCTGTTTTTCTGCGATAGATCGATCGCATCATGCTGCCCGATAACCAATCACGGAAGGAAGCCTGAAACAACAATACATTTGAAAATAGTGTTGATTCAACCGATAAATCCGGCATCCAGCAAAGCCGTGCCGTGAAGTTCCGTGGTGCGGTTTTAACCAAAGATTTCAGTATTTTACGGTACTTCCCTTTTGAAAAGTACAGCAACCTCCATGAAACACTGAGTGGCAAGCTGATTACTCAGGTAAAACGTTTTCAACGATTGAATGAGCATGATGCGCATAAAAAAAGGATCAAACGCTGATGGCCAACAATAACGGCAACGGAAAATCTCTCGAATCCTGGATCTGGGCCGCAGCCTGTTCTATCAGGGGCGCCAAGGATGCTCCGAAATACAAGGACTACATCCTGCCGCTCATCTTTACCAAGCGTCTTTGTGACGTTTTCGATGACGAGCTGAACCGTATTGCCGCCGAGGTTGGTTCGCGCCAGAAGGCATTCCAACTTGCCAGAGCTGACCACAAGCTGGTACGATTCTACCTCCCCCTCTTGCCGGACGATCCCCAGCAGCCGGTTTGGTCGGTTATCCGCAAGCTTTCCGACAAAATAGGCGAAGGCGTCACCACCAACATGCGGGCCATCGCCAAAGAAAATCAGCTCTTGCAGGGTATCATCGACCGCGTCGATTTCAACGCCACCACCCACGGCCAACGCGACCTCGACGACGACCGCCTCTCCAACCTCATCGAGGCCATCAGCACCAAACGGTTGGGGCTTGACGACGTTGAGGCCGACATCATCGGCAAAAGCTACGAATACCTGATCCGCAAGTTCGCCGAAGGCGGCGGCCAGAGCGCTGGCGAGTTTTACACCCCGCCTGAGGTCGGCACCATCATGTCGCAAGTGCTCCAGCCAGAGCCCGGCATGGAGATCTACGACCCCACCTGCGGCTCCGGCGGCCTGCTCGTGAAATGCGAGATCGCCATGGAGGAGATTACCAAAGGGAAACAGCGCACCGTCGCCCCCCTGAAACTGTTCGGTCAGGAGTTCACCCCCGAGACCTGGGCCATGGCCAACATGAACATGATCATCCACGACATGGAGGGGCAGATCGAGATCGGCGACACCTTCAAGAACCCCAAGTTCCGCAACAAGCAGGGCAAACTCCGCACCTTCGACTGCGTCGTCGCCAATCCCATGTGGAACCAGGACTGGTTCATCGAGGCTGACTACGACAACGACGAACTCGACCGCTTTCCCGCAGGGGCCGGTTTCCCCGGCAAATCCTCCGCCGACTGGGGCTGGGTGCAGCACATCCACGCCAGCCTCAATGCCACAGGCCGCGCCGCCGTCGTCCTCGATACCGGTGCCGCCTCACGAGGCTCGGGCAATGCCGGCACCAACAAAGAGAAGAGCGTCCGCCAGTGGTTTGTCGATCACGATCTCATTGAGGCTGTGCTCTATCTGCCCGAAAACCTCTTCTACAACACCACCGCCCCGGGTATTGTGTTGTTCCTGAACAAGGCAAAGGCAAAAGAGAGAGCGCGCCGCGTACTGCTTGTCAACGCCAGCCAGATTTTCGCAAAGGGCGACCCCAAAAACTTTATTCCGGACGAAGGCATCCAGCGCATTGCCGAGACCCTCATCGGTTGGAAAGAGGAGGAGAAACTCAGCCGCATCGTCGACCACGCCGAGCTGAAGAAGAACGACTACAACATCTCCCCCAGCCGCTACATCCACACCAGCGATGCCGAAACCTACCGCCCCATTGCCGAAATCGTCGAAGAGCTGAATGCGATTGAGCTGGAGGCCAGGGAGACCGATGAAGCCCTGTGGAGTATTCTCAAGCAACTGGGAGTTGGGGTATGAAGATCTTTATCAGCAGCGTACAGAAGGAGTTTGCCATGGAGCGCAAAGCTCTGACCGGGTACCTTTCCGGCGACCCGATGCTGCACCGTTTTTTTGAATACTTTCTGTTCGAAGATCAGCCAGCGGCCGATCAGCGTCCTGACCAGTGCTACCTCGACGAGGTGGATCGTTGCGATATCTATCTCGGTATTTTCGGTACTGATTATGGTTGGGAAGATGCCGAGGGGCTTTCACCGACACACCGTGAGTTCAATCGGGCCACCGAAAAGGGCAAGAGCCGTCTGATCTATGTCAAGGGAGCCGATGACAGCGTTCGGCATCCGAAAATGAGAGCCCTGATATATGATGCAGCCAGCACCCTTGTCCGGCGTCGGGTCAACTCCTCCGAGGAGCTTATTGCCGCCGTGTATGCGAGTCTTGTCAGAATTCTCGAAGAGCGCGAACTGCTCCGTTTTGGTCCATTTGATGCCACGTTCTGCCGAAATGCTTCGTTCGAGAACCTTGACGAAGAGAAGATCACCCGTTTTCTTGTGCTTGCCCGGCGCGGCCGCAATTTTCCATTGGCAGGAGATACGCCACCTCGTGAGGTACTGGAGCATCTTAACCTGCTCGACAAAGGACGGCCGACCAATGCCGCTATTTTGTTGTTCGGCAAACAGCCGCAGCGTTTTTTGATCACCTCCGAGGTGAAATGCGCCCATTTCCACGGCTATGAAGTTGAAAAACCCATTCCATCTTATCAGGTGTATAAAGGGACGGTCTTCCAACTCGTTGATCAGGCCAAGGATTTTGTACTTTCCAAGATAGACCTCTGGGTGGGAACAAGAGCGGAAAGCACCCAGGTGCCGACGAAATACGAAATCCCGCAGGAAGTTGTCGCTGAAGCCATCGTCAATGCCATTGTGCATCGCGACTACACCAGCAATGCCAGCGTACAGGTCATGCTTTTCAAAGATCGGCTTGAAGTCTGGAATCCCGGCACTCTGCCTCCGACCCTGACTCTTGAAAAACTGCGCGAGCCACATGCCTCCGTTCCTCATAATCCACTGATTGCGGAGCCCATGTACCTGACCAAGTACATCGAACGCATGGAAACCGGTATCCGCGACATGATTCGGCGATGCAAAAATGCCGGGCTCCCTGAACCTGAAATCAGGCTTGATGGCGGCTGTTTTGTGTTGACGATCAGGGGGAAAAAATCTGAGTCGGGGGACCAAGATGAGGCCCAAGTCAAGGCCCAAGTTGAACAACAGCCAGAGTCGCAGCCAGAGTCGATGGAAATTCGGGTTCTCCGGCAACTTGTCCTTAACCCAAAAAGCAAAGCCCAACTATCGGAAGCAATGGGGCAAAAAGCCATCTCAGGTCAATTGAACAAGGTCATCCGAGTGCTTGTTGCCGATCACACCATTGAACCAACTATTCCCGACAAACCCACCAGTCGCCTTCAGACATATCGGCTCACGGAAAACGGCCGCAGATTGCTTCAGCAGTTTGACAAAAATGGAGGTCGCGAATGATGAACGGCAAGCCATATCCGCTTCCCGAAACTTGGACGGAATCGACCATTGGCAAAGCGGTCGTCAAAATCAAGCAGCGCGATCCGCGAAAGAAACCCAACGAGGTTTTTCAATACGTCGATGTTTCGGCTATTTCCAACACATCGTTCAAAATCACTGGAGCCACTCCCACACTTGGATCTGAAGCACCAAGCAGAGCAAGAAAAGCGATTGAAACCGACGATGTTCTGTTTGCGACAGTCCGCCCGACCCTGAAACGAATCGCATTGGTTCCCTCTGAACTGGACGGTGCAATAGCAAGCACCGGCTATTGCGTTCTGCGGTGTGACACGACAAAGACCGAACCGGGTTTTCTTTACTCGTTCCTGCTTACTGATCACTTTAACGCACGGATGGCCGGTTTAGAACGCGGCGCGAGTTATCCTGCAGTGCGCGACTCAGATGTAACTGCCTCTTGGTTCCCGCTGCCACCACTCTCCGAGCAGAAAAAAATTGCGCACATCCTTTCGACGGTGCAGCGGGCAATCGAAGCGCAGGAACGAATTATTCAGACCACCACCGAGCTGAAAAAGGCCCTCATGCAAAAGCTCTTCACCGAAGGCCTCCGCAACGAACCCCAAAAACAAACCGAGATTGGACTTGTGCCTGAGAGTTGGGCGCTTCTTCCCATTTATGATATTTTTGAGACACAGCTCGGAAAGATGCTTTCCCAGAAAGCAAAGGTCGGGGATTCACCAAAGTTATATTTGCGGAACAAAAACGTTCAATGGGGTCGAATCGATACTGAAGATCTACTCCGAATGGATTTCAGTGATCGCGAGGCAAAGAAGTTCAAATTGCGAAAAGGAGATCTCTTGGTGTGCGAAGGCGGAGAGGTTGGCCGCGCGGCCCTTTGGAATGGAAGTATCACCGACTGCTATTACCAGAAGGCACTCCATAGGTTGCGGCCTAAGACAGACAAAATTACTAACGAATTCATGGTTTATTGGATGATGTTTGCGTTTCTTCTGACGAACACTTATGGTGTAACCGGAACTCGAACCACTATCGCACATCTTCCGGAAGTCAAGCTCAAGCCATTAATTGTCCCTGTTCCGTCTCCAGATGAGCAGGCCGAAATCATAGCAGTTATTGATACGGTCGATCAAAAGTATGCTGGTCATCAAAGAAAACTCGACGAACTCCAAGACCTCTTCCGCACGCTTCTTCACAAACTGATGTCCGCGAAGACTCGGGTTGACAAGATCAAACAGGAAAAGGAGGGAGCATGAGTTCGCTGAACATGCGAGATATGGGGGTTGCCTCTCGCACGGCGCAACGGCATCTGACACATTTCGTCCGCCTTGGATTACTGCGACGGATTGGAAGCGGTCCAGCCACAGAATACCAAGTAATTCAGTTATGAAGGCGACACAAATCGCGACATTGTGTTGCAATTTCCAACATCCATAGAAATACAGATAACATGAGCAACGGGACAAAATAGAGAGTGCCCTAAAACTGGAGCCCCTTCCATGAAACCCTCCGAACACAAAACCGTCCAGGCCCGAATCCTCAATATGCCTCCCGATGTCAATACTCGCTCGAACATCTACGTCCTCATCGACGAAGCGCACCGTACCACCGGCGGTGATCTCGGCAACTTCCTTATGGCGGGCATGCCCAACGCCACCTTTATCGGCTTTACCGGCACGCCAGTGGACAAGACGGTTTATGGCAAGGGCACCTTCAAGACCTTCGGCTGTGAGGATGACAAAGGCTACCTGCACAAATACTCCATCGCCGACAGCATCGCGGACGGCACTACCCTGCCGCTCTACTATCAGCTTGCTCCCAATAATATGCTCGTCCCGTACGAGACGCTGGATGCGGAGTTCCTCTCCCTTGCCGAAGCCGAGGGGGTGGCCGACATTGAGGAGCTGAACAAGATTCTCGACCGGGCGGTGAACCTGAAGAACTTCCTCAAAAGCAGGGAGCGGATTGAGAGGGTGGCACACTTCGTCGCTGGCCATTACCTTTTGAACGTCGAACCGCTGGGGTACAAGGCCTTTCTTGTCGGTGTTGACCGCGAAGCCTGCGCCCTCTACAAGCAGGCCCTCGATCAGTTCCTGCCGCCGGAGTATTCCGAGGTTGTTTACACCAGCAATCACAACGACTCGGTACTGCTCAAAAAATTCCATCTTGACCCGAAAAAAGAGCGGCAAATTCGCAAAAACTTCTGCAAGCTCGACAAGTTTCCGAAGATCCTCATCGTCACCGAAAAACTGCTCACCGGCTTCGACTCGCCCTTGCTCTACACCATCTATCTCGACAAGCCGATGCGCGACCATACCCTGCTGCAAGCCATCTCCCGGGTGAACCGTCCCTACGAGAACGAGGAGCAGGAGATGGTGAAGCCCCACGGCTTTGTTCTTGATTTTGTCGGCATCTTCGACAAGCTCGAAAAAGCCCTCGCCTTCGACAGCGAAGAGATCAACGCCATCGTCAAGGATCTCAAGCTCCTGAAGGTGCTCTTCAAGAACAAGATGGAAAGCAAAGCGCCGGAGTACCTGAGCCTGATTGAGCGTAACTTTACCGACAAGGATGTCGATACCCTCATTGAGCACTTCCGCGACCCGGAACGGCGAAAGATGTTTTTCAAAGAGTACAAGGAGATCGAGATGCTCTACGAAATCATCTCGCCTGATGCCTTTCTGCGCCCCTTCATTGAGGAGTATGCAACACTTTCTGCTATCTACGTTGTCGTCCGCAAGGCCTATACCAAGCGCGTCCAGGTCGATCGTGAGTTCCAGCGGAAGACCAACAAGCTGGTGCAGGATCAGATCGGCAGCTACGGCATCGGGGAGGTAGAGCGCGTGGTCAGGATAGACGCGGAGACCATCGACCTCATCAATGCCCAGGCCGGAGGCGAGGCAACAAAGGTGATTAATCTCATTAAAAGCATTGAAAAGATCGCTGCGGACGAGAGTGAGGATCCGTTCCTTATCGCCATGGCCGAAAGAGCGCAAGCGGTGCAGGAGAGTTTTGAAAGCCGCCAGACGACCACCGCCGAAGCGCTGGAGAAGCTGATGCTGGAGGTCAAAGCCAACGAAGCGCGAAAAAGAGAACAGGCAGAAAAGGGGTTCGACGGATTGACCTTCTTCGTCTACCGGACACTGCTCGACGAGAAGATCGGCAATGCCGAAGAGGTCAGCCGCCAGATCAAGGGGGGCGTTTCTGGAGTTTCCGAACTGGCAGAAGAGCGATGCAGCACTACGTGAGCTTCGCAAAAAGATCACCTTTGCCCTCTACGCTCAATCAGAGGATCTCGACCGGGTGACGGGCATCGTGGACTATCTGTTCCACCTGCTGGAAAAAGCAACCCGGATGTAAGGCCATGACCGGCGCAGAAACTCTGCACGGCGATCGATGAAATTATAACTGATATTGAGGAAACCATAGAAAAATGGAAAAGAAAGAGGAAAACAACGAAATCATCATTTACGAGGGGGGCAATGGTAAGCCCCGCATTGAGGTGCGCGTAGAAAATGAGTCTGTGTGGTTAACCCAGGAGAAAATCGCCGAGCTGTTTGGTGTCCAGCGGCCAGCGATTACCAAACACCTCAAGAACATCTTTGAAAGCGGAGAATTAATCGAAAGTGAGGTTAGTTCCATTTTGGAACATACCACTCGACATGGTGCAATTGAGGGTAAAACACAGACAACAACATCAAAACTTTACAACCTTGATGCCATAATCTCCATTGGCTACCGTGTCAATTCGGCGACTGCAGGCAAACCGCATCGGAACTTATCTATGCCCGTACCGATGCCAGAAAGGATTTCATGGGGCTTACCACGTTTGCGGGAGCCATGCCAACGCGCACCGAAGTAACGGTGGCAAAAAATTATCTCACCGAGGATGAGCTTTTTCGGCTCAACCGCTTGGTGTCTGCATTTTTTGACCTGGCAGAAATCCAGGCGCAGAAACACAAGCAGATGCGCATGGCCGACTGGGTGGCAGAGCTGGATCGGTTTGCGGGCATGTACGGCAAAGGGGTGCTGGAAAATGCTGGAGCGGTAAGCCACGCGCAGGCAACCGAAAAAGCGATTCAGGAATACCGCGCCTTTCAAGCCAAAACCCTCTCGCCAGTAGAGGAAGCCTATCTGCAAAGCATCAAGTCTGTGCAGAAAAAAGTCGAGAAGAAAGAAAAATCGGCAAAGCCGAAGCGGAAGATCGAGAAATGACCGATACAAGTGCAAAAATTCGATTCAAGCAACGCGTTCGCGATTGGGCCACCAAACTCGACATCCGGGTGGTGTGGCTCGGCGTTCGACCCATGCAGAACAAGTGGGCTTCCTGCTCTACGGAGGGCCATCTGAATTTCAACACCGAATTGATGGAGATGGACGAAAAGGTCCGGGATTACGTAATTGTGCATGAACTGCTGCACTTCTCCGTGCCCAACCACGGCAAGCTCTGGCAGAGTCTTATGCGCGTGCATTTGGGCGAGTATGAGGGCTGCGAAGCCACGTTGAAGAAGATCGCGCTTACCAATGCGCAGCAGCAGAGGCGATAACGGACTCTGTCGAGATTTGTCGTTCGATAAAATCGTTGATGGAGAGGAACTGTTGCTGAACAAGGCTTGCGTCAATGCCACGACGGCATCAGGCTAAATGGTGGTTTGACTTGTAAATGGGTGTATTATTGGTTTATGCTTCAAACTTACACACTTCACATTACCCAAGAGCTTTTGAACCTGATCGCTCAGATCGACGAGTTCAAAGGTAGCTTCAAATATAGAAATACAACGGTTCACGGGCAAAAATACTACTCCAGCAGCCGTTTCTTTACTTGATCTTCTATCTCCTCAATATCCTGTTTGTCTGCCAAACCAGCATCATAAGCTTTTCTTCTTGCATCAAATTCTGTATAGACGGTAAGAACCGTTTGCTCCATAATGGCATTTGATACCGAACCAACACCAGAGAGAATCTTTTTATCGTTGAATTGCAGCAGACGGTTCACATTTTCCTTCCAGAACGACATATATATATCCAAACGCTCCTTAACCCTGAGTTCTGCTGTTTCTAAAAAGATCACAACCAGTCGGTTAAGTGTATCGATTTCATCAGCGACGAGATAATTTTTAGCTGTACAAAATATCCTGCCTGCGCACGACGGAGCCTTTCCACGAAGTAAGCTCCATATTTGCTTTTGAGGCATCTGCTCTTGCAAGAATTATTTCGGCTGCTGTTTTCCCTGTTACCGCATATAAAAGTTTGTTCTGCGTCTCAGCAAAAAACATTTGAGTAGACTTGTCGGTGGCATCGTAATCGCTGCAGAGGGCAAATAAATCCCGGACTTTTTGGTAAAAGCGCTTTTCAGATGCCCGTATATCCCTGATACGTTCAAGCAATTCATCAAAATAATCGGGGCGACCATCTGGATTTTTCAAACGTTCGTCATCCATCACAAACCCTTTTACCAGATATTCCTTCAGGTTACGATTCGCCCAGATACGGAACTGAGTTCCTCTTTTGCTGCGCACCCGAAAACCAATGGCCAAAATCATCTCCAAAGAGTAAAATGTAACGTTGTATTCTTTGCCATCAGGGGCAGTTGTTAAATAATCCTTAATAACTGACAATCGATCTAACTCATTTTCTTTTAATATATTAGATACATGTATACTGATATTTGGCACCGAGGTGTCAAAAAGTTTAGCCAACTGATTTTGGTTCATCCACACCATGCCCTCTTTGGCATAAAGCGACACAGATGCCTTACCATCAGCAGTATTGTATATAATGACGTTTTGTTTGTCGCTGCTCATGCTGGTCTCTTCAATATTGGTTTAAAATCTCAGGAACACATAAATAATAGCAAGAACACATCGAATCAGTGATCGAACAGAGGATAAACACAAAACCGACAAAGTTCAGTTCAATAAAGAGTGACGAATGAGGACTTTCCCATGAAAGGAAGAACCCGGAAACTCATGGACTGGTATAGTAAGGTGCAATGCACCAAGATCAAGTCACCAGAGTTTCAACGCTTTCGAAAGGCAATCATTGCAAATTCTTTAAGTCGCCATATATTAAGAACAATTGCTATATTTGGACCATATATCGCCACTTTTTGCGATTTATATCTTAAAGAATAACAAGAATTCTTGATGAAGATCGAGGGATTATTAACAGATGAAGCGATTCTGGCAGAGCTGGGCAGACGATTTGCGCAGCATCGGCTGGAACTTCAGCTTACTCAGGAGATGCTTGCGGAGCAGGCGGGTGTATCGAAGCGAACAGTAGAGCGTGTCGAGGCCGGGGGCACGACGCAAATATCAACCATGATCCGGATTCTGCGGGTATTGGGGCTACTGGATCGTTTGGAGACATTGGTGCCCGAGACTGGGCCGCGTCCGATGGATCTGCTCAAGCTGAAAGGCAAGGTGCGAGAGCGAGCCAGTGGCAAGAGAAAACCAACGAATGAAATTCCATGGAAGTGGGGTGACGAAGCATGAGCACAACAGCAATGGTAAATCTGTGGGGACGCACGATCGGGGCGGTGTCGCTGGATGACAAGAGTGCGACCACGACCTTTGAATATGATTCGGTGTTCACCAGCAGCGGTATCGAGGTAGCCCCGCTGATGATGCCGCTCTCCGGCCGTCTCTACTCCTTTGCATCGCTTCGACCGGAAACCTTTCATGGCCTTCCGGGGCTTTTGGCGGATTCACTGCCGGATCGGTTTGGTCGTGCGTTGATTGATGCCTGGCTTGCCCGTTCTGGACGTATGCCGGAATCGTTCAATGCGGTGGAGCGCCTCTGTTATACGGGTTCGCGCGGTATGGGTGCGCTGGAGTATGAGCCAGCAACCCGGTTGGATTCTGCGGGATCCTCCCGCATTGAAGTTGACAGGCTGGTATCGTTGGCTTCGGTGGTTTTGAGCCATCAGAGCAACCTGCAGGGCTGGCTCCACGAGGGGGGAAAGAATACAGCTTTACGGGATATTTTGCAGGTCGGCACTTCTGCTGGCGGTGCGCGGGCAAAGGCGGTGATCGCCTGGAATCCAATAACGAACGAAGTTCGCTCAGGGCAGGTGAAGACAAGCAATGGATTTGAATACTGGCTGATGAAGTTCGACGGAGTCAGCGGCAACAAGGATAAGGAACTGGATGACCCAAAGGGGTACGGCGCAATCGAACATGCTTATTATTCTATTTCTAAAACAAAAGTGTTATAACGAGCCCGCTTCTGGATGAAGTATAATATTCCATAATTGCATTATATCATCGAGCGTCTTTGGTTTATCATTTTATTATAGACTTAGAAATGGAATTACAGGATGGCGGTCGATGCGGGAATTGCCATGAGTCCGTGCCGCCTGTTTGAGGAGAACGGGAGGCGCCATTTCATGACAAAGCGGTTCGACCGGTTGGAAGGTGGAGGCAAGCTGCATATGCAGTCGCTTTGCGGCATGGCGCATTATGATTTCAATCAGGCTGGAGCATACGGCTACGAACAGGCGTTGCAAGTAATCCGCCGACTTGGGTTGCCAATGGCGGCCATTGAGGAGCAGTTCCGCCGGATGGTCTTCAATATCGTGGCCCGTAATCAGGATGACCACGTCAAGAACATTGCCTTTTTGATGGACAGGTCGGGCAACTGGTCACTCTCTCCCGCCTTCGACATGACCTACAGTTATCAACCAGGCGGAAAATGGACATCCAGTCATCAAATGACGATGAATGGCAAACGAGGTGATTTTACTCTGGAGGATTTCAAAGCGTGTGCAAAGAGCGCCTCCATGAAGCGCGGGCGTGCGGAAACGATTATTGATGAAGTGAGGAATGTTGTCGTGCAATGGCGGGACTATGCTGACGAATCGCGTGTCAATCCTGAGCAACGGGACAAAATAGAGAGAGCCCTGAAACTGGAGCCCCTTATTTGAAACCAGGAGAACTTCAAAAAAAAGCATGTAGACGCTATGCCTTCTGCGCAATCCATAACCACCCTGCTGAGAGTGCAAAAAAAAGGTAGAGCATTGAAAACGCCCAAGGAATCAAGATTTCGATGTTACTGAGATTCCAGCGTTTATTTTTCTGCAAGAGCTCTCCTTCACGAGTATACAGCGGGTAGGGGAGCTCCTTTTCCATCTCCATCAGCACAGAAAATTTTGCATGATTAAGCTTGCGATATGAGACAAGCAATGAGGCCCATGCCATACAGATAATGAAGCCGGCAAGAGGAATTGCGATAAGCCATATTTGGCGGTCTGATGCACTGATAATTTCTTTACCTTTCTCAAGAAAAGCATAAAAAGCTACAAGCGCACTGTTAACCGAAAGCATCCAGGTATTTGCTTGTGAACGACGATCACTCACCTTTTCAGCACTTGCCTGAAAGAGCTTGTACAGCTCATAAGTGGATGGACGGGGTTCTATCGGATCTGGCATATTTTCACTTTTTTAAACCAGCATTACAACACAAGACTCGAAGTAACCTCTTATTCATGCGTTTACTTTGAATTCAATTGCTGATGCAGCCATACCAAGCCTCCTATTGATCGCGTTGATAATCCACGACAATGACTGGTCTTGAAAAAAATTCCCTTGCAGTATAACAAACAATCCCCCCTCTTCAAAAAGGTTGCGCCCTCTCCCCCGCCGCCACCATCATCATCGGCGCAAGCAGCTCAACCGCCAGGGAGCAGAACTCGTCATCAAAGGGTTCCGTGGTGCCAAAACAGCGCTGAATGGCCGGATCGGAGCCCTCGCCGGGGCGGTTATTGAAAGTGTCGTCACGCCACTCTTTTCGGGCGGCTTCGAGCGTTCCCTTGGTGGCATAAGCGAGTGAGGAGCGCGGGAAAAAGCGCAGGGGCATCGAGAGGCCCCGCCAGTAGTGGTTGAGGAGATTCTCCAGTTGAGCTGCTGCTCCATCAAGAGGCGCAAAAGTTCTGGCCTCATTCTCCATCACAAGAAGGGTCTGTTTCGGGTAGCCCGACAGGTTAAGCGAGTTGAGCACAAGATGCTCAATCCAGCTTCGCATGATGTCCTTCATCTTCAATCTGGCGTACCGATAATGCAGCAAAGAGTGCGGCCAGAGGCGGTCAAGCCGTCCGGTCAGGCGAAAAACGCCAAGCTGAAGATCCACCTCAAGCGGTTCGAGCATACCTCTGCCGCCAATGCTCTCCTGAACCGTGGCGGCAAACTCCTCCACCTCACCAAGAATTCTGGTGAAAAGCTGTTCGCCGTGACGCGCTGGCGGAAGCATCCCCCGGCTTCGGAAAAGGGGGAGCAGTTCGCTTGTCTCCCCTCCCTCAAGCACAACCTCAAGCAGCTCCTGTTTAAGACTGTAAAGTTCAAGCCCCTCAACCGCGAATGGCTCCCGATCTTCAAGCGGAAGTGCGGTGCCCTCAAGCCGGATGCCGAGGCGCTGTTCAAGAAAAAATCCTGCTGAATTATCGTAAAAGCGCAAGAGCCGCTCCAGCGAGAGGGTTTTCCACTCCTCCGGCGGTTCCGCAAGTGGGGCGCTCATGAAATGGTGAGAGCAGGTTGCAGCACTCTCCTTCTCCACAAGCGCCCGGTAGTTCTCGGCAGAGTAGCTGAAGAGCGGAGAGCCTGCGGTAAAATACTCCCGGTTAAAGGCTTGCAGGCGGTGGCGCACCACAAGATGCTCCTCCACCGAAGCGCCATCGGGAAGCGAGAAGCCGCGCCGCACAGCGTCAAGCAGTTCGCTGACCAGCACTGATGGCGGAAGTTCGCTGTTATCACGGATGCTCTGGCCGACATAGCTGATATAGAGCAGATCGCGGGCCGAGAGGAGCGACTCAAGAAAGAGGTAGCGATCTTCGTTGCGGAGTGAGCGGTCGCCCTTCTGCGGTTCACGGGCAATAAGGTCAAAGCCCGGTACGCGGCTCTGGCGGGGAAAGGCGTTGTCGTTCATGCCGATAAGCACCACAACCCGGAAGGGAATGCTCCGCATGGGCAGCATGGCGCAAAAGGTGATGCCGCCCGTCATAAAGCCCAGCCCCTGCTCCTGATGCTCAAGGCGTGCTTTGAGCCAGGACAGGATTACTGCGGGAGAAACATCGTGGGTAAACTCCGCCTTCGTCACAATGTTGCCAAGCTCTTCGGCAAGCTCGGCAATGGCCGCAAACTCCCGCTCGGAGCTGTCGGAGGGGGCAATGAAGTCGGCCAGCAACGCCTGAAACTGCCCGCGCCACTCTTCAAGCGTGCGGGAGCGCTCAAAGCTCCGAACAAAGCGGTCAACCCTCTCAACAAACTCGGCAAACTTGCCCAGGCTCTCCGCAACCGATCCTGACATATCATCATAGGGGAGAATGCCGTTAAAGAGCTGATTCTCGTCCGGCATGGCGTAACCGAGCAGCAGCCGGTCGAGCCCCGCCCTCCAGGAGTTGTCGCGATAGGAGGGAAGGTTCCGCGAGGTGCGGTCGCCTTCATCCATTCCCCAGCGAATGCCGCTCTTTTCAATCCAGCCACGAATCAGCTCAAGCTCACCAAGGTCAAGCGAAAAACGACGACTCACCGGCGGCGAGGCGAGCAGATCAAATATTTCGGAAGCGGCAAGACGACTGCCGGGGAGAGCCAGCAGCTTCAGCAGCGCCGAGGCAATCTCCCCCTCGTTCATCATCCGCCGGTCGGCAATGGAGTAGTGAAGCGCCACGGTGCCATCCCCGCCAGCACCAAAGACACTCGATATGTAAGGTGAATAGCTCTCAATATCCGGTGTCATCACCACAATATCGCGTGGGCTCAGGTCGGGGTACTCCTCAAACATGGCGAGGATGTTATCGTAAAGCACCTCAATTTCACGAAGCGGACTGTGGCAGGAGTGAATCCGGAGCGAACGGTCATCAGGGGCAAGCGGGCGCAACTCCCCCTCTTCGCCCGTGCCCGAGAGGTTCAAAATATCGGACTGCAGGGCATGGAGCAGACACTCCTCCCCCGGATCGTCATAGCGCTCCTCCTGGTGCAACGCGCTGTCGCTCAGGTCAATAATCATCTCGGAAAAATCGCGTCCGATGCGCCCAAGCGACGCAAGCAGCGGGTTCCCCTCACTGCGCAGGGCTCGCTCCTCCTCCGACAGCCGGGCGCTTGCCTTTTTGGAGAGGATATCTCCCCAATATTCTTGAGTCGGGCTCAAAAGAAAGAGGTTCACCTCCGTCACCCTGGCAACCACCGAAAGCATATCGAGATGGAACTTCGGCAGGTAGGAGATACCAAAAAGGGTGATCCTCTCGGGAATCTCCTTTGCCCCCGGTGACGCAGCGTTCAACTGCCTGCAGAAGAGATCCTTCAGCTTGCCGCGATGCACGCCCCCTCCCTCTGCAAGTTTTCGCCAGAGGATAGACTGCCACTCCTCGCCCGATGGCTCCGCCTCCCCCGCCTCCCAGCCCGCCAGCATCTCCGAACGGAAGAGGGTGTACTGGTCGAAAGTATCAGCAATTTTTTCCGACAACTGAAAGAGCTTGAGACCGTCAGGATCATCGGCCAGATAGTGACGCAACGTGCCGAAGGGCTCACTGTCGAACAATTCCGGCAGCAGCCGAATGATCTTCCAGCTCATCACCTCCGGCGCAAACGCAGAGGTATCGGGCATATCCCGCAAGATCTCGCGGAACAGCTCCTGCACCATCGCATTCGGGAAGGGGTAGTGACCGTTAGCCCAGACGCCAAAACGCGAAGCAAGCTCCATCGAAAGCCAGCGCTGCATCCCCCGGCTCTGCACCACAATCACCTCCTTGGTGAACGCCGAGGCAAGCGGCTTGCGGAGGGTGGTTGCGAGGGTATCAACCAGAACTTCCATCCGGTTGCTGGTGTAGAGGTTAAGTGGCATGGGGTGGAGATAATTCAGTGAATACCATTAGCGATTCATAAACCTTTTTCATATTACGGTGATTATTATCCCATTGAGGCGACAATGGTTATTTATGGTCTCCTCAACTTGATTCATAGCATTGGCTGGAATATTAGCACCTAATATAATCTCGGTAATTCGGCCATCGAAAATAGCGTTAACCTCTGGCATTTTTGAAACAAACCTGATTTCTTTTTCTCGTTTCCATGTATTTGTTTTCGTTAGCAACAAATTCCTGAAAGTCTCATACGCTTTCTCAGGAAATAATGCTGACTCAAGAAAAGAATCTATATGAAAAACTTTTTCTGGCACATAACAAACCTGATGATAACGGTCTTTAATAACTTCGTCAGATATTTCAATTTCAATGCATGCCCCATTTCCATTTCCACCATACTCTTTCCATAAATGATCACTATTTTTCGTGGCAGAAAAGCTTGTAATTCCTATTGTATCCCTACAATTGCTAATCATTTGTTCAATAATCGGTACTGTAATCTCCTCCAATTGCTTGTGTTGCATGACAAAAGAAACTGATAGATCAGGTGGAAAGTAATCTGTGGTTCTATATCTCTTAACAACTTGGGATAAGAGGTTTGCCGTGTGTACAGAAGGAGCATAGTTCAATTTGAAATCAAATTCCATTTCATCGTTCAATGAACCGGGTTTAGCGCACCACATGGAATTATGCAAAACCATTTGGTAAAAGTGAGGACGCTTTTTTTCGTCAGTCAGATCCTTGAACTTATATATCTTCATCTATGCAAAGATCTTAGGTATAATGAAACCAATATTAAAATATTCAGCAGTGGCGGTAGGAATCGGCATGGAAATCACTTCTTTGTCATCACGTTGATGCGCCTGAATGTTTCAAAACACCTCCCGTCAGGTTGGCATGCTTTATTCATCATGCAATCAATAGCGACCGGCTGAATTGCTTTGTCTCAGACTGTTACTTGTGTTGTATGTGCTACTTCTGCTTGCAATTTCAAACCCAAGGCACTTATTACTTTAAGAATGGTATCAAACCCCGGATTTCTTTCCCCGGAGAGAGCCTTATACAAACTTTCCCTGGACAAACCAGCATCACGTGCCACCTGTGTCATACCTTTCGCCCTTGCGATATCCCCCAAAGCCTTAATAATAAACGCTGTATCTCCATTTGCTTCTTCAATGCACATTTCCAGATAAGCGGCCATTTCTTGAGGGGTACGAAGGTGCTCGGATACTTCATATTTTGTTGTAACGGTTTTTGCCATATTTTACTCCTATAAATTTTGTACCAAGTGAAGCGCAGCTTTTATATCTTTGGCTTGCGTACTTTTATCGCCACCAGCCAGCAAGATTATCACTGTTCGTTCATGCTGTATGTAATAAACCCTATAACCGGGGCCATAATCAATACGCATCTCTGAAATCCCTTCACCAACAGGCTTAGCATCCCCAGGATTACCCATAGCCAGTCTCTCAATTCTTGCCTGAATGCGTGCACGTGCCCGGATATCTTGCAGGCTGTCGATCCACTTGGCGAAATGGTTTGTTTTACGAATTTCAATCATAGCCTCAATGTAGCCTATAGACTACACTCTATCAACAGGATAATTATGGTCAATAATGATATTTTCAAGAGTCAATTGTTGAAGTAACCACGCTGTTGATGATTCAATGACGATTATTTGAATCCTGGCAAATTCATGCCTTGAAAAACTACCACTACTTTATAAGCGAACCGGATCAAGCCCAAATTTAGCCAGATTATCATCGCGTTCAATATGAATATGCGAGAGTTCACTTTTATCGCCCGCAATAAAGAAAAGCCGATAAGCAACTATACGCAAAACAGTTGGCATCTGTAATCTCTCTATTGTGAAGAGAATTGAAACATCACTAAGCCAGTTGGAATCACCCTTTTTATCTTCCTGACTGATCAAAAAAACTTTCTGTCGAAGTATAACAAACAATTTCAGTGCATCAAGCACTTTGATTTACTCCCCCTGCCGCTTAAACCATCGTCACGATCGACCTATGGCTTGAGAGTTCCAGCTCCATCGAGAGCCAGCGCTGCATCCCCCGACTCTGCACCACAATCACCTCCTTGGTGAACGCCGAGGCGAGCGGTTTCTGGAACGTAACGGCGAGGGAGTCAACCAGAACTTCCATCCGGCTGCTGGTGTAGAGGTTAAGTGGCATGGGGTGGAGATAATTCATTTTCAAGACTCATTTTCCATACGCAAGTTCGAGCAGGTTTGGCTTAATGGCTGAATGTGACCAATGTTGTTCAACGGATTGAATAAAGGCCGGTCGAACCAACTTGGCTCTTTGTACAAGCCACTCTCCCTGGTTGAATCGAAGGTAAAGCCCCTCTGACGGGCTATCACTGAAATGTGACTGCGCAAGAAGATTACGCAGCTTGGGAAGTGTAAAGTGACCAATCGCAACCTGTGGAATCTGAGAGATACCAACCACCTGAAAAATCTGATTCCGTCGAGTGCACGAAAAAAAACGAGCTGTCAATTTATCATACATATCAAACCCAAGAAACCAGTCCGGCAGACGGGTATAAACGACAGAGTGTTGGGCATAACACCACTCACCGAACAGGATATAACGATCAGACAGTTGATCGAAAAGCAACTCCTGGTGTGGCGTTATCCACTCAAAAAGCTTTTTCCACTGCCCCTTATCTGAAAAATGAAGATACTTACCCCTGTTCTGGACACGGATTTCCCCTTTTTCATCAAAAGATATTCCAAGATTTGCTCCATCTACCTTTTCTTCAACAACAAGCTCATGAAGAAGGAATTCATCCCGCTCCAACTCCGACATAACCTTATCATCTCTAACTTCAATATCACCCAGAAGGGTAAGATGTGGTGTTGAAGGAAATTTAAAAAAATCTTCTTTCATATCTCCATCTTCTTCACATATTTTTTCTGGACATAATCATGACAAAGGAAATGCACCGTAATCCCAACCTCGCCCAAGGCATCCTTCCATCCCCACCATTTACTGTCAGTTGCCTGAATAATTGCTGGTTTTTCTGGATGAGCATTAGCGACAGCAATAAACTTTCGGTCAGAGGGATCAAACTGGGTTAAACCGGCATGGGCAGGAAATTGATCGTATGACTCTCCATTTTTAGTAATCTGCACCCGATTGGCTTCGGGAAAACTCCAGCGATTATCATGAACCCATTTCATGAAACGATCGCCCACACCAGGCTGACCTTTCATGGAAAGCTGTTGACGGTATTCATCAAAAATTTCCTCTCCAGCATCCATCACCAGTGCTTGTTTTTTGATGACATGCTCAACAGCCTCAACACAAGCAAGAACACATCCCACCAAGTCTTGAGGTACCTGGTCTGGAGCAAGAGCAAGATTGGCCGTTTTCGGGACATTTGTGTCCATAAGGCATTTCTTAGGTAAAATCATTCAGATTCCTCCGATGTCTCATAAGTCTGTTGCATCCGCTTTTTCATTGCAGCTTTGGCCTGTTCAGTAATATCACCCATCTCATCACCAAAAAAGTTTTCCGGCCAGTTCTGGACATTACCAAACATGTCAATCTGAAGGGGCTCAAGTGTCGCTGGACTCTTTGTAATATTGGCAAAGTAGGCAGACACCTTTTCTTTCGACACAACATCCTCGGCAATCCTACGCTGCAATCTTCGCAAAAAATGCTCGGAGTGTGTCTCAATAATCAACTGAATATTTCGATCAGCACCATTTTCTCTGGAGTTGATCACATCAATCATGACATCAGCCAGCGCAGATTGGGCACTTGGATGCAGATGAATCTCAGGTTGCTCCATCAGTATAATAGAGTTCGGTGGGGCATAAAAACACTGGACAAGAACAGGCAATACCTGTGATATACCAAAACCGATATCAGGAAGATCAACTCCATTTTTTGAACCTTTGGCACAAACTTTAACTCTGTAGAGTTGTCCAGAAATATTTTCGACTTCAAATGATTCGATTAAACCCAACTCTTGAAGCTTTAACGCTATAACTTCTTCGAATGGTTTTGCCGGAGAAGCTTTCTTTGCTCCAGGCTTAACAATACTAATTTTTCTGTTTCTGGCTGACAGTATAGCTGCTACCGTATTTTCACCTGTTGCACCAACACTTTCAGGCGCATTCCCTCCCCATGTATAAACTCTATCTGCTTTAGTCCGTAATGGCCCTAAATAACATAGGGATTTAAAAAGCTGCTCTTGCTCAAAGTCAATAGCCTGCATAAATTCAGCATTTTGATAGTAGACTACGACCTCATCCGGAAACCCATAAAAACGATTAACATCCTTTAACGCCCATGCACGCATTTTTTTTCTTACAAGATTATACTCTTCTGTCAATACCTCATACTCTCGCTTTTCCGGTTTTCTTGTTAGTTCAATAGCAAGTGATTGAGTCTCATTGTTGAATAACCGATACTTGAATCGTTTTACTTGCAATAAATTTTGTTTTGAATCTCGTACAGAAACCTCAGCCTGGAAGTCCAGATTATTTCCTGTAAATGTCTTCTGTGACACAGGATCTTTAAACTTTAATACATTGTGCAGTATCCATTGATATTCAAAAGAAATCTCGTTTTCTGGATTTCGGTGATAGACCATCTCCTGATATGAGCCAAGTTGTACAGCAGAATTTTTCCCACCAGGGAAAAAAACAGCTTTCCTGTCCGGAGACTCAACGGTTTGTTTCAACATCATCAAAAACTGACCGATACTGGACTTTCCAGAACTGTTCGCACCAAAAAATAGGGAAATCGGGGCCATACGAATAGTACCAGTATCCCTCCAACCCTTGAAATTCTGTATTCGTAATCGCTTCAGCATTTACCTTTCTCCCGTATATTAGTTATTGCCGGATCGGTGCACTTAGGCTGTTTTGGCCTTTTTTGAGAACAAACAGTTGCGGAAGTATAACAAACAAATGCAGGGCATCAAACACCTTGCTCATCCTCCCCTGCTGCTTGAACCATCTGCACCACCGACCTCATGACTTTGGAGTTCCTGCACCATCGCATTCGGGAAGGGGTAGTGCCCGTTAGCCCAAACGCCAAAACGCGCCGCCAGCTCCATCGAGAGCCAGCGCTGCATCCCTCGGCTCTGCACCACAATCACCTCTTTGGTGAACGCCGAGGCGAGCGGCTTCTGGAGCGTAGCGGCGAGGGAGTCGACCAGGACTTCCATCCGGTTGCTGGTGTAGAGGTTAAGTGGCATGGGGTGGAGAGTTATGTCACGGATGATACGTTTTGGGCGCGACGCTTGGGCGAAAGAGAAAAGTCGTGGCGTAACATTTGCTAAATAATTGAACAAGCATTCTCAATAGCTACGCGGGTTCTGTCATTATCAGCATAGATGTTTGCTGATATCCTTGATACATCTTCCCAAGATATATCCGGTGAGAATTTTGCAAGTCCAAGCTTGAGCACTTTAACCGCAGGGGGTTTAGTGTAACCGAGATCTGCATAAAAAAGAGCTGCCCAAATTTTCCCAATATTTTCTGTTCGCGTCATTTGCTTAAGATCAAAATCCAGTGTGAACTTAGCCTCATAGATGAGGAGTTCTTCATTTATACAAACCACAAGATCTGGTTTTGCATTAAACATCCCCTGCATTGCTCCAAATACCCGACCTTCTTCTTGGGTGAGTAAATTACCAGCTTTTTGTCTAATCTGCTTCGGATGTGTTTTTGAACCATTTGACAGTTCATCGGGAAGTTCGGAGTATAAACGGCATTCCGATACGGATTCTTGTCCCATCAACATTCGAACCATATCATCAAGAAAGTGAGATGCAAGTGATTTCCGGACATAATATGCATCGCGAATCAGTGCTGCTTCAGCATAAATCCTGAAACTGCCTTGATGCAGTGGACGTTTTAAAAACTCGCTGAGTGCACGATACGATTGTACCGGCTCATGAAGAAGACGAAATAAATGAGAACATAGATATCTCTCCTCACGATTGTACACATCATAATCCATAGATATCCCCTTATTTAATTTTTAGTTATCCTATTGTAGAAGTGATGGCTGGAGTCGGCATGGAAATCACTTCTTTGCCATCACGTTGATGCGCCTGAACGTCACATTGCTGCATCCGCTTTTTCATTACAGCTTTGGCCTGCTCAAGAATATCACCCATCTCATCACAAAAAAAGTTTTCCGGCCAGTATAGTATCCTGATGTCAATTTATACGTTGTTGGCAATGCAGCTTTTAACTACGGCAAATGTCAAAAAACTCTGTAACAGTCAGTCCTGCGGCCCGAATAAGGCTTCTTAATGTGCCTCTTGCAGTTTCCCGATGATCTGGAATCGATAATGTAGCCAGTTCATTCTCTTTTGTCATAATGATATGGCTGCCATTTTGCCTTGCGATTTGCCATCCCAGAGATTCAAACACACGAACAACTTCGCGTCCACTCATTATGGGGAGTTGAGGTGGTATTTACGCGGCAACCTCTGTTTGTTTGGTCTCGATAGTCAGAGGTATACCTTGTTCAGCCCTGACCTGAAGGCACTGTTGAATTGCATCTTTGATGTTTTCAAGAGCTTCGTCTCTTGTCTCTCCCTGACTTACACAACCGGGAATGCCCGGGCACTCCACAATCCAGATCCCATCTTCATCCCGATTGATTGTTACGCTGAATTTCATTGTACACTCCAACTATTTTTATGGCCAGCAGTTTATATCAAGGTAATGAGATTTTTTGAAATAGCTGAGCAAATCGGGTGAATATGACCTCACGAAACAGCTCCTGCACCATCGCGTTCGGGAAAGGATAGTGCCCGTTAGCCCAGACACCAAAACGCGCTGCCAGCTCCATCAAGAGCCAGCGCTGCATCCCCCCGGCTCTGCACCACAATCACCCTTTGGTGAACGCCGAGGCGAGCGGCTGGCGGAGCGTGGTGGCGAGGGTCTCAACCAGAACTTCCATCCGGCTGCTGGTGTAGAGGTTAAGTGGTAGTCTCGCTTTCCTGCCCGCATCCAACACAATGCGCAGGTAAAAGCGATTGAGAGAATATTCATACGAAGATGCTCAGATACTTCATAGTTAAATCTTCGGGATTTCAGTAATGCCGTAAATCCTGCCTGCTCAAAATGCTTATCCGAAGTCAAAGCATGAGTGATTCCATTTTCTTGCATAACAAGAAATGAAAGACAATCTACCAGCCCCCATTCTTTGTCATGATATTTTCCAAACATGTTCAAAGCTGATTCAAACATCTGCTCAGTGACAAAAACAATTTCAGTATTTTTGTCATTTTTCAGCAACAGAATATAACTGAAAACCCTGTCACGAAAATGTACCGAAGAAAGCATGTTGCCAAATTCCATAAGAACAGCAGACGTTGTTACAAGTCGGACAGGCTCTTTCAGTGTCTTACGAACGCTTACGGCCTCTTTATGGTATTGATCTCTTTTATGAGTAAGGGCAACAAGATAAGAGGTATCCAAAAAATAATTCATCTTCCCGTTTTTTGGGGAAGTCCGTAAAGATAATGATCCACATTCATCGACAAATCTTCCGGCCCAAAATCATCAGCCTGCTCTGCCAAAATATCCAGAACCGATCTTTCCTGAACCGGCTCCGCCAAAAAGTGTTTCTCATCAAACTCCAGACGGATCTCGTCAGATTGTAGACGGCTTAAAAAAACCATCAGAATATCCTGCATCTTATCTTTATGGACTATGAGTTGTGTCATTATATCTCCCGAAAAAAATATGAAGACGATACATGCCACCACCCGTGACAATCAATTTACTCTATCTGCCCAGTTGAATCCGATGAAAATCCGTTGTTTCCCACATCATCAATCCGCAGAAATATTTTCTGATATTACTGTAGGCTTTTCACCAGCTCTTCTATCGCGGCAACACTTAACCCTGTCACTGCGTTGATGACTTCAATCTCTGCGCCTTGTTGTATAAGCTTTATCGCTATCGTTCTGGTTGTTTCCTCTCTACCGGTGTAATATCCATCCCCATAGGATGACTCGAACATGCTGGCTTGATAGTGCAAATCATCTTTATAGTGTTCATACGCTTTTCGCTCCTCTTCTGGCAACTTCATGATGCTCAACGTCTCTTCCGCCTCTTTCAGCCCTTTTGCAGTAAAGCTCTCTTTAATTTCTTCATTTTTGAGAAAGTAGACCCACTCATCAAGCCTGTCTCTGGCGATATCGTTAAAGCGGTTTATTCTGATCAGGTAATATTCAGGGTAAAGTGCCTCGACACTCTCTTTCTGGAACAGTTTTTTTTGTTTTTCATTAAGTCCCAGAAGATCATGATTATGCATGCCTATAAAGCGGGTGGTACCATGGTAGATGTAATCGTCGCCAATGCCCAGATCAAAATAGAGAATGTTTATTGATATGACTTTGGTTATCCCTGCATAGGGTTGCTTCTCTTTCATCCCCTCGATCACCGTTTTGGAAACGCCATAAAAGAGACGCTGCAGGTAGTCATACTCCCGATCATACTGTATTTCTATAATGATGATCTCCTGTTTCTGGTTGCGTACCCTGAGATCGACCCGATTAAATTTGTCGAGTTTATCATCTTTGTTGCTCTCACTTTCAAGGAGATCAAGGATGGTTATCTCCTCTTTCAGCAGCTCACTTAAAAAGCCTTCCAGAATCCCGAAGTTGGCTTTGCTCCGCAGCAGCCGTTTTATGGCCCAGTCGAAGGTGATCAGTTTTCTTGTCTTGCTCATAAGCTGGTAAATAAAGTGGAGAAATCCGTTCGCATGGTGCAATCAAATCGGATAAGCCTTGTCTGGCTGCGCTGCACGGCTTGCTATTTTCGGCACATTGGTTTCAATACCACGCTCAAGCTGCTCAGCTTATTATTACCGAACCAATTATTGTAGACCGCTTATTGGTTTTTTTGTTGCTCTAATCTTGCCTGTTTTTCTTTGCCTTCTGCATTGAAAAGCAATGCTGCCGCTGTAGCCAAACCTACAAAACCAATGGCTACTCCAGCGACTGGAGCTGCTATTCCCGCTATAACACCACCAACTAAGCCTGCCACACCGCTGGCAGTGCCATAATATCGTTGTTGATTAGCGCCTTCAATCAGTTTGGCTGCATTTGAATTTTTCTCAATCATGACTTTATCTCTGTCGTGTGAATAGAAAGTATCCCGGTCATACCGAGACCTGCAATGAGAGCCTGCGGAATGGTTGCGGAGGCCGTGAGTGCGACCAATAATATAAACAGAATTTACGTAAACACCACATCAACCATTGTTTCTTTATTCCACGCCTCCCCTTCACCCACAATCTCTTTTGCTGGTTTTGAAGGGGCAAGAAAGTGCCCCTGATGGATGATGTTGGTCAAAATAGCCTCCTCCTCCTCTTTGGAAATTTCATGCTCTTGAAAAAAGGTGTACTATCCATCGCCAACCATCCGATCAATCTGGTTGACCAGGTAAAAGGGCAGATTGATCAGCCTGAACGGTTTTGCCGTGTTATTCACCTTTGCCACAAGTTCCTGAAGTGATGGTTTTGCGGAACTGATTCGTATGGCTTGATCTGCCTGCTTTTTCACCATGTATGAGTGCAGCGATTTTATGGTGCCGCCAGTG
>CAIPMW010000026.1 GCA_903866255.1 uncultured Chlorobiaceae bacterium | reverse complement strand
CACTGGCGGCACCATAAAATCGCTGCACTCATACATGGTGAAAAAGCAGGCAGATCAAGCCATACGAATCAGTTCCGCAAAACCATCACTTCAGGAACTTGTGGCAAAGGTGAATAACACGGCAAAACCGTTCAGGCTGATTAATCTGCCCTTTTACCTGGTCAACCAGATTGATCGGATGGTTGGCGATGTATAGCATAACCTTTGGCAAGAACAACAATGGAAAACCACTAATGGACATCAATAAACGACAATTAATTCGGAGATAAACTGATGAGTGGCGGTCATTTCGATTATAAAGAGAGTTATCCGGGCTTATATTGCCATTGAAGTTAATTTGCCCGATTGTTGGTTTCACGCATCAGTTTCTGTTTGATCACGCTAACTATTGAAAATTCAGCAATGTACGAAAATCTCTCAGATCTCCTCAGGCAAATCGCATTGGGTGAAGACTCCGTTCTTGAACTCAAGAGTGTTGAATTCAGTGGCAAAAAGGTCGTTGGCCCTCATAAGGACGGGATGGCTGACGAGCTTGCGGCAATGGCGAACACGGCCACAGGGATTATTGTTCTTGGCGTTGATGACAAGTCGAGAGAGATTGAAGGTATTCCATTGGAAAAACTCGATATCGTTGAAGGGTGGCTTCGCTCCATAAGTAATGATTCCATTCAGCCACCGCTGGACTGTGTTATCCGAAAACTGATTGTCCGGGATACTCAAGGCGAAGAAAAAATAATTCTGCGGATTGATGTGCCGAGAAGTCTTTTTGTTCATAAAAGTCCCAACGGTTATTTTCGTCGTACTGGCAGCTCCAGGCGAGAGATGACACCGGATTTATTGGCGCGTCTGTTTCAGCAGCGCAGCCAGACCAGGATTATCCGATTTGATGAGCAAACGGTTCCCGGCACAACGCTGACTGACCTTAATCCTGAATTGTGGAATCGATTCAGAACGGTGCTCTCTCCGAAAAGCGACCAGGAGTTTCTGGAGAAGATGAAACTCATCGCATGGGATGAAGACAATGTGATGCGTGCCACTGTCAGCAGTATTTTATTAGCCAGTGATGCTCCAGAATCATTCCTGCCAAATGCTTTCATCCAGGCCGTCAGTTATCGCGGTCGTGAAAGAAATGCTGCATATCAACTGGATGCAAAAGATATAACCGGGCCTTTGGATGCGCAGATTAAGGATGCCTGCAAATTTGTGGAGCGCAATATGCGAGTCTATGCCATCAAGGCGCCAAACCGTATTGAAACGCCACAGTTTTCCATGAATGCAGTTTTTGAAGCGGTTGTTAATGCTGTTGCCCACCGCGACTATTCGATGTATGGCTCAAAAATTTGGTTGCATCTTTTCGCCGACCGTCTGGAGATTTTTTCGCCGGGCACCATTCCGAACACCATGACCATTGATAGCCTCTCGGAACGGCAATCTTCACGAAACGAGCTGATCAGTTCACTGTTGGCCAGATGTGCCATGAATGTGAACGCCGTTGGCAGTCAAAGAAACTTCATTATGGATAAGCGCGGGGAAGGGGTGCCGATTATTATTCTGGAAAGCGAAAAATTGTCGGGGAGAAAGCCGGTATACCATTTGCTTGATGATGCCGAACTGAAATTGACCATAGTAGCAGCCACCCCTCCTCATGGAAATGAGTGAGGGTGAGGGGTATGGTAGTACGGGGCTTCTTGGTATCAGTGCTCGCTTAAAATCCGAACTGACCACTGTGCTTGCCTGCCGGTCAGTATTGGAAAAACTGAATGAACAAATTCTTACAATGCTTCAAATCATGTAACCAGCCATAAGAATGCACATTCCACTACGCCATTTTGAGGACTTCATCGACGAAACAATTTTACGGAGAGGGTTGTCGTATTATAAAAACGGACAGGTACATGAGCCGGAAGAGGTGCGCACGGGTGAGTATGAAGCGATTGTCGAGGGTACCAAAGATTATACGGTACGAATGACCATGAACAATGGTGTCATTACCGAGCATTTCTGCAATTGCCCTTACGATATGGGCCCGATCTGCAAACATGTGGTGGCAGTCATCTTATATTTGCAGCAGGATGAGCTTGACCTGCAGCAGAAACCTGTTAAGACAAAGCCTGTTGCGGCAAAAAAGAAGAAGAAGCGTAAAACTATTGCGGAGCAGGTTGATGAGCTGCTTGAGAAAGCTACCCACGATGAGCTTAAACAATTTGTGCGGGAGCAAGCAAAACTGAATGTCTCGTTCAGAAATCTGTTGTTGTCATCGTTTGTCCAGTATAATGCCGATGAATCGAAGGAGTTTTATGAAAAGCAGATTAAAGCGATTCTTCGCAGTGCAAAAGAGAGTGAAGGCTCTTTTGACTGGTACGATGCACGTCAAGTGGGCAATGGCGTTGACCATCTTTTGGAATTGGCAAAAAAACAGATTGATAACCAGAACTTCAAAAGCGCTGTTCTTATCTGTACCTCCATTATGGAACAGATGGTTGGAGCGCTTGAGTATGCCGATGACAGCAATGGCGATATGGGATCCGCCATCGAAGCGTCTTATGAGATGCTGTACACTCTTGCAGCATCTCAACCTGATGAGGATATCCGGAAGATGATCATTGATTATGCTCTTTCAGCGGTTGATAAAAGAGTATACGCCGAATGGGGCTGGCATCCTGGCATGTTACGAATTGCCGCCATGCTTCTGAAAACCGATGCGGAAATTGAGTCCGTTTGCATGAAACTTGACAAATTGCAAAGGTCAGAGCACGACAGGGAAACAGCTCAAAGCATCAACTATGAAGTCATCCTTAAAACGAAAGGCGAAAAAGAGGCAGAAGACTTTTTGGAAGCAAATATAGCCAACCCGGAATTTCGCAGAAAGGTACTTCAGACAGCCCTGGCGCAAGGGAATTACACCAAAGCTGTTTCGATAGCGCAAGGTGGGGTAGATTATGATCAAAACAAGAAGCCTGGGCTGGTGATAGAGTGGTATCAATGGTTATTGAAGATAGCTCAGGCTCAAGGCGAGAAAGAGAAGATTATTGACTATGCTCGCCACTTGTTCATTGAGAATTTCATGCCCGAACAGGATTATTACGCCATCTTGAAACAGCATGTACCGCCCAATGCCTGGGTGGGGTTTGTGGAGCGAGTGATACAGGATATTGCCGCAAAAAAGAGATGGTTTAACAAAGAACAAGTTGCCGGTATTTTCATCAAAGAGGGGTGGATGGAAAGACTTTTGGAGCTGGTACGAAAGTTTCCTGACTTGCAGACTATCGGGCAGTACGAACCACATCTGGCTAAAAAGTATACTGCTGAAGTTGTTGATTTGTATGTCAATGCTCTTCTTGAATACATGAAAACCAATCTGGGAAGGAGCCACTACAAAGAGGCGTGCCGTTATCTCCGGCGAGTGATCAAGCTTGGCGCACGAGAGAAGGCAAACGAAGTGATGTTGTTTTTCAGGAAAGAATATCGTCAGCGAAGAGCATTGATGGAGGAGTTGGATAACGTGTGACATGCTTTACCTGATAACGTCAGGTTGTCGGAAACAACATTCAACAAGGATCAAATATGAAACCGAACCAGCTACAGGCCGGATGCCGGCAACGTTAAGCGGACACTGCAGGCGTGTTAGATTATTATTCTGTGTGCTTTATCGGAATAATTTGTAAATTACGTTATGCACGAAAGACTAGTTCTGTTTTTTTAGAATTAGGGAGCTCAGTATAAACTATGTTGGGCCGAGTGCAAGTCGGAGGGGGGAAAGTATGAAGCGGATTTTCGTCGGTATACTGTTGCTGGGCTTCGCTTTCGGGGCACTGTTCGGTTGTGCGCCAACCCGGAGTGGTACCATGAACAGCTATGAGCAGAAGCAGATTGGACCCAGACCACCCGACCAACATTCCTTTGATGGGTTGGGATTCCCTGAGTACGAGCTTACTGGCAAGGCATACATCACACTCGACGATGGCACCGAGGTGAGGGCTGATTGCCCGATCGTGAGCGTTCGCAAGGGAGACTCGGTCACCGTGCAGCAGAATCCCGACGGTTCTTGGGTTGTCTTACGCAAGAACTGAATGTACGGCTCAGGGCGGGCCTAACAAGCGCACCCACTTGTCGTGCGTAAGGCTTCGGCTATCTTGATGCAGGGATGTTAGTGAGTGAAGCGCTCAAAGTTAGACGCAGTGAATTTGAGTACGGAGACACTCAGCAAGTAGGTGATGTCCGGTTAATCTGTACCTCGGGATTGAGTTTGACCATTCGGTAAACCAGGCAGCAAGCCCTATACAGAGCAGCAGAATGCAATACGCAAGAGCAAAAAGATTTTTTCAAGAAGCTGCAGAGCATTTGTGCTGTGGTTCCGAAGACCTCAGAGGGCGATTGCGCTCTTTGGATCCAGAGTTGTTTCAATTTAAAGCGTCAGATATCCCCGATATCAAGGGTCTAAGCATTCAGCTTAAGGAACTCAATGAACTGGCCAATTCCATCTCTGAGAAGCATAATGAGGGCTCTTTGGCTGCGACATTCAGCAGCGCTCAAAAGGGCAAGCTGGAGCGAATCGCCAAAATAATTTATTCCATGGATATTGCTTTAGCGAAACATGCATAGCAACAATGTCGCCTCATCTTCTAATCTTCACGCCTGCCGTCGTCTAACTAATTGCTTGAGCAGTGCATGTCAGAGGGCCTAGTGTCATGTCATGCTTGAAAAGTCGCATAATAAACATTAACATATTCTTCATAATCAACCAATCAAGATTTGACTATCAGTGTTGAGGGTTTATTACTTGGCAAGCCTTCAGGTGAAAGTTAAACATCGCTCAAGAGATGGCTGGAAGGACGTGTTTCTGTATCGGCTTGATGTAACGGTAATGCCTGGTTTGTATGTCTATTTATCTCAATTCCTTGCCTATTTTTGCCTTACGGTTTTAATCATTGAGAAAGAAATAGTCTGTTTTTTCCGAATTTTGCAGATCAATTGAAATAAAATGAGATCAAATAATATGCAACTCCTGTCAAATAAATCCGTTCAATTTCTTTTCCGAAGTGACTTCGAACAGGCGGTGCTCAAATCGGCTTATTCTTATATCAATAATTTACACGATCCACTTAGGGCAAACTCTTTTGCATTGGTAATTCGTGAGTTGATTCGAATTGCCATGGCTCGTATCGCTCCAGATATTGAAATAATGAAAACAGAATGGTTTCTTGGGGATAACGGGAAAGTAAGCAGGAAAGAAAGATATAGATTTGCGGTTTCTGGACATATAACAGACGACCTTATAAAAAAGAATCCGGAACTAAATACGGCCTCTGAGATCAACGACCTTGTTGATGCTGTGAATAAATTAAGTAAATACGCGCATATCAGTAACGGAACATATAATATATCCGACGAAGAAGTTGCAAAGTTCTTGGATGAAATTGAATCTGCGGTTATAGATTACGCAGAAAACCTTGAACATATTCAAGAAAGAATTCAAGAAAAAGCATTAGAGTTGACTCAAGAAGCCTTGGTAGATGAGATAACCAATTCAATTCCTCATGAGCTAGATTCTCTCTCACGCCATACAATTGTTGAAAATGCTTTCATTGAAGAGATGGCTGAGATCGATTTATTTGCTCAGTCACAAGTCGTCTCAGGTTCGGGATATACTGAGCTTGAATTAAATTATGGCTCAATGAAAGATGGCCATTCATGTTCAGATCGCTATCCGCTGACATTTCATGCGGTAATTAATATTGGATCTCTTGAACCAATGATTAATAAAATTGAGGTAGATACATCTTCTTTTTACGAATGAAATAATGATGCCAACAAATTGATATAGTGGATATGGTCACAGATGTCCTTGTGAACCACTCACCCATTGTGGTCGTTCCACTGCGCATGGTCGTTATGTATTATGCAAATTATGCCACACGAGTTCGACGGAAAAAAATATCAAGAGGCATCAGCCCACCAAAAGGAGTGGGGTGCGGAGCTGATTCAGGAATTGATGTATTGCTGGAACCGATCGCATTCTTGCTCTTGGATGCGGTGATGGAGCGTTGACCGTTCAACTCGCGGCACTTGTGCCATAAGGTGCTGCCGTCGGGATTGAGGCCGATTATCCTATGCCTCTTGCTACCAATGTGCCCAAAACAGCAAACCTTGCAGTCGTTCCTGCATCAATTACTGACGAGCTTGTGTTTTGTGTTCAGGCTTGTATTGAAGCGGAGGTTCCAGAAAAAATTAAGCCGGAAATATCCGTAACCGATTATTGAAAAATTAGTTATAGGATTAGCGTGAACTTAATTTTTGTGACTACTTTGGGATATTTTTGACGAAATAAGAGCAGGGTTTGTGACGCGGACCAAGATTTGGATCAAATCCAGAATCAATTATAGGCAATTAATTTATTATGCCCAAATTTTTTAGTGACTACGTTTTTAGGCCAATTTTCTCGTAACAAATTTCTTTACATAGCTTTATCGTTTTTTTGCTCTGGAACTTCCGTTGAAGCAGTTCAGCATGTCGTGAAGAGAGGCGGTCTTGTTCTGGATGCTTCAAATGAAATTTTCGATGAATACCGCCAACAGCTTTCGATGTTTCAATAATAGCGACTGTTACCTCTTTTTTCATAACCGACAAAGTTTGGTTTCCCTGCTAACTCACAAACGAGGATACGCTCTTTTGCTGATTTCAGGAACAAGGCTCTCTTTCGATGAATGAGAGCGTTTTTGAATGCACCATATCAATCGACCGATAGATTTTACGAACGATCGCAGGGTCGTATTGCAATACGACCCTGCAATAAAACCATTGGGAAAAATAATATCATTGACTATCAATTCTTGTTTTGTATTATAATGGAACATTTCTATGTTCGATTATAAATAAAAGTAGTAGATTTATTGCAGACAACAAGGTTTACCCATACAAATCTAAAGAGATTCAAATGTTCAGCCGACGTGCAATAGAGGAGATAAAGGGATGGTACAACCAGAGCAAACGCAAGCCACTGGTCATACGAGGTGCGCGACAGGTTGGTAAAACAACTGCGGTACGGCTGGCGGCAAG
The DNA here is from genome assembly GCA_903866255.1 of uncultured Chlorobiaceae bacterium. Lineage (GTDB taxonomy): Bacteria > Bacteroidota > Chlorobiia > Chlorobiales > Chlorobiaceae > Chlorobium. The sequence continues at coordinate 19 of CAIPMW010000026.1, read as the reverse complement.
TCAGCTCTCGGTGGAAATT
>CAIPMW010000025.1 GCA_903866255.1 uncultured Chlorobiaceae bacterium | reverse complement strand
ATATTAGATGTTTTTATTTGATAATATGTTTAGATGTTTTATGATAAAATTATTTGACAATATGTTCATTATTAATTATCATAATTAATAGGTTAGATTTTTAAATTAAAATATTTATAATAACGTATTATTACAGATAATCAGGTTTAATAAACTTATTACATAAGTGATTAATTTATTATTGAGTAATATGTTGTGAACATTATTAGCTAGTTCTATAATATTTATTATTCTATAATTAAATGGCTTATGTATTGGCAATATCTTCGATTATTATATGCTTTATAACTATTAGATAGTGTAGGATTAATAGACGGATTATATTTGGTAAAATATTATATTATATATCATTAAATTGCTTTTTGTGTTCTGTTTTATTTCTTTTTTATCTATATAAGTTTCATGATTACTATCTCTTATTATCCGGTACTATATGCTTATTGATTACATGCTTTGGATGATTGGGAAACGGGCAGGTTGCTGATTGCACAATGTTTTTTTGTGATTTCGATTTCAGAGAGGTAAAATGAGTTTCGGCGTACCGATCACCTGTGTTCTCATCCTGATAAATTAACCCACCTCCTATGCCCCGAATACTGACTATTGTCATGATGGTTGTTGTGCTTGTTTTCGGTTTTTTCCTCGGCACCAGGCTTAATGGTGGCAGGGATAGCGGATTTGATGATCAGAAGAAAATTTTTGAAGCCTACAGCTTGATGAAAGATCTTTACGTTGATGAGGTTAATGGCGACAGTCTTCTGGGAGCTGGTATCCAGGGAATGGCTGAGTATCTCGATCCTCATACGATATACCTCGAACCGGAGAAGGTCTCTTACTCGCAGGCGGAGTTCGATGGTAATTTTGATGGTATAGGAATTGAGTTTGATGTTGTCAACGATACCCTTCTGGTTGTTACTCCCCTTTCGGGCGGACCGAGCGCAGCGGTGGGGATTTCTCCCGGCGACCGTATCATTGCGATTGATTCCGTTTCAGCGGTCGGGATAACCCGGCAGGAGGTGCTCAGAAAGCTGAGGGGGAAGCAGGGAACAAAAGTCAGGCTGAAGGTTTTCAGACCTCTGAGTGGCAAGCTTCTGGATTTTGTGGTGACGAGGGGGAAAATATCGACATCAAGCATTGATGCTGCCTTTATGCTTGATAATCGCACCGGCTATATCCGATTGAGCCGCTTCATTGCTACGACGGCTAATGAGTTTCGTCGGGCGCTTGCTCTCCTGAAGAAAGAGGGTATGGCTCGGCTCATCATTGATCTGCGTGGAAATCCCGGGGGCTTTCTTGAGCAGGCGGTCGAGGTGGCCGATGAGTTCCTGACCAGGGGGCAGATGATCGTTTATACAAAAAGTCGCAGAGGTGGTGAGGAGAATGGGCGTTATGTTGCAAAGTCCGGGGATGGTTATGAGAAAGGTGAAGTCATTGTGCTTGTTGATAAAGGGAGTGCCTCGGCATCCGAAATTCTTGCCGGAGCACTGCAGGACAACAAGAGGGCGGTTGTTGTCGGTGAACTCTCCTTCGGCAAAGGGCTGGTGCAGCGTCAACTTCCGTTTGCTGATGGCTCAGCAATTCGATTGACCGTCTCCCGTTATTACACGCCTTCGGGCAGGCAGATCCAGCGAGTTTATCGGAAGGGGGTTGCAGGGCGTGAACACTATTATCAGGAGGCAATGACAACGATTCTTCCCTGGAAGCTCTTTGCAAACCCGGATAGTTTGCTCTATCTGAATAACAGCGATCTCTCTGTCTATAAGACATCATCCCTTCCTCTTTTGCTGAGATCGCTCAAAGGCAACGAGAAGGGAGAGAGCGAACTGGCCGCACTGAGGGATGCCGGTGGTATTATTCCTGACTATTGGGTGACAGGAAAACCACACGCTGCTTTTTATCAGGAGCTATACCAGTCAGGCGCTCTTGATGATATGGCACGCTCTCTTGTTGATGATCCCCGCAGCTCAGCCCAGAGCTACCGGAGTTCACTGGCGCGTTTCAGTGCTGACTATAGTGAAGAGAGCGGTTTTGAAGCTTTGCTCATCAAAACATGCAAGGCAAGAAAAATTCTCTTTGACAGGGCTGGTTTTATCCGGGAGAGGAAATATATTGTGCGTATGGTAAAATCGAAGATTGCCCATCAGCTTTTTGGCCCAGAAGGCCAGATAAGATTCGTTGTCATGAATGGCGACCCGGTGGTCAAAATAGCGATAACGGTGCCGGTCGGTCAGCCTTGATTCCATTTTTATTAACCATTATCCTGGTTTATCATGTCGTTATTCAAAAAGATTCAAGACGCTACCTGTTCGTTGCGCCTCAGTAATGACTGGTTGAAAATATTTACCTGTCCTGTTCCAAGTTCCGATTTTCTCTCGTTTGTTGCGGTCGCCACCATTGATGCACCTCAACATGCCGTTATGAGCCTTCTTTATGATGTTGATATTGCAACTGAGTGGGTCTGGAAAACCAGGGAGATGCGCGTTCTGCAGGAGTTGTCAGAAAATGAAGGACGAATTGTCTATCAGCTTGTCAGCGCCCCCTGGCCAGTTTCTGATCGTGAAATCATCACACGCTCGCAAGGGTACATGGATCCTGAAACATCCGAGATTTTTATCAAGCTTGAATGTGTGGCGAACTTCCTTCCAAAAAACGACAAGTACGTCCGTGTGCCTGAGCTTGAGGGTGCATGGAATATTATCCCGCTTTCAGAGAAGCAGTGCAGGGTTATTTTCCGTCTTCATATCGAACCAGGCGGAGAGATTCCCGCCTGGCTTGCCAACATTGCCGTTATCGATACACCCTACCATACGCTGGTCAATTTGCGCGAAATGGTCAAGAGGGAGAAATACAAAACTCCGGTTGATGCTCCGTTTAAACAATCAGCCAATGATGTGATACAGCATTATGAAAAGTTTGTAACGGTTTAATGTTGTTGATGTTCTGGAGGTCGGCCAAATAATTTCATAACAAAAGAGAGTATGGATGTAGCATCAATCCTGAATGGGAACTGGGAATTTCGTGTTGAACATAAAGGCATAAAGATTTTTTCTTCCAGGGTAAGCGGCTCAGATATTTATGGCTTTAAGGGAGAACTTGAGTTGCAGGTCTCTTTGAAAAGGCTGATCAGTCTTTTTCACGACATGGCAAATTTCACTCGCTGGGTTCATCATCTTACTGAAATGGAGGTGCTGGAACAAAACGATGATGCTGAGTATGTTATGCGCCAGGTCATTGATACTCCATGGCCACTGCAACAGCGAGAGGTGATCATGCGCTCCCGGCTGGTGTCAGCGGGGGACAATGCTATTGCGCTGACCATGAAGGAGGAGCCAGATTATCTGCTGGTTAATCCGAAGTATCACAGGGTTCAACATGCAACAGGAATGTGGGTCTTTACCCCGAATGGCCACAATGTGGTGCATGTCACGTTTGTAATGCATCTTGACCCAGGCAAGGATGTGCCTGCTCCTGTCAGTAATGCCGGGTTGTTTGAGGTGCCATTCTACTCACTGAACAACCTGAGAACTCTTTTAAATGACACTTCATATAACCCGCCGTGGCCAAAAGAGCTGGAGCAGCATCTCTCGATTATTGAAGATGATCCTGAAATGCCTTGATGAGTTTTTCGGATTTGACAGGAACAGCGCCAACCTCCTGACAGACGGTTGCTGCGGCAAGGTTGGCAACTGTTGCATTCATCACAATGTCGAGTCCCGAAGCCAGTCCGAGCGCAAGAAGCCCAATGACGGTGTCACCAGCTCCGGAGACATCAGCAACTTCCAGAGAGGTTGCTGCAATATGGGTAAATGAACCGTTGTAAAGCGTCATACCCTTGTCGCTTCGTGTGACAATAATGGTGTCAGCCTGAATTTTTTGCTGAAGCAGGAGACAGGCCTCTTCAACCTCCTGGTCGTTATTGTACAGCAGAATGCCGAGTGATGCTGCCATCTCTGAAAGATTCGGCTTAAAGAGGGCGCACCCTTTATAGGCAAAAAAATTCTGATGTTTCGGGTCAACAAGTACTGGTATATTATGGACTTTTGCCGAAGCAATAATATTGTTGATGAGTGATGGGCTGAGAAGGCCCTTATTGTAGTCTTCGAGAATCAACGCATCAATTGAGTTGACAACAGCCTCAAAAGAGTTGAGAATTTCATGCTCAATGGCATCATTGATCTCCACTCTGCTTTCAACGTCAATCCTTGTTATATGATGGTTTTGCGACAGGATTCTGGTTTTGGAGGTAGTTGGTCTCGATGGATCGCAGATCAGCCCTTCGGTTGGAAGGCCTCGACTGCGGAAAAGCTCGAGGAGTATATCCCTGTTGTGGTCAGTACCCGTAATGCCGATTAAGATAGTTTTTGCGCCGAGTGCGAGAGTGTTTAGCGCAACATTTGCTGCTCCTCCCAGCCTGTGATCCTCGTGGGTGACATCAACAACAGGAACCGGATATTCGGGAGAAATACGCGAAACATGGCCGAAAATATAGTTGTCGAGCATAATGTCGCCGATAACAGCAATTCGCTTGCTGCGAAAAGAGTGAAGAATGGTTTCTATCAAGCTGGCTCCCATAATTTGCCTGTTTGGTTATGTGTTCAGTGCCTATTCATATAAAAAGCAGTAAAAACCTCGGTCAGCAATGAAGATATGATTGTATCTTTTTATTTTCTGCTATTTTTTGTTATAATTAAAGCTAAGCATTTTTAAGCTTTATATGAAAAAAGCGGAAACCAATGTTCGATAGTTTAAGTGATAAATTAGAGGCCACCTTTAAAAAGCTGGCCGGTCAGGCCACCATCAATGAGATCAATATTGGTCTTGCCATGCGCGATATCAAGCGGGCTCTGCTTGGTGCTGACGTTAACTATAAGGTAGCAAAGAAATTAATTGAAGATATAAGAGATAAGTCTCTCGGTGAGCAGGTTATCAAAAGCGTCTCGCCTGCGCAGATGATTGTGAAAATCGTTTATGACGAGCTGACCGATCTGATGGGTGGAGAGCAGAAGCCATTAAACCTTTCTCCGAAGAAACTTCCTGCGATTATCATGGTTGCCGGTTTGCAAGGTTCCGGAAAGACAACATTCTGCGCAAAACTTGCCCTGCGTCTCAAGAAGAACGGGAAGAACCCGATGCTTGTTGCGGCTGATGTCTATCGCCCGGCGGCAATTGATCAGCTCAAAGCACTCGGGGCCCAGGTGGATGTGCCTGTCTTTGCCATTGAAGAACAGGATGCCATGAAGGCGGCACTTCAGGGGCTGGAGGCTGCCCGGTCGGGGGCAAAAGATGTTGTTATTGTTGATACCGCTGGACGTCTGCAGATTGATCAGAAGATGATGGCTGAGGCTGAAGCGCTGAAAAATGCTCTTAAGCCCGATGAGCTTCTTTTTGTTGTTGACTCAATGATGGGCCAGGAGGCGGTTAATACCGCTAAAGCGTTCAATGATCAGCTTGATTTTGATGGTGTTGTGCTGACCAAGCTTGATGGTGACTCAAGGGGTGGCGCTGCGCTCTCCATCCGTCAGGTTGTTGAAAAGCCGATAAAATTTATCAGTATCGGTGAGAAGGTTGATGATCTTGATATCTTTTATCCTGATCGTATGGCCCAGAGAATTCTTGGTATGGGCGATATTGTCAGTTTTGTTGAAAAAGCACAGGAAAATCTCGATCTTGAAAAAGCTGTCGAGATGCAGAAAAAGTTGATGAAGAATGAGTTTGATCTTAATGACTTTTTCGACCAGTTGCAGCAGCTTAAAAAAATGGGTTCAATTCAGGGGCTGATTGAGATGGTGCCTGGTCTGAACAAGATGGTTCCAAAGCAGGAGCTTGAAAATCTTGATTTCAAGCCTATTGAGGCGATGATCAATTCCATGACAAAGCAGGAGAAAAAAAATCCGGACATTATTAATGGAAGTCGTCGTCAGCGCATTGCCAGAGGTAGTGGCACAAAAGTGCAGGAGGTTAATCTTCTGCTCAAACAGTTTGGGGAGATGAAAAAGATGATGCGCTCGGTTTCAAAGCTGTCGCAGTCCGGCAGAAAAATTACTTCGCAGAATCTTGCACTTGAAAAGTTTTTAAAACGTTAGATTATATTTCGGTTGTTACCAGTAAACATTAACTCATAAAATATTTTAGCCTTGGTAAAGATCAGACTGAAGAGAGCAGGAAGAAAAAAATTGCCGGTATACCAGATTGTCGTGGCCGATGCACGCTCGCCGAGGGATGGCAAATTTCTGGAAGTTGTTGGCCATTATCAGCCTACCGCCAAACCACACGCTGTCACTATTAAAAAAGATCGTATCGCTTATTGGATACAGACAGGTGCACAGCCGACAGCAACAGTGAACAGCCTTATTCGCACTACAGGATTGCTTTATGAACTCAGGCTCAAGAGTATGGGGCGTAGTGAAGCTGAGATTTCGGTTGAGATGGAAAAGTGGCAGGAGCGTCAGATTGCTCGACGCCAGAAAGGGTTGCTTGTGAAGTCGCGTCGCCGCAATGCTAAAAAAGAGGCTGAAGCGAAGGCTGCTGCAGGCGGAGAGGCATAATCACTTTTTCTGAGTGAGGGACAGGGTGGAGCTTTATCAGACAGGGGTCATTCTCAAGCCAAGAGGATTGCTGGGTGAGGTAAAGGTTGAGATTATTACTGACTTTCCAGAAAGTTTTCTTTCCCGACGAGAGTATTTTGCGGGAAGGTCAGTCGAAGATCTCGAACGGTTAAAGGTGAAAAAGGCCGCCCTTGCCATGGGATTTGCGTGGTTGATGTTTGAGGGAGTGGACTGTGTTGAGAACGCTGAGCTGCTCGTTGGCTGGAGCTTGTTCGTTGAGGTCCACCAGCTTATGCCTCAGCCAGAGAACAGGGCTTATCTTCATGAAATAATTGGAATGAAGGTTCTTGACCGTGATCGTCAATGCGTTGGGACGGTGACCAATGTTATCAGAATGCCTGCCCATGAGGTGTATGAGGTTCAGGTTGGGGGGAAAAAAGTTCTCATGCCTGCAATAGAGGAGTTTGTTGAAGAGTTCAATCTTGTAGAACGCTTTATGGTAGTTCCAAGATATGATGAGTTTCTGTGAATGGTTTTGCTGTAAGGTCTGTTGAGGCCTCTTGAAGTCATGGATGCAGTAAGAATTGATCTTATTTCTGTCATTCCCGGTTTTTTTGATTCGCCGCTTGACAATGGATTGCTTGGTATTGCTCGCAGGAAACAGCATGCTGAGATTCATGTTCATAATCTGCATGATTATGGGCTTGGAAAGTACAAACAGGTTGATGATTCACCTTACGGTGGTGGTGCAGGGATGGTTCTCAGGCCGGAGCCGGTCTTTGCCTGTGTTGAACGATTAAGGTCTGAGAGAGAGTACGATGAAGTGATTTTTCTGTCTCCCGATGGAGTGATGTTTGAGCAGTCAATGGCGAACCGGCTTTCAGGGATGCTTAACCTTATTATTCTTTGTGGCCATTATAAGGCTGTCGATGAACGGATAAGGCAAAGCTTGGTTACCATGGAGATCTCGATTGGAAATTTTGTTGTTTCAGGAGGAGAGATACCCGCGCTGCTCCTTATGGATGCGCTGGTAAGGGTGATACCTGGTGTTCTTGGCGACAGTGAGTCGGCTTTGACTGACTCTTTTCAGACAGAACTCCTTGACTCAGTCTATTATACTCGGCCTGCAGAGTTCAGGGGGATGAAAGTTCCGGATGTACTGTTGACAGGTCATCATGCAAAGATTGAACAGTGGCGCCATGAAAATGCTCTCATGCGAACAGGAGAGCGCAGGCCGGATATGATTGATCGAGTTGAACAGGATGAATTTAAGAAAAAAATAACGTAAATAAGTTGTTGTCATGGATCAGATAATCAAGTTAGTTGAAGCCACTCAGGCGGTTACCGATTTTCCGGAAATCAGGCCAGGCGATACCATCAAGATACAGTTGAAGGTTATTGAGGGTGAGAAAGAGAGGCTTCAGGCTTTTGAGGGTGTTGTTATCAGCGACAGGGGAGCTGGAGGGAACAAGACCATCACAGTGCGCAAAATTTCTCACGGTGTAGGTGTTGAAAGGATCATTCCTGTCAATTCACCCAATATCGAAAGTGTCACCGTTGTCAAGCACGGCAAGGCAAGAAGAGCAAAACTATTCTACCTGCGCAAACGTACCGGCAAGGCGGCATTGAAAGTCAAGGAACGCAAGATTGCAGAGAAGGTCTGATTGTTATTGGTAGCCCCGACATGCCTCAGCGCTGCCGGGGTCTGCCCTCTACCTTCCAGCATTATGGAGCTTCCCAACGATATTGAGCTTTTCAGGAAGAAGATTTTTGATTTTTATCGGCAGAACCGAAGGGGGTTTCCCTGGCGGGAGACTGCTGACCGCTATGCCGTCATGGTCAGTGAGATCATGCTTCAGCAGACACAGGCGGAAAGGGTTGTTTCAAGGTTCGATGCCTGGCTGAAAATTTTCCCTGATATTATTCATCTTGCATCGGCTCCCTTAAAAGAGGTTCTCGCCCTCTGGAGTGGTCTGGGCTATAATTCCAGAGCCGTTCGTCTGCATCGGTGTGCCTCAATTATTACAGAGAGCTATGGAGGAATTGTGCCATCAGAGCCCGAACTCCTCAAGAAACTTCCTGGCATAGGGGAGTATACTTCTCGCTCTATTCCGGTGTTTGCTGACAATGCTGATTTTGCGGCGGTCGATACCAATATCCGACGAATTATAATCCATGAATTCTGCCTTCCTGAAGATATTTCTGTGGCCAGGTTGCAACAGATTGCCGATACAGTTCTTCCTTGTGGCCAAAGTCGTGAGTGGCATAATGCTCTTATGGATTATGGCGCACTGCATCTGACAAGTAAAAAGACAGGAATTCGTCCGTTGACAAAGCAGTCCAAATTTTCTGGTTCAAAACGGTGGTACAGGGGACGACTTGTCAAAGAGCTTATTCATGCTGAGGTAATGTTTCTTGAGGAACTCGAGGAAAAATATGGTGACTGTCCCTGGAGTCTTGATGAGATTCTTGGTGAACTTGTTCAGGAGGGGTTACTTGAACATCACGCAGATACCAGGCACCCCACCCATAGCGGCTGGAAAATAAAAGGGGGATAAGCCCGGTTCAAGCCTGTCGTCACCCTTTTGGTAGTTTATTACTCTGTATTATAGACCGTGTTGAAGGTTTTATACATCTTGTCAATCTCGGTAGCATACTTTGCATAAATGATTTTTCGTTTGAGTTTGAATGTTGGTGTCATTTGAGCGTTATCAATGGTAAATGCGGTGTCTACCAACAGAAACTTGCGTATCTTTTCGTGGGTAGCGAGATGTTTTGAGATATTTCGTAACAGCTTTTCATAAATCTGCATGACCTCTTTATGCTCAATCAACTCCTTGATTGTAGAGAATGTTATTTTTTCAGCAGCAGCAAATTCCTGAAGCGCTGTGAAGTCAGGGACAATAAGCGCAATCAGAAATGGACGCTTTTCACCGACAACAATGACCTGATCGACGAAGGCGCTTTCAGAGATCATGTTCTCGATGGGTCCGGGAGCAATATTTTTTCCACCGGTTGTGACGATGATATGTTTTTTACGGTCAGTTATGGTCAGATAGCCATCCCGATCGATCTCTCCAATATCTCCTGAGTGAAACCAGCCATCTTTGATAACCTCGCGGGTAGCTGCCTCATCATTCCAATACCCCTTCATGATATTCGGCCCTTTGAGCAGTATTTCACCATCAGGCGCAATCATGACTTCGACGTTGTCAACAGCTCTGCCAACAGTACCATATTTGATTTTTTCAGGGCGGTTAACATGAGTGACTGGCGCTGTTTCGGTCAAACCAAACCCCTCAAGGATACGGATATCAAGTGCCTGAAAAAATTCCCCGATTTTTTGAGGCAGAGCAGCCCCACCAGAAACAAAATAGCGCAGGTGTCCTCCAAACTTGTTCTTTATCTTGTTGTAGACAAGTTGTTTTGCCAGTGTATGCTGGATGGCGAGCAGTGGCGACACGTGTCCTTGCGTATTGAGTTCATTGTGATACTTTTCGCCTGTTTTCAGAGCCCCATAAAATATTTTTTGTTTTAAGGCACTCTGAGTTGAAATCTGTTTCAGAATTCCTGATTTGATACGATCAAAAAGCCTTGGCACTGTAAACATGATCGTTGGCTGAGCTTCTGTCATGTTAAGCGATATGGTTTCAACGCTTTCGGCAAGGTATATACTTGCTCCGCAGGCAAACAGCAGATAATAGCCACCAGTTCGTTCATAAGCATGGGAGAGGGGAAGAAAGGAGAGGCCGCGATCTGAATCATCAAGACAGATAACTGATGAACATGATTTGACATTTTCACAGATATTCCGATGGGTGAGCATCACTCCTTTGGGAAGTCCGGTTGTTCCGGATGTGTAAATAATGGTTGCAACATCGTCAGGGTTGACAATTGTGCCATCCAGAATGAATGGCTCTCTGGCAAGAATTGCTTCACCCTCTCTTTTCACCTCGTTCAGGTCAAAAACATTTTCAATGACCTCTTCAAGGCGGTTCATGATAACCACCAGAGTTAACTCTGAAAGGTTTTTTTGTATCGAAAGAATTTTCCCAAGCTGGAGCATGTTTGAAACCACAACAGCTTTTGCACCACAGTTTTTGAGAATGTATTCAATCTGATTGGGCGGGAGAGAAGGGTAGAGTGGGACATTGATTGCGCCGATGTTCATGATAGCCATATCTGAGAGGTACCATCCGGGTCTGTTTTCCGAAAGAATGGCCACTCTGTCTTTGGAGGTGATGCCATTGTGTTTGAGAAATGCCGCGAAGGTAGTGACATCCTTCTCGAACTCACGATATGATATTGGGTTATAGACCCCATTGATTTTTCGTGCAAATGGAAATTTTGCAGGCTCATCCCTGTAATGGGCAAAAACTGAGGCAAAAAGTTCCGGCAGTGTCTGAAAGTCAGGATTGATAAGTCCCATCATAAAAGATGTTAGTGTGTAATAAATACTGCTTTTTGGACGAAACGGGTATTACTCCACATAAATCACTCCACCAGACGCAGAGCCAGAGTTTAAGGAATATACCAACATAATGGTATAAAACGGAATTTCAGATTTTTTCTTCAAGAAATAGAAGTAGTATTATTGGGTGGTGATATCCAGAGAATTGATGATACCGTTGAACTTGTAACCACCTGGCAGATGCCGGGTGATGTGCGCTGACGACACAACGGCGGCATCCTGACCGGTTATAACAAATTTCAAACAGTTTAGCCCTCCTTTTTATTATCAGGGAATTATGAGCTATCTTGCGGGGCATTATGGAATCTTGATTGACCTATTGCGAAACATACCGCCCATCCTTCTGTTGATTAAGGAGTAATGCAATTGTTCAGCCGAGCCTCCAATGTTTTTTCGGAGTATTTTCTCAGCTTTTTTTATTGATTTTTCATGCCTGTGACTAAAAAATCCAGTTTTCCCTGGACTGGTTATATTGGCCTTGCTCTTGGCATCATTCTGATTGTCTGGCTTTTCAGTCAACTCGACCTGAAGCGCTCTGCAGTGCTGATCTCGTCGATTGGCTTTTCCTCAATCCTGATTATTTTACCCTTTCTTGCGCTTCATTTGCTCGAGGCTTTTGCCTGGCTAAAGGTTTTTCCCCGGAGCATAAAGGCAATACCCTTTTTCGAGCTTCTGAAGATACAGGTTATCGCTGAAACTGTTTCCATGACGCTCCCCGCAGGTGTTGCCGTTGGAGAGCCTCTGCGTCCATATCTTTGTAACCGGTTTATGGGGATTGCAATCCCTTCAGGAGTGGCAAGTGTTGCTGTTCGCAAGCTTATGCTTGGTTTAGCCCAGGGAATTTATACCATTATTGGTTCTATTGCCGGTTTTTCACTTCTGCAGTCGGTATCTCCCAAAATGCTTGGATTTGAAGGACTTGGATATATTCTTATTGCAATGGGCCTTGTGGTATTTTTGTTGTTTCTCTTTCTTCTTGTCTTGCTTCTTAATGGACAAGCGGCCCGGAATGTACACAGGCTCCTGATGCTTGTTCCTTTCAACAAAGTCAAAGAATGGCTTCTACTAAAAGAGTCGGGTTTTTTTGATACCGATGAAGAATTGAAGAGTTACAGAGGTACATACATCAGCCGGCTGTTTCCTGTATTGGTTCTCTATCTGTTTGCCTGGTCAACGCTTGCGATTGAGAGTTATACGATATTAAGGCTTCTTGGTGTCAATATCACTTTTCTGGATGTGCTCTCCATTGATATTGCTCTTACCATGCTTCGTACGCTCTTTTTTTTCATCCCGTCAGGACTAGGTGTGCAGGATCTTGGTTATCTTGCATTTTTTCAGGCGCTTGGCTTCCCTGATGTTCTTGCCTACGGCGGCGCATTTGTGCTCTTAAGGCGATTAAAAGAGGTGTTCTGGTATACAACCGGTTATGGAGTGATGTTTTTTTCGGGAGTCCATCTTCATGACGCCGAAGCTGTAAACCGGGTAGAATCATGAAGAAAAATGTTTTGTTTATCTGCGGGTCAATGAATCAAACTACCCAGATGCATCAGATTGCCGGGTGGTTGACCGAGTATGAGCAGTATTTTTCACCGTTTTTCAGTGATGGTCTGCTTGGCACAGCCAGTGATCTGGGTCTGCTTGAGTTTACGATTATGGGTAAACAGCGTTCTGATCGTGCTCTTGATTATCTTCGTGGACATCACCTGAAACTCGATATCGGAGGTCTTGCGCATGATTATGATCTTGTCGTGACCTGTACAGATCTTATTGTACCAAAACATTTTCGAACGAAAAAAATGGTGCTTGTGCAGGAGGGAATGACTGAGCCAGAAACCATTCTTTACCATCTTGCCCGGAATGTTTCATGGATGCCCCGCTGGATTGCCGGTACAGCAACAACCGGCTTATCGGATGCATATCAAAAATTTTGTGTCGCAAGCGAAGGGTATCGCGATCTCTTTATTCGAAAAGGTGTCAATGCTGCCAAGATTGAGGTGACCAGTATTCCAAATTTTGACAACTGCACACAGTACCTTTTGAACAATTTCAAATATCGTGATTATGTGCTTGTCTGTACCTCTGATAATCGTGAAACCTTTATCTACGAAAATCGGAGGAAAAATATTGAAAAGTACCTGGCTATGGCGGAGAATCATCAACTGATGTTCAAGCTCCATCCCAACGAAAATGCAGAGCGAGCTATTGAGGAGATCCGGAGATATGCCCCTGACAGTCTGGTCTTTAGTGAAGGGAAAACAGAGGAGATGATTGCCAACTCCCGCATGTTGATTGCACAGTTTTCTTCGACAATTTTTGTAGGTTCTGCTCTCAACAAGGAGGTACATTGTGGCCTCCATCCTGACGTATTAACATCTCTGACACCACTCCAGAATAATTCTGCAGCCAGAATGATTGCGGATGTCTGTCGCCAGGTGATTGATGGTTAAACCAAAACGAATACGATTATCATGTCCACTGTAGCGATTATTCCTGCCAGAGGCGGCTCAAAGGGGCTAAAAAAGAAGAACATTTATTCCGTAGCCGGAAAACCCTTGCTTGCCTGGACGATTCAGCAGGCTCTTGCTTCGACTTCTATCGACAAGGTGTTTGTTTCGACAGACAGCTTTATTATTTCTGGTATTGCCAAGGAGTACGGAGCTGAGGTGATCGAACGTCCAGCGAAATTTTCCGGGGACAAGGCAAGCTCGGAATCAGCCATTAGCCATGCGCTTGAAGTTATCGAACTGGAGTACGAGATGGCTGTCAGCACGGTTGTCTTCTTGCAGGCAACCTCACCGTTACGGAAACCTGGTGACATTGATGCGGCGATGGAGGTTTTTCGTCGTGAAGGGGCAGATTCGCTGATCTCGGTGACGAAAGCCGACGACCTTACTTTGTGGGAGTCGCGAGAAGGAAAGTGGACAAGTGTCAACTTTGATTATCGCAATCGGGGAATGCGTCAGGATCGACCAACCCAGTTCATCGAGAACGGCTCAATCTATATTTTTACGCCTGAAACTCTTGCCACTTTCGACAACAGGATTGGAGAAAAGCTCTCCATCTATGAAATGGAATTTTGGCAAACCTGGGAGATTGATACTGTCGAAGAAATAGATTTAATTGAGTACTATCTTTTTAAAAAAAACCTGATAGAGCAGGATGAAGATTAACAGAACCTTTAGATTACCTCTTTTATGAATTTCTTTTTGTCCACCGATCTTGTTATCGGGGTTAACGAAGCACTGAAGCTGAACGAGCATCTGGCCCTGATGTCGGTGCAGAAGCCAGGTATTATTTATGATGCCAATGTTGCAGGAAGCCACTATTTTCAGGACGTGCTGAAGAGCCTCACCTCAGTATATACCAATGCGGTGCTCTATTGCAACGAATTTGCCGGGGAGCCAACGTACGCCCATCTCGAAAATGTTGCTGAATTTTTCAGAGGCAATAAGCCGGATGCGATTGTAGCCATTGGCGGAGGCAGTACGCTCGACCTCGGCAAGGGGGTTGCCCTTCTCATGTCCAACAATGTTCCTGCCTTGTCACTTAAGGGTTTTCCTGCAGGTGTGAACGACCCGCTGCCGCTTGTCACGGTGCCGACGTTGCTGGGAAGTGGTGCTGAGGTCAGCTATAATGCTGTGTTTATTGATGAGGCCGAGGGACGCAAGCTTGGGATCAACAGCCGCAAGAATTTCCCCAAAAAAGCGGTTATTGACCCACAGCTCTCCATGACAGCTCCGATTGAGAGTGTGATTGCCTCAGCGATGGACAGCCTTGTACACTGTGTAGACAGTTTTGGATCCATCAAGCATACGGCATTGAGCAGGATTTTTTCAGTTGAAGGGTTCCAGCGCACCTTTTCTGCCCTGCAGCAGAATCAGCTCGACCGGGCTGAATCGCGACTTGACCTTGCCATTGGCAGTGTTTGTGGCACAGCGGCTCTCATGAACTCCGGTGATGGCCCCACCAACGGTTTTGCCTACTACCTTGGTGTCAAGCACCGTGTTCCACATGGTCTTGCAGGCGCTATTTTCCTGAAAGAGGTGATGCGCTACAACCATCTTCATGGCTACGAAAAATATGCTATCCTCAACCCATTGCACTCGACTCCGTCACCAAAAGAGGCTACCGAAGAGTTGCTTGAACAGATGGATGAACTGTATCAGCAATTGCAGATTCCAAACCTTGTCACCTATGGTTATGGGAAAGGGAATGCTGCTGAATTTGCTCATAATGCTTCGGAAGCACTGAAGGGCTCATTTTCCGGAAACCCCGTTGAGTTTACCGAGGAGTCGGCACTTGAAGTTGTATTTCAATTAACCTAAACGAACAGGACAGATATTATGGCGGGAGCGGAACTCATTGGGCGGGAAGAGCTGGCTGAAATTCAGGAGCTTTTCAGCCGTGAAAAGGTCAACTTGTACCGTTATGGCGGTGGCAACTACAAAGCAAGAGAGTTTGAAGAAAAATTTGCGGCATGGATGGGTGTCAAGTATGCTCATGCAGTTTCCTCTGGTACTGCGGCAATTCACTGTGCTCTTGCAGGTGCAGGGATTGGGCCGGGCGACGAGGTTATTACCACGGCCTGGACATTCATAGCGCCGATAGAGGCTATCAGCGCGTTGGGGGCAGTCCCGGTTCCGGTCGAGCTGGATGAAACATACCATCTTGATCCTCTGGAGGTAGAGAAGGCCATTACACCGGCCACAAAAGCGGTGGTGGTTATTCCAATGTGGGCTCCACCGAAAATGGCTGAGCTTGCTGCGATATGTAAAAAGCATGGTCTGATACTGATTGAGGATGCCGCCCAGGCACTCGGAGCCACCTACAAAGGGCAGAAGCTCGGCACGTTTGGTAGTGTCGCCTCTTTCTCCTTTGACGCAGGCAAGACACTCCATACCGGTGAAGGTGGTATCATTATCACCAACGACAAGGAAATTTATGACCGTGCAGCCGAGTTCTCCGATCATGGGCACATGCACATTCCTGGTCTGCCAAGAGGCAAAGATCCAAGAAGAGCCAAGGGGTTGAACATGCGTTTAAGCGAAGTGACAGCAGCAATAGGGCTTGCCCAGCTTGCCAAGATTGAGACGATTCTGTCGAAATCAAGAGAGAATAAAAAAAGAATCAAGGATGCAATCCGCCATCTTGACAACATTATTCTCCGGCCATTCAGTGATGAGGCTGGAGCCCAGGGTGATACCCTTATTTTCAGGATGCGGGATCGTGATGCTGCGTTGCAGTTTGAAGCGCACCTGACCGAGCATGGTTTTGGCACCAAGATCCTTCCCGAAGCGCTCGACTGGCATTTTGCTGGTGTCTGGGGTCATCTTCTTGGTGAATACGATCGCTATCGTGATGCCGATCTTGAAGCACTCTGGCCAAAAACCGGCATCATGCTGCGCAGCAGTATCTGCCTCAATATTCCGGTGCTGTTGGATGATGCGACGATTGAGAAGCTTGTCAATGCGATTATTACAGGCTCGCAAAAGATAGGGTAATGGATACTCCTTGATAAGTTGTTGATTAGTAATCCGGGTAGATGACTTTTTTATAGAGTTGTTTGCCCAGTGTTATCGGGAGTTCAAGGACAATACTCTCTTTCATGAGGTGGATAAATGAGCCTTGACTATTTGTAAAGAAAGAGTTTTTATTGTACCTTGGCACTCCAGAAATGGCGAAGTGGCCGAGTGGTCAGGCAGAGGTCTGCAAAACCTTGTACAGCGGTTCGAGTCCGCTCTTCGCCTCCATACCTGATAACAAAGCCTGCGCTGAGCAGGTTTTGTTCGTTCCATGAGCAAGCACGGTGAGATGGCTTTCTTTTTCAACCGAAGTTCCAGAGCAAAAAAACGATAAAGCTATATAAATAAATTTTTTAAGAAGAAAATAGCAAAAAAAACGTAGTCACTAAAGAATTTGTGTATCATAAATTAATTGCCTACACTTGAGTCTGGATTTGATCTAAGTCTTGGCCTGCGTCACAAACCATGCTATTATTTCGTCAAAAAAATCCCAAAGTAGTCACAATAATTAAGTTCGCGCTAATCCTATAACTAATTTCTCAATAATTGGTTACGAATATTTCCTGCTTGATTTTTTCTGGAACCTCCGCTTCAAAACAAGACGGGCAGGCAAACTATCGGGAGGGATGAAGCAGAAGCTCGCCCTCTCCTGCGCTCTGGTGCACCGGCCCGAAGTGCTATTTCTTGATGAACCGACAACCGGCATCGATGCCGTATCACGCAAGGAGTTCTGGCAGATGCTCGGCCGTCTTATTCAATTTCTAAATCAATAATGAATTCATAATCCAAGGCCATGCGACGATGGAATGGACTCTTGGTGTATCATGTTCCATTATCCTTAATGAAGCTTCCAAGTGGTCTTCAAGAGCATCCAAGCTGTTGAAAACTCTATTTCCGAAAGCTTTTTCGCGAAGTTCATCCCACAAGTGCTCGACTGGATTGAGTTCCGGCAAATAAGGTGGCAATGAAATCAGGCGCATATTTTCTGGGGTTTTTAACGTGGACGACTTGTGCCAACCAGCCCCATTCATGATCATCACTATCCAGTCATCAGGGTGCCGGGATGATATTTCATCGAGAAATATCTGCATGCATCCGGTATTGACAGTCGGCAGGATCAACGTGGCGAGCGCCCCATCTGCCACAGACACGGCAGCATACGCATAGGTATACTCCTGTGTTACCATAGCCATAGTCAGCGGGCGAACCGGTCGGGGATACCAACAGCGTCGCGGCTCGGAAATACGGCCAAAACGTGCTTCATCCTGAAACATCACACTGAGTGGCTTTTTGCCAGGCCACTCAGCGTTTATCGGGGAAAGGAGTTCCCGGAGTTTTTCCAGTCCAACTGCGCTTCGACATCGGTTATTGTATGTCTTTTGTCCGGCACAAGCTTCCGCCAGTTATGCCTGTACAGAAGATTATAGGTCGAAGCAAGTGCCGTTTTACGGCCCATTCGTTCGTCCAGCGCACTCTTGATCTCGCTGGCAATCAATATCGCTTTATCGAAAAAAGGAGCAAGAAAGGCAACCTCTTCCTCTTTGCTCATATTTTCCCGATGACGTCCACCTCGCTTTGGTTTTGTTTCTGCTGGCAGGCCACCGGCATTTATAAAACGCCTTCTCAATTGACAGGCCCAACCCTTTGAAATGCCCATGACAGCGGCGACTTGGTCAATAGAAAAAACGTATTCCAGTGGCAAGATCACCGCTTGTGCCTGGCGCAGCTCTTCTACAGTCCGAGCATTTGCCAATGCTTCCTTTGCCTTTTCCAAAACGTCCTTACCGCTTGCTGGTCGTGCCATATACCCACCTCCTTTTAGTGTATATTATAACGCTTTTGTTTTAGAAATTGAATAAATCGTGCTTTGGTAAAACGTCACCATCAGTTTGATCTGAAATACCAGACTGGATGAAGAGCCCGAATCTGTGTATCGGTGCAAGTATATGAATTCCTTATTCCTGAACTCTTCTGTTACTGGCACAGGGCTTTTGTCAATCCTTACGTGCAGCGCATGTTTGATTGTGGCTAAAATTGCCGGGAGTTTGTCCATAATTTAAGTCTAAAACTCTGTATATTTGCCCTGTGATGAAGATTAAATCGTTGTTTTAAAAAGGATATGTTGATGTCACTTATTCACAGAGAGTCTCATAGAGCAGATCGAATTGGCTGGCTTCGCGCTGCGGTGCTTGGTGCGAATGACGGAACCATCTCTATAGCAAGCCTTGTCATTGGCGTAGCTGCGGCCGGAGCTTCCCATGGCAGTATTCTGTTGACAGGTGTGGCTGGCCTTGTCGCTGGAGCTATGTCTATGGCGGCTGGGGAGTATGTATCGGTTCAATCGCAGGCCGACACTGAAGAGGCAGATATCGCACGTGAAAAACGTGAATTAGAAGAGGATCCAGAACATGAACTGGAGGAGTTGACTGCAATTTATGTCAGCCGTGGTCTTGAACCACCATTGGCACACCAGGTAGCGGCAAGCCTGATGTCGAAAGATGCACTTGGAGCACATGCCCGTGACGAACTTGGCATTACAGAGACGTTGCGGGCTCGCCCAATCCAGGCAGCGTTTTCCTCTGCTATCTCTTTTGTTGCGGGTGCGATTATTCCTGTCGTAGCGGCGTTGCTGGCACCTTCGGCTCTGGTGGTCGAAATCACCTCTGCTACAGCACTTGTTACGTTAGTTGTTCTTGGCGGCACAGCCGCGTATGCTGGCGGAGCATCTCTGCTCAAAGGTGCAATGCGTGTTGCCTTCTGGGGAACTCTTGCTATGGGCCTGACTGCCGGGGTCGGCCGGCTTTTTGGAGCTGTCGTATAACGTCATTGAGCAAAGCAAACGCGGCCACACCCGCTCCAACTAATGACGAACAACCTCGCTTTATTGCACACCCTGCACCTTTCCGTGCAGGGTGCTTTTGTCAACGCGATCAGCCCGTTAGTTTTTCGGAGTGATGGCTGAGGTGACCGCAGTAGCAATACCCTGAATGAGCTGGATGGCCGTGTTTGCCAAGTTGGTGACAATTGTTGTGCAGAGGTTGATGCAGGACTGGACGATCAAAGTGGCTGAATTGACACCGTCCCCCAAGGTATCAGCAACATTCTGGATCGGATTGGCGACCGCAATCAAGAGGTCGGTGAATACGCCGTTGTTTTCGTTTGCCATAGCCGGATGTGTGTTTATGTGATAAATGAAGTTATGCTTGCAACAATCAGTAGTAATTCTTCCCTCGCGGTGCCTGTTTAAAAGTCGTTTATCTTTCAAACATACACTCATCGCATTAAATATAATAATTGATTGAAGGAATGCAGCCTCAATTTTCAAACAAAGCACATATTGTCGAACATTGACTTTTCAGAGTGAATGCCACTATCCACTCTTCCACTGAAAAGATCCTGAACAGAGACAATTGATATTCCTGGTTTTATCTGATGCTCATTTTTGAAAACGGCGACAATATCCCGTATTTTCTGCTGTTCTATTTTGCTTTTGCGCAACTCTCCTTCATGAAAAAGAGGGAAGAGGTATGTGTATTTAACTGTAACTCTCTCTTCAGTGAAAAAACGTGTTTTTGTTGTTGGTGCTACCGGATATATCGGCAAATTTGTTGTCCGTGAACTGGTCGCCAGAAAATATGATGTGATCAGTTTTGTTCGTGAACGTTCGGGTATTGGCTCGACAACGACGGCTGAGGAAATACGTGCCCAACTTAAGGGTTCCGAGGTGCGTTTCGGAGATGTAAGCAGCATGGATTCGTTGATGAAGGAGGGTATCAAAGGAGAGCATTTCGATGTGGTGTTCTCCTGCCTCACCTCACGGAATGGGGGAATCAAGGATTCATGGAATATCGACTATCAGGCTACACGCAATGCGCTCGATGCGGGCATGGCCGCCGGAGCAACGCATTTTGTTCTGCTCTCCGCTATTTGTGTTCAGAAGCCGCTATTGGAATTCCAGAGAGCGAAACTGAAATTTGAGAAGGAGTTAAAAGAGACGGGGTTGACATGGTCGATTGTTCGGCCAACAGCCTTTTTTAAATCTATTGCAGGCCAGTTAGAGTCAGTGAAAAAGGGAAAGCCTTATGTGATGTTTGGAGATGGCAGGCTTACGGCCTGTAAGCCGATCAGTGAGGCCGATCTGGCACGCTATATGGTCAACTGCATTGAAGATTCTGCCATGCAGAATAAAATTCTCCCCATCGGCGGGCCTGGTAAACCGATCACCCCCATTGAACAGGGAGAGATGATCTTTGAACTGCTTGGCCGTGCGCCGAAGTTCAAGAAAATGCCTATCCAGATGTTCGACCTCATTATTCCTGTTGTAAGTCTTTTTGCGAATTTTTTTCCAAAGCTGGCGGACAAGGCTGAATTTGCGCGTATCGGCAAGTACTACTGTTCTGAATCGATGCTGGTGCTTAACCCGCAGACCGGAAAGTATGATGCCGATATGACACCCTCTTTCGGAAACGATACCTTGCGGGACTTTTACAAGCGGGTACTGAAAGAGGGACTTGCCGGGCAGGAACTTGGGGAACACTCAATGTTCTGAGGCATACAGTGTGCATGGCTTGATATGCTTTTCGCTCATTTTTTTTCCGCGACCGTTGTTCCCGACTGTTCTGCCTTGCCAAAGAAAACGCCAAAGGCAAGAGTTACAATCCCCTGCATGGGGCCAAGCCAGAGGTTTGATTGCTTTAGAAAATCGAGAGGCGCTATGTTTGGACTGAAATAAGGCTGCAATGAGATGCTGGCCATCAGCACCATAAAATAGGTGATTGAAAGCCAAAAGCTGAGTTGAAACAGGAAGGTGTCAATCAGTTTTTTGTCGGTTGTGGTTGCACTCGAGTCCTTAACAACAACACCAACCATCAGCGATAGGGTGGGTATGACGTTTGGCAAGAACCATGCCCATACGTCGCTCACTTGATCAAGATAGGGTCCCTCTTCCTGCATTGATTGGGCGATTAAAATCAGGGAAAGTATGCCAGCGCCAGCCATCCAGACAACGAGCAATCTCTTTTTACACTCTTGTACTGCGAGTTGCTGTTTCATTATTGATCAGTTTTAGGTTGAAGATTGTTCCAGATTCCTGAACGCATGAGATGGGTTCTCCCGGTCAGGGAGCCGGGACTCACCTGTTTCTTTTTAAATTCGTAGATGAGTGCCGTGCAGCGGCAATCATCGGTGTATGCTCTTCTGCCAACGTCAGCAGGCAGGATGTTGAACCCGCCAGTGAACCAGCCCTCCACCTCGGCTTTGCCTGGCTCTGTCGCTCCCTGGCTGAATCCGATGGGAGTGATAACGAAAACAATGACCCGATAGTAGCGGGGATTTCCCTTAAAAAGAGCGCTCACATATGCAGAGAAATCGGAAAATGGGTTTATCGGTGCGTTTTTCAAAGACCATCTGTTCTCCCCTGGTTTTGGTGTGCCATTTTTGTTCATCTGTTCAATGCGAGTAGCAATGGCAAAGCCACCAGGAATGGCATAATATGATGATTCAGAATAGCCACAGTTGTCGAGAGCTGAACGGAGAAGAGCATCAACATCACGAAACAGAGGGATACCAATTCCTGGTCGACGCAAGAATGCGTCAGGAATCACTTCAAGCGCCGAAGCTTTTGGAGGAGGCCATGGAAAGTCAGGCATTCTCTTCTGTGTATCATCCAGACCGGTGGCAGGAAAGCTTGCGCTGGCTTTCTTGGGTGGGACACTGGCTCGACCATTGCCACTGCCACTTCCGTAACCAAGACCGCTGCCATGTCCCATACCGCCGCCACCACTGCCGATGCTTTCGCCAAATCCTGCAGATGTGCCAACTGACGGCGGTGGAGGGGAAGCTGGAGCTACTGGCTCAGGAGTAACAAGAGCGGGAACAGGGGCTGGTACAAGTTCAGGCTTGGGAGATAACAGAGAACCGGTTTCAATCTGATGCTTTGGCGCAGGGGTTTGGCTTGGCGCTACCGAAGCACAACCTGCAAAACAGAAAAGTGAAAGCAAAACAAACAAAGAGAAAAAGCAGTTCATGACTTATGACTGGTTAAAACATTAAAAAGCCGGAGCTAAAGTCGGTATGAAACAGGTACTGACTCGGCTATGAAACAGGTTCACTCAGAGCTGACTGAGCGCCTCTTTGATATTGGCAATATACCGGTCAATCTTCTGTGTAAAGGCAAAGACAATCATTGGAGAAAGCAGAAACTGGAGAAACCCCGGCAGATCAACAAGAAGCTTGCCCGCTGTTTTCAGCGTGACGAAAGAGCCCTTGTCACTACCGGCTATTCTCCATGTACCATCCACCAGTGCGTTGCCCTCTCCCTCGATGGGAGTCCAGACGACACTGTTGATCGCAGGATCAGAGTGGTAACGGCAAGCATATATTGTCTGCTGAAGAGTCTGGTCACCGATTGCGATTTTCTCCATCGTCCATCTGAAGGCATTACCTCCAAGATCCTCGAGACGCTCCACATCCGGAAAGCAGGAGGCTGATTTTGGGACATCGGAGAGCAATCCGAAGACCTTTGAAGATGGAACGGCAGTTTCGAATGCACGCTCAACATTAATTGAAACGGTAAATGACATAATTTTCTCCTTTGATTGGATATTTTCAGGGATTTCTCATTTACTGAATATACTTTTTTTCAAGGGTCATTCGAATTGTGTTAATCTGCCCCCACTGCTTCCTAAGGGGGAGCTTCATTTACAGCCTTCTCCCTTTTAAGCGTAACGAATTGCTGACCACCGAAACGCTGCTCCCGGCCATCGCAAGCCCTGAAAAGACAGGATTCAGGAAGATGCCCCAGAGTGGAAAGAGGGCACCGGCGGCAAGGGGAATGCCAATGATGTTGTAGATAAAGGCCCAGAAGAGGTTCTGGTGGATAACCCGCATGGTGGCGCGAGAGAGTGTTATGGCCTGCGCCACCTTGTTGATGTCGCCCTTGAGCAGAGTAATTCCAGCTGATTCTATGGCAACGTCTGTTCCGGTGGCCATCGCGATACCCACATCAGCCTGGGCAAGAGCCGGAGCATCGTTGATGCCATCTCCAGCCATCACAACTTTTCTGCCCTCTCTCTGTAACTCCTTTATTTTTTCTGCCTTTTCCTGCGGCAGCACTTCTGCCATCACCTCGTCAATGCCGACCTGCCTGGCCATATAGTTTGCCGCCAGAAGGTTGTCACCGGTGAGCATGATAACCTTGAGCCCTTTGCGGTGAAGTGCGGCAACGGCCTCACGGGCTTGCTCCTTCACAGTGTCGCTCAGGGCAATCAGCCCTCTGCATGTACCATCCTCCTCAATCAGAACTACCGTTTTACCCTCTTCCTGAAGTTTTTTAAGCTCAGGCATTGTTTTTTCACTCTCAAGCGGTTTGCGAATCATGACGGGTGTGTTGCCAATTCTTGCTGAAACGCCTATCCCTTCGAGAGCCCTGAAATCGGTGATCACGCCAAGAGGGAGCTGCTGATTTTTGGCAGCTTCTACAATTGCCTGTGCCAACGGGTGTTCCGAACGGTTTTCAATGGTTGCAGCCATCTGCAGCAGGGAGGTGATGCTTCTCTCCTTGTCCAGAGAAATGGTATCGCTCACCTGCGGGTTTCCTGTGGTAATGGTGCCCGTTTTGTCGAAGACGACGGTATCAATTGAGCTGAGCTTTTCGAGGCTCTCTGCATTTCTAATAAGAATACCGTATTCGGCCCCCTTGCCAATTCCAACAATAATCGCGGTTGGTGTGGCAAGCCCAAGCGCACAGGGACAGGCGATAACGAGAATGCCAACCATACCCATGATACCGTATGAGAGAGCGACAGAGAAGCCAAGCAGTGATGAACCAACGGTAAGCCAGATAATGAAGGTTAACGCAGCAAGCACAAGAACGACAGGCACAAATACGCCAGCAATCTTGTCGGCAATGTTCTGAATCGGAGCTTTTGACCCCTGGGCATCTTCGACCATCCTGATGATGCGGGCAAGGAGAGTGTCGGCACCAACATGTGAAGCAGTAAAGGTGAACGATCCCTGCTTGTTGATGGTACCGCCCACAACCGAATCGCCACTCTTTTTATCCACAGGTACCGACTCTCCGGTCACCATGGATTCGTCAAGAGTGGAATATCCTTCATTGATGATGCCGTCAACAGGGAGTTTTTCGCCGGGCTTGACGATAACGATCTCACCCCTTCTCACCTGCTCAACAGGTATATCAATCTCTATTCCACCTCTCAGTACCAACGCGGATTTCGCCTGCAAATTGATCAGCTTTTCGATAGCCTCACCAGTCTTCATCTTTGAGCGGGCTTCCAGATATTTTCCCAGCAGGACGAAGCCGATAACAACAATGGTAACGTCAAAGTAGGTGGAATCAGGGGCGTGCAGAAACGATTTCACTGCGGGAATAAGCGTGATAATCGCGCTATAGAGGTATGCTGTCACCGTGCCAATGCCGATCAGGGTATCCATACTTGCCGCTCCACTTCTGACAAACATGACAATGCCATGCAGGAATGGCTTGCCGGTATGAAAGACCATCCATGTTGAGAGTAGCATAAAGAGGATGTTCAAAAGCTCCATGGAGATGGGCAGATGCGGGATGGCATGCAAAAACATGGAGCCGATATCCCACATCATGAGGAGAAAAACTACCAGTGCAACAGGGAGCGCTAACTGTACTTTTCGGAGTTGGTTGTGCAGCTCACTCTCTTTCTCCTCTCTCTTCTTTGTGGAATCGGAAACGGCAGCCGAGAATGCCGCAGGAGGCTCTTCAAGCTCAAGGGAGTAGCCATATTTATTGATAATCTCATTCAGCGCTTCGGGAGGCAAGCCATTGCCTTCAAACTGAAGCTTCGCTGTCTCCGTCGCCAGATTGACATTGACCTCTTTAATGCCCTCAATTTTGGAGAGCTTTTTCTGGATGATGGAGGCACAGCTTGCACAGTGCATTCCCTTGACGCTGTAGGTCTCACTGCTCATGGAAAAAGCTTATCGCACGTTAATGACTCCACGCTGCACACCCATGGCGCAGGTTATTTTGTAGGCGCCGGGTTTTTGTGGCGTGAACTCCATGACAACCTTTTTACCTTTAATCAGCGGTTGGGGCTTTTCCCATAAACCGGGAATCATGATATCACTCATACAGCCGGAGGCGGTGTCGGTGGGGTTGATCTCAAGTCGCACCTTTTCACCCGTTTTTACGGTAAAGGTATTTGGGGAAATATCATGCGCTGTTGTATAGCCTGCCGAAAGGCTCCCCGTTCCTGCAATGGCGAAAGAGGAGGCTGGTGCGGCAAGAGCGATGAGTGCTATCGTGAGTAGTGGTATTCTATTCTTCTTCATTGGGTTCCTTTGATTATTCCGGTTCTGTATGTCGATCATTTTTTGATGGTGGTACCTGAATTGCAACACTCTTTTTGCTGTTACCGTTCGGGGCTACAGGGAGGAATCGCACTCAGTGTTTCATTCCTGAATGGCGGAGCCTCCCTTTTTTAAGATCACGTTTTTTCATCATCACAAAGATCACTGGCGTCATGATAAGCACATGAATTGCTGATGAAATCATTCCACCAATCATGGGGGCGGCGATGGGTTTCATCACATCCGCTCCGGTGCCGCTCGACCACATAATAGGAATCAGCCCCAGCAGCGCAACCGCCACAGTCATCAGCTTTGGGCGCAGACGAAGCACGGCTCCCTCAAAGGAGGCATCGTAAATATCCTGCTCACTGCAGGGGCCGTGGAGCAATTTTTTATCGAGCGCTTCGTGCAGGTAGATGACCATCACCACGCCGGTCTCAACAGCGATCCCATAGAGTGCTATAAAGCCGACCCAGACGGCAACCGAGAGGTTGTACTGGAGAGCTGAAACCAGATAGACCCCTCCAACCAGGGCGAATGGCACCGAGAGCATCACCATTGATGCCTCCAGCACTGACTTGAAGGTGAAGTAGAGAAGAATGAAGATAATCACCATGCCGAGCGGTATCAGCACCTGGAGACGCTCTTTGGCACGAATCTGGTTCTCCCATTGGCCTGACCAGGCAACATAATAACCAGTTGGTAATTTGAGTTTTTGTTCCAGTACCTGTTTTGCCTCCGTGACAAAACCTCCCATGTCGCGGCCACGGACGTTGAGGTAGACCAGCGATCGTAACAGGCCACCTTCGCTGTTGATCTCCGGTGCTCCGGTGGTGATCTTTATGGTTGTGACCAGAGAGAGGGGCACCTGTGAGCCCTCCATACCACCGACCAGAATACGCCCGATTGCCGGGATGTTGTCGCGATAATCGCGAAGGTATCGGAGGCGGATCGGAAAGCGGTTGCGCCCTTCAACGGCAGTGGAGAGCATCTCGCCACCCAGGGCAGTCTCAATCACATCCTGAATGTC
This sequence comes from uncultured Chlorobiaceae bacterium, assembly GCA_903866255.1. Lineage (GTDB taxonomy): Bacteria > Bacteroidota > Chlorobiia > Chlorobiales > Chlorobiaceae > Chlorobium. The sequence goes on along the minus strand of CAIPMW010000025.1, from coordinate 16,321 downwards.
GTTCACGCTCACTCCGTATCGGGCCGCCGCCTGTCGGTCGATGGTGATGTCGAGGTAGTTGCCGCCGGTAACTCGCTCGGCCACCACATCGGCGGCACCATTGATCGGTTTGAGAATGCTCTCCGCCTGAAGTGCCAGTTCTTTGAGCACATTGAGGTCATTGCCGAAAATTTTAACTCCAAGGTCGGTGCGTACACCGGTGGAGAGCATGTTGATCCGGTTGATGATGGGCTGTGTCCACCCGTTACGCACGCCGATCTGTTGCAGTTTGGAGTCCAGCTCGGCCACAATATCAGCTTTCTTGACTCCGGCTCTCCACTGCTCTTTGGGTTTCAGAATGATGATACTTTCAAACATGGAGACCGGTGCCGGGTCAGTGGAGGTCTCTGCCCGTCCAACCTTGCCAAGCACCTGCTCAACCTCCGGCACGCTCTTGATGATCTTGTCCTGTATCTGGATGATGCGTTTGGCCTCGGTTATGGAGACATTGGGCAGCGTCACCGGCATGTAGAGCAGCGACCCTTCGTCGAGAGGTGGCATGAACTCCGAACCAAGATTCAGGAACATCGGCACAGCAATGCCAAGCGCCACAAGATTAAGGGCAATGGTGGTTTTTTTCCAGACCAGCACCCACCGGATCACCGGTGAATAGAGCTTGATAAAAAAGGTCGAAACGGGATTGGCGCTCTCCGGTCGCATTTTGCCCCGCATGAAGTAGTACATCAGCGCCGGCACCAGCGTGATAGCAATCATGGCTGACCCCATCATGGAGAAGGTTTTGGTGAAGGCCAACGGATGGAAGAGTTTCCCCTCCTGACCCTCCAACATGAAGACCGGCACAAAGGAGAGGACGATGATGGCCAGAGAGAAGAAGATTGCCCGACCAACCTGCTTTGCTGAACTGATGACAATCTCCAGCCTTTTGGCATCCCGCTCTTCTGGAGGGATCTCTGAAAGATGGCGATAGCAGTTCTCCACCATAATCACCCCGGCATCCACCAGCACGCCAATGGCAATGGCAATACCGCCAAGCGACATGATGTTGGAGGTGACACCCATCAGCTTCATGGTGATAAAGGCAATCAGGACGGCGACGGGCAGCGTCAGCACAATTACCAAAGCGCTTCGGAAGTGAAGCAGAAAGAGAAGAATCACCAGAGAGACAACAATTGACTCCTCAAGCAGGTTTTTCTTGAGCGTCTCGATTGCACGCATGATGAGGTCAGAGCGATCGTAGGAGACCTTTATCGATACACCTGGGGGCAGCCCCTTCTCCAGCTCCGTGATTTTAAGTTTGACGCGGTCGATCACCTCCTTTGCATTTTCACCATATCGCATCACCACAATGCCACCAACCGTTTCACCTTCACCGTTGATCTCAAGCAGTCCGCGGCGAATAGCGCCTCCAATCTGGACCGTGCCAAGGTTCCTGACATACACCGGAGTACCGCGCATGTCTGCACCAACCACGATGTTCTCAAGATCCTCTTTGGACTTCACATAGCCACTGCCACGGATCAGGTATTCTGCGTCAGCCTGTTCAATCAGCTTGCCCCCCACATCCTTGTTGGAGGCCCTGACCGCCTCCATCACCTTTCCAACCTTGATGTTGTAGGCAAAGAGCTTGTTTGGATCAAGATCAATCTGATATTCCCGAACAAAGCCGCCAATAGAGGCCACCTCTGCAACACCGGGAACCGTGTTGAGCTGGTAGCGTACAAACCAGTCCTGCAGGGTTCTGAGTTGCTCAAGGTCATATCCCTTGCCCTCAATGGTATACCAGAAAACATGGCCGACACCCGTGCCATCCGGGCCAAGCGTAGGAACCACCCCCTGTGGAAGCAGGGAGGCTGCATAGTTCAACCGCTCAAGCACACGGGTTCGCGCCCAGTAGATGTCTGCCTTGTCCTCAAAAATAACATATATCATGGAGAAGCCGAAAGCGCTCGATGCACGCACGGCACGAACCTGGGGCAGCCCCTGCAAGTTGACCGCAAGCGGATAGGTCACCTGATCTTCAACCACCTGGGGCGATCTGCCCGGATAGTCTGTAAAGACAATCACCTGGTTATCGGAGAGGTCGGGGATGGCATCTACCGGAGTCTTGTAGATTGACCAGATTCCCCAGGTGATGACCAGACCGAAAACCATCAGGATGATGATCCGGTTACGGGTAGAGTATTCAATAATCTTTTCTATCATGGCAGCAGTGCTTGTCGGAAATCCTTTGGTATCTGATCTTCTGGTCAGTTCGTTTTCATGCCTGGCATAGTGTCGTGTTCACTGCTACTCCCTTTCAACTGTGATTCAGAATCAATAAGATAGGCTCCCGAGACCGCCACCTTGTCACCCGACTTGAGTCCCGACAAGATCTGGACACTGTCGGTGCTCCTCTCTCCAACCTGAACATCGCGACTTTCAAACATCCCGGGGGAGCTTTCTATCCAGACCACCTGCCGTTTGCCCGTGTCTATCACAGCGGTCACCGGAACCACAATGGTCGATTCAAGTGGCACTCTGATAACGGCATTGACAAACATGTCCGGCTTCAGCTTCAGGCCAGGATTAGCCAATTCGACACGTGCCTTGACGGTTCTTGTCTTTGGGTCAAGAAATGGGTAGATGAACGCCAATCGACCAGTGAATGTCCAGCCCGGAAAAGAGTGAGAGCTGATGGAGACTTGCTGACCGAGGCGCATCGATGAAAACTCATTTTCGTAAACCTCTACCTCTACCCAGACTGTTGAAAGATCAGCAAGCGTGAAGAGTACCTCACCCATGTTAACATACTGCCCCTGCTGCACCATTTTTTCAATGACGACTCCAGAGAAGTGAGAGTAGACGGGCAGCCGTATGTCAGGTTTGCCTGATGTTTCCAGCTCGGCTATCTGCTTCTCTTTAACTCCGGAAAGTAACAGACGCTGTTTTGCTGACTCAACCAAACCCTCTCCATTTTGTGCAATGGCATGCAGTGATGAATTTTTTAGCTGATTGCGACTTTTGATCGCCAGCAGATACTCCTGTTGTGTTGCAACAAGGTCAGGGGAATATATTTCAGCTACAGCCATCTCTTTATGCACCATGGCTCCAGCACTGTTGACATAGAGCTTGTCGATACGCCCGGCAACCCAGGCGGTGACCTTCGATTGTCGTGACTGGTCGTACTGCACAATACCAACAGCATTGATCTCCCTGTTAAGAGTGCCAATTGTTGCTGGTACAGTAGCAACATTGGCCATGACACGTTGGTTCGGTGAGAGAGAGATGTGACCCGTCATCCCTGGCTGCTCCTCAACTGGCAGAGCACTTCCAGTCGCTGGACTATCAATTTTCTTGATCAGCTCCATACCACAGATCGGGCAGAGGCCTGGCTTCTCCCTGATAATGAAGGGGTGCATGGAGCAGGTGTAGAGTTGCTTGTGCTGAATCGTCTTTTCGGTGGTTGCCTTTCCCGGTTGCTGCTGATGCCAGAGAAACCAGCTTCCGCCCGCCGCAACAGCAAGCATAACAAGCAGCAGGGATATTGATATTTTTTTGTTCAGAGCCATGATGATACCTTGAAATCGCAAATATTAGTGCTGTTGAATGTGGCCGGGTGCTGCTACAGGATCGGTTCCAATTGCCGCTTCGAGTTGCGCAAGCGTCATCATATACTCAGCCTGTGATTCGTAGAGTTCTCGTTCATAGTTGAAAAGGCTCATCCTGCTATCAAGCAGCGTCAAAAAATCAACCTTGTTGACCCGATAGCTGATCAGTGCAGATTCGAGAGATTGTTCTGCCTGGGGAAGAGTGCCCTCTTTGTAAAGATCAACCAGTTTACGCCGCCGTTCCAGTTGAGTCAGCCCTTCGTTTATGGAATAGGATATATTGTTTTTAAGTGCATTCAGCTCATCAATTGCCATTGATCTCTCAAAGGATGATTCTGCCTGCATCTCCTGGCGTTTTTTTTGCTGAACAGGGAGATTGAAAGTGACACCCAGGCTCACCATGTTATCGCCAGGATCGGTTACCATATCAGTAGAGACAGGTTGACGAAACATATACTCAAGGGAGAGGTTGAAATCAGGATAGCGCTCTTTTTGCACAAGGCGGTACGATGCATCGCCTTTATGGATCAGACTTGCCAGACTTTTTACCTGTGGACGCTGCTCAATGGCTATTGCGTTGAGTTGTTCAGAAGAGAGCGAGACAACCGGCAGTGCGAAATCTGCGACAGGGCCGACTGGCGTATTCCCTGGACGACAGAGCAGGTAATTGAGATTTGCTTCGAGGCTTTTGCGTTGCTGCTGCAGGGTAATCTGCATATCGACCATTTTGGATTTCTCAAGGCCAGCCTTAAAGATATCCTGTTGAACTCCCTGACCGATCGAGTATTTCAACTCGGCAATTGTCAGGAGATCAGTGAGGAGTTTCAGGTTTTTGTCGACAATGAGCAACTCCTTCTCAGTAGCCCAAAGCCTATAGTAACTCTCTTTTACCATACGCGTTAACTCAAGCTTGCGCTCCTCCAGAGCCCACTGCCAGGAGTCAGCTTCATGCCGGGCAACATCCTTTCGAAGCACTCGCTTTCCAAAAAATGGGAGTTGTTGGGATATGCCGACCACCCTGGCGGACTGGGGATCCTTGTTAAAGACTCCGGGTTGCCGAGCCAGCATGTTCTGGAGCTTGAACATAACCATCGGATCCTCCAGCGCTGAGGCCTGCCTTGCCTTGCTGGCAAACATCTTCCAGCGGGAATGAGAGGCCTTCACTTCGGGATTGTTGGCAACTGCCGCAGCAACGAGGCTCTCAAGATTTTCCGGCTGCACTCGTATCTCTGCCGACATTTCGCAATGTGGCAACAGCAGAAAGGGTATCACGACGGCCAGCAAATAAACTCTCTTCATAGTCAACGTTCAACAATAAGCTGTTAATGCCAGTCGTTTTTACTAAACCATAACCTGTTCTTGTAACTGATATTTTCTGGCTAAAGTTCAGCTATACCCTTAAAACTCCGAAGTGGTATGAAACTCAAGCTCCGGGTAGTCATCCCTTGCAATTTTCAGCATCCAGTCACTTTCTGCAAAAAAGACGGGACGATCCTCTTTGTCGTGTGCAATGGCATTCCATTTGCGGCGAAGAAACTCTTCAAGCATCTCCTTGTTGTTGCCGGTAATCCAGAATGCTTTTTTGAAGCGCAGGGGAGTGAAGTCGCACTGGGCGCCATACTCGTGTTCCAGACGGAATTTGATGACATCGAACTGCAACTCTCCAACCGTGCCGATAATTTTTCGGGCACCGTGCTGGATAAAGAGCTGGGCAACACCCTCTTCAGTGAGCTGGCGCACCCCCTTGTCGAGCTGTTTGGCCTTCATCGGGTCGCGGTTTTCGAGCGCCTTGAAAATTTCAGGCGAAAAGCTCGGAATGCCACGGAAATGCAGCTCTTCACCTTCGGTAAGCGAGTCCCCGATTTTCAGGGAGCCGTTGTCGTAAAGGCCGATGACATCGCCGGGCCAGGACTCATCAACGACACTTTTTTCGTTGGCCATGAACTGGGTTGGGCTTGAAAAGCGTATTTTTTTCTTCAGCCTGGTGTGGTAGTAGAACTTGTTGCGCTCAAAACTGCCTGAGCAAATCCTGAAAAATGCCGTGCGATCGCGGTGGTTTGGATCAAGATTGGCGTGGATTTTAAAGACAAATCCGCTCATTGGCTCTTCAGAGGCTTTGACGATGCGCTCGGTTGTTTCTCGCTCATCGGGGCTTGGTGCGACGGCCAGGAATGTCTCAAGCAGTTCCCTTACTCCGAAGTTGTTGATAGCGCTGCCGAAAAAGACCGGGGCGAGCAGCCCGGCGCGGTAGGTCTCTTCGTGAAATGGCTCGTAGACCCCTTCAATCAGAGCAACGTCTTCCCGGAGTTTTTTGCCGAAACTTTCCGGAATCCATTTATCAAGTTCAGGATCGTTCAGGTCATTGACACGAATATTGCTTTCGCTGATGCGGGTGGTATTGGCTTCAAACAGGTTGAGCTCTTTGTTGTAAAGGTTGTAGACACCCTTGAAGGTCTGTCCCTGACTGATTGGCCAGGTCAGCGGCCTGACACTGATTTGGAGCTTGTGTTCAAGTTCGTCAAGGAGTTCAAAAGGGTTGCGCCCTTCACGATCCATCTTGTTGATGAAGATGATGACCGGAGTCTGGCGCATCCGGCACACCTCCATCAACTTTTCGGTCTGTTCCTCTACCCCTTTGACGCTGTCGACTACAAGAATGACGCTGTCAACAGCAGTCAATGTCCGGTAGGTATCTTCGGCAAAATCTTTGTGCCCAGGGGTGTCGAGAATATTGACCCGTTTTCCCGCATACTCAAAACCCATGACCGATGTGGCAACGGAAATTCCGCGCTGCTTTTCGATCTCCATGAAGTCACTGGTCGCTGTTTTGCGGATTTTGTTGCTTTTCACAGCACCAGCCGTCTGAATGGCACCGCCGAAAAGGAGAAATTTTTCGGTCAGAGTGGTTTTGCCAGCATCGGGGTGGCTGATGATGGCAAATGTTTTGCGTCTTGCGGTCTCTTTTATTAAGTCCATTATTATTTATCGAATCTCTGCTTTCAGTGCAGGACTGTTGCCCATTGTTGGAAAAAATTCCTTATACGATTCCTTATATGTGAGAATAATTTTTGTGTTTTTTCTACTCACACACCAACGATATTGAGGAGCATACCGTTCGTCTTACTGGCAAAGATACAAAGAACCATGCGAATAAACAGAATCTCTCTCTGATCGCATTTTTTCATGTTCGTCTTTATCATTTGTTTAGCCTATTTTCCCTGAACTTGTTGGCATCATCATTCATATAACTCCTGGAGGCAGTTATGGGTACGCTTGAAAGAGTACTGGATCAGATCAGCGGCTATGTATGGGGAGTTCCACTGCTGGTGCTTCTTTTTGGCACACACCTTTTTTTAACCTTCAGGCTTGGCTTTATTCAGAAATACACCTTCAAGGCAATAAAAATGTCTTTCACCAGAACAAAGGAGGGAGAAGGGGAGATTAGCGAATTTGGAGCGCTTGTTACTGCCCTTGCCGCAACAATAGGTACCGGCAATATTGTTGGTGTTGCAACTGCCGTGGCCGCTGGTGGACCAGGAGCAGTCCTCTGGATGTGGTTAACCGGAGTTTTCGGTATTGCCACCAAATATGCAGAGGCGGTGCTTTCTGTGAAATACCGTACGATAGGAGAAGATGGTACTGTTTCTGGCGGTCCGATGTATGTGCTGGAAAAAGCCATGAATATGAAATGGCTTGCTGTTCTTTTTGCGTTTTTCACCTCCGTTGCAGCATTTGGTATAGGTAATATGGTTCAGGCAAATTCTATTGCGGTTATGGTAGAGAACAACTTCCATATCTCTCCATGGATCACCGGAGTAATATTAACCATGTTTACCACGATTGTAATTATCGGCGGGATTACCTCCATTGCAACAGTATGTGAATATCTTGTGCCATTCATGGCTTTTTTTTATGTGGCTGGCTGTGTTGTGCTGCTGGTGTTAAAGCACGACACTCTTTTCGATACTATACAGCTTATCATTTCATCAGCATTTAATGGGCAAGCAGCTCTTGGAGGATTTGCCGGTGCTGGTGTTAAGGAGGCGATGCGTTTTGGCATTGCCCGTGGCCTCTTTTCCAACGAGTCCGGCCTTGGAAGCGCACCAATTGTCGCCGCTGCTGCACAAACCAGGCATCCGGTGAAACAGGCGCTTATCTCCTCAACCGGCACCTTTTGGGATACTGTCGTTGTCTGTCTTGCTACTGGAATTGTCGTCGTCAACTCCGGGCTGTGGCAAAGTGGACTAAAAGGAGCTGAGCTTACCAGCGCTGCTTTTGATTCGGTACCTTATATCGGCAACACAGTCTTGACCTTTGGGCTCCTGACCTTTGTTTTTTCGACCATTCTTGGCTGGTCCTATTACGGAGAAAAAGCTGTGGAATACCTTTTTGGGAAAAAGCTTGTCATGCCATATCGCTGGGCATGGGTAGCTGCTGTCATGATCGGCTCCGTTCTGTCCCTCCAGGCTGTATGGAGTTTTGCCGATATTGCCAACGGCCTGATGGCACTACCAAATCTGGTCTCACTGATTGTTCTCAGCCCTGTTGTTGCCGCTGAGACCAGAGATTATTTTTCGAAACCCGAAAATAACAACGAAAAGTAAAAAAGCTATAACTGTTTATTGATTGCCGGATTTTAAAAAAATCACTATTATGCCACGGCTTTATTTAACCTGATTACAAGCTGTATACACTATGAATTTTAACCCTTGGCACGACGTTGAGATAGGAGAAAATCAGCCGCATATCGTCAACGCTATTATCGAAATCTCGAAAGGGAGCAGGACCAAGTATGAACTTGACAAGAAAACCGGAATGCTGAAGCTCGACCGGGTGCTCTATTCCGCTGTTTTTTATCCGGCTAATTACGGGTTTATTCCAAAAACTCTTGGTGATGACCATGATCCACTTGACATTCTTGTTATTTCCCAGAGTGACATTGTCCCGTTATGTATGGTAAGAGCCCGGGTCATTGGGGTCATGCGCATGATTGACCATGGTGAAGGTGATGACAAGATCATTGCTGTTGCTGAAGATGATGTCAGCATGGGCAATATTCAGAATATTGACCAGTTGCCTCCATACTTTGTTTCTGAGTTGAAACACTTTTTTGAAGAGTACAAAACACTTGAGCAGAAAACTGTTCTTGTTGAGGAGTTTCAGGGTTCTGAAGTTGCTCAAGAAAGTATTATGCATGCCATTGAAAACTACAACACGGTCTTTTCTTGATTGCAAGCCTTCCGTAGCCTAACGGTTACCGCACACGAACCTTGAACTTGTTCATGGAAAGAAAGAACATGTGTCACCGTGTCGAATGTACACAGTAACTTACAGGTACACCGAACAGAAAAAGTCGCCAACCAAAGGCGACTTTTTCTCTGAGCCCATATTGTTGTATAATATATATTATGTAAAGTAAGCTGTTATAAAAAAACCTGACAGAATTTTGATACTGTCAGGTTTGATAATCATAAGAAGTAAAAGAGGGTCAGTAGCGGTCCCTTCTTGGTGCTCTCTCTTCGCGTGGTCTCTGCTCACGAGGCTTTGCTTCGTTCACAGTAACTGTGCGGCCATTTAAATCCTTGCCATTCAGTGATTCGATAGCCTCACGAGCTTCGCTCTCCTTGGGCATTTCAACAAATCCAAAGCCTTTTGAACGACCTGAAAATTTGTCGTTAATAATGCTTGCGTTAGCTACCTCTCCAAACTCGGAAAAAGAGTCGCGCAGATCATCCTCAGAAACAGTGTAAGCCAGATTACCGATGTAAATATTCATTATTGAGTTCTCAGTGTACATGTGCGTTGATAGATAGAGATACCGGCAAGTAACCAAGGCACAAATTACTTGAACAGCGACCAGTCAACCATTGACTGATTTCTGTATGCAGTTTAACTGAAATAATGATAGTTATCAAACATTAAATGAAATAACCTGATAATTTTGAATAAAAAAAAAGGCGGGAATATATACTCCCGCCTTTCTCCTCTTTTTTGAAGCTGTTGCTTCTATCCGATGTTACTGGAATTATCTCTTATCAGGCACTGTGCGCTCTTCTTTCACCGCATAGTTGATCAGATAATCGTAGAGCCTGATCAGACGCGAATTCTGGTTGTTCTGATCAATCCAGTGACCAATCATTCCAATAGTACGAGCCAGAACGAAGAAGCCGTTCAATGAGTATTCCGGAAAGTCAAGATCAACAAGAATACAGCCAATGGTACCATCAACATTGAGGATAAGGTTATCCTTTTTGGAGGTGGTGATCTTTTCAACCTCAAGCGCATAATCAAGGCATGGAGTGTGCAGTGTCGTCTGCCCCTTGACATACTCAACCAGGTATTTTACCCGTTTATCAGGGTTTTTCAGGCTTTTGACCCTGTGGCCAATACCTGGTACAGGACCTACATTCTGCTTCATCCAGTTCAAAAATCCAGGGATATCGTTTGGATACTCCTTGACACCATATTTGAAGTATTTGCCGGCATTGGTAACAGCGCCACCAAATCTTGGGCCAATCATGGTCATACCCGCTGAGACGGCTTGTGGCAGATCAATCCCAGCACAGGCTGCGATAATAGCGCCAAAGGCTCCAGATACCGCAGGGCCGTGATCGGCTGAAATCATGATAATGCGCTTGATAATCTCTGATTCCTCTTTTGATGGAAGTTTTTTGTTCCAGAGAAGACCAATGACATCCTCAATACCATACCCTTTTTCACAGAGTTCAGATGCTGAATAGCCGACATAACGAGGCTCCTCGCCACGATCATCGGAAATAGTGGTACGAATCAGAGGCTCAACAATCACATCGCCCTGTTTCATAACTTCCTGAACACTCGGAGGCAATGCAGGCAGCAGTTTTTCATCAAGTTCGGCTTCCGGCTTTATGGCACCACTCTTGAGCAGCTCCTGGTAAACCTGTTTGATTGCCTTGCTCAATCCACCAAAAGTGTCGGGAACAACAGCTCCTGCTGCACGAAGAGCATTTATTTTAGACCGGGCTGAGCCGAGCCCTTTTTTGCCCTCTTTTGCGCCAGCATGACCAAATTTCATACCCTGTGGCAGCACATCCTGGCAGGTTCCGCCGATTGAGGCGATTACCCTGATACGGCGTATCTCCTTGCTGAGCCATTCTGCAGCCTCTTCCTCAAGTGTACCGCCTACTTCACCAACAATAACCACCGCCTTGGTGTCGGGATCGTTTTCAAACATATTGAGATAGGTGACAAAGTCGGTACCTGGATAGGCATCGCCACCGATAGCTACAGCCGAAGTGATTCCATCACCATTCTGGGCACAAAGCCACATGGCTTCGTTCGACAGTCCACCCGATTTGGTGATGACACCAAATGAACCTGGACGGTAAAGGTTGCACAGTTTCAGATTTTTGTATTCACCCCCAATAACTCCAAGACGGCACTCCCCTGCTGACATGATACCAATTGAGGATGGACCATTGAAAATTTTGCCCGTTTCAAGCGCATGCTTTCTGAGACGTTTGGCATCTTTCTCGGGAACACCCTCGGTAATCATGGTGACCAGCTTTATCCCTTTTGCGTCCAGAGCCTCTTTGGCCGACTGGTATGCTCTTGAAGCCCCGATATAGATAAGAACAGTATTAATTTCAGGATTCTCTTCAAGCACTTTTCCAAGCGAAGAATAGACGGTAACATTGTTTAGTTCACCACCACGGTATATCTCCTTTTGCTGACCCTCTTCCGGAGGATAGACAAAAGCCCGTACAGTGAGAGGCCGATTGACCAGAAAGTCAAACTGGGCCATCCGCCTTGCAGCATTCACTCCAGCAACACCGCCAATGATGACCGCTCGTGTATCCCTGTTTGCTAAAATACTCACGATTCTTTACGGTTTAATAATTTATAAGTTTCTCTTTGGGCGTTCCTGCGACATTGCCTGACCTACGCATTCAAGGCCAGATCAACAATGTCTGTCATAGGCATACTGCGATCATAAACGTGGATATCAAAACCCTCTTCCTGCAACAGCTTCATTGCTGCAAGTCCCTGATTTTCATTCGGTCCACCTCGCCTCACCCAGATCTTTACGTTTTCAAGATACCCTTTTGATTTACTCTCACGGAATCCATTGATAATTCCGCTGAAGGTTGCCTTGACATCAGTGAAATTGGCGATAGCACCCCCGACAATAATGTGCTTGATATTTGGCAGTCTGCAGATGGTCTCAGTCAGTGCTTCAACCGCCCAGTCCGGCGGATCACCAGAATACTCTGCGTAATTGGCAATAGAACCACCCCTGGCTACCACAGCATCAGAATAAAAGACCGAAGCGCCGCCTCCTGCAGTCAACAGAGCAATATTTCCACCAGGAACCTCAACCAGTTTTACCGATCCCTTGATGCGGGCATCAATATCCATAATCTGCTGCTCGGCCTCGGTATAGGAACGACCGATTTCTGAAACCGGCTTGAAATCCCAGTCGGGATGACGGAAACGGGCATCCCAATCAACATTCATGACCGCATCAAGCGCAGCAAATCGCATGTCACTCTTGCGTATGACAAGCGGGTTGATTTCGATTGATTGTGCATCCTCGTTGTCGAAACAGAGAATAAGGCGTGATGCAATTTTTGCAACGCGCTCGGCGACTTCTCCGATAAAGCCAGCTTCCAGAGCTGCTTCAGTAATTTGTTCAATACTTGGCGTCTCATCAAGGGGAATAAAGATCCGCTTGACGGTATCCCAGTTATCCTCAATATCCACTCCACCCTTGTTTGAGAAAAGCAGTTCACAGCCATCGCGATTGCCAGCAATGGAGAGATAGTACTCCTCGTCATGGTCGAGCATTTCAGCAACAATAACCTGATGGACCACAGATGTGCCTATCTCGCGTCCAATCATCTCTTTTGCCGCGTCAACAGCTCCCTCAAGGTTAAGTCCAAGCTTGACAAGTCCAAGCTTGTATCGCCCGCCGATCGCTTCATGCGCTTTAACGACGAGTTTTGATTCTCTCAACCATTTATTAGCTTCCCCAAGTTGCGCAAGGCGGTCGGGATCCATGATAACAACATAATTTGGCACGGGAATGCCCCATTTGTTGAATAACTTCATGGCTGGCCCTTCAAGTATCTTAGCCATACTTTCGGTATTTGGATGTTTATGGGTAGTATCTATCGAGCGAAAAGTGCAAGATTTTAAGTTAACTAAATTTTCATTTCTTACAATTATATTATAAACTTTTTCATGACCTCTTTTTTGTTCTGGTGGCAGCATCTCCCATCGCATACAAATCCGGTGATCTTTTCTCTCGGCTCATTTGCCATCCGCTGGTATGGACTGATGTATATCGTGGCCTTCGCTGTCGTTTATCTCCTTACCCGCTATCGCATCGACAAAGAGAGACTTTCTTTTGACCCTGACTTTATTGGAGATGCCCTGACTTGGGCTATGGTGGGCGTGGTTCTTGGTGGACGTCTTGGTTATATCCTCTTTTATGGCACAAACTCTCTCATCTCTGACCCGCTCGGAAGTATTACTCCCTGGAGTTCATCTCCAGGAGGATGCCATTTTTCCGGCATTTCCGGCATGTCTTATCATGGCGGAGTTATTGGAGTTATTGTGGCTCTTCTTGCCTTTACAAGGTCAAGGAAAAAAGGTTTTTTTGAAACATTTGATCTCTTTATTCCATCCATTCCCCTTGGTTATATGTTTGGTCGTATCGGGAATTTTATCAACGGTGAACTCTACGGGCGAGTAACTGAATCGTCAATCGGCATGTATTTTCCGCTTGCTCCCTCCAGCGAACTCCGACACCCGTCGCAACTCTATGAAGCTTTTTTTGAAGGCATTGTGCTTTTTGTTATCCTCTGGCTGATTCGCAAAAAAAACGTCTCTCCCGGATTTCTTTCAGCCATCTATCTTTTTGGTTATGGATTCGTCCGCTTTTTTATCGAATTTTTTCGCGAGCCTGATGTCCAGCTCGGCTTCGTGTTGCTGAACTTTTCCATGGGGCAGGTACTTTGTTTTGTGATGATGATCGCTGGTACAGGAGTCTTTTTTGCCACCAGACCATCAGTGAGATCAAGATTTCGGTTTACGGAGAAAGATATAACCCGTTAGAGCAATAAACACAGCCGCAATTCCCCACAGGTAAAGCGCAAAATGCAAGCCACCTTCGTACATACTGAACATTCCGAAAAGGAAAAAGATCACGGCTGCACCGATTTTAATAATGTTTTCGGGCAGCCTTGCACCGAGTATTTTACCTGCAACAATTGCAAGACCATCAGAAATAACCATTCCGATGGTTGAGCCCAGCCAGACAGGTAAAAACGGATGGGTTGACGCAAGGGTAATGGTGGAAAGCATGGTTTTGTCTCCAAGCTCGGCCATGAAAAAGGTAGAAAAGACCAGCCAAAAGGGGTGAACGCCCGTTTTGCAGCTTTTTTCGTCCTCATCAAGTGTGTCTCCGCGAAGTGTCCAGAAACCAAAGGCAATAAACGCTATACCTGCAACAAATTTTATCCAGTCTGTCGGTAGCTTGTCGCCGATAAACCAGCCAATACCAGCAGAAAAAACATGAATTGCAAGTGTCGCCCAGAAAATTCCCCATAGAACCACACTGCTGCTGTAACAGGTAGCAAGTGTCAAGGCAACAAGCTGTGTCTTGTCTCCAAGTTCAGCGAGGAAAATCATGACAAGGGAAAGCCAGAATGCGTCCATGTTTTGGATTAATTTGATGACGTTTTTACTGAGTGAAAATCATTATAACTTTACCGATGGCTCAAAGATGTGCAGCAACATGCGAAGCAGAAACATCTAATCCTTAACTGAGCGATTTGGTATAAAAAAAGCTCCCATATCACTGGTTAAAGTATAAAATTAAAACGTGTAACAGAAATTCACCTTTTGTAACGTACCACAAAACCAACAAGTACTGAAGCTTTACGGCGAAATATACCAAAAACTATCTGCAAAATAGGCCATCATACCAGTTCTATCGCATCCGCCAACGATTGCCTTACCAATTGAACCGGTCTGACATTCTTTGTCGCCTGCCTGCAGATGTTCCGTTGACTTTTCCGTTTCTCTTTTGTGGGCAGACAGCGCTGATATGCCGGAAAAAAAGAGGGCTCGTCTCCTGCTCTCAATCCGGAAAAATTTCTATTATGACGATCAATCGACTTATGCAGTAATCATCTCATCGACACCTTCTTATGGCAACATGGCAATGTGGGATCTGCTTGTATCTTTACGATGAACATAATGAATCCGTCGTCTGGGAGGCTCTTCCGAAGGAGTGGAGATGCCCTCTCTGCGGCTCAGGTAAAGAGAGTTTCACCCTTGTAGCGTCCAGGCCACCAGCCGCTGCCTCAATTGGCGCTCAAACAGATGCGGAAAAAGAGTACCTCACAGAATGGCGACGGCCTTCAGACGATATTGAGGTCAACATGGCCGATATTCACCGCCTTGCCATAACCGGAAAGTCGATTATCGAACCGATGCGGAGCCGCATTCCGACCTTTTCCTGGGATGATATTCTCATTAAAGGTGCCCAGCTTGCAAAAATACCGCTCAACAAGAGCGAACCGGTTGTCACACAATCGCTGATTGGCCGCGCTGCCGCCTTGCCCCTCATACTCGAAACCCCGATTTTTGTCTCCCATATCTCCTTCGGCGCGCTGTCGAGAGAAGCAAAGCTTGCTCTTGCCAAAGGAAGCGCGCAAGCTAAAACAGCGATGTGCTCGGGTGAAGGTGGAATTCTGCCAGAATCACTTGCGGCCTCCTACCGTTATATTTTTGAATATGTTCCCAACAAATACAGTGTTACCGACGAGAACCTGAAGCTGGTCGATGCTGTGGAAATCAAAATCGGACAGTCTGCAAAACCGGGAATGGGCGGGCATCTTCCGGGAAACAAGGTCACCCGTGAAATCGCTGCAATCCGGGGATGCCGAGAGGGGGAGGATATCATCAGCCCGTCGCACTTCCCCGATATCCGCTCAAAAGAGGATCTGAAAGCCACGGTCGATGATTTACGACAAAGAAGCGGCGGAAAACCGATTGGCATCAAGCTTGCGGCTGGCCATATTGAAGAAGATATCGATATCGCACTCTCTGCGGGCGTGGATTTCATCACTCTCGACGGTCGGGCAGGTGGAACCGGTGCCTCTCCCAAGGTTGTCAAAAACGCTACGTCAGTGCCAACCATTTTCGCTCTGGCACGAGCAAGAAAAATACTTGACTTGAGAGGGGCCGATACCGTCTCTCTCATCATTACCGGCGGGCTGCGCCTCTCTTCAGACTTTGCCAAGGCGCTGGCAATGGGGGCCGATGCCATCGCTGTCGGGACTGCGGCCATGATGGCGGCAGGTTGCCAGCAGTACCGTATCTGCAATACCGGCAAATGCCCCGTCGGCATCGCCACACAGGATCCGGCCCTTCGAGCCCGTCTTGATGTCGATATATCCGCTCTCCGCGTCGCAAACTTTTTCAAAGCCGTCACCGAAGAGCTTCGCGACTTTGCGCGCCTTACCGGCAATGATAATGTTCACCACCTCTCGCTGGCTGATTTATGTACCACCAATTCCGAAATTTCCAATCACACCCCTATTGAGCACGTTTAATCAAACGTCGTCACCCCGACAAGCATAGATGCCCGCTCTCATCATGATCGTGCTGCTTTGGCGTATGGATCTCATCTACTGCGCAACGACCAAAAGCCGCCCTATGCCTCTTTTCAACAATTATTTCTT